>JAYSSI010000024.1:0-100888 GCA_043720615.1 Pseudobdellovibrionaceae bacterium | reverse complement strand
TGACATTAGATTTAAAAACAAACGGAGAGGAAAGGTTAATGACATTTTTTTTAAGTGTGGCTTGCCCTGAAGGATGCAGAATTTTAATTTCTTCAAGTTTTAATTCTGTTTCTTCAAGGTGAGCTCGAGTTTCAAGATCTCCCAGTTCAAAACTTTCAATTTTAACATTTTTGCTTTTGATATCCATGTAACCGCTGTAATTTTTAAAGCCCATAAAGCTCATTGATGTTTCAAGTTGCAGCCGGCCTTCTAGCATTGGAACAGGAGAGGTCAAGAGAGCCTTTAGTTTTTCACCTAAAGGTTTTAAGTCGGAGGAAAACTTTGCTTTTAAATCTCCTTCTGGAGAGATGAGAAGTTGGATGGGATTCTTTATAGATCCTGAAAGTTGGAGAGTTTGGCCCAGAGCCATGAATTGGCTCTGTAAACTCATTTTGCTGGGTTCAAGATTGATCAAAGACTCAATGCTGATCGAGGCAGGCTCTGCGAGCCGCTGCGATTGAATTGAAGCGGAGGGAGAGTAAAGCCGAAGGCTTAATTTCTGCAAGTTATTTGAAAGCATGGCCTCCAGCGGAAAAATATCAACTTGCAATGACATCCTTTTTGAAAATGCGTTCACGCGTGATTTTCGAATGCCAAGTCTTGTGACCGGAATTTTTTCAGTCCACTTGAAAATTTCTGTCAAAGGTATTTTTTGAGGACCCAAGTTGTCTTTTGGGAAAGCATCGATATCAATTAGTAAGTTCATACCATCTAAAATAATTGCAGCAATTTTAATTTGACCAAAAAGCAACTCCAGGGGATCCAACCGCACTTGGATTTGTGTGACAGAGATATCTTGAACGGGAATTTTTGAAGATGGCAATGGGCTTAACTTCACCTCATCCAAAAAAACGGAAAGTTTTAAAATTGTTAAATGAGTTGCGCCTACGGATAATTCCATTTGAGCTTCTTTGCGTAAAATATTTTTCGCGTAATTAATAGCAAAGTCTGTCACTTTTGGAAATATCAACAAGTCCACCATCAAACCTAAAATAAAAATTAAAATCGTTGGAGTTATTAAAATCCAAAAGACACGTCTCAACGGTCCCTCCACTGACTTAGTAAAGTCAGTCCCATTCGGTAACCGGGTCTTGCAGACAATAGACTTTCCATCACTTCTACGGCCGTGTGTTTTTGACCCATGCCCCACATGGCTTGAGCCCGATAATAAGCCGTTGCGAAAAATGTTTCTGGATCATTGGCAAATTTGATTTCTGCTTTCGCAAGTGAGCTCAGAAGATCTAAAAAATGTCTGGCTTCTAAAAGACATTCAAATCGGAACCAAATATGTTCTTCAGAGTCAGGGTGTAAATTTAAAATTTTTAAACTTGGTTCAAAAAGGCCCATCATAAATGCGGCGATAGCCATTTCATAATAAACTTCTGGTGAGCGTAAGGCCGCTTCCAAAAGGCAATGGCTCCAGGATTCAGAAGCGCGAAGAGTTTCAGGGCTAGTTTCATCGCTATCCCATATAATTGCTCGGCGCAGGGGAGCATGTCTTGCAATAATTTCTAAAGCGCTTTTTTCGCGCAAATCTGTTGTTCTTCTTAGAAGCTCTAGATCGCCGGGATACATTCGAAGAAGTTTTTTTAAAATTGATTTTTCGCGCTCATAAAGTTGACGATCATTTAGGACCGAGAGCTCGGAGAGAAGTTCCTCTCGCCGTTTTTCGATATTTTGAATTAAGTTGAGTTTTCTTTTTTCTCGTTTATCGATCATGGGTGGATAGAAAGAATCTAAAACGGGACTGCGACAGGCTTGCGTGAAACCTTTAGATTCAGAAATGGCGTCCCATAAAATTTCTGCAAGCTCAATGGTCAATCGTGATTCAAGAGCTTTTAAAAAGTAAGGCCAAGGAGTGACAAAGTTTTTTTCATTCCAGTGTTTAAATATAAATTGCACGACCGCAGGATAAGCCTGAGCTTGAATTAAAAACCGACAAAGCGAAACAACATCGTCCGATGTCATTCCATCACTTTGGTTTTCAACAGCATGAATAACTTTTTCTATGACTTGATCTCTTGACGCTTCTTTAAGTAGTAAGCTTTTGATCTCAAGTTCGAGATTGATGGACAAAAAGGGAGCCCTCCATGGTTCTTATAGCCACCCTTTATTTTGAGATATTTATTAATAAATCAGGAGACTTAACACATCGCAGCAAGACTTCAAAGAAGAGATCTTTCAGAGGTCTTGGCAGGGTTATAATTATTTTTGATTTACGCGCTCGACGTAGTCCCTGGTAAATGTGTCCACTCGCAACAAATCACCCTCTGAAATGTGCAATGGGACCTGGACAACTAGACCTGTTTCCATCGTGGCCGGTTTGGTTCCACCAGTGACTCGATCACCTTTAACTCCGGGATCTGTTTGAGCGACTCGCAAATTCACAGCTTTAGGAACATCAACCGCCACAGCGCGATCGTTAAAAAATAAAATCACAACATTTAAATTTTCAATCAGAAAATCAGAAGAATCGCCGACTTCATCTGGTGTCATGAGCAGCTGCTCAAAGTTGGTTTGATCCATAAAGTTAAAGCCATTGTCGTCTTTGTATAAATAGCTCATCTCCTTATTTTCAACATTAGGAACGCCAAATTTTTCGCCCGATTTAAAAGTCACTTCACGATTTTGACCGGTTAAAAGATTTCGCATTTTGGTGCGAGTAAACTGATTTCCTTTACCTGGTTTTACATGTTGAAAATCAACAATTGTATAAGGATCGCTATCCATTAAAATCTTAAGACCTTTTTTAAAATCGGCTGTTTCGTACATTGACGACTCCTAGAAAATTTTCCTGAAGATCGAAGATAAAGGAGTGGCCGCTGAGAGGCAATAATTTACCGGCAAGAGCTAGATTTGCTCACGTTCTATAACGCGAAGCACAGATTTCAAAAGAGCAAGTTTACGATCCCTAAGAGCTGTTTCTCGAGTCAAAATAGGGTGAATACTTTCAATCGCATCATCTTCTTTTGAAAGCTGAGACGACTGGCGATTGTAGAGAAGTTTTCGGCGTTGATTTATTTCTTGATGCTCGCCGTATTCAACTTCTGTTTCAGTCAAAAGAAACTGGGCTTTTGCTAAATCATTTCGAACCACAAAAGCATCCACCAAAGAGAGCATGCGCTGCAAACCACGATCAGAAGGAGCGAGGCTCATTGAGGGCTCTGGAGGCTGAGCCAGTGCAAGTTTCTCCGTGGGCATGGCTTTCAAAGTGGCCATTTCAAAAACTTCTTCATCATATTCATCGGCAGTCAGGCTTTCGAGCTTTCGAACTACTTTTTGAGCTTTGACGGATTGGGGATTTAAAAATAAAACCATTTTATAAAACTTCAAAGCTTGTTTGGGTTCACTTTGTAAAAGACAAAGCTCTCCCAAAAGTTGGTAAGTAAGAAGGTTTTCTGAATCCATTTGGATCACTTCTTCTAAAATATGGCGAGCCTCTGCGTATTTTTTTTGATCCTTTAAAACTTTGCCAAAAACGATCAATCCACTGGTGTATTTTGGGTGACGCTTAACGCCATTTCTGACAATTTTTTCAGCTTCAGAGATTTGTCCGCGCTCGCGATAACCTTCTGCTAAGGGCGCAAACACCTGAGATTGCGGGGTTTGCGACAATATTTTCCTATAGCGCTCCATAGAATTGTCATCAATTTTATACATGCCCAAATCATGGCACCTTGCCTTCTAAAACTCAATGTTTGATTGACGTAAAATCATTCAACAATGGAAAATGCAGAAATGAAGAAAAGAATTTTAGGAATAGACCCAGGTTCCCGCATTGCAGGTTTCGGGGTTTTGGAATACTCTGCTGACGGAGATATTTTCCATATTGCTCACGGGGCATTGGATGTTCGCGGTTCGGGTCGTACGACAGAATCAGACTTCCATCAGCGGCTTTACCTTTTGGGTCTTGGTTTTCGAGAAGTGCTTGAAAAATATAAGCCTGACGCTGTGGCGATTGAAAATATTTTTTTAGGAAAAAATGCGGACAGTGCTTTTAAATTAGGCCACGCTCGCGGCGTGATCACATATGAAATGCTACTTAAAAAATTACTGGTTTTTGAATACAGCACGCGCTTGATCAAAAAAACAGTGACGGGTTCCGGTGGAGCCGAAAAAGAACAGGTGCAAGGCGTGCTTAAAATGTTACTAAAAATTTCAAGTTTTACACATTTGGATGCGTCTGATGCTGTCGCCGTGGCTTACCATCATGCGGTCACTGAAATTGCAAAAGTCCGAAGACATCGAGGATTGGAAATTTAATGATTGCTTACTTACGAGGAAAACTTTTAGAAGTCACAACTGACACAGCAGTGATTGATGTTCAAGGCGTGGGATACGAAGCCTTGTGCTCGGGTCGCACCTTGGATCAACTGCAAATGCAAATCGGGCAAGATCTTCGAATTTGGATTTACACTCACGTGCGAGAAGATGCCTTACAACTTTTTGGTTTTGGCAACCGCCAAGAAAAAGAAGTTTTTCTTTCCCTTTTAAAAGTGAATGGTGTGGGACCAAAAAGTGCGTTGTCTGTTTTATCTGGTGCAGAAGCCGAAAAAATTATTGGTTTCATCGAAGCCGGGGATGCGAAAGCTTTATCTCAACTTCCTAAAATTGGTAAAAAAACCGCTGAGCAAATTATTTTAACGCTCAAAGGTCAATTGGTTCGGATTGATAGTCCTCAGCAAAAACGCGCTAGCAATCTTGAACAAATTCATTTTGCTTTAGTGAACTTGGGTTTTAAGTCTCAAAACGTAGAAGATTTTATTCTCAACTTGCCACCAGAAATTGAAGTAGAAGAAGGTGTTCGTCGCGGATTGAGCAGCCTTTCTAAAATTATTTAAGGAAAACTATGAATCCAATACTTGAGTCAGTGGGTAGCGAAACAGAAAAAGTTTGGGAAAATGAACTTCGTCCCCACGATTTTTCAGAATTTTTAGGTCAGGAAGAAATCAAAGAAAAATTAAAAATTTTTGCACAAGCGGCAAAATTTCGTAAAGAGCCCTTGGATCATACTTTGCTTTGTGGGCCTCCGGGCTTAGGTAAAACAACTTTGGCACGGATCATAGCTCAGGACCTTGGCGTGGATTGTAAAGTCACATCCGGCCCGGCCCTAGACAAAAAAGGCGATCTTGCAGCTCTACTAACAAGTTTAAAACCATTTTCTGTATTATTTATTGATGAAATTCACAGATTAAACACAGTGATTGAAGAGTATTTATATTCGGCCATGGAGGATTATTATATTGATATCGTGACCGGCGAAGGTCTTGGGGCGCGAGCGATGAAGTTTCAGTTGGCTCCGTTTACATTGGTCGGTGCAACCACTCGTGCGGGTTCATTAAATTCACCCTTTCGAGATCGTTTTGGGATTGTTGAACGCTTGCAATTTTATGATCGCAAATCTCTTTTACAAATTGTGATCAGGTCTGCGCAAATTCTTAAAATTACGATCAGTGATGAAGGCGCCGAAGAAATTGCTCGTCGAGCTCGCGGAACACCAAGAGTGGCCAATCGAATTTTAAAACGAGTTCGAGATTACGCTCAAGTGGATGGACAGGGGCATGTGGATAAAAAAATAGCGGTCTATGCCTTAGATAAATTAGGCGTTGATCAATGGGGCTTAGATTTAATGGATCGTCGAATTCTTCAGCTGATCCATGAAAAATATAATGGTGGCCCTGTGGGTGTTGAAACCATTTCGGCCGCCTTAAGTGAAGAAAAAGAAACTTTGGAAGAAATGTATGAGCCTTTTTTAATTCAAGAAGGTTATTTGCAAAAAACTCAAAGAGGTCGTGTGCTGACAGAGTTTGGCCGCAAACAAGTGATCGAGAGTGGTTTTTGAAAAGTCGTCATCCTCTCGTGATTGATGTTGTTCGTGGCAACGCCGTTGAATCTCAGCATCAAGTGATGGCGGTTGTGACGGATGATCGAGGTTTAGTTTCGAGTTTTTGGGGAAACGTCGATTATCTGACTTTTCCAAGATCTGCGATCAAGCCACTTCAAGCTGTTTCCTTTGTGGAATCTGGAGCCATGGAAAAATTCGGACTGGATGAAAAAATGCTGGCTTTGGCTTGCGCCTCCCACAATGGAGAAAAACATCACTTAGTAACGTTAAATCACTGGCTCGAAAAAATTAAAATGACCGAAGCTGATCTTTTTTGTGGCCCTGCCTACCCTTACCACGAGGCTTCTCATCATGAGATGATTAAAAAGAGCCAGAAGCCAACGGCATTAATGAATAATTGTTCAGGTAAACATCTTGGAATTATTTCGACATGTCTGGCTTTAGGTGAAAATCCCAAGGATTACCATCGTGTCGAGCATTCAGTTCAAACTCGAATTAGAAAAACTCTTTCTGATTTAATGAAAATTTCGATAGAAAAAATGCCGGTGGGAACTGATGGCTGTGCCATTCCAACTCACGCCACACCTTTACAAAATATTGCTATTGGTATGGCCGAGTTTTTCGATAAAAAAGAGCTCGCTTCTCCTCGTCGAAAATCTTTGCAAAGAATTTTGCAAGCTTGGCAATATCATCCGACCTATGTTTCAGGCACCAATGATTTTGCCAGCTGTTTGACTGAAAAAACAAAAGGCCGAGCTCTTGTAAAGCCGGGTGCCGAAGGCGCCTATTGTGGAGTGATGCCAGAAAAGGGTTACGCCTTTGCTTTAAAGGTGGCTGACGGAAGTCACCGCGCCGCGGAGTTAGCCTCTATTGCAATTTTCAAACAGCATGGCGCTTTAACCGAGACTGAAGCTCAGGATTTAAAAAATTGGACAAGTCCCATTATTCGCAATACACGCAATGATGTGGTAGGACTTTTAAAATTGGCCGGAAATCCTTTTTAGGTTCGAAAAGAAAGTAAAATTAAAACATGTTTCTACAAAAAACGATTCGTAAAAAAACTGAAGTGAAGGGCATTGGGATTCATTCTGGAGACCCTTGCACTTTAACTTTTCGGCCAGCACCTCCTGATACGGGAGTGTATTTTATTCGTGCAGATTTACCAGGTTGTCCTTCTTTAAAAGTCAGTGCTCATCATGTTGAAGCCACTTCGTATCAAACATTACTCGGTGGAGTCGAGTTTAAAGTCGCCACTGTTGAGCATTGTTTATCGGCCTTATCGGCCTTAAGAATTGACAATTTATTTATTGAATTAGATGGCCCAGAAATTCCAATTTGCGATGGCAGTGCGCTCAATTTTTTAGAGGCTTTGCAAGCCGTAGGAATGTCCGAGCAGGATCAACCGCGTAAGTACTGTTATGTGACCGAGCCGATTTATTTTTCGGAAGGGGATAAACATGCCTACGTTATCCCTTATCACGGGTTGCGCGTCACGGTGACGATTGATTTTCCGCATCCTGCCATTGGCCGACAAAAAATGGACTTAGATATCAACGAACAAACCTTTACTCGTGAAGTGGCGGGCGCTCGAACTTTTGGTTTTTTAAAAGATGTGGAAGAGCTTAAAAAAAGAGGATTAGCCCGTGGTGGAAACTTAGATAATGCCATTGTTTTAGATGATCATAAGGTGATTAATCCGCAACCTCTCAGGTGGGCCGATGAGTTCGTTAGACACAAAACTTTAGATGCTCTAGGGGATCTAGTGACTTTAGAGATGCCTCTGATGGGTCATGTAGTTCTTTACAAAGCCGGCCATGATGTCATGAATAAACTGGTGCAAAAAATTATGAAGACATCGGGATCTTTTCGGCATGTCGAACTGGGAGCTGACATCAGCGAAGGTGTTGAGCGCTATGCCGGGTGGACTGTTCCGGGCTCAGGATCTGGCACTTAACTTTTCAGCCTCAAATTTTCAAAATCATTGAACGGAAATAATTTCGTATTCTCGCGTTCGAGCGCCGAGCTCAACAATGGCGACATCTCCGGATTTAAGACCGAGAATGGCTTCGCCCAGGGGACTATTTGGAGTTACGACCTGGATGGCTTGGCCTTCGAATTCAAGCACAAGACCGCCACCTTTTGACATCACAAAAACAAAGCTTTTTTTATCGTTCAGTTCGACTTCCACCAAGGCCGTCGAAGAAATGGGTTCTTGAGCATTAAAAGCTTTTGGCTCCAAGTGCTTGTAAATAAGAATTTGCTCTTCAATTTGTGCGGCTCTTTCGGCCTGTGCTCCGGCCAGATAGCCGGCCTCAAGACCGCGAGTGTCGTACTGATTTTCAGCTTTATTTTCGGGATGAGTTGCTTCGTCTAAGGCGGCCCTTGCGGCTGTGATGGCAGTGTTTAAGTCCTGCTCTAGTCTTTTAAGAATTGCGCTGATCAGTTTTTTTTTATTCACAAAGGTCCTCGTTCAGAAATTATAGACTGGTGAAGCTTAAGAGGCATGATGCTATGAAGCAAGACTTTCTTCCCAACCTGGATCCGTGCAGTATCTATTCCACGAGGAGAAATCTATGCTTATTGGTGTTCCTAAGGAAATTAAGATCAGTGAAAATCGCGTTGGCATGACCGAGGCAGGAGTTCGTCAACTTGTTAAAGAAGGCCATTCCATCATCATCGAAAAAGATGCTGGCATTGGCAGCTTGATCAGCAACGAGCAATATATAAAAGCTGGCGCAAAAATTCTTGAGACTAAAAAAGAAATTTATGCAAAAGCCGATATGATCATGAAAGTGAAAGAACCACTTCCTGAAGAATATGAAATGTTGCGTGAAAACCAGATTCTTTACACTTACCTCCATTTGGCGGCAGAGCCTAAACTCACTAAAGTATTGGCTGAAAGAAAAGTTAAATCGATCGCTTATGAAACCATTCAAATTGAAGATGGTTCTTTGCCTTTATTAACTCCTATGTCTGAAGTGGCTGGACGAATGGCAACTCAGATTGGAGCTTTCTATTTACAAAAAGATCATGGTGGCAAAGGCATCTTGCTTGGCGGAGTGACGGGAGTTCGTCCTGCAAAAGTAGTTATCATTGGTGGCGGTGTCGTAGGAACAAACGCAGCTAAAATGGCCGTTGGCTTAGGCGCTCACACAACTATTCTAGATGTAAATACTCGTCGCTTGGAATATTTAGATGATATTTTTCAAGGTCGCTGCACGACTTTATTTTCAAATGCTAAAAATATTGAAGAAGCTGTTCGCGATTGTGATTTATTAGTGGGCGGAGTTTTAATCACAGGTCAAAAAGCTCCCATGCTTGTCAGTAAAGAAATGATTTCTTCTATGAGCAAAGGTTCAGTTGTCGTCGACGTCGCTGTCGATCAAGGTGGATGTATTGAAACTTGCAGACCTACTTCACATCAAAATCCTACTTACGAAGTGGACGGGGTTATTCACTACTGTGTACCGAACATGCCAGGCGTGGTTCCAAGAACATCAACTTATGCTTTGACGAATGTTACATTAAAATATGCTTCCATGCTTGCAGGGATGGGTGTTGAAGATGCGATCTCTAAAGATAAAGCATTGTTTAAAGGTCTAAATGTTTATGGTGGTTATGTTTGTTACGAACCTGTTGCAAAAGATTTGCACATGGAATATCGACCTTATAAAGGGTAATTTTAATATTAAGCGTTTAAAAATTCTGGCCCCGGCACGAGAGGGGCCAGAATTGAAATCTACATTTTATGTGAATGCTTTTTTGAGTGATGACCTTCGTCACCATAAAAACTGTGATAAGTTTTTTGATCAAATTTCCAACCATCACCTTTTTTAATAAATGGAATCAAGCGCTTTTGGCCATTAGATTCGCTTTCAACAATGGCGTGATCTTGCGCAACGATTTCTTTTCCGCAGGTCAGATCCTGCATTTTTTCAAAATACTGACTGCTCATTTTTTTATGGTCAGCCTTATTCATTTTCATTTTTTTATGATGGGCTGACATATCTGTTGTCCATTTTTGCATGCCTTCAAAATCTTTGTTCTTGGCACTTTCAACAATAGCTTGGCAAACGGTAAACGGTGTATCCGTTGCTTTTGCGGTTGTTGTATCAGCCGCTGAGACTGTTAAGCCTGATAATATGATTAACGAACTGAATACTTTTTTCATAAATCCTCCTAAGTTGGACCATATCCAACAACAACTTAGATTGAGTTACAAGGAGGAGGGCGGCACTGTTGCGCACAAAATTTTTATATTAAATTTGAATCCATAAATGCCCCCAATCTTCAGTTCTTAAAAGGGAAATCCCATTTTGCCTCAATCTTGCCTGCACTAAGTGGTGAGGATGACGGTATCTTTTATATCTTGATGATGAAATAGCGGCGAGTGGATGGCCAATATTTTTGATTAAAATTTCAGAACTGCTTGTTTTGCTTCCATGATGTCCTAAAAGCCACCACTTGATGGTCAGATTTTTAGTTTTTGGGGCCCACCTTTTTTCTTCACCGGACGTGCTGTCTCCCGGAAAAAGAGTTTGAGCATAAGGTAAATAAAAAACTCGACTGAGATCATTAGCCGTTTTACCTTTTCGTGGCCATTCGACCTCAGTCACGTCATTCATTGTTGGGCAAACTTTCAGGCGATTAAATATTTTTTGATTGCGAGCACTTTTAATTTTAAGTGGAAATTTGTAGAGGCAAAGTTCAGGCCAAGATAATAATCTGGAAATAAAACTAATATGATCCCAATCATCATGTGAGATAAAAATTTTATTTTGTTTTTGTCGGCATAATTTTTCAACGGGGCTTGGATAAGTTTCCCCTCCGGCATCAAAATGCCAACATTCGTGACCTTTCAATAGCGTTGACCAAGAGCCTTGTCCCACATTCCAAATGACTAAATAGTTCAAAGGCGACTCTAATAAAGTACTAGGACTTAAAAAAATCATCAGAAAAATCGCCTTGATCATGTTTTGTAAGTTCTTTGATAAAAAAGAGCAGTAAAATGCAAAATCAAATGCAAAATAAAAATCCAGACCCAACCCATCAGCAGGCTTGATGACTGTAGCGAAGGTTCAAAGCGAAACTCTTCACTGAGCTTAAGAGTCGACCAAAATGGCTTCATAATATATTCTAAAATATTTAGAAAAAATGGATTTAAAAAAGCTAAAATACTTAATGGAAATAGCAGAAAAGCGGTCATAGTGCCTAAGGTGATATTCCAAAGAATAGTGAGTGGATGAAGGCCACCCAGTCTTTGCATAAAGGGAAGTAGAACGACAAAAACACAAAAACTTGTGATGATCATATTTTGCAAGGTCGAGTGATTTCGATTTCGAAAGAGCGAAGTGATGGATAAAGCCAGAGATGCAGCCCAGCTTAACTGTAATGAGAAAGACTGACTCCAATGAGGAAATAGTGCCAGAGTCATTATCCCTGTCAAAAAAACCACTTGGGGGCCTGTTAAAATAAGTTTTCTATGAGTTAAAAAATAACCAATGAGCAAAGCCATCAGAGATCTCAAGCAAGGGGCTTGAAAGCCAGTGATCATTGTAAAGACAAACAAAACAAATGTTATAAAAAATCGGGACAAGCCTAGGTAAGCTAAAAATTCGCTGATCACGACAAGATGTCCTGCTGAGACAACAAAAATGTGAATAAGGCCCGTTGATTGCAAGGCAAAGAAGTATTTTGGATCTGAAATTTTTTTTCCACAAACTAGGGAGGATATCGTTAAGCGGGACTCGGTAAAGGCAGGAGTCATTTCATGGCAGATTATTTGCGTTTTTTTGGCTAGGGCTGCTAAATATTTAGGCAAAGTAAGGAAATGCAAAATGCTTATTGCAAGAGCAGATAGAACTAGAAGTTTCATATATTCATATACTTAGCAAAAATAAAACTCGCCTAATTTTGAACTAAAATCTGTTTTCAACACCGAGTAAGTTCGGAAGCTGGAATTTAAGATCTGTTATTTTGAGTTCATTTAAATCTCTTTAAAGTGTGGAATTTTTAATAATTTTAACAACTTAACTGTTGCTTAAATTTTCTACAAAGGGCTGAACCCCTTGAAAACTAAACGGTCTAAGGTCCAGCCTTATCAAGACTTAACATTAATTGTGGATAACTCTTTCTTGTTGGTGATTCGCGGTCTGTGTCATACTCTTAACAAAGTTGAGGTTACAAAATGATGAAACATCTATTGTTATGTGTTGCTGCGAGTCTGTTTGTGACAGTTTTAAATTTCTCGGCTGTGGCGAAACCCAAGCCTGTCACGTCTAAGGATCTTTCTAATGAAGCTTTGATGATTGAGCTTTCTGGGAAGGATTATAAAAAAATAAGTGAAGAGGCTTTATACGCTGAGGTTATTGCGGCTTATAAGAATGGCAATATGATTGCTCTGAAAGCGCGCACGTTGACATTTTTAAAACGATTTCCCAAAAGTCAGTTTGCTGACAATGCTTTGTATCTTTCAGGACTGATGGCGCTACAAAATAAAAGCTATCCAGAAGCACTTCGAGACTTTCAAAAGATCAGTCGAAACTATCCTCATAGTAATAAAGCTGTATCAGCTCAATTCTCAAAAGCGATCACTTATAAAAAATTAAACTTATCTGCAGAATCCAGAAGAGTATTTAAGGAAGTGATGACAAAATATCCTGGCAGTCCTGAATCATTTCGGGCCGAAGCGGAGTTAAAACTTTTAAACTAAATAAAGGGTGAAGATGCAAGGACGCGGTCTTCTAACATTACTTATTGCCATATCGGTTTCTTTTGGAGCTTATGCTCAAGATGATTTCGATACCTCTGAATTTGATGCCCCAACAGCTGAGGGGCTTGACAGTCCCATCGCTGAACCTGACCCCTCGAGTGTTTTAAGTCCCAAAGCAAATACGTCAGCCAGTGATGAATTTTCAGATTTTGAAGATTCCGGTGGGGCGACTGAGACTAAGGCAAAGCAAGAGGCACCTACCGCTCTTGATGAAGCACCTGCATCTACTTTAGAAACACCTAAAGTCGAAACTCCTGCGCCCCTTCCCATTGCAGAACCGAGTCCTCCTGAAGCGCCTGATGTTTTGTCGAATATAAAACCAGATGAAAAGAAACCAACTGTTCAGGCGGAGCCTTTAATTCAAAAGCAATCTTCGGAAGTTGATGAGCCTGACTTTGCAACGGAAGAGCGATTGTATCGAATTTATCAAAAATATAATTCGCAACCGACCTCAGATATTTCGTGGGGAAAAGCACTGAGTGATGGAAAAGCTCAAGTTTATGATGTGCAAAATGGCGATACACTTTGGGACATTTCACAAACCCTCTTTGGTGACAGTCAGTATTGGCCAAAAGTGTGGTCGATTAATAATGAAACCTTTCCTAATCCTCACGAAATCACGCCCTCTACTAAAATTCAGTTTTTTGCAGGGGGTCTGACAGAACCTCCGGCTTTGGCTATTTCGGGAGCGGAAAAGCCCATCGTTGTTGAAGCGCCGCTGGCAAAAAATGAGATCACACCAGATGTTGTGAATCCAACGACTAGCAGTGATTTCCCCTTAGCGGAGTTTCCTAAGCCCTCTCGTAATAGTCGAAGGCTTAAAATAATTCCTGAAAGTCTTCCGATTTATCGAATTGGGGCCATTAGTAAACAAAGCTCTAAAGTAGAAATAGTAAATGCAAGAAAAGTAATAAATGAACCTTTAGTTTCATTAAGTCACTACGTGGTCGAGCGCGGAGTCAGTGCGGTTGGGAAAGTGATTGAGACGGAGCGAGGTGGAAACACAGCTTCTCAGTTTCAGCATGTTATTTTAGAGCTCAATAATTATGAAGGAAATGTTTTTCATACAGTCACAGAATCTGACATTGTTAAAAATTCGAATATTAAATCTGAAATTCGCGGTAAAATGGTAGAGGTGCAAGGCGAAGTCGAAGTTTTAGAAAAAGTAAACGAAGAGAAAAATTATTATCGTGCGATCGTTAAAAAAGCGATACTTCCAGTCACAGTTGGTTCACAAGTTTTATCGGGACCCTTGCCCATTGTTGATGTTATTCCTGGTGTTCCAGAGTCAACGATTAAAGCCACTCTTATTGGGGGTCAGTTCAGTGCCAATCGTGTTCTTTACCCACGCTTTAGTTTTGTATTTGTTGATTTAGGGATTACAGGTGGCCTCAGGGAGGGACAGACGCTCAGTGTTTTTGCCAATCCCAAAAATCGAAATGAAAGAACTGTTGAGCAGTTTCATCAGCGTGTGATTGGAAAAGTTAAAATTATTAAAATTTCGGACAACTTTTCAACCGCCTATGTCGTCGAAGCCTTTGAGGATTTAAGAATGGGAGATTTTGTCGGCGGAGGATCTATTCAAACTCCGGTCGAGAAAGCAGCAGCTGAGACGGCGGAAAAGCCGTCGATTGAAACCAAAGAAGAAGAATCGGCAGAACAATTAGATCTTTAGCTTTATCTCAATGATTCCAGGCTTCGGCCATTCATTAACGTCAAATCAAATTAAGATAAAAACTTACAAGGACAATGAATTGCATCTGCTGTCCTTATGGAATGGTTGCATCAATTATTACGGATTCAAAATCTAAGTTGGTTTTTCTATCATAAAGAATATTTTCGTCAAAAATGGAAAATGAACTTAATAGACCGTCATCAGGTTTATCAGGAGTGGCTTTTAGAATTTCCTGAACTGCGCCAGAAAGTTGAGGTTCCAATTTTTAATGAGAACTGTGAGTTTTCGTTTCGTTGGATTCTTTATGGTTCTGAAGACTATCCAAAAAACTTTTACACGATGATGGATGCTCCTCTTATATTGACCGTGATTGGTAAAGCCCCATGGGCTCTTGGCGCCAGTTTCTCTGTGGTGGGCAGTCGTAAGCCTACACAGGATTCGTTAAAATGGATTCAGCAAGAGCTTGGCGACTTTGTAGATAGGCAAGATGTTGTTCTGGTCAGTGGTGGAGCAATTGGCGTCGACCAAGCAGTTCACGCCTTGGCTCTTAGAAAAAAAATTCCAACGGTGGCTTTTTTACCTTCTGGGTTAGGGCAGATTTATCCAGCAATGTTGAAAGACTGGGTGCAAGCCATTGTCGACGGAGGTGGAAGTTTAGTTTCTGAGTATCCTTTGCAGCAAAATATGAAGAAGGGCTTTTTTCATCATCGAAACAGACTGATTGCACAACTCGGAGTCGCCACCTTAGTGATTCAAGCCGCTATCAAAAGTGGAACAATGATGACAGGTCATTTGGCCGCAGAAGCGGGCCGCCCACTGTGGGTTTTACCCGGACATCCACTGCAAAATTCTTATCTTGGAAACTTAAAACTTTTGCAAGAAGGGGCCACTCTTGTAACAAGTGCTGAAGATTTAAGCTTATTTTTTCAAGCGGAAACATTGTCTTTAAGCTTCGGAGTAGCGTATATAGAGCAAAATGTTAAGATACTAAACTAGCCGTAGTGATCTCTATTTTTTCTTTAAGAAACTAAATAAAAAATGACACTTGATGAAAAAAGGCATTGCCTTCCATTCTTAATTTCAATTAACCTTATTTTAAGGGAGGGGCGATGTGGTCAAGGATGACCATGGTGGTAAGGATGCTACTGCATCGCTCATTTTTTACGGGCATTATCTTTGTCCTACTAATTCCAATTTCTTCTTAATGTTTCAAATCCAATACTTCCAAAAATGACATTAGGTAGCCACATAGCTAAAATAGGTGGAATTTTGCCATTTCTGGAAAGGCCTTCAAAGGTCACATAAATTCCCCAGTAAACAATAATTAATATTACACAGAGTATCATTCCGCCGGCTTTTTGATTTCTTCGATTGGTATTTGTTCCTAATCCGACTCCAACAGTTCCGAAAACGATACATAAAAAAGAAATAGCCCATCGTTTATGCCATTCAGTCATCAGTGTTCGAGAATCTTCTTCTGGCATATTTTTTTGGTTCATAGATTTTTTTAAATCAGACAAGGTCATAGATTGAGGAGATTTTTCTCTTTCCTCTATTTTGATAGGGTCGATTAATTTGATATCGTAAGAATCAAATTTAATTTTCGTATGTGATTCAGATTTTCGGTGAATATCACCATTGTTGAGACGAAGTAAAACATTGTGTCCAGGGTTTTCGGGATCAGGGATGATCACTCCATTTTTTGCGATAATAGTAAGAGGTGAATTTACATCTCGAGGGTCATAGATAAAAACTTTTTTTAAGTAGCCATTTTCTGAATCAACTTCATTGGCATACACCACCATATCAAAAAAACCCTCAGAAAAAGTTCCTGACTTAATGGCAACGGCTGGCTTTGTACTGGCGGCACGACTGTAAAGTAATTCAAACTTTCGATTGCCCCAAGGGGCTAAATAAAATGAAGTCTGCGCAGAGATAAGAGCCACAAAAAAAGATAAAATAAGGGCCGGAGTTAAAATGGTGCTCATGCTTAAACCCGACGCTTTGATAGCAACAATTTCAGAATCATTGCTCAGTCGACCATAAGTCAGTAAGACTGCAAATAATAAACTCATAGGGAATAGAGCTGGCAGCATTGAGATACAAACATAGCCAATAATTTCTGCGACAGTTAAAATTTCGAGACCATGAGAGATTGCAAAATCAGTCAAACGCAAAACTTGAAACATTAAAATAATAGAAACAAAAACGGCCATGCCAAGAATAAATCCCGGAAGCATTTCAAAAAATAAGTATCGAATTGTTAATAAACCTCTCATAATGCAAAAGTATATCGCGTGCAGAAACAGTACGGCATTGTTTTATTAGCGCGGCTAAGGTCGGGCTAAGGAGCGATTCGGTCAGGATGCATTGACGCTCGGCCAGCCTCGCTCAAAAATGTTACCATGAGTAAAGTTTTACTTATTTTCGAAGATTACACCGAGCTTAATACGCTTCAGTTCACCCTTAAAAAGGTGGGCTTTGATTGCATCGGTATCAGTACGGAATTTGGAACTTCGGAACAAGTGATTTCTTTTAATCCTGATATTGTCATTGCCTCAGGAAAAGGTCCCAAGGTTTCAACCGTGGGAGTGGGTCGGCGTCTTAAAGAAATGCCTCGATGGACTGGAAAAGCAGTCTTAATTTTCGCGTCCGGTTTTAAACCCAAACCGGAAGATTTGATGAAAATACGAATGGATGTGGTGCTTGAGGCGCCAGTTGAAAATGTACGTTTGATTCAAGTTTTGGCAAAGCTGACGAATCAAGATGACCAGGTGCTCATAGAAAAACTGATTAAGTCCATGGCACAGGAGAACACGATAAAAGAAGCTAGTTTTATCGTCGGAAGCAATAAGTCGACGAGCGATAAAGTGTATGTCGGTGGCAATATTGATTCAAAAAAATCAGATGAAAATTTTGTCATGAATTTAGGAGCTGAAAAACAGTCTGATACGAAAGTGTCATCGACTCCTAAAAAGTCATCATCAGAAGCTATAAATCTTAAAGATTCTTTAAGTCCCGAAAAGGTTTTAACTCCAAGTGAATCTGTATCTCCGACCGCAACATCATCTTCTTCGGCTTTTGAAGATCTAAATCGCCGTGAAAAAGCAAAGGGGCGATTTAGACCGCAGTTTTCTCTAACCCCTGAAGAAGATCCTGAAAACATATCAGAGCCTCGATTTGGAAATTTAAATGATAAAAAAATCGAAGCTTCCACCCAAGTTGAGTTTGAGAGAAAAATCGATGAAATAATTAACGATAGGATTGTTGCTCAACCGCAAAGCTTAACTGAAGAAACCTCTCAAAATCTGAAAGATACAACAACCCTGCCAGTCGACAAACAGGACGTCGATTGGTCTGAGCTTGAGAAGCAGCTTTTTAGCCAACCCCAAGATACAAAAATAGAAACATCGGATACAGATATGACACAACAAGCAGTCTCTGGTGATGCGCAGGCCTCTAAGATAGAGGATGCAAGCCATTTTTCCTCCGGCGCCAAGGACACTCCTTTAAATCATTTGGGAGGACCTAATTTAGAACAGCAAATTCGTAAAGCCGCCAAGGACTTGCCACTAAAAATGACAAATTATCGGCAGATGGCCCAAGTCTTAAAAGTGCCTAAAGAATCGACTTTAAAGAAAACAAATTCTCGAAAAGTACAAATTGAGTTGATGAAAGACTGGAAACAGGTTGAACTTGAAAAACAAGATGGCCTGCGTCGGGAGTTTACAAAGGCACTTTTCAAGAAGAAATAGAAGATGGACTTTTACTGGAGGATTTATGGCTGCAAATACGAAGCCCGTCACTGACTTATCATTTGAAATCGAAGTCTTAAAATCATCAACACCTGTGCTTGTTGATTTTTGGGCCGAGTGGTGTGGACCTTGTCGCGCATTAAGTCCAAAGCTTGAAGAAGTCGCCACCGAGATGGTTGGAAAAATTAAAATTGTAAAAGTTAATGTCGATGAAAACCAAGGAATTCCTGCGAAATACAATATTCGAGGAATTCCTACGATGTTGTTATTCAAAGGTGGAAATGAAGTTGGTCAACTTGTGGGCAACCATCCCAAAGATGCGATTGTCGATTTTCTGAACAAAAATATTTAAATTTTACTTGGAATCAAACTCAACCCACTGTTCAAATGGATCAAGAACTTCGATCCGGAGTAAAAGTGGGTTTTGGCTTAAGCTCAGTCTTGATTGATTCGAAAAATTTTTAAGTTCGGATTCTTCAAGTTTTTTTCGGGAGGTCAAGAGGACTTTCCGCGAAAATGAGCGAATCATGATTTTATAGAGCAGTCCTTCTGTCGTCCACTCCCAGCCGAAACTTTTTAAGTCTTCAATTTTAAGAAAAACAAGTTGAGCCCTTTCTTTCTCCATCAAAGCTTGCCACTTTTTAGAAATAGCATTTAAAAAATCAACTGGAGAAGGCCAAGTTTTTTTAACGAGAGCCTGAGCTTCATCCCAGGCTTGATCCACGACCATAAGATTGATTGTCATTCCACTCAGAGGATCTACGGGTTTTTGAAGTTGAATAAAAAACTTAAAAGGTTCAAGCGAAAATTCAGAAATCAATTGATCTAAATTTTCATTTGAAGAAATTTTAAGTTGAACAAGCCAACTTCGTCCGAACTGAAGATTCGGTGTTTTTGCCATAGGTACTAAGCTTATTGGAATATTAAAGAGTTAGTTTCAATGTCAGATTCTTTTTTAAAATTTTGAATCCAACTTGTAAACACACCATCAGCTCGCTTTCTTTGTGATAGCTCTGGTCCCGCAGCTCCTAAGGCTGGTTCCAAAGCTTTTTCTTGTTTCATTTCTTTCAGTTTTACAATGAAACGAGAAGAGCCCGAGCGGACAAAGTTTTTCAAATAAGGCTGTTTTGATGTTAAGTCGGCCACTTTTTCAATTTCAAGTTCTTGAATTTTAGGAATCGACTGCGAGCCTAAGTCAAAAAATCCAGTTTCTTCCCATTTTGCTCCCAAATTCTTAATCTCGGTATCGATTTGAGAAGTCTCGGTAGAAAGAAGTTTTTCAAGCTCTTGAGATTTTTTCTGCCATTTTTCTTTTGCTAAAATATCCTTGGCAAGAAGGATCTGATGCTCCGCTAGCTGGGCTTCTTTGGCCGCTTTTTTATCTAAAACCTTAATCAAATGAAAACCAAAAGGGCTTTTTACAACCTCAGACACTTGTCCTTTCGGAAGGCTAAAGGCAACTTCTTCAAACTCTTTCACCATAGCTCCACGGCCAAAAAATCCAAGATCACCTTTTTTGGCTTTTGATCCTGGATCATCGCTGTTTTTTGAAGCTAATAAGCCAAAGTCTTCTTTAAATGTTCTTAGTTTTAAAGATTGAATTTTTGTCATAGCGACTTTCTCAGA
Organism: Pseudobdellovibrionaceae bacterium; assembly: GCA_043720615.1. Taxonomy (GTDB): domain Bacteria; phylum Bdellovibrionota; class Bdellovibrionia; order Bdellovibrionales; family Bdellovibrionaceae; genus JAYWDA01. Next base: position 81,176 of record JAYSSI010000024.1, on the reverse strand, counting down.
AGTGGCATCGCCGGGCTTAAAAGAAATTAAAATGTGCTGAGCTTGCACCTGTTCAGGCTGTGAAAGCTGGGCTTTTTTTAAGTTAAACTCAGATTCAACTTTCTTTTTAAAATCGTCTATTGCAAGCGCTTTTTGGGCCTCATCATTTGAAGTTAGCTGCGCTGATGGTTGATCATCGTTGAATTTTACAAAAAGCAAATTAATTTTTAAATTTTGCAGACTTTTCTGCTTCTCAGCTTCTAAACTTAAAGTACGACTTGAAGCTTCAAATAGTCGATAGATACGGGCTGATTCTAATTGTTTACGAACAACTCGGGATTCGAAGTCGCCGGGAGTGAGCCCTTGGCTTTGCAAGTAAGCCGTGTAATTTTCACGTTGAAACTGACCGTCTTTTTGAAAGGCCGTGATTTCTTTGGTGATAACATCTCTCACTTCAACGTCAGTGGCGCGGACTCCGGCTCGGCGTGCAGCTTGTGCGGTCAGTTCTTTGTCGATCAACTCCTGCATGGTTCTCATTCTAAGACTCTTGCGCTGCTCAGGGTCAAAACTTTTTCCGCCCATATATTGAGAGTACATTTGTTCCATCTGCTCGGTGGCGTTTTGAAACTCCATGAGGGAAATAAAATTTTCATTCACGCGCGCAGCAGCGCCCATTCCCCCAGTGATTTGATTCGGAAGTCCAAAAAATACAAAAACCATAATGATGGCTCCGAAAAGGATCATCGCAGTGATGTTTTTACCCGAAAGTTTTCTTTTCAGCTTGTCCGCCATATTATCGCTCATGCAAATCTCCTTTTACAAAGTCTTGTTATTAGATCTTAAATGTTGATTTTTTCAAGTGGAAACTGTTGGAATCAAAGGATCTTTTTGCTACCGTTACAGGTCTGAGGTGATATTTGAATCCGTTTAACTTTGATGTCAGAAAAATCATTTTGATTCTTCTCCTTCTTCCGTTGCCGTTGATTTCAATTAATATGGAGCAAAAACCCTTTTCTTCAAACTGGGTGTCGCAGCCCCTTGTGTTGTTAAGTACATCCGTGCAAGAGCTTTTTTATGGCTTCAGCGCTGGAATTCAAGGCACCACTGCCATGTACTTGAATCTCATCAGTATTAAAAAAAACAGTGAAACTTTAGCCAGTAAAAATAAAGAACTTGAAGCAAGGCTTCAGCAGTTCAGTGACTTAGAAGTTGAAAATGGCCGCTTAAAAAGTCTTTTGGATTTTAAGCAAAATACAAAAATGGAAATGAAATCGGCTCAAGTTATTGGACTTGATTTGATGACGGATCATAAAACACTCTCAATCAATAAGGGAACGCAGGATGGCTTAAAGACTGGCCAAGCTGTGGTTTCGGCTCAGGGAGTTTTAGGATATGTTTTTCGTCCGAGCTTAAAAAGTTCACAAGTGATGTTAATTACAGATCGCTATGCCGTCGTTGATGGAATTGTTCAGCGCACACGAGCTCGTGGTATCGTAGAAGGAAAAAACTCTTCCGCCTGCGTGCTTAAATACATTGAACGATCCGAAGATGTCAGAGAAGGGGATCTGGTTGTCACGGGGGGCTTAGATAATATTTTTCCAAAAGGTTTTCCGATTGCAATTGTTGAAAGAGTTGAAAGAAAAACTTTTTCAGTGTCTTTAAAAGTTGATCTTAAGCCGGTCGCAGATCCTTACAAGGTTGAAGAAGTTTTTGTCATCATCAACGCCGGCCAAGAAGATTTTGGCACGCGATTCTCTGTCAGTACCGTGCAGGAGTAAGAATGAGTGCCGTCTCCACTTTGCATTTTACTTTAATTTTTCTTTTTGGTCTTTTATTGGCTGGAATACAGACAAGCTTTTGGTTTCATCTTTTAGGTTCAACAACTCCACCCCTCTTGTGGTTGGTTGTTTTCACTTATGTTATCATTTACCGCACGGGTGTCTCATCTTTGTTTCAATTGATGTTTTTAGCTCTTATGCTGGCGTCTTTTTCTGGCGCTTCGGTCAAGGTTTTTTACGTTTGCCTAGTGACCTATTATTTATTTATTTATTTTATTAAAAGTCGAATTTTTTGGAACGGAGCTGGATATTTTTTACTCATGTGTTCCGTGGGCTCGGTCGCTTATCATCTCATTTTTTCGGGAGCGACAATCATCATGGAGCGCACTCGTCCGGAGTGGCTTTTACTTGAAAGAGCCACTCAGATTCTACTGACTCCGGCTTTTGCTTTCCCCATTTTTTGGATGATGCAAAGATTGGATTCCCTCTTTTTTCGCCGTGAACTAAAGGCTGATGTCACTGGAGGCACAGCTTATGAATGAATATGTTAGTAATCCAGACGAGGCGAAAGAATATTGGGGCCGATACCGTTATTTTTATTTTGGCTTTATTTTGGTTTTTTCAATCTTTACAGTCCGCTTGTGGTATTTACAGATATTATCCGGCACGGAGCTTCGTGAGTTTTCTGAAAAAAACAGAATTAAGCAAAATAAAATTATGGCTCCTCGTGGGCTTTTGCTCGATCGTGAGGGTCGGGTCATGGTTGAAAACTTACCAGGCTTTGAAGTCGTAATTTCTCCGCAGTACGTGGATAATTTGGAAACCCTTTCTAAAGCGATTGCTCCTATCCTTGGAATTGAAAGTGAAAAGTTGATTCAGAAAGTTCAAAAAAGTCGACGGCAAAATGGCGTTTTTGCACAAGTGAAGTTAAAGGATAATCTGACTCGCGAAGAAGTCTTTCGCTTGAAGCGAATTCGGCTGGAAACTCCAGGGCTGGAAATTCGAGAATCCATTGTTCGATTTTACCCGATGGCTGAAAACGGGGCTCAGCTCTATGGCTATGTTGGTGAAATTTCCAAAAATCAATTGCCTCTGCTGAATGAATTTTACAAAGGTATTTTGAAGCTCGATCAAGGCGATATTATCGGCAAAAACGGTCTTGAAGAAGCTCTCGAAAAAGATATTCGAGGAATTGACGGTATTACATTTATTCAAGTTGATGCCCACGGGCGTGAAACAAGCACGGCCACTCCCAATGTTTATGGTGAGCAAATTAAAGATCAAGAGCCTATCCATGGTAACAATGCAGTTCTTACTTTAGATCGTGACATTCAAGAAGCCGCTTATAAATCCATGGTTGCCAATCAAAGAATTGGAGCTTTGGTTGCGATGCAGTCCAATGGTGAAATCTTAGCCTGGATGAATGCTCCGTCTTATAATCCGAATGAATTTTCTACTGGTATTTCGGCGGTGACTTGGTCTCGTTTAATTAACGATCAATTTAAACCTTTAAGAAACAAAGTGATTCAGGATCATTACTCGCCGGGATCGACTTTTAAACCTTTTGTGGCGCTGGCGGCTTTACAAGAAAAAGTGATCACTCCGAATACTCTTATCTCAGCACCTGGCGTATTTATGTTTGCTCGGCGTCCTTATCACGACAGCATTCGTGGTGGTCACGGAAATGTGACCGTGTTTGAAGCGATCGAAGAATCAAGTAACGTATTTTTTTATAAAATGGGAATCGCCTTGGGTGTGGATAAGATGTTTAATTATATCACTCCTTTGGGGTTAGGCACGGTGACAGGTGTGGATATGCCGCGGGAAGTGGCTGGAAACATTCCTAATTCGCAGTGGAAAAAAAGAGAACGTGGGGAAGAGTGGCAGCCAGGAGAAAATTTAAGTACGGCGATTGGACAAGGATTTATTAATGTCACCCCTCTGCAGATGGCTTTAGCCTACAATACCATTGCTCGCGAAGGTGAAGTGGTTCGGCCTTTTGTGGTGAATAAAATTATTGATCAAGATGGAAAAATTTTAAGACAAAATTTTCCGCGCATCATCAGAGACGTGACTGCGACAACAACAACGACTGGAATTAAATATAGCAAAGAATCTTTTAAAACGGTCAAAGAAGCCATGCGAAGAGTTGCAAATGGCAATAAAGGAACCGCGCGATTTTGGAAAATTCCTGGCGTTCAGATGGCCGGTAAAACCGGAACAGTTCAAATTATGGGATTTTCTGCCAATGATATTTACACTCGTTGTGAAAGTCGGCCTTTACTTCAGCGCCATCATGGTTGGTATATTGCGTGGGCGCCTTGGGATAAACCAGAAATTACAGTGGCCGTGATGGCCGAGCATGCCTGTCATGGAAATACGGGAGCCGCACCGATTGTTCGTGACGTTATTCAGGCTTATTTTCAAAAACACCATCCAGAAATAATTGCTAATGCCATTAAGAATAAAGCGACGGCACAAGCAAAAGTAAAGCTTGAACCCGTTCAAATTCAGGAAGGTGAATGATGGAATTATCCATGAACCTTGAAGACCGCACGCTCTTTAAACGCATCGATTGGAATCTTATCTTTGTGATCTTGGCGTTAAATATTATAGGTTTGATCAATCTTTACAGCGCGACACACGGGCCGAATGCTCGAGATGTTGAGCCTTTATTTATCAGCCAAATTATTTGGCTTGCAATAGGTTGGACCGTATTTTTTATTGTTACTTTTTTTGATTACATTATGGCCAGTCGCTTAGCGTATTTAATTTTCTTCTTAAATCTTATGGCGATTTTGTGGGTTACTTTTTTTGGAAAAGTCGCTTTAGGAGCCCAGCGCTGGATTGATTTTGGCTTTTTTCGATATCAACCCTCTGAAACAATTAAACTGGCTTTAATTATGTTAATGGCAAAAATTTTAGCTTCGCGAAGTCCTTTAGGGCGAGGCATGGGTTTGCGCGAACTGATTTTTCCGTTGATTATTTTAACTGTGCCTTTTGTTTTAATTGTTGAGCAGCCTGATTTGGGAACTGCTTTGATGATTTCAGCCATTGGTGGAAGTTTAATTTTATTTTCAAAAATTCGAAAAATTCTTTTGGTAGGTGCTGTCATTTTGGGACTCATCGGTATTTATGGAGCCTGGAAATTTGTTCTTCGTGAGTATCAAAAGAATCGTATCTTGACGTTTGTTTCGCCCGGAAATGATCCTCGCGGGACTGGTTACAATAGTATTCAGTCTAAAATTGCAGTGGGGAGCGGGCGATTTTTTGGTAAAGGCTTTCGCAAAGGAACTCAATCTCAACTTGAATTTTTGCCAGAACGTCACACTGACTTTATTTATAGTGTACTCAGTGAGGAGCACGGTTTTGTGGGAAGTATAACCACTATTGGGCTTTTCTTTATGTTGTTTACAATTATTATTCGCATAGCCACTCACGCACGCGATAAATATGGCGCTCTAATTTGTATGGGGGTCCTTAGTTACGTCTTTTGGCATATGTTTGTGAATATTGGAATGGTGATAGGAATTTTGCCCATTGTGGGGGTGCCATTGCCGTTGCTTTCTTATGGAGGCTCAAGCATGCTCACCACAATGGCCGGTTTAGGCTTGGTTTCAAGTGTGGCCTATCGACGCTATTTATTTTAAGAAGGAGAATGATCATGGGATTTAAATTTATTATGACTTTAGCTTTTTTATTGCCAACATCAGCACTCGCTCAAAAATTAGGTGTTCAGGTCGATGGGGTTAATGCCAACGAAAACACAACCATCGAAATTAAAAAAAATGATCGATCGAAGAACGAGAAAAGTTTTGAAATCACTGAAGGCGCCGATGAAATAACCGGTGAATTTTCAACTCTTTTGCAAGAAGCTCGAAAGAACTGGAAAACGGCCTGTGAAGATTGGAAGAAAGAATTAAAAGATCTCAATAAAGAGAATCAGGTGCTATTTATAAGCTGCGGTCGAATGACCTGCTCAAAAGTTTCAGTCGAAAGCTCTTGTCAGTCCGTTGCAAAATATAAGCTTGGCATTCAGTTGAAATAAATCATAAGTCTGAACGCATGTTTTATTATTTTATAAAAACCTGAAGCCAGTTTTTCTCAGGAAAAATTACTTTCTTGCCTGTTTTAAACTCGCTGGCCAAGTTATTGTCCGTAATAAGAGTCGTATATTTGGCATCATTAAGAATAGCTTCTCGTCGGTTGGAAAAATCTGTTTTAGATAAAGTGTCTATTTTCTCTAGAAGCTTTTTATCTTCAGGATTTGAAACCAATTCTTTATTTTGCAAAAATAACAGCAAATTTTCTTTAATCTGCTGTTCACTCAAATCAAAGGGTGAATCACTGGCAACAACAAAACTTCTAAATCGCGAAACATATTGGAAAACGTGAGCTGCCGTAAAAGGTATATCGGCAGAATCAGTGGCATTGTAATACATCACGCCACCAGGTTTTAAGTGCTTTTTGCAAATTTCTAAAAAATCTTTTGATACGATATTACTTATTTGGCTTCGCCAATGAAACGTTGTGTTCATCAGAATAAAATCAAACTTTCTTTCAGGGTTTCTAAGAAGCCATCGTCTGGCATCATCGACATGAAGTTTAACTTTTGGATTCTTAAGAAGGTTTTCATAAGGGGAAGGGCTGCTCAGTAGATCTACATAGCCTGGATTTATTTCTACAACATCAAAGCTTTGAACCTTTGGATAATTAGAAACTACAGTTCCCCAGGCGCCACCACTAAGTCCAATTTCTAGGACTTCTTGTGGGTTTGGATGAAGTGCTGCAATCATATAGGCTCGAGAAATTGTATTTGAATCAACTACCAAATCGGTATTAAAGCGCCCATCGTACTGCCCGCCACCAATAATAGTATTTCCGCCCCCATCTTTGTCGGGAAGGATATTGATAACTCCGCTTCTATTTTCGACTGTAGTGACAAACTTTTTAGTGGAATCGTATTTTTGTTTGAAATAAAGTCGTTCAAAAAGGTTGCTGTAAACTGGTTGATGGACAAAAAACTCAAGCCCGATAATTCCCAGCAAGGCGACGACAGACAAGGCCCGAGACTTATTAGATTTAACCGCAACAAGAAAAACAGAAATCGCAGCTAATAATGTTAATAAACTTAAGACTCGAACATTGTCTTTAAAGGACAATAAATCCAGCAATATAAATCCAGTGACAATGGGGCCAGCCGTTGAGCCAATGACGTTGGCAAAATAAATAAGTGACACAGATAAGCCAACAGAGTCCTTATCTCGAATGGTAAAATGAGTCAGTATCGGAAAAGTAGTTCCTAAAGTTAAAGCAATAATACCTGAAGACAAATACATCAGCGGTATGGCTCCAGTACCCATGATTGTTGCTAAAAATCCTAGGGTGGGCATTGTCAAATAGTAGAGGACACCTGAAATCGCTAAGACAAGAGAGATGATTTTTAAAAGATTTTTTTCATATTTTCTACAAAGCTTTGCCGCCCACAAAGAGCCTAGCGCGATCCCTAATAAGAAAAAACACAGCAAATTTCCAAATACTGTCGGGCTTCCGCCGGTTGTATAACTTATGAACCTCATCCACAAAATTTCCTGACTGAGCGAAATGTACCCAATGGCACCAGATAAGATGAGAATAAAAAAGTATCTTGTCGAATCACTCAATGAAAAAGGCATAGTTGTTATGGCTGCCTTAGCTTCCAGAGTTGAATCAACAAATTTAAACTTTTTCCAAACAAAATAGACAACGGCAAAATTAAAAACCGCGGCCACCCAAATGGAAATGGTTAAGTCAAAAAGGTAAAATAAAATATGAATTGTGGCCACCGATGCAATGGCTGAACCAAGAGTATTAACAAAATATAAAAAGGAAACGGATTCCCCAACATTTTTAAGAGATCTGTGAAGGTAACTGACCAGAACTGGCAAGGTGGCGCCCATCAAAGTTGTGGGAATAAAAAGTAATGCGTAGGTAGCAACAGCCACTTCCGCTGGAGAACCATGAAGAGTTTTTGAAGTTACAAAGTCAATCAATTGAAGACTAAATAAACCAAATAGCCCGATCGCCACTTCGCAGATTGCGAAAATTAATATTTGATGGCGAACATATTTTTTGGAGAGGTAGCCCCCAATAATAGATCCAACGCCAAGACCAAACATAAAGATTGAAACAATGATTGTGACGGATTCGATATTAACACCGAATGATTGAAATAAAACCCTTTGCCAAACAACCTGGTATATAAGGGCTGCAAAGCCAGAAATAAAAAATAAACCCAAAAGATCCTTGGACGGTCCTTGTGAGTTGTCCTTAGACGAATTGGCCACCGCAAACATCAAAGTCATTTGAACTAGAATAAAAGCCACAAAGAGAGCCGCGGGCTCAATAAATACTCCAAAAAAACCAAGACCAGATAATAAAAAAACCAAATAGGTAAGCGAGTCATACTTTAGATATTTCTCTGAGCTGAGAAATGAATTTAAACTTCTTCCCACTAAACGTCTGAGTCCTATTCTAAGAAGGTAAAATAAACCCACCATAACAAGGGGAGAAGCCCAAAGCCTAAGACCCACGTGATGGTAATCCCAAGTTCTTAAAGTAAAATTCCTAAAGGTTTCTGACATCGGTTCCCAGTCATGGGCTGCTAACCAGTTGAATTGCAACGAAAGGCCAGTCGCAACAGCGGAGCATATGATTAATAGTTCTTGAGCAAAAAAAGAGATCTGTGGGTTTTTTAACATCATAAGTCCTTAATATGCGTTTTTTGATAAAATGTCATGAGGGACCTCTATTTGCAATACGAAATGAAATTCCAATGCCTAGGTTTTTGGCCTTGTTATTGTAAGACACGATGAGTAACCCATCGGTATTTATGTAATTCTTGATGACAATTTTACGGTCAATGTTTAGCACCTAACCTATGAAAAGAAATCTGATAATTCTTTTGGGAAATTTACTTTTACTGGCAGGTGCTGCTAAAGCCGAATGTCTGATTACTTTTAATACTTACGGTCCTATTTATGCTTCCAACGTAATAAGTCGCAGTGTTCGAATCGTTGAAGATATTAAAAGTCAACATGACTGCGAATTGATCCACTTTCAAGAAGCATGGAGCGAAAATCAGATTGGCATTTTTCATAATGGTTTGCAAAGCCACTATCAAATTTATTCACCCAATCGCCAACAGCGTATTGGTTTAATGAGTTTTTCAAAGGCGGCCTGGTCAGAAGTAAAAACTTATACCTATAGAGCTAATTTTGACGGACATTTTTTGGATGAAGTCCGTGAAATCGTGAATGCAAAAAAAGCATTTTCTATTGTTACTGAATCTTTGGCTGGAACCGCTAGCATTAATACGCATCTTCATCCTACATCTGATCAAGTTCGAATCTTACAAATTCTAGATTTATTAAATTGGCGTGTTCAAAATCAATCAAAGTTACTGATTGTGAGTGGTGACTTTAATATGGCGCCAAGCTCCCTGGAGCACTTTTTTTTGAGGAGTATTTTAAACATTGAAGATGCCATGCTTGCCACTCGAGGTCAGTATCCCAGTGATTTTTGCACTTACTGCGCCAGTAATCAACTGGGCTGGATGAGCGACGATCATACTTTTGACTACGTGTTTTTTTCCCGTATAGCTTCAGGGCAAAGAGGTTGGGTTCCCCAAAATGTAGATTTAGTTTTGACCGGAGGGCGTCAGCCATTGTCAGATCATTACGGATTAAAAGTTAATTTTACGCAAGAACAGGGTTCATCCCGAGAAATTAATGTCGAAGAATCCAGAAAAAAAATGTTAGACCTTTTTGATGCTGTCATATTAAAAGTTTTAGATTTTCCTCCGGCAAGACAGCTAAATTATATTTCTATGCTGCAAAGAATACGCAGCGAAATTCAAAACGGGCAGGGTCCTTACGGAAAATACTTTCAAAATATTTTTCAGCAATATTAAATTCACTTGAGATGACGGGGCTTAAAAGCCTCTGGGAAAAGATCCTCGAAGCTAAAAGATTTTACGACCTTTTTAGTATTTGCGATCCAAATTTTTGTTTTAGGGTGACTAAATTCAGAAAGAACTTGCAGACACATTCCACACGGAGGCCAAGGATCAACTTGATCACTGACAATGACAATTTCATCAATGGGAGTTTTAGCGCCTTCAGAAATAGCTTTCCAGATAGCAGTTCTTTCGGCGCAGACAGTGGCACCATAAGACGCATTTTCAATATTGGCGCCGGTAAAAACTTGACCATTTTTCATTTGCAGGGCCGCGCCGATTTTATGACCCGAATAAGGTGAGTAAGATTTTTTTCTGGCGGCAATGGCTTTTTTTAATAAAACTTCTAAATTTTTTTTCATGGGAGCTTAAATCCTTTTTCTCTTAGAACTGTGGCCAGTTTGATCAAGGGAAGACCTTGGATGGCGGTAAAATCCTGAGTTTCAATTTTTTCCATTAAAGTAATTCCCAATTTTTCAATTTTATAAGAGCCCGCGCAGTCTAAGGGTTGGTCCTGCAGGACGTAGCATTCAATTTCATCGTCGGTTAACTTTCTTAATGTCAGTCTTGTGATGTCCGTGAACATCACATCACCTTCTGCGCTCGCAACACAAACCGAAGTGATGAGATCATGGCTATGGCCGGCCATAGCTTTTAATTGCGCTATCGCCGCCGCTTCAGTGTGGGGTTTTCCAAGAATTTTTCCTTGAAAGTCCACAAGCTGATCGCCGCCAATAACGACGGCCTCAGGGCTTGCGAGAGCGTGAGCTTTTAGCTGCGACAAATGCTCAGCTAATTCTCGGGGTTTAAAGGCTTTGTTGTGCTGAAAAGGGGCTTCGTCGACACCCGGAGCTTGGGCTTTAAAAGGCAGACCCAATCGTTTTAAAAGTTCCTGTCGATAGACAGAGGTACTTGCCAAAATCAGCTGTTTCATAACCCCATTGAAGCATTATTTTCATTAGAAGCAAGACCCGCCTGGTAAAGAACAGTTTTTGTAGTCAAAAATAAGGCTTTCGGGTAAAACTCCGCAAGTGGACATAATGAATAGTAATGCAAAATCTCACCTTCCGGATGTCGCTAAAGAAACATCTTTAGGACTTTATTCGCCCCTGAACTGGGTGGGGATGTCAGATATTCCTTTACCTGTGCTCGTTGAAGTTGATGCTCATCCAACAACAGTGACAGCCAAGGTCGACGCCCAAGTCAGCTTAGATTTAAGTTCATCTCGGGGCATTCATATGTCTCGGCTTTACTCATTACTGCAGGGATCATTAACACAAACTCCTCTTTCTTTTGAAATGCTAATCAAAATGACAAAAGAATTCTTAAAGTCTCATGAGGGATTAAGTTCATCTTCTCGGATTCGCCTGCAGATGGATTTACCAGTGCAAAGAAAGGCTTTAAAAAGTCAAAACTTTGGCTGGCGCACATACCCTGTTGCTTGGACAGTAGAAAATAAAATAGGTGAATTGCAATTGTGGCAAGAGATTGAAATCACTTATTCAAGCACGTGTCCTGCCAGTGCAGCGCTGTCTCGGCAATTGATTCAAGAAAATTTTAAAAATCAATTTCAGGCGGGTGAATTAAACTTTGAAAATATTCATCAATGGTTAGGTTCAACGGGTGGAATTTTGGCAACGCCTCATGCTCAACGAAGTTTCGCTAAAGTCGGCGTAGAAATAACTCGCACGCAGGAATCGCCATGGCTTAAATTGATCGATTTGGTTGAGGACGCTTTACAAACTCCAGTACAAACTTTAGTCAAACGCGAGGACGAGCAAGAGTTTGCTCGTCGCAATGGCCAGAATTTGATGTTTTGTGAAGACGCCGCCCGAAGAATACAAAACTCTTTAGAGTCTCAGGCCATCTTTCAAGATTACGTCATTCACGTCAGCCACCAAGAGAGTCTCCACCCCCATAATGCCGTCAGTTTTCTCTCAAAAACACCCGAGAGTCGTCTGAAATCCACTTGGTAATTAATCTCGCCTTAAGATAAGCTTTAATCAGATGAAAAAATTAATACTTTTTCTCAAAAATCATTGGGCTGGAATTGCATTTTTTATTTTTCTATTTTCCGCTCTGATTTTTCCTATCCAAGATGGCGATATTTTTATGTACTTAGCCATTGCTCGCGAAAGTTGGGAGCTGGGGCGCATCCCGACAGTGGATCCTTTTTTATACACTTTTCGGGACTGGAATATTTTCCATGAATGGCTCTCTTATTTTTTTTGGTATGGATTTTATATTTTAGGAGGCCTTGCGGGCGTCACTCTTTTTAAAGCCACGCTATGGTTGATCTCTTTTTTTTGGATCTACGCTCAGAAGGGCTTTCGCCAAGCGACGGAGCCCTTCACCTTAGTCATTCTTTTTTTAGCCGCGAAAGCCAGTTCGCACCGTTTTGTTGAAAAGTCTTCTCTTTTTTCAGATTTGTTGTCAGTGATTGTTTTGTGCTCGCTTTTGCAAGCCAAGCCTCCTTGGAAAAAACTGCGCTGGATATTTCCGATTTTATTTTTACTGGGAGTGAATCTTCATCCTGGTTTTGTTGTGGCCATGGCCTGGCTTGGAGCCTTTCTTTTTTGTCAAACAGTCACCGAAAGAAAATGGCCCACGAAAGAAGCCTTACAAACTTTATTTTTTTCAATCTTTGCCTGTTTCTTAAATCCCTTAAGCTGGCAGGGGCTTATTTATCCCTTTCACACAGTGTTGAAAGAAGAATGGAATTTGTATCGAAAAATGAATTATGAATGGCTTCCGACTTTTCAGTCCCCCTTCCTTGAAACTTGGGAAGTGCGAGCTCTGATCGGGCTTATCACCATCGTGACATTGCAGCTTTTGTGGCATACATGGAAGGGTCGAAAAAATATTTTATTTCACTGGGTTGTTTATATTTTACTGATGTATTTTGCCATCAGTGCAAATCGGTTTATCGCCACCTCAAGCTTAGGACTCAGTGTTTTAGCCATTTCTTTGAGTGATAATATCTTACAGTTTAAAAATATTCGTTTAAAACTAGCCGCGAATTTAACCTTAGGGATTTTATTCACCTTAGGGGCGGTGATTGTAGGGAAGCAAGGATACGGGACAGCGGCAGGGCCCAGGACTTTTAAATTTGGAATTGATGAAAATATGATGCCAATTTATGCCGCTCAAGAATTTAAAAATAAAAAATGGCAGGGGCGTATATTTAATGAATTTGGATGGGGTTCGTATTTAGCTTGGGAGCTCAAAGCCTCTCACTCTTTGTTTATTCATGGGCATATTGATGATCCACGATTTTTAGCCAATAATTATTTTGCGGTTGGTCGCTCGCTGGAAGAGTTTGATAAAACCATGGCACATCATCAGATCCAGTATATCTTTTTAGATATCAATGGAATTAAAGGCCCTCCTGCCCATAAGATTACGACCTTTTTCAGGGATTGGGAGATTGCTTACCAAGATGCATGGGCGATTGTGTTTAGGAAAAAAGGCAGTCTTTAACGCCTGGCCCCGAACCCTAAATGAAAATGATTCTTATTTAGTTGACCCTACCAAGCGTGTCCTTTAGAACTTTCGCTAAGGAAAGTTTTCTATGAAAAAGATTTTACCTATGGTTCCTGAGCTGCCTCGACAAAAAGACGACGATGTTTTGATTATTGATCAGTCTTATGAAGAAGAAGATTTTAAACGCGTGATTCGAGCCCTTCATTTAAAAGTTACTCACCAACGAATGGCCATTTTAAAAACCCTGCATGCGGGCCGACGACATGTCACCGCACAAGAACTTTTTGAAATGCTGAGTAAGAATTTTCCAGAAATTGGTTTTGCAACAGTCTATCGTTTTTTAAGAGCCTTGTCGGATGCCAGTTTTGTCACAGAAATTCGTATGGGCGGATTGCCAGCAAGGTATGAGTTAACACCGCAATCACATCATGATCATCTGACTTGCACCAAATGTGGAAAAATTTGTGAATTTGAAAACAAAGCCATCGAAAGTCTTCAAGAAAAAGTAGCGTATCAATTTGGCTTTTTGCTGACTCATCATATTTTAGAACTTTATGGTGTCTGTCCTAGCTGTCAGGTTAAAAAGCTGGTAAATTGATTTTCTTATGAAGCTATCTTTTGAAGGCATCCAAGTAAAAGGCGCTCGCGAAAATAATTTAAAAAATATTTCTGTATCCGTACCAAGAAATAAAATCACTGTTTTTACCGGGCTCAGTGGCAGTGGGAAATCAAGTCTTGCCTTTGATACAATCTATGCTGAGGGTCAACGTAGATACGTAGAAAGTCTTTCGGCCTATGCTAGAAATTTTTTAGAGCAACTTAAAAAACCAGAAGTCGATTCGGTCACTGGCTTATCTCCTGCCATCGCCATTGATCAAAAATCTGTCAGTTTAAATCCACGTTCCACTGTGGGCACGGTGACTGAAATTTATGATTATTTACGTTTATTATTTGCCAAAGTGGGCGTGCCGGAATGTCCCACTCATCATATTCCTGTCTCGTCACAAACTCCGCAGCAGATTCAAGCCGATATTTTTAAAAAATCGAAAGGCACAAAATTTTTTATTTTAGCCCCTATGGCTCAAGGTAAAAAAGGCGAATTTTTGGCAGAATTTCAAAAGTGGGCTAAGAAAGGTTTTTTAAAAGCTAAAGTCGATGGGCAATTTATTTTATTAGAAAAGGCCGTTAAGCTTGCAAAAACAAAATCCCACGAAATTGACTTAGTGATTGATCAGCTGATTTTAAAAGAAGGTTTAGAATTAAGAATGGCTGAGAGCTTAAATGCAGCCCTTAGTTTATCCAATGGGCGAGTGGTGATTGAAACAATAGAAGGCGAGCGAACAAGTTATTCACTTCATTCTGCGTGTCCCCAGTGCGGGTATAGTTTTCCTGATCTTGAGCCGCGTTTGTTTAGCTTTAATAATCCTCGGGGAGCTTGTGAAACTTGTCACGGTTTAGGAACTTTGGATTTAGTTGAAGAAGAAATTTTTGAAGAGTCCGATGTCGGTGCTCGTCGATTGAAAGAAGTCGAATGGCATGTGAAGGGCAAAAAAAAATCAACAGCCGATGATGAAGAAGAAGAAGAAGAAATCGAAATTCATGCTTGTCCAGATTGTCGTGGAATGCGTCTTCGTCCTGAGTCCTTAAATATTAAAGTTCAAGATCGAACCATTGCGGACCTTTCAAATTTAAGCGCGACAGAATTATTAGAATGGATGCAGTCTTTAAAATGGAATCAGCGCGAAACTTTGATCGCTGAAAAAATAAGTCAGCAAATTATTTCTAGATTGCAGTTTTTAATACGGGTGGGGACGGGCTACCTAAGTCTTAATAGATCGTCGCGGACTTTATCGGGTGGGGAAGCTCAGCGAATTCGCCTCGCCACTCAAGTTGGATCAGCTTTAATTGGAGTCCTTTATGTTATGGATGAGCCCAGTATTGGTCTGCATCCCCGCGATCATCATCGCCTGTTAGAAATTATTGGTGAACTGCGCGACCGAGGAAACACTATTATTTTAGTGGAACATGATGAGGATACAATTCGCTACGCTGATCATGTTGTGGATTTAGGTCCCAGAGCCGGGCGCTTGGGCGGGGATATTCTTTCCATGGGAACCCCTGATGAAATTGAAAAAGACGAAAACAGTCTTACGGGTCGATACATGAGTGGTGTCCTCCGTGTTCCTGTTCCAAAAACTCGAAGAATTGGAAATGGAAAGAAAATTAAACTGACCGGAGCTAAGGGGAATAATTTAAAAAATGTAACCATGGAAATTCCCCTTGGTACTTTGACGGCCATCACGGGTGTTTCTGGTTCAGGAAAAAGCACTTTAGTGCTCGATACATTGTACCGCATTTTAGCGAAAGAAATTTATCGCTCGCAAGCCAATCCATCGGCTTATGAAAAGATCGAGGGGCTGGAGCATCTTGATAAAGTGATTGATATCAATCAGCGTCCTATTGGTCGAACACCAAGATCAACGCCAGCGACATACGTGGGGCTCCTGCCTTTAGTGCGAGATCTTTTTGCGCAAATTCCTGAGGCCAAACTTCGAGGCTATGAGCCAGGTCGGTTTAGTTTTAATGTCAAAGGCGGGCGCTGCGAAGCTTGTCAGGGGCATGGTCAAATCAAAGTAGAAATGCATTTTTTAAGTGATGTATTTGTTAAATGTGAAACTTGCCAAGGCAAGCGCTACAACCGAGAAACATTAAATATTAAATACAAAAATAAATCGATTGCTGATGTTTTAGAAATGTCTGTGGCTGAAGCCTTAGAATTTTTTAAGAACCATAGTCATATCTTTCGCAAATTAGACACTCTTCATCGAGTCGGTTTGGATTATATGACATTGGGGCAAAGTTCGACGACTTTATCGGGGGGCGAAGCTCAACGAGTGAAACTTAGTAAAGAGCTTTCAAAAAGAGGAACGGGAAAAACACTTTATATTTTAGATGAGCCCACCACAGGTCTTCATTTTGAGGATATTAGAAAACTTGTCGAGCTTTTACAAGAGCTCACCAATCAAGGAAATACCTTGGTGGTTATTGAGCATAATTTAGATGTTATAAAAACCGCAGATCATATCATTGACTTGGGCCCTGAAGGTGGAAAAGGGGGCGGCGAGATTGTTGCCGTAGGATCTCCTGAAGCTGTTGTTAAAAATTTAAAAAGTTTGACTGGAAAGTATTTAAAGCCTGTTCTTGAAAGGGTTCCAAGCACCCTTCAATATTCCAAAAATAGAGAAGATGAATCCGTAACTAAGGGCGATCGCCGCTGAAGAAGTTCCAAATAAATCAATCATTAGAAAGGCTCCCGTTAAAGGAATTCTTAACGTCACAGCAAATAAAAAAATACAACCAATGGCACTTGATGCAACCAGTGGAAGCTCAAGCAAAGGGGACAAAAAAGATCCAAGCGTAGCGCCTATTGCCATGAGCGGCGTCACTTCTCCTCCTTTAAAGCCTGCTACTATACTGATCACTGTAAAAATAATTTTCAGAAAAGGATCAGTCCAAGAACTGATTGTAGCGAAAGATTCTTGAATCAATAGTGCGCCTGTCCCATTATATTTTGAATTCCTTACAGCCCAAGTCATAGCGGCTAACGCTATTCCAGCAAAGAAAATAAAATAGTAAGAGTGGATTTTAAATTTTAAGCGAAAGTCATCAATGGATGAGATAATTTTTTTATATAAAACTGCGCAAAAAGAAATAACTAAAAGAAGAATCGCTAACGAAGATAGAGTGGAGGAATTTAAAGAAAAGTTGGGCCACTGGGGATAAATAGAGTGGGGTGCATTCAGTAGCTTCGAAAAATAAAAACTAAGGTAGGAAGCAGCAGCCCACTGCAATGACTGATGCCAGTTCTGTTTGAAGCCAAATTTTTCGCCTAAAAATATTAAAGCGGCGAGAGGAGTGCCAAATAAAGAGGAAAAACCCGCAACAATTCCAGCTCTAACCAGTAAGTCATAATCTCTGCGTTTAAAAATTAATCTCTGAATATTGGTTACGGCGAATCCTAATGAAGCACCGTATTGAACAGCTGCGCCTTCACGTCCTGTGCTTGCACCAAAAAGTTGCGATAAACTAGCGCTACAAAAAACAACAAGGGCAGAAACCAAGCCTAAGTTTTTGGCGTTTTCAGCGCGATAATCACGAATTCCCTCAAAATTTAAGTGCATTGTGGAAAAGCGAGATGAACTTTGATTATAAAGCCATAATGTCATTACTCCGAGCAAGGGAAGGATGAAGACGAAGTAAAGATTTTCAGTGAATAGACTGAAAAAATAATTTAGTGTTACAAGAAAGGCAGTGGAAAAAGCAGCTGTTAAAGCACTGATTAAAAGAAGAAATAATCCCTGCTCGATAAGTCTTACTGTGGTGGGTTTTATTATTTTTTGCATAAAGCTAGATTAGGATAAATAAAATGATAAGAAAATACTTTATTGGATCTTTCATTATAACTTTCATTGGGCTTTTAGGGGCGGCTGGCGTCGGCTGGATTTATACTCACACTTTTACGGGTCTGCTTTCAGCACTCATGATAGCGTCCATTTTAGCCTTATTAGAAATATCGTTATCTTTTGATAATGCCATTGTTAATGCGGTTGTCCTTAGAGATATGACGCCCGAGTGGCGTCATCGATTTTTAACTTGGGGAATGCTGATTGCGGTTTTTGGCATGCGATTGGTTTTTCCACTTTTGATCGTCATGGTTGTCGCTAGTATTTCTCCTTGGGAAGCCTTAAAGATGGCAGCCATCTTCCCAGATCAGTATGCCGCTTTAATGTTAAAATCTCATACTGAAGTTTCTGCCTTTGGTGGAAGTTTTCTCATGATGGTGGCGCTGAAATTTTTTTATGACATAAATAAACATGAACACTGGATTCCTTGGCTAGAAAAGCCAGCTGTTTTGATGGGGCGAATCAATGCCATCGAAGTGGGAATAACATTATTCTTTTTAATTATTATCTCTCGTACCATCAGCGCCGATCACCAGCTGACTTATATCTACGCTGGAATAACCGGAATTTTAATATTTTTAGCCGTCGACGGCTTAGGCAGTTGGCTTGAGCAATCAGGCGGACCTTCAAAAAGCGCGCAACGAGCCAGTGCAGGTCTTTTTTTATATTTAGAAGTATTAGATGCTTCGTTTAGTTTTGACGGTGTTGTGGGTGCTTTTGCAATCACTCATAATTTATTTATCATTATGATTGGACTCAGTATTGGTGCATTTTTCGTTCGAAGCTTAACAATTATGTTCGTTGAACAGCAAACTTTAGCCCGATTTCTTTATTTAGAGCATGGCGCTTTTTATGCGATTGGAGCCTTAGCTATTATTATGATTTCAGATCCAGTCTTGCATATTCCCGAGTGGTTTACCGGAGTCATAGGTGCAGGAATTATTGTTTTGGCTGTTTATTGGAGTGTGAAGAAGAATCCCAAAGGATTGTCAGGCACGATGAAATCAGAATCACCATAGCTCCCGCCCACTGAATAGGATTTAATCTTTCTTCTAAAAGTAAATAGCCGAAAGCAAAAGCGAAGGGCGATTCCAGTAAAAAAAGCATGCTAGAGGTTGTGTCACTGAGGACCTTTTGTCCGCGAATTTGAAAAATAAATGCAACGGCACTCGATCCGAATCCTAGAAAAATCAATCCAGCCCAAGCAATAGGAGAGATCGGGGCGTGCCTCAAAATTCCCTGCCAGCCGCCTTGTCCATAGACTTGTAATCCGATAACAGGAAGAACGATCACTAAGCAAAAAAACGTCTGCCAATTATTAAAGCGAATAACATCTTTCACATATCTTGAGACTCGACCTAAATAAATAATATGTAGTGCGCCTGCAACAGCGCAAATCAACGTCACTAAGTCACCTTTGTTGACAGAATTAAAATGTCCGCCCATAAGTAAAAAAGCTCCAACCACAGCAATGGCAACGGTGATATAAATTTTGGGGCTCGTGCTGACTTTAAAGAAAAAATGATTAAGAACGGGGACAAAAATAATGTACATCGTCGTTAAAAACCCGCTGTTCGTTGCCGTGGTGTAAAGCATGCCGATGGTTTGCGGGACTAAAAAAGCGGCGAGTAATACTGCAGCAGGAAAAGCTTTTCGAACCTCATCAATATCAAAGGTAAAGCCTTGGCGAAAAAGACATAAATGTAAAAGTTCACCAGAGATCACACCGATGAAAAAACGTAATATTAAAAGCTCTATGGGGGTAAAACTGGTCAGTCCCCATTTGGTGGCTACAAAAGAAAAGCCCCAAATGAAGGCTGCAAGGATCAATTCGATCACGGCTCGACGTCGTGAAATAAAAGGAGGGGCCAGAGAATTAGTCAAAGGCCTCAGACCATACCCGAGTTTTTTCAAGACCATCAATTTCTAAAAGTTGATGTTTTACTTCTTTGATCATTCCACCATTTCCACAAAGATAAAATGTCGTTGGGGTATTTTTATAATCAAAGGTTTTTAAAAAATGCTGAACGTAGCCTTTTTTGCCGGGCCAATTTTCCTGAGGTCGACTTAAGACATATTCAAATTGAAAGTCTTTAAGTTCAGATTTTAATTTCTCAAGTTGAGGCTGCCCATAAATTTCATTTTCATTTCTGACCCCAAAAAACATGCGATACTTTAAATTTGGGTAAGCTTCTTTTTTTGAAAGCAAATAAGATAAATGCTGAGAAAGACCAGTGCCTGTATTTAGAAATATAATTTGTTCGGTGGGTGGCTCTTGAAAAAAAACTTTGCCAAAAGGTCCAGTAAAACTTAAAGTTTCATATCCCTTAAGACTCCATACGTAATTTGAAGCTACGCCATTTTCTACAAATTTAAATAGTAAGCGAAAACCTTTTTTATTTTGTTCTTCTGAAGCAATGGAGTAGGCCCTAAGAATAGGTTTTCCCTCCGTCTGAGGCACATGCAACATCACAAATTGCCCCGCTCGAAACTTAAAATCTTCAGGAGTTTCTGTTTGAATCACCAGTTCCCTCACATTTGGGGTGTGATCGATGATTTCAGTCATTTTCATGGAATAAATGGTTCTTAAATTAGACATCGGCCTAGGTCCCTTTGCTAGATCTGAGACCTTAATGCCAAAAACCTAGTCCGTCCAATGATTTATGTTGTCGATTGAGGGCCCTCATTTCTAAAATATAGAAGTGAATAAAAATGTTTTCCTCATAATTTTAATAGCCTTTCTAGGCTCGATAAACCTCCATGCTCAAACGGTTGAACCGACGCAACCTCCAGTTCAAAAAATTATAGAACCTCCGGTTCAAAAATCTACTGAACCTCCGGTTCAAAATGCTGATTTTTCGACCGGACTTTATTTTGATATTAATAATACGGGTCCGATACCTCCTATGGAGTTTGAATACGACCTCAGTTTAGATAATGGAAAAAGTTTGACGGTGGGAAATACAATCCTTAGTGAAAAAACTTTTTATTTTGCCGTGGGACCTTTGGGCAAAATGATGTCTCAGTTTCCAAAGTTTGCAGGAGAAGATGCCGACCGAAATGCGCTAATTTTTCGGTGGCCCGAAAATCTTTTAAAAAACGGAGTGATCGAGGTTATCAGTCGCAGTGGAAATTCTTTGTGGAAAAGAGAGATCACTGAAAAAGAAGTTTTGAAATGGAAAAACCGAGTATTGGGATGGCGAAAAAAATTAGGATTAAATCCAAAATTAAAACCCTTGCCGGCCTTGTTAACAACTCAGTTAGCAATTTTAGATTGGTCAAAAGAAGTCCCTCATATTGCTGAAAGCCAAGACTGGTTTCGATTTTGCTTAACGCAAACCGAGGCTCCTCATTTTACAAGACTTTGCTCGAGTCGTTATATGGCGAAAAAAACTTCTACGGGATTTAGTTTAGCGAAGCAAGTGATCACGGATGGTAACACGCGAGCCCTGCTGAGAAATGAAGAGGCTGCTCTAAAGGTAACCACGGAAGTCAGTGCAGATCTGCCATTGCAATTTTACGCCGATCTTGCGACAGGAATGAGTTATGAGTTTTTAGCGATGCCTCCAAAAATTAATATTGCCGATATTGCAGAGACAAAAATTCCCAATTTAATTCGAGTGACGGGTTGGGACGTGTTTCCGCATAACCCCTATAGTCGCATCAAGCTCGAGAAATATGGTAAAATCGTAGAAATGATAGGATTTCAGCCCACAATTAAAGATGATCGTAAATTTTGGCAGGCAGGTCTTAAAGTAGATACTCCTTATTTTTATTTTCCAGGAGTCGGTGGCGGAGTTTTTAAACAAAAATTTAAAACTGAAGGTTTGCCCAAAGAATCGATGCGTATTTTTCTACAAAAAAATACTCCAAAAGGAACCTATGCAAAATCGATCACTTTGCAAGGGCGTAAACTGGAAACTGCCTCAACCGGCTCCACAGAGTGGAGTACTTACCAAGATCCAAAAAATCCAATGGCCTTTGATTGGTCGTTCAGAGCCGCGGAGCCAGGACAAATTAATCGAAGTTATTTGCAGGAAGTGATCGGCAATAAAACATATCGGAGTTACTTTGAAATTTATCGATCTTATTCGCATGAAGTTTCTGCACGAACAACTGGTGTGTATGCCAGTAATACTTTAGTTCTTATTGGTGAAGTGGCTTACAATTATTGGATTGATAATTTTTTTGGCTGGGAAAATTATTATTTGGCAAGGCAGCGCTGGGGATTAAATGCGAAATATTTTAAATCCTTAAATGCGCTTCCCGTCGACAGCGCTGGAACTAAAGGGAATTTAGATTCTATGGTTTTTGATGTCAAATATCGACTCAGCCCCGGGCTATGGACTCGAGATGAAACCGTAGGGCTTATTGGCTCTTACCAAAATATTACTTTTGGTCCTTTAAAAGCTCCTATGGCTGGATTTGGAGCCTTTTGGGCGCGTTCGATGCCTCTTGTTTTTGATCGAATTTTTAATTATTTTCCATTTATGAATTATCCAAAATGGGTGGATGTGGAATTTATTTACTATACCGCTCCACTTGCTGCCGATGTGACTTTGACCAGTTCATTTTCTCTTAATTTTCACGGACAAGTTCTTTGGCAAAAGAATTTTTTCGGAGAAGCGGGTTTTGGTCTTAAGCGATATGCCTTTTCAAACCCTAGTATCAATCGAAAAGCAGAGCTAAATTCTTTGTATGGCACTGTCGGCATGGGTCTTAAATTCTAATTTTTCCAATTTAATTGTTGTGGCCTAAACCTTGCTCATTCGGTACGGGTGTCTTAAATCAGGGACATTCCGACACCGGCGATAGGGGTTTATTGTGGCTCGAAGTGTATTTATTATCATTCTTTTGACCTTCAGTAGCGTCTACGCTCAGTATTCCAAGAGTGTTGCTATACCACTAAATACGATTAAAAAACCCGCAGCGGATTTATTAAGCCCCCAAGGCCACGTTCTTGATGTCGGGCAGGCTTCACAAATGTCTCAGCAAGGATTTGACCTTAGTTTGTTAAATCCAAGTGACGATCGCATGTGGCAAAATAGAAAATATTCAGAGATTGACGCTCCAATTGAAAATTATCCAAAGTCAGAAGAGGGAGTTACTTACCAATCGACCGAAGCCAGTCGCTACGAAGTTTTTACTCATCAATCCCGAGTGACTTCAAGCCAAGGCTTTTATCGTCTAACGCTCTCAAGGCTTTCTCACAATACTTTAATGAGAGCCGTTCTTTTGCGAAAACTGGGATATTTTGTTCCTCAGCCAGTTTATTATTCAAAACTTCGCGTTTATTTTAAAGATGAACAACAAAAAACTGATTATATCAGCGAAGTTGAAAAAGAAGCCGTGATTGTTGATTTAAAAGATCGAAAATGGATTCTTGAAAACAACACAACCAATCACTCTTTGCTGTTAGCTGATCTGATTCTTGAATCTGCCAATCCTGATTATTATGACATTGCTAATGGAAGTGCTCCTGATCCCATCTATGCGTCGGCGGCAGTGGCCAGACTTTCTAGATACAGATCTTATCGAGCATTGATTCTTCCTTTTACCTTGGTGGATATTCCAGAAAGTGTGAATCGGTATTCACCAAAATTAGCATCAATTTTAGCAGGCCACGTGATTCTAACTTATCCTTATGGGCCTTCTTTTGGAGCCGCCACTTTTGAAGATGTTCGCTGGTTGACCAGACGACTTTTGCAGCTGAATGAACAAGACTTTAAAGACATTGTTTTAGCAGGAAAATTTCCTCCTGAATTAAATGAACTGATTTATGCCAAACTTATTCACCGGGTTCGAAACGCCGCGGAAATGTTTAATTTAAATCAAGACTTCATATTGCCCTTACCAAGTCTAAATATTAATTCTAATTCAGGCTTAGTCCTTAAGGGAAAAGTCACGCGTGAGACTGTGCCCGGTTATCCCATTCGGTTTTCTCATGGTGACCGTGAATCTCCTTTTACTTCTGGAGATTTTGTTCGGTATTTAGGAATTCGTGGAAAATCTTCTTTGATTACAACCGCCCTCGGTGAATTTAATAAAAAACTACAAGTTTTAACTGTGCAAGACGCTTCTTCTAAGTTCACTCAAAAATTAAGAGGCCAAATTGCGGATCATATTCGAAATCGACCGCGCGAAGCATTGTATAAAAAAGTGCAAGCTTGGGGTGGACCCCTAGCTGGATTTAATGTTGCAGCCACCAGAAATGTTGCCACTGGGACTTATTATGACAGTTCTGCGCCAATTCAATTGGTAGATAATTTATCCGTGTCCGCTCAGCTAGGATATTTTATGGCCTTAGATGGAGTGCCTAAAGTCACTCCATTTGGTGGCGCCAATATTTCATTGATGCGGGATTATACTCATGTGCGTCCCATAACAAATCTAAAAGATGGTTCAAAAGAGTCTTGGGAAAATTTATTAATTCCAAAATTCATGAATAATTTAGCAGATGTTTTAAAAGAAGAAACCACCAAGCAAGCCAACGCTGATGGTAAAGTGAAACGATATTCCGTGGATGCTTTTTTATCGACATTAAGAGCCGGCGAGGTTTTTACAATCACGGATAGCGTGATTGGAACTCTTTACGGTCAAATCAGTGCGGGCTTAGATGCTTTAATGGGTATAGCTCCCTTGAATTTTTTGAACTCGGTCAGTCTTGGCGCCGATGCCAATCGAGTCGTGCTAAGGCAAACAAGTTTAGTGCGAACGGCCAGTGGCATTCAGGTTTATGTAAGGCATCAAAATTCAAAAATTTATGGCCTCACTTTTGATATTAATTATTTTATTAATTTAATTAAAATTAGAGCGCAAACACAAAACTCAGATTTAAAAACGGATGCCTTTGTCATTAAGTATGAACCGTCGATCTCTGATGACGTTAACAGTGATGCTGCAACAAATGATAAAGCTTCTGATTTTGAAAGAACAAGATCAAATCTCAGACCTGCGTTGACTGATTTATTTAAAAACAATGATCCTAATTTATTTTATAGTTCTTTTCCCTATGAGAAATTTTCGATTGATCACAAATTGAAAACAAAAGAACTTCGCGTGAAATCTTTATTTCAACGCTATAATTCATTCACCGAAGATCATTGGGCTGAAATTTTATATCCTAAAGTGGAAGACCAACCAGAATTGGATCCTCGCGATGAGAAAGTCATTCTTTTTAGCAGTAAAAAAGGCGAGCTCGTAGGACGTGATTATTTAGGCCTTGCTGTGGATATGTTAAGTGCGTGGGCAAACAAAGGTTCGAAAGTGGCAATTGATTTTGGTTCTGCGGACGATCCTAATCCAGCCAACACTCCTTTTGGGAAAGCTTATTGGCGCTTAGCCACAACCGAAGCTGACCTTTCGCCCCAAGGGGAGCGCTACCCAAGGGTGGCTTTATTATCCCACGTTTGGGGTGGCTGGCACATGAAGCGACAAAACTTCTTTAATTTGCTCAATGAAATTTCTGGGCAATTTAAAAACACTTCTGTAGGTAGTTATCGTTTAATTGAAACCGAAGCTTTTATGAATGTTCAATCGATTGATTTTTATCGAATCAATGCCATGGTTTCAGTTTTGCCCAGCGGATTGAGTAAAATTAAAGATTTGATTTTGCAACCAGATGCCGTTGGACAAAAAGTAGAAAAAGCTCGCGCCTTGGCTCGAATTTTTCAAAAGCTCAGTATGAAACGGGGAGTGGGAGCTAAACCTGAAGAAAAAGAAATGTATGAAGAAATCTTAAGTATTCTAGGTAATGGAGATAAAAAAGCGGGTGAAAAAATTTATCAACGAGCTTGCGAAGAAGCCAGATCTCCCCGCGGTATCGTCGTCACGCAGACAGGTGTATGGAAAAATGGAAATAACTATGCTTGTTTATCACCATGGGTGCAGCAATTGATGACGCTGGCTTTGCAGTATCCAGAAAAAGACGAAGCCGCTCAGGTTCGATGGACGACCGAAGTGCTATATGTTTTGGATCAGTATATCCCTATCGCCCAATTGCTCACTTACTTGGGTGAACCTAATTATGTTTTTATTGTACGTATCAATGGTTTTCGCACGGGCGATGAAGATGCTGACCTTGAGTACTTTTCAAATTCCATAGGTGATCCCAAAGAAAATATTGATTATGCCAGTGGTTTATTTCAAATGTTTGCCAATAAGACCGGAATTTCTCCTATTGAATTGGATCGAAGTCTTGGGGGTTTTAAATGATGATCATAAAAGTATTTTTAATCAGTCTGTTGTTCGTTGTCATTGGAGGCATCAATGTGGCTTTTGCTGAGCCTCTGACGGCTATTTTAAGTTTAAAAAAAGGCAGTGAGATTTCTAAAAAAGAATTTAATAAATTAATGCAAGCTCCAGAGATTTCTAAAGTAACTCCATTATTTTCTGAAGCTGAGAAAAAAATCTTAAAATCGATCAAAGCTCAGTATTTATCGCAATCATGGATTTTGGAACTGAAGAACGATAAGTCTTTTGATCGATTAGACCGCGAAATTCGTCGTCGTGGGCTGCCCCTTAATCTTGATTGGAACGAAATGAAAGTGACTCAGCTTGATTTTCATGAATTGCAATGGGGTTTAAAAAACAAAGGCTTGTCACAAAATTTAGATTTAGATCCCATGCTGGTTTACAAAGTACCTGCTAGACAGGGCGAAGATATTCGACTTGTTTCTGATTTTAAGTCGAA
Organism: Pseudobdellovibrionaceae bacterium; assembly: GCA_043720615.1. Taxonomy (GTDB): domain Bacteria; phylum Bdellovibrionota; class Bdellovibrionia; order Bdellovibrionales; family Bdellovibrionaceae; genus JAYWDA01. The sequence goes on along the minus strand of JAYSSI010000024.1, from coordinate 54,785 downwards.
CAAAAAAATAAAAGTCGCAGTTTTAGATACGGGAGTCGATTTTAATCATCCTGATTTAAAAGGTGTGATTATTTCTAAGCCTAGCGAGTGTGTTGCTTTAGAAAAATATAAAGTCTGCTTACAAAGTCAGTCGCAAGATGACTGTGATAAAATATGGTTAGATCCAAGAAATCCCGAAGTCGATCAAGATAAAAATGGCTACCCGATGGATTGTCATGGTTGGTCTATCACGGGACGTCCGCAGCCAGATAAAATATTAGGTCAGCCTGATTTTCAGGATAAAGTCGGTCATGGAACGCATGTGGCAGGTATTATTGGAGCTCTTCGCAATAACGGAATCGGTATTGATGGCGTGTCATCTCATGTAGAAATTATTCCGGTGCAAGTAATCACCAGTCGACCTAATGAGCCTCTAAAGCCTTTATCAGTTGATTTAAGTCCGATTGAATCCCCAACACCTGAAAGAAAAGAATCGACGCTGGGAGCCCTTGTGGCTCGTGGTGTGATTTACGCGATCAGGTCTAATGCCCAAGTGATGAATTTTAGTATGGGGTGGCCTCAGACGCAGGATTCACAATTTATACGAAGTGTGATTGCGGAAGCTCAATCGCGCGGAATTATTATTGTCGCAGCGGCTGGTAATGATTCCACCAGAGCTTTACTAAGACCTTGTGCTTACCCAGGAGTTGTTTGCGTTGGAGCGCACGGACCTGATGGAGCGATTTCTCATTTCTCAAATTACGGCAGCGGAGTTGATATACTTGCACCGGGTACAAATATTTTAAGCACTTATCCTGAAACTCAGCGGCCTCTGAGATTTAGAAAAACTTTAGGCTATGAATACTTGAGCGGGACCTCGCAAGCAGCGCCTTTTGTGACCGGAGCCATTGCTGATTTATTAGCTCGAGGCCTTTCCCCGCATGAAGTGTTGGCGCGATTGGTTTTAGGATCTCGAACTGTGCAAGAGGGATTGCCCATCACAGAAGGATCGCCTCATAGTGTGGCTCGAATTTTACCAGTGGATCCTAGAGCTTATAAAAAATGGGGCCTTGGTGGTTTACTAGATATTGAAAAAGCATTAAAAGTTTTACCTCAACCCTTAGTCGTGTCGATCGAAAAGGAAAAATTAGAAGTTCCTTGGGACCGTAAAACTAAAAATTTAAATTTCAATATTAAATTTAAAAATTTATGGAAAGATGTTGATTCCTCTTTGGTGCAAGTGACGGGCGAATTTATCAAACCTCACGCGCAAGCTGTGCGACCTCGTTTAGTGTCAATTGTAGCGGCTCCTATCTATGGTGCTGTTTGGAAGTCCCAAGAAATTCGTGAATATGTCGCTACTTTTGAAATTAATGATACGCCCGATCCTGCGCACTCGCGGATTCCCGGAGATCTGGATCTTTTAGTTAAAATCCAAACAGGCAATATCATAAGATCAGCTTATGTCAGTCTTGAGATTTCAGTGCTGTTGACTACAAATTCTGTGGGTGACGACATCGCAAATATTCCAATTAATAATTTACCGGTGGGCCAAACTGAAATAACACCGATTGATCAGTATTTTGACACGGATCGGACTCGTCGCGAATACCTTGTGACATTGCAAAATAAAAATCAGCAGCAAGTCTGGTCTCTTCAATACAAAAATGGTCAGTATCAAACAATTGGTGGAACAAAAATCAACCTCACGGGAGACATAAATAACTTAGGACTCGCTATTTCTGCTCGCATGGATTGGAATATGGATGGTCAGAGTGATTATGTTTTGGGATATCTTGAAGATACCAGTGATATTGAAGATGCCGAGATTTCACCTTTTTCATTTTTCATTTTTAATTCACAAATGAATCAGATTGATTCATTTAGAGTTGATTCGCCTTTAGTGCAAATGCCGGCAGAAATATTTTGGCAAAAAGTTGGAAATTTGCGAATGCCTTCTTGGGTCGGTCAAGGGAAGGATCCAGATCGCAAACGGGGAGTCCGAGATCATTGGGAAAACCCTGACAATCAAGAAGAACCAGAGATTCGATTTTATTATTTTGATCAACTCAAAAAATTACGAACCTTAAAAGCATTTAACGAATTTAAATTTATTGATATTCTTCAGCCGACTTTTCAACAAGAAAATGAAGGTCGAGTGCCCGTGCTTTTGGCAAAAAATTTGGGAACTGAAGCGAAACCTTCTTATATGTATGAGTTTGCAACGGCTGAAGTGATTGATGGAAAAATCGAAAATTTTAAGAGCATCAGTTTTTCAGGTCATCAAACCTTTTATCGAAATATTTTAGACACGCGGGTGGACCGAATTATTTCCCTCAACCCAACACAAGAATATTTACAGGGTACTTTTTGGTTTGGAGAAGGGGTGCCGCGACAGCAACGCCTTACAACTTTAGATAACCGAAGCCTTCAGATTAAAGACTATCAGATGGGAGCCTTGCGGGCGCAATTTGACTCCGCTTTGTTTGTTCGGGGCGTATTTTCTGGAAGCAAAGATCAATTTGCTTATGTTATCACCAACAGTGAAATTCAACTTCATCACTTAAATCAAAATCGCGTGGTCCAAACAAGCTTAGAAAGATATTCTTTTTTCGGTCGCGATTTATTTATAAACCTTTATTTTCCTGTAACTATTCAGTCTTCTCAAAAAAATGACACTATGCTTCCGGGATTATTAGTGCCCGAAGGAACGGGTCTTAATCGTGGGGTCAAAATGTTGGCACCGATTTTTGCATATGACGGAAGTATGATCGAATTGGTGTCACCGGCGAGATTGAAATTTAAGACCGATAAAAAACTCAGCGGTTGTCGCCCGATGGAGACACCAGTTTTTGAAGGTGAAAAAGGAACGTCACTAGATTTTTTATGTGGGCAAAAGTTCCTTCGGTTAAATTTAATTTATTAAAAGAAGTAGTGATTTTTTAACATTAACAAAATGGAGAAAATATGAATTCAGTGAAAAAGATTTTATTAGCCGTCGGAGCTGTGGCGGTCGGTGTTGGAATGATTGCGTGTGGTGGCGGCGGTGGTGGTGGAAGTTCAAGCAGCGTCATCTATTACCCGTATGAAACAGTGTTCGGAGATGTTTGTACAACAAGAGAAGCCACTCCAGGATGTACTTTTGATAACACAACCGGTTTACGCATCACTGTTAAATCAGATCCTCACTATGATAGATATGCAAAAGGATCTGATGATCTTTGGTATGTTGAATTTAATTCTTCAGGCCAGGCACAAGTTTTTGATCGTTATGGAACTTATCAGTACACGGCAGATGTTAGTAGTTTTGCCGGTTACATTGGTGGCACAACGATTGGTGTAGGGACAACTGGTCTTTTTTGGGAAGATATTCGTAGTGGAACATATTGGTTAGGAAAAAATGGAGTTCTTTACTCGGCTAATCAATTGGAAAGCAACTATGGAAAAGCGATCAATGATCAGGACTCTGGAAATGCAACTGATACAAATTTCTCTGCGATCAATTCGGATGGAAATAAAAAGTTAGTTAAAAGAGCGGCTGATAAATTAGTTAAAGATTATGGATTTAAACAAGACAAAGCGATCGCTGTTGCTTCAGCCTTAAATGCTTGGGCCGTGGCAGGAGTTGAGCGTGGTTCTACGACGACTCGAGATATCGATAAAACTTTTAAAACAGTTTTCGGTGTTCAGTACGGAGATGCATTAGCTGCTGTCAAAGGTCTGACTCTTGGAGATAAATCAGGAATGCAGGATGTAACAAATCGATCCGCAGCCGCTTTAGGTCTTAAACCAAATCAAGCTCAAAAATTTATGAAGGGCATGTATAAAAAAGCCTTAGCACAATGGGGTTACGATACAGATTCTATCAGCTGGTAAATAAAATAGCTGGTTAAATAAAAAGATGTTAAATAAAAAAAACCCACAATCTTAGTCGGATTGTGGGTTTTGATTTTGTGGTCATTAGAGTTTTGAAGTTTTTTGATCTTTTGGAATTTTTGACTCATCCACTGTGACTTGAATTTCAACACGACGATTTACCATACGTCCCGCATTTGTTTTATTGTCCCCGATAGGATTTGCAGGACCTAATCCTTGAACTGATACGGTGCTAGCAGGAAGGCCTTCTGCGACCAATGTATTTCTGACAGCTTCGGCTCGTTTCTTAGAAAGTTCTTCGTTAATTTTTGTACTGCCAGTGCTATCCGTGTAACCGTTAACGGTTAAAATATTTTCTGGATACTTTTTCATGATCGTCGCCATCTCTTTAAGATTTTGCTGCGCCGTAGGTTTCAAACTGATTTTTCCGGTATCAAATAAAATATCACTTTTTAATTTTGTGACTAAGCCTTGCTCAGTTCTTTTAGTCTCGGCAATTTTTTCAAGCTCTTTAGCTTGCTTGTCCATGCGACTTCCGGCAACGCCACCAAGCGTTCCACCTAAAGCGGCACCGATAAGGGCTCCTTCATTACGTTTTCCAGTTTGATGACCAATAATGCCACCAATTAGTGCCCCTGCGGTGGCACCGATGCCCACACCTTTATCACGATTTTTTGTATCAGAAGCGCAGCCGTTGAATAAAAATAAAGATAGAATAAAGCTTAAAGGTAAAAAATATTTCATGAAATTTCTCCGTGTTTTTAAGGTTTTCAACAGCTTTACCTGGACTTGATCTGAAAACAAGTCTCGTTAATTGCAAAAATGAGATGATGTTTAAAATTAATAGTAAAACAGAAGTGCGGCGGTACTTTTAACACCTGTTGTCGTCACGCTACTTGAGGCACTGTCTTTACCATTTTCAATACTATAACCAATATCAAGTTTAAAGGCTGTGGAGCGACCGAAAGGCCACCATTTCCAAAATAAATTTGGATAAATCACGGTGTTAAAAAGTCCCGTGGCGGAGCTTGAGGGGATAATATTAGTGTAAGTTAATTTTAAACCTACTCCAAAAAAAGAATTGATGGGTTCTTTATTTTCTGAAAAATTATAATCGTAAAAACCACCGATGGTTAGATAACTCGTAGATCCGCCAAAGCCTGTGCTGATGGAGGAGTAACCTAAAGTAGGCCCAATTTCATACTTTTCATAATTCCAGCCAAAATCTGTATTGATCGTAAATTCACTGGGATTATATTCAACGGAACTTGTCTTGGTTTTCAGGGAAGAAAATTGAAGGCTGACTCCAAGTCGATGAGTCCGAGGACCTGTATTTAAGTCAGCCTCACTGATATCTCCCGAAACTAAAGTATAATTTTCTCCAGGATTTATTGAGCCTTGAAATTGGATCAGAGCCGTTTGCCCTTTAACCTTTTTGACTTTAATACGAGTCGAAACAGCAGAGGCTATCAGTGGTATAAACAAAATAAATAAAGGTAATAAATATTTTTTCATGTCCTTATTTTGTCTCGAATTTGCACAAAGGACAGGGGGGTCCTTTGATTATAGACTTTTGTCTTAGGGCTTTGGTCTTTTTTGAGACACCGACATAACTTTCCTTCAGGAAAAGGCCTATTCACCGATAAACTTTAAGAGTGGGGGTTTGATGTCTTCAAGTTGGGGCAATATACCGGAATGGGCTTACGATACAGCCCGAGCCCTTATGCAAGCGTTGAACGTTGTTGATCCCTTAACTTACAATCATTGTTGCCGCGTTGGAGAGATGGCTCGCAAGCTTGCAAGAGATGCAGGGCTTAACGAGTACGAACAAAAAATTGCCGAGTTCTCGGGACTTTTTCATGACATCGGAAAAATTGGTATCAGCCAAGAAATTATCGCAAAACCTGGAAAATTAGATCCTAAAGAATTAGATATCATGAGAAACCACCCAGTTCTCAGCGAAGAAATTATAAAACATCTCAGTGCTAATCCATTTTTTAAGGAACTTCTTCCAGGAATTCGTGGGCATCATGAAAGATTTGATGGAGAAGGTTATCCAGATAAAATTATTGGTGAACGCATTCCACTTTTGGCGCGAGTGATACTTATCGTTGATACTTATGATGCTATGTCTGAAACTCGCGCATACCGTAAGGGGCTGCCAGACGATATCGTTTATTCAGAACTCAAACGATGCTCAGGAACTCAGTTTGACTCTCAACTTGTAAGAATTTTTCTACAGACTCATAAAAACTGGAAACATCAACCAGCCGAAGCTGAGACCGCCAATAAATTAATCAAGCGTGTCGCTTAAAGCTTAATTATAAACTGAAGTAAATCCGCCCAATCTATGGCTTGATAACTGGTGCCTGCGGCTTGAAGTTCATCAATGGATCCAAATCCCCAAAGCACACCCAGGCTCATCACTTGATTGTTTTTAGCGCCAATGGCGTCATGCTCTCGATCCCCAATCATCAGAGTTTCTGAAGCTTTCAGATTTTCAGTCTGTAAAATATATTTTATCAGATCCGTTTTTGTGCTGCGAACGCCATCAAGCTCACTGCCATATATTTTTAAAAAAAATTGATCGAAGGAAAAATGTTTTAAAATAGGTATCGCAAAATGATGAGGCTTAGACGTGGCAACAAAAAGTCGATGGGTTTTTGTTAAAATCTGTAAAGTTTCGCGCGCCCCTGAATAAAAAGTGTATTCGGCCACACAATGATCGGCGTGGTGAGAGCGATAATCTTTCATCACTTGTACGGCTTGCAAGGAGTCGAGATTAAATATTTTATTAAGACTGACAGGTAATGGGGGGCCAATTGCTTTTCGAATCTGCTCATCGGAAGGAGGCGGTAATAAGTTTTTTTGAAAACTAAAAATCAGACTATTTTTAAAAGCTAAAAATGGATCTGCCAAAGTGCCATCAAGATCAAAAAGAAGATTTGTTTTCATGGTCTCATTCTAACATTTTCTGTGAGATCTCCAAGTCACTCAATCCAGACTTTCGACGGAGCGCAAAAAGCCTCTCTTTGGCCCCTAGAGCCAAGGCTCTAAATCAAAGTTTAGATCTTCGTAAATATTACAAGATTCCCTTGTCTTTTTTCACACTTAGCTTTGTCCTTAAAGATATACTAGCAGCTCAAAAGGTCTGATCATTGGGTTTGATTGGAGCCTTGACTGTCAGGGTTAAATTGGCTTTTCTGCATCGTCAAAGTAAGACGAGGGTTATGTTAATCAAATCCACTTCCCACAGGGGAACGAAAATTAGTAGCCAGCTTCAAATCGCAAAGATTTTAAGTCCGCTATTTTTAATTCTCAGTTTGTTTTCCAATTCCGTTTTAGCGGTTGAAGGCGCCAATGATGGGACTTCCCGATTAAAAAATCCGACCTCTAAATCTGAAGTCCCCACTCTTTCAGCTCCGCTGCGGCCACGAGATAAGAAAATTTTTGGTCAATTAAGAATCGAAAATTTGCAGTACATCACTGAGTTAAAAGAAGCTTCGAACTTAACTAACACACAGCTGCTTTCCGCAAGAGTCAGTGGAGCAGATTATTTTTCCAATCAGCCCCAGTCTTCGTATGGCATTGATTTAACTGCTGGAACTTATTTTTCTTGGCGGCACTCCCATGGCTACGTTAATGAAGCCTACTTTAAATATGACGTCTCAGAAGTTAATAATTTTTCTGTTGGACGTCGAAAATTTGATTGGAGTGAATTAGATAATCGCTGGCAGCTGGGCTTGTGGCAACCTAAGTTCACCTTAAATCCCCTTCGTCCTGAAGATCAGGGTTTGACGGGAATCTTCTTTGATTATCGTCAAGAAAAACAAGAATTCCTTTTGATGGCGACACCGATCTTTATTCCCACAATGGATTCAGAAGTGCGCGAAGAGGGTGGAAGTTTAGTTTCAGATTCCCGATGGTACCGAGCACCGAGCAGTCGATGGAAATTTAATGATAAAGACACTCCTATTGTTTACAGCTTAGAAACTCCTGAAATTGCAGGACTGGTCGCAAATCCTGCGCTAGCCAGTATGTACAGAGCCGGGGCCATTAATTCTGGGCCTCGCCTCACCGTTGCAGCAGCCTATAAACCAGTGAATGAATTGTTGTTAAAAAGACAAATTGATTTCTTTACGAACAGTTTAACTCAAGTGAAAGTTTCGCCGGATGTAACTTATCATCGGTTGGCCTCAGCAGATCTTGGTTATTCGTGGGGAGCCTTTAATGCCTCAGTGTCGTATCTTAACGATACCCCACAAGAGAAACGGCCTATTCGGAAATGGGCCATTCAAAAACTTAAACCCCTTGAAATATACTCTGGAAATTTTGACGTTCAGTTGAGTCAGTTGGTTTCAAAGCCTTTGGCATTACAAACTAGTTACATCAAAGTTTATGGTGGTGAAATTGAGGATATTGAAGCGGACGGCGGACTCAATGAAATTACACTTTTTGACGCTCGAACAAAATTCACAAATGCGGCTTTGATCAGTTTAAAAGGTGAAGTGGCGCGACCTTATTCACATCCGCTCACTTCGAGGTTTAGTTATACGTATGACTTCGATCAACGAGGCTACATCTGGGGACTTGAGTTCCAATTCAGCCCCCTCCGGCAATTAGGGCTTGTGGTAGGCAGTGATATTTTAGGGGTTGAAACTCAATCTGATACGGACAAGCGTTTTATCAATCAGTTTCGAGCCAATGATCGTTACTATGCGGGGATGAGCTATGTTTTTTAAAACCTGGAAGTTAGCGATTCAAATGGCAGCGGTCATGGTCTCATCGGCATTGTTTTCATGCGATTTAAAAATCGGTGAAGATCCGCCGCAGCAAAATCTTGGCCAACTTTCCGGGACTGGCTGTATTTCAGGTGCTACAAAGTCATTTCAAAAATTTATTATTGGTGAAGCTCAAGACAGCGAAGTGGCTAGTAGTTTTGATTGCCTTCATCGAGTGATAGAAAAATTTAGCAAGTATGTGCGTGGACGTGATGAAGCAAAATTTGATATTAAAGAATTGGCCGAATTTGCTGAGATTTATTTTATTGAAAAAAATAGCAATGGGCAGCCGGTCAATAATGTCTCTGTGGGACTACAAACCGAATTGATGCGCCTGAAGCAATTATTTTTTGGCGGCAGTATACAATATGTCACTCGCCCCGAGCTCAGCTCTATATTGGGTGTACTTTCAAAAATAAAAGTCATGGCGATTCAAATGAATCCCTACATGAAAGTTTATACGCTGAATTGGAAAATCTCGAATGATCGCACAGAGGATTCAAAATATTTTGAGGCTGCCAATGAACAGCTGCAAGTTTTTGCTAAAGAGTTATCAGCTTTAGTTATTTCTGACCACAAGCCGTATGAATTTAAAGATTTTATTGAGCTCTTAAATCACACGTCGACATTTTATAATGAAAAATGGAATTTTATTGCTCAGATCAATCACTACTTACCTTTAATTTATAAAGTTAAAAAAATTATTGCAGGTGGCGAAGAAGATTCAATCAAACCTGGCGAGTGGAAAAGTTTTTTATTGCTTGGGGCTAGATCTTACATTCAATACAATCGCTATTTTTATTTTCTTGGCAAATCCGCAGATACCACAACAAGTATTTCTTTGGGTTATATCACTCGTGAGCTAGAGGATTTATTTTCAATTTTCGAAGATTCTATTCGTGATAAACCTCATCGGGGAAATTTGATTTCACTTAGAAACTCAAAAGTGGGATTTATTTCACGAGATGAGTTGGATGAGTTATTGATTGCACTTTCACAAGTCTGGCCTGAATTTAAAATTTCTGAAGCCTTAGTTGATGAAGTTATGATTATAAAGCAGGTTCTTTTTGGCGGTGACGTTAATCGTTGGTCAGCCACTGATTTTGCCAATGCGAAAAAGAAAATAGTACAATTAAAACCCTTGCTAGAAAATTTTTTCCCTTACTTTTCGATTTATTCTTTAGAGTGGAATCCCGCCGTTTATGATGATCAAAAAGCTCAGGCTTATTTTAAACAAGCTCAAGACAGCCTCAGTAAGGTCATGGCAGAGTTTGGAACCTTGCTAGAGGCACCCTATTCCTTAGGTCATCTTTATAAGCTGGTGAATGAATTTGAAAAAGTTTACCCAACACAAGTGGATTCGACGAGCTTTGACAGCACTCTAAAAACTTATTTACCTTTATTTCAAAATATTAAAAATATGCTCTTTGAGGACCAAGGGGATGAAATTAAGAAATCTCAATGGCCAGATTTTTTAAGTTTTAACAGCGATCTTTACTCGTTTTATTTAAACTATCATTATTTTGTTCAAGGTCAGTCTTTAAATAAACCAAGGGCTTTATTTGCCATGCGGTTTTTAGTTGAAAGCACGATCGAAGATATTGAGAAGCTGATCAAAATTAAGCCCTCACATGTGATTTCAGAGCGGGAGCTTTTAGCCTTGATACTAGAACTTCAAAAAATTGATATCATTCCTGTCGGAATCAAAATGGATACTTTAAAAAAAGTAATCACGGCAACATTGCATTCATTGCTAAATCCGCCAAGTCGACGATTGAATGGTGAAAGGCCAAATCAATTTGACAGAGTTCATTTAAATGAACTGCATAATGAAACGTTCATATGGATTGAAACTGAAATTTTCTTAAGAAATATTTTTCTTATTCAAAATAACGAAATCACATTAAGCCCCTTTGATTTAAATCAGAAAATTGAAGATAGATTGGCGGACCCTACGATTACTGTGACTTTGAAGTTAGGCCTGACAGAGTTGAAAAGAGTCCTATCAAGTCAGGTTCCGCTAGTTATAGATAACGAAAAGCGCTTAGCCATCTCGGGACGCCTTGTCCCCGAGTACACCAGTGATTCCGTGTCAAGAATGAATGCAACTCGAGCCATAGCTCGAGTGCTGGTTCGTTCGTATGGAAATCCACCTAAAGCGAATGCTGGTGAGTATGAGCGCTTAAGTAAAACTGAAGCCATACAGGCTTTTTCTGATTTTAAAGGGATCGCTTCCGATTTAAAATACTTAGCGCCCGATAATAAAACTTTTGTTGATTCCAGGTTTTTGGAAGCCAATATCTTTGGGCCTCGGGGAAACGGTGATAATTTTTTAAGTTTCTTAGAGCTATCGGATCTGTTGAATATGATTTTATCAGGGACCAAGTTGGACTCTATGATGCGACCAAGTTTGCTGACCAGTTGTTACCCCAAAGACACGGTCCCTGAAAGCTCAACCGTTGTTGATTACGATTGCGTCTATAAAAGCTACAGAAACGAATTACCGGTGAATTTTACATCGGTCCCGGATTTTTTAAACTTTTTAAATACTAATGATACTTGCGAAAATGAAATAGCATTTTTTAATTTAATCAAAGCGGCTGGGTATAAACCGAATGCAAAGAAAAAAATTAAACTCGAAGATATTTCTTTGATACCGCACGTGGTTCAATACCTGGAAATGACTTTTTCTAGATTTGATGCGAACCACGATCAAAAATTAGATCGCTTCGAAGCAGAAAAAGCTTTCCCTGTTTTTCAGCCATTGTTTAAAGATTTAGCTAAAGATTATATTAAAAAAGGTTTATTGTCTGAAAAAGATCTTTTCCCTCTTTTTACTTTTGTTTTAAAAAATGGAAATATTCCTGCGGGACTTGGCGACTTCGTAAAGTTTTATATTTGGAAAAAAACAGCCCCTCATAATAGGATTTTCTTTTCAGATAGAAATAAATTGGCATCTATTTTAGGAGTTGTCGCTGATGAATCCAGCAAATCAGACCCTATAGCCAGTGCAGCTCCTACGGCTGAAATATTAGAAGATCATTTTTCTAAAAAATGTCAGCCTCAGGTAAGCGTTTCTGACACTTCTGTTCCAGGTTATTCGCCCATTCTTGGGCGGCCCTTGGGTCGATAATTTTCTAATATTTAAGGAATCAGTGAAGCTCGGGGAGTGACAGATTCACGACGTAGAGCTTTTTGAATTCGGGCATTCGTCATAAGAATTCCGCCGTGAATGCCTTCACTCAAGGGTGAACTGGCTAAAGCTCCATTGGTTAAATCACCAGCTCTTTGAGAGCTAAAGTGATAAGCCGCACCAATTGCAGATTCGGGCTCGTAAATCATCACCTGCACAGAATTCCCCATTCCATGAATATCAACAGCCAATTTTACTGGCATCAGTCCAAAAGAGGCCAATCGGTTGGCAAGGATAGTTTTAGATCCTGTGTTATTGACATCTAGAGAACCTACTAATTGAGTGTTGGATCTTGCGAGCACAAGATGAACTCCATCACTGAGGTTTGGATTTTTAGCGAACATCACAAGTTCAATGCTTGAGTTAGGGTCTTCTAAATAGGCGATAAGCTCCATCCCTATCGACATTTGAGAAGAAGATAAGTTTTTAAGAAAACGAATCCCGCCCGTCCCATAAAATTCACCATCAGTTTTTTGCTGAACTGAGCCGAAGGTGGTGGCTTCATCAATGGTCGGCTGATCTGAAATGATTTCTGTTTTTCCACAACTTAAAGAAAGTAAAAGTGTCAGGCTTACGAAAGTATTTAAAAGGAATTTTTCCACATCATTGACTCCACCGGGAGAGGTTTCACTTCATTGTACTTAGCATTTAGTTTTTCGCCATAAGGGACCAAAAGTTCTCCGCTGATTTCGAAATAAATCAACTGACCAATCGGCATTCCTGGATAAACCCTCACAGGTTTTTTCACAGAAATTTCCAGAGTCCAATAATTGCAAAAACCAACGTCCCCTTTACCTGCGGTGGCGTGAATATCGATTCCCAGTCTCCCGACACTCGACTTACCCTCAAGAAATGGAACATGCTTGTGGGTTTCAGTGTATTCCATGGTGACGCCAAGATAAAAGTTATCAGGCGTCAAAACATGGCCATCAGGGGACATTTCAAAGGTTTCAATGCGGTTGTGCTTTTTAGAGTCTAAAACGGAGTCGACGTAAATCCCGAGAGTTTTTCCAAGATGAACATCGTAGGAATTAGAGCCCAAACATTCTCGCTGGTAGGGCTCAATTTTAATAGAGCCCAATTCTATAGATTCGAGAATTTTTTTATCCGTTAAAATCATTAAAATTACTTAGTTTCGCGATGAACAGTGTGTTTTTTAAGATTTGGATTGTACTTCTTTTTTTCCATGCGACCTGGCGTTTTTGTTTTATTTTTCGTTGTTGTATAACGGGAAACGGGTTTGCCTGCGGCTTTGGCTTCAGTGCATTCCAAGGTAACAATGATACGACCGGATTTTTTTGCCATGTTTAATTCTCCCTGACACTTCTAATAGTAGACTTTTCTGATTCTCATGCGTATTGAAGAACGGAAGCTACCAAAGGTGTTGTTAAACATCAAGGGGGATCCGAGTGAGAAGTTTGGTTTTTTTAGGTCTGATCGCAGGGGCAATACTAACAAATTCAATTTCAGCTGTTGCAGCTCCAGGGGGGCTCTATTCAAGTCGGACGCAACAATGGGTCGTCTTAGATCACGCACTTTCTGACGTGAGGCCTGGGTCTGTGGTAATTATTGGGGAAAATCATGGACTTAGAACTCATCAGGCGCAGCAAATAGCCATCCTTCAGATTCTGGATTACAAGAGACTCAACGTCTCTGTCGGCATGGAATTTTTCTCTTATCCCGATCAAACCTTGATCAATCAATATCGGGCCGGCACTTTGGATGAGGAAAGTTTTTTAAAAGCGGCTCATTGGGGCACTTTGGATTTTACTTACTACCGTGGCCAAGTGAATTTCCCGATGAAATCAAAAGGTGGCATGACTGTAGCGTTAAATGCTCCTCGTTTGATCACAGGAAAAATTGCAAAAACGGGATTAAGTTCACTGACCCCAGAAGAACTTAAGATATTACCTCCCAACTTCACTTTGGGGCGTGATTCTTATAGAACTCGGTTTATTGAAAATGTACCTCATAAAATGCCTGATGAGGCAATGGATCGACTTTTTGCAGCTCAAAGTGCTTGGGATGACACTATGGCATGGCAGGCGCAGAAATTTCTTAAAGATCATCCGACACAGGTTTTAGTTATTATTGTGGGCGAGTTTCACTCTCAATATGGTGGGGGATTGCCGGATCGTTTGCGAGCTCGGGGAGTGACGTCGGTCCTGACTTTTTCGCAGATCAACACGGTAGAATTCGCTGATGATCAGCTGACAGAACTCATTGCGCCTTCTCTGCGAGATGGAGCTCGCGCGGATTATTTATGGCTAGCTCCAGCTGAAGAATAAGCAGTCTTAAGTCGAGAACTGATTGAAAAAATTGAGTCTTTGCACGCCTTCTTTACAATGATGAAGTGTGCAGGAGGCCTCCATGTTCCCGTTAGAAACTCGAATACTTGTGATCGACGATATGCCATCCATTCGAGACTTGGTTAAAAATCATTTAAAAGTCATGGGTTATAAGAACATTCTTGAAGCTGGCGATGGAGAGCAAGGTCATAAAGTTCTTATTCAGCAGCACACGGCGGCTCTGCCGGTGCAATTGGTTATTTCTGATTGGAACATGCCCATCTTAAATGGTTTGGACCTTTTGAAAATGCTTCGAAAAACAACCGAGTGGCAAAATCTTCCTTTTGTTATTTTGACGTCTGAGGCTGAGCGAGAGCAAGTCACAGAGGCGATTTTATCCGGAGTTTCTCAATATGTTGTGAAACCTTTTGCTGGTAAAATATTTGAAGATAAATTAAAAGCCGCTTGGCAGAAGCATAATAAATAATTTTTTATTTATTATGCGGCTTTAGCTAAGGAGGAACTCCGTGGCTTGAGTTGCTCCTTAAGATATGGAACTTCAATCGTTAACGTCGTTCCCTGCCCGACCACAGAGTCAACCCAAGCAATTCCACCTAGGCTCAGCGCCGATATCAAAATGGCATCCATACCAACGCCGCGACCTGATGTCTCAGTCACAATAGCTTTTGTTGAAAACTCGGAATCAAATACACGTTGAATCACTTCTTGATTGGATTCAGTCACAGTGGCGATGCCTTTTTCGTGTAATTTTTTACGAATACGATCGGGGTCAATGCCTCCACCATCATCAGTGATTTTTATTTGTAACAGGGGATTTGTTTGATCCAGTAAATTAAAATGAACAGAAATCTGCCCGACTTCTGATTTTCCCATTTGTTGCCGGTCTTCGGGTTTTTCAATGCCATGATCAACAGCATTTCTGAAAGCATGAACAAGGCAAGAAAGCAGGGGAGAGTAAACTTCGGGAAGAATTTTGAGATCTCCATTTACAAGTTGGAGTTCTTCTATTTTTTTACCTTCCGTTTGTGCCACACTTTGGATTAAATCTTTATATGGCTCAAAGAAATTTCCGATGGGTTCCATCATATATTTAGTCAAGAGGTCTTCGGCCGTATCTTGACCGTGACTCCATTGCGATAATCGCTGACTCAGTTGAAGAATTTCAGAAATAGGCACTTCAATTAGACGCTCTTCTGATAAGCCTTTTTCACCTAAAATGGATTTAGTTTCAAGCATAAAACTTTGAAATGAAGACTGAATTTCAAGGCATTTTTGCTTCAAAGTCTGAGCTTTTTCTAAAAACGAATTTCCCTGTGTATCAGCCAGGATTTGTTCGGCCTCATGACAGAGGTGGGCTGTTTTCATCACAGAAAATGAAGCACTCCCACCTTTGATCGTGTGAAGGGCCCGAAAAATTTCTTCTCGACTCCAATCTTTGATGGGTTTTTCCAGATGTTGATGAAGTCCGGTGAGGAGACTTTGTGCCTCGCGAATGAATCCCGAAATTTCTTTCTTATTTTTAACCAATTTAATAATTAATTGAGCGTACTCGCGATCCAACTCGGCCTGTTTTTTTGCCTCAACCAAAGTGGTGATATCTGAAGCGACAACGACGACTCCTTCGATCACTCCAGTGTCTGCTCGGAGGGGGAAATAATCGATAGAAATACTTTTTCCCTGACTGTGGGGGAAAGTTTGAGGTCCTAGAGGAGCTAAATCTTCAAAGGGCAGCATCTCTGAAAAAATGGTTGTCATCCATTTTTGTAAACCTGGAATTTTATTTTCTGGTAAGCGCAGAACATCCCATATTGCTTTACCAAAGGGCAACACCTCAAGAACTTGGAGGCAGGCTTGCGAAGAAGTCTCAAAGCACTGACCATCAGGACCAAAGATTAAAAATCCATCACGTAAACTATCCAGGAGGGCTTTCATCTGAAGATTTAAGCGAGTGATTTCGACAGTTCTATCGGCCACCATTTTTTCTAAGTTTTTGCTATATTTTTCTAATTCGCCCTGGGCTTTTTTAAGCTCCTCAATGTAACCTTCTTTTTGCTCCAATTCGCCGCGATACTTATTTTGTAAACGCTCTTCTAGAGTGACATCTCGAACAAAAACAATCCAATGGCGATCTGGAGACGCTGGTGTAAATTTTCGACAGGTTAATTGCACTCGGCCTTCTTGGCCGGCTTGATTTTTAAAGTGAACTTCTTTGTATGAGGTAGGATCAATAATAGAGGATAATTTTTCACACCATTCTATTTTTTCGTCAAAAGACAGAACTTCTTGAAACTTTAATTTTAAGGCTTTCCGTAAGGGCATGGCACAAATAATCAGAGCTGCTTCATTGGCATAAATGATCTTACCGTCTTCTGCTAAAACAAAAAGAGGTTCCAATAATGTGTCAAATTGACTGTAGTCAAAACTCATTGAAATGTCTCATTTCCTTTAATTAAAATGCTGAACTCGCGAGGGCCTGTCCAATCAGAGCTTAATTCTTCTTTCTCTGAGATGGCACGAACTCGCCAGTATAGTTTTCCGGGGGGAAGTTTTCCCTTAATTAAGTATCGAGGTTCTTTTGTCTGCGAACTAAGAGTCAGTTTTTCGAAACTAGGACTTGTGCTTATATCTAATTGATAGGATTTGGCATCCTTGATGGTTTTCCATTCAAGCCAAACAAAAGCATCGGTGTCTTGTTGCAAAAAGACTGTTGTTTTATCATAAGGCTCAATCAGTAAAGGGATTGAGAGAGGGACGCGGTAGACATAATTAAATTTTTCGATCGGTGAGCGACGAGAGAGGGCTTGTCCGTCTTGATCTAAAGCGGTGACTCGGACATGAAAAGTTCCAGGTTTATCAAGAAGGACGGGAACTGTTGAATTAGTAACTTCAAATTGTTTAGGATTTTCAAAACTTTCAGCTTTATCTAATTCTAGAAGATACTTTTTAGCTCCTGGAACCGCCGACCATCCCACCAACATTTCTGAAGCAGGAGCCGGTAAAGTTTTATCAGATCCATTAATCACTAAATCTTTCATAGGAATTATTTTTGGATCCAAGAAGCTGACACTGATTGTACCCACTTCACTTGGAAGACTAGCAAGACCTCTAGGACTCATTGAAAATACCCTAAAATAACTAGTTCCTGGTTTATAGTCTTTAAGGTCAAATTGATCAGACGCAATCGTGTATACTTTGGCATTGCTGAAATTTTTTGTTTTTGCAACTTGGACTTTAAACTGTGTGATTCCTTCAGGTTTTTGCCATGATAAGTTTGGTGCTTGCAGTTCGGAGGAGGGGGTTCTTGCTTCAGAAGTCGCAGGATTAAATCGGATTTTATTTTTAACTAAGACGGGTGCAGGCGGTCGGACTTCTTTATTAACGGTGATTTTGATAGAATGGGTTTCAGTCCAGGCACTAAATCTTTCAGGATCTTTTTCGGCTCGAACTTTAACAAAATATTGTCCCGTGAAAAGAAGAGGTGATAAAGCTTCAACATCCTCTACCCACTGATCCCGTATTAGGTTTTTAAATTGAGCATCACTTGCAATTTGAAAGCGATATTTCTTAGAGTCTTCCACAGGTGTCCATGCAATTTTAAATGAACCTTTTAGATCCGCGTCTTCGGTGTCGATCTTCATTTCAAAAGATAAAGACTGTTCTAATGATGGTGATGTTAAAGTGGGTCGATCCATGCGAGTAACTTTGAATGATTGAGTGGACGATTTACTTAATTCTTGGCCCGAAACACTTAATGCTTTCACTCGCCAGAAGAATTCACCCTCGCCCGCGCGAAATGGGCTTGAAATTTTTTCTGTTGTTGAGCGTCCGGTCCAAGCTAGCTCTTTAAAAGACGCATCGCGAGCAATTTCAATCTTATATTGCGGAACTTTTTGAGTTGAAGACCAGTTAAAGGTAAGAGGATCACCGGCTTTTAATTGCTTAAAAACAATTTTATCTGCAACGAGTAATTGAACTTCAGGTTGTGGATTTTCTTCAAGTTTTGCTGCAAGTGGAACAGAGCGATTAATTTCAAGAGTCTTAGTTTGATTTTTTGTTTTGACTGAAGCAGCACCTTGCTCGAGTTTAATATCAATTTGACCAGATCGTGATTTGTTTAAAACTACGATGGTTTTTTCACTGGTCGTTGATTTTTCTCCCTGCAAATTAAATTCTTCTTTGCCAGATTTAAATTTTAACTTGCTGTTCTCGCTCAGTTGGCCAGTGAAATCTCCAAATTTTAAATCTAAAGACATTTCCCCATTTTTTAAAGAAAGAGTGACCAAGGAATTTTCTTTTAAGTGGATCATCGAGCCATCGATTAATTGAATTGTAACTTCGGATCTTTCACCTGTGAAAATTCTATCTTTATCATGTACAGAAACTTTTTTTCCTGCGGATCTCCAAGCAAAAGCGGAAGCTGGCTTAAGTCTTACGTCGTTTTCAATTTTATAAATATTTCCAATTTTTTCTTGAAGGCTAACGGCATTGTCTTTGAACAATAGGGAATCGTCATACAGCAAGTATGAAAATATCGCGACGATAAAGGCCGCAATGCAGAGGAATATTTTATCTGCTCGGTTCATTAAAAACATATCATTTCCTGTAGTTACCATCGGTAGAGTTAGGGGAATTCTCTACCGACCAAGGGCCAAGTCAGCAGAGCGGGACTCCACTCCTGGGGTATTTCTAAGCATAATAAACAAGTGAAGAAAACCGCACTTTCGCTTCGATATAAGATTCTGATTTTACTGACGTTGATACCGTTCATCACCCTGTCGGTATATTTGGTCGTGGCGTTGCGAGTTTTTGAGCAAGATAAAATTGCCTATGTCTTTGATTCTACAAGCAATATGTCATCCTCGATGGGGCAGCAAATGAAGATGCAATTGAATGCAATCCTTTCGTCCTGTAAACCCATTTTCCAAGACTTTTTAGATCAAAAATCATTTAGTAAGGCGAGTGAAGATATTTTTCGGAATGATTTTTTCCTAGACCTTGTGACAGTCTATAAATGGGATGGTATTGATAAAAAATTCCAAAAAAAGGCGCTTTTAGAAAAAGATCCAGGCATGTTCGAGACTACTTACCAGCCATTGAGTGAACAAATAAACCGTTTTTTATTAGAAATGTACTCACAAAATCGTGCTGTCAAAGTCCCTTTTCGTGATGAACGAGTGATGTTACTTGAAAAATTTGTTGATCCCAAAACAAAGGAAACATTAATTTTTGTCGTCGTAACAAAGCTTTCAGAAACGGCCGAGGTTTTTCAATCCACTCTTTCGCAAAAATTGTATTTGGTAGCCAATAATGGAACAATTTATTTTGCACCAGAGGATGAGTCGGCAGTCAACATTAACGAAGTTTTTACAGCGCCTTTCTTAAGTGAGGGAACGGAAAAAGTTTCCAATGGCGCTCAGTCCGGTAAAGATTCTAAGGGTCAAGAAATACTAGCATCGTATTCAAAAGTGGGATTTGGAGATTTGATGGTTATTTCTACTGTTGATCGCGCTAAGGCCCTGACGGCTATTCAAGTTTTGTTAAGAAAATCTTTGATCTTTTTTGTTATTTTAATTGGTATTACGGCCATCGTTAGTTTAGTGGCTTCTAGCTCTATCACGAGAGCACTAACGGCTTTATTTGATGCCACTCAAAAAGTTTCTCAAGGAGATTTTAATATTCGCGTGAAGGTGGATTCTTCAGATGAAGTTGGAGCCTTAGCTGATAATTTTAATATTATGGCGGCCGAAGTTTCACGATTGATGTTACAAACGGCTGAAAAAGCTCGAATGGAAAATGAGCTGCATACGGCGAGAACAGTGCAGGAGACGCTTTTTCCAGTCAATAATGCAAAGGTGGGCCCCTTAGCTATTTCGGGATTTTATGAGCCTGCCAGTGAGTGTGGTGGTGATTGGTGGCACTATTGTCAGATCGGGCATAAAATATTTTTGTGGATTGGGGATGCGACGGGACACGGGGCGCCAGCCGCTTTAATTACCAGCGCAGCAAAGTCGGCCTCAACGATTATTGAAAGCCTGAATGTCACTCCGGCAAAGGCCATGGCGCTTCTCAATCGAGCGATTTTCGATGTTTCAAAAGGTCGTATAATGATGACTTTTTTTCTGGCGTCCTATGATCCCACGACGGGCGAGCTTACCTATGCGAATGCCTCTCACGAAGCGCCGTATTTATTAAAAAAATCCGATAAGATGTTATCAAAAAAAGACTTAGTGCCTTTAAATGATATAAATAATCCAAGGCTTGGACAGGCTCGGGATACAACTTACAGCCAATCCTCAGTCAAACTAGAGCTTGGCGATCTAGTTTTCTTTTATACGGATGGAATTCCAGAAATTCAAAATCCTGGGACCGTGCCCTGGGGGGAGAGGGATTTTCTCAAGGCTTTGGTCGCGGCCAATAAAGATTTTCCGGATTCCGTTGAAAGCGTGCGTCGTTTTTCAGCCGCTTTTCAGGAACATCGTCAAGGATCAGTTCTAATTGATGACGTAACATTTTTTATGGTGAAGAATGAAGGTATAGACAGCGAGAGGAATATATATGGGTAAATTAGAATTTAAAATTGATAAAAAATCAGGAATCGTCAATATCAATATGGCAGGCACGATTGATGAAGATGCTGATTTTACCCAGATGAATTTGATGGAAGCTCAAGAGATCGAATTGGAGCTTTCAGGGATAAAAAGCATCAATTCTTGTGGCATCAGAGAGTGGATCAAATGGATGGCGACTAATAAAAATGCTAAAATAGATTTTAAACAATGCCCAAAAGTGATTGTGGATCAAATTAATATGGTGGATGGTTTTTTACCTCAAAACGGTAAAGTCAGTTCTTTTTTTGTACCCTACTATAATGATGATTCTGGAACAGAAAAAAATATTCTTTTTAGCTTGGGTAAAGAGTTCAGTGACGGAAGTGTGAATCCTCCTGGTAGTATTAAAGATGACCAAGGAAACACTATGGAAATGGATATTATTGAGTCTAAATATTTTAAATTTATCAAACGCTAGCCTTTGGTCCAACAGGGCTGGCAATTCTGTCCTAATCTCTACAGTGATAATCAAGAAGGACCGATAGAAATTACGTGAGTCAACCTAAGGCCAACGTTTTACTTATTGGAAATGAACTCTCTTTAGGAGAGGCCATCAAAAAGTCACTAACCAGTGATGGGTATCAGGTATTTCATATTCTTCATCCTGACGAAGCCCATGAAGTTTTAAACACACACCGTATCGATATTATGCTAGTGGATTGTATGTTGCCCCGAATTAGCGGTGTTGATTTTGTGGAACAACTTAGAAAAACTTTTCCCTCATTGAAATTTAAAATTATCTTAATGAGCGGTATTTATACTGATAAAAACTTTATTCAAGAAGCAACAAAACGGACACAAGCCATCGCATTTATAAAAAAAGAACTGCCGTTTGATCAGTCGCAAGTATTAGACGCTATTCATAAAATCCCGTTGGCTGGCCCAACCGTTGAGGCGCCGGTTCGGAAAGCTCTTTATCAAATTTTTGATAAAGAAAAAGTTACGGTTCGAGAAAAAAGAAGAATTATTGAATCTCTTGAGGAAGTCAGTGGATTTGACTTACCATTTATTTACTCGTTGCTCGTTGAAACTAAAAGTTCAGGCTATTTAAATATTTATGAAAAAAATGGATCGATCTCTGGCATTGCAATGGCTTCGGGTCATATTGTCGGAGTTGATGTCGAAGATCAAACCAGTTATCTTGGAACATTATTAATTCAAAGCGGGTATGCAACACCGACAGATGTCCAAAATGCAGTCAAAGACAAATCAGCTTTAAAATTGGGACAAAAACTGATTAAGGGAAATCTTCTCAGCCCCCATGCTTTTGAATTGGCCCTGTCGGAACAAATGAACATTCGGCTCTCAAGAACTATTGTTGATCAGATGGTTAGAGTCAATTTTGCCTCTAGCGAGGTAGAGATAACTTCGCCTTTTATTGATTCAGAACAAATCCTGACTTACCTGCATGACTGGATTGTTTCAAAGATGACAGTGAATTGGCTCAAATCATTATACATGATGTGGGCTGGGCATGTGATCGTGAAGTCGCCGTCTTTTAAACGGGATCATCCAGCACTTCAAATGTCCATGATTCAGCAGCTAGATGGATTTATCGAAGAAATCAGCAAAGGTAAAAGTATCAATCAGCTCCTTTTAGAAAAAAAATATAATGAAGCCGCTTTTTATAAAGCTCTACATTTTCTTTTAACTAAAGGATTAATTGTATTTAAAAATGCAGCGACTTTTGCCTCTCCGGCTGAGCAAATGGCCGCAGTACGAAAAGTAGCTACTGATTTTAAGGGAAAATCTCCTTTGGAAATTTTGAATCTTCTTGATATCTCAAGACAGGAGCGGAGTTCTAAGCAAGATTTAATCAATGAGTTTGAAAAAGTCATTGGGCCCGAGCCATCATATGAAAATAAAGAGCTTCTGCAAGAATGGAAAGTCGTTAAAAAACTTTATGAAGAAGCCATTCATCGCATGGGTGATGCTAACTTAATGGATCAGATGATTGCGGCTAACCAAAGTCGTGAGGCTGAACAAAAACTAAAAGCCAATCAAATGATAGAGGAAATAAAGCAGCTTCTATTAATGAATATGTTTATTAAAGCTTATGAAAAACTGAATGAAGTCTTAAGGATTTCGAGCCTTGCTCCACAAGCTTATGTTTTTTTAGCTTGGGCTAAGATTGGTCAACAGGAGCCTGGTAAAAAAATAATCAACCTTAAAGACATTGAGTTTGACTTGATGCAGGTCCCAGCCGAAGAGCGATATGACGTTTACTTTCCGTATGTCACAGGGCTTTATCAAAGAGCTAAAGGGGATTTAAATTCGGCGCGAAAATCTTTTGAAAAAGCAGTGGCTATCGATAATTCATTTATTCCGGCTCGTCGTGAAATCAGCTCCCTGGCTGCTGTGACTAAAAAACAAGATGTTTTAAATCTTGATTTAACCAAAATGGTTTCGGGATTTTTTAGAAAAAAAGGCTGATAGGTCAGACAGCTAAAAATTGATTAAATAACCAACATTTAAAACAAACTGATTTTTTCCTTCTGCCGGAACAGGGTCCCACGTCAATATTCGATAATGGATTCCGTAAGTCAGCCAATGCTGAGTATTAATGAGTGTAAAGAATTGATTTTCTAACTCTAGCCAACTTGAAAGTTTAAAATTACCGTTGGTCCCACTGCCCGAAAGATAGGTGAATTTAGGTTGGCAAGCTTTAATCCAAGATGGAAAAAAGGCCGGCGAGTTTTGATAACCCCAAAAAGATATTCCAATCCCAGTCGTAGAAACATCTTTTCCTTTGATGGATGAGATAGGAAGTCCTAATCCCCAGATATTTTCTTGCAAAGGAAATCCAGGTCTAAAGCGATATAAAAGCTCTAAACGGGTTTCATCATATTCTGGATACCCAGCATTTTTAGTGGCTGGGATATTTGCATTCAGCTGAAGTCCCCATTGAAATGAAGTGATAAATTTTTCTAACCACCACTGAAGTTGAAGAGAGGCTATCGCGACCCCTGAAGGAGTTTGGTATTGAAGCCCCGTCTGTAGGACATAAGGTTTTCCATGATAAATATCATAACGTGCAACAAATGTTTTAGACTTTGAATTAATATTTAAGTAACGCCGGCTGATCTCTCCTCGGGGTAGATCTGACATTGTCCATGTAAAGTTATTTTTAGGATCAACTTTGAGAGTTTCTTTTGCTGAAGAGGCCCGTAAGCGAACTCCGCGCGGGGCTGAGCCATTAATAGTGATTGAAGATGAAAAAGTTTTATTTACAGAATCAGGTGATATTTTAGGTCTTAGATTCTCGGGAGGAAGATCGCCCTTAATAAAAAATTCTTGGCGCATAGGAATTCCACCACCACCTTTAAGATATAGAATGGGCCGATTGACAGGGATTTCAATTTTCCAAGAGTTAGCTGAAGTAAATTTAACTTTGCTGGAGTCCACAGGCTCAGCGCCCGAGGCCGTTAAAATTAAGTTTTCGCCATTTTCACTGAGAACGGAGTCTTTAAAATCGACTTCTTTCATTCGAGTTTCTATTTCTAAATAAGCTCCGGATTCGGCCGTTGCTTTAAAGAATATATTTTGGTCTTTATCGTTAAGGACTATGATTCCTTGCGGACCAACGCGGCTGCCATTAATTTCAACGGAAGCCTCTTTATCGGCCTTTTTGCGATCCGTAACAACAATCTCTTTGCCGACAGAGGAAACATAAAGCTCGCGAGAGCAAAGATAGATTTTCGTATTATCTCTTGCGGCAGAGATGCAAAAGTTAATGAAGGGAAGATACTTCATTTGAGTTAAAAGGGCAGCCTCTAAAATTTCTGAATTAAACACCGCGAGTTCGGCTCTTAGATTGGGAAAATCACTTGTCATGCGGGAGATTTGAATTTGATTTGAGATGATATTATTTTGCCAAATGGCTTTGCCATTATGGTTCATAAGTATCAACTGACCTTCAGTTAAAAGTCCCGCCGGCCAGGTAAATTTAATCGTATAGTTTTCGTCACTGCTATTTTTGACCAGTTGAAAATTAAAAGTCGAGGCATCGATCAAGATATCCCCAATTCGAATTTTTTCAGAATCAAGCAAAGTATACTCAAATTTTTGGGGAAGAATTTGAACGCCATTTTTATCAGCCTGAAAAACAACTGACGGAGATTTTTCACCTTCAGCTTGGGATGAAAGAGAAAAAAAGAGCGTGATAAAAATAAGAATAAATCTCATACTTCTTATTGTGAAAGGGAATTTGTTAATGATCAAGAAAAGATCATCATTTTAAAAGCTGTTCGTGGATTTGCTGAAGACTGTAGCCATCAAGAATAGCTTGAATGACCTCTAAAGAAAGGGTCATTTTGGAAACAAAATCTTTATTTTGCGAAACCACCAGCCGATGGGGATGCCCACTCCAAGCTTTCTTAATTTTTTCATTCAGTTTTGTAGCCTCATTAAAAGTTTCGGTCCTAATAGGATTAGAAGTGTCATAATAAGAGCGTGAGGCTGTATCTAAATGAATAACCCATTGGTAGCGAGCGAGTTCTTTTTTGCGACTCGTTTTAATATTTTTAAAAAAATGAGACGCCGATTGAGGCCAATAGGCAATGCTATCCAGAGAGCCACGATCACAGATCAAAAGTTGAGATTTTGGATGTTCTTTTTCAATGAGATTTTCGAGCTCTTTTTGGATGCTATAAATGGCTCTTTGAGCATGAAAAAGACCTGCTGGGGATTTGATACGAGGGAATCCGCCGTGATACAAAATACTGGCAGCCTCTGGCACCACTGAAACACTGCCGCCCATTTCTTTTTGCAAAGCATGAATCAATGTTGTTTTACCACCAGAGGGGCCTCCGGTGATGACAATTTTTGTAGGTAAACGTGACGTGGCCATAGAGCTTTAGCCTAATCGGTTACAGAAGATAGCGCAAACGAAAGGCTAAGCGAAATAATAATCGCGAGAACCAATTGGTTGAATTATAGTCTTCATTATTAAAGGGGAGTGAGTTTGTGAGATCAAATTCCCATTGTTGTCGAATCAGTTCAATGGAACTGCGATCATTTAAAACAATTTCGACTTCTAAATCATGAAAAACGCTTCGATAGTTCAAATTTGTTGAGCCAACGGTTACCCAGTCGTCAATGATCATTATTTTGGCATGTAAAATTGAAGTTTGATATTCGAAAAGCTCCACTCCACTGACCGATAAATTATGCGCAAGTTCGAAAGCAGCCCACTTGACCAATGGAACATCTGACGGGCCCGGAACAAGAATTCGAACTGAAACTCCTCTTAGGGCTGCTCTTTTAAGGGCTTTGATTAAGGGTCTATGAGGTAAAAAATAAGCAGTGGTCAGCCAGACTGTTTTTTTTGCCTGTCGAATGCGACGAAGAAGGTCGCGATTCAGTCGCCATCTTTCTTTTAACCCGGTGTTCAGTCGAACTAAAGATTTTCGTGGATCATAATATTTCAAAAGCGGAGATTTTTGAAGAAATCGTGAGTAGCCTAATTTGTGCGCGCGGATCCAATCAACATTAATCGCTTGGTGTAAAATTTCAACTTCTTGTCCCTGGATACAAACAGCTGTGTCGCGCCAGGATTTCAAACCATTGGCTTTTCTGGAGTGAACTTGTGTCCAATTCATACTACCAACAAAGGCCTGTTTTTTATCAACGATAACTATTTTTCGGTGATTGCGTCGGTTTAACTTGCGAACCAGCTGAAAAATACTAAGGGCATAAGTCCAAAATATTTTACGAGGATTCGTCTGGCTAAAAGGGAAAGGGTGATAAACTCTAAATTCTAAATCATGACGAGAGCAAAATCCCGAAAGACTGCTGACGGACTGATAGGAGCCAAAACCATCGACTAAAATTTGGACCCTTACGCCGCGGGTCCGAGCCCTTCGTAGCTCTTCAAGAAGATCACGAGTGGCGGAGTCGATATTTAAAATATAAATTTCCACTTGAATGTGATTCTGAGCATTGCGAAAGCTGTGAAGAAGCTCAGTAAAGTACTGATCACCTGTTGATAGAACCTTAATGTCAGTCCAGTTTTTTTCAAGCTCGCTTATAATGGCCAAGGGCTACCTCTAAAATTGATGCATAGGGTACAATGTATCAATTTGGTCGACATAAAATCATGATTTTTGTTCAATAAGAGTCCATGAAAAAAATTATATTTGTTTCTATCTTATTCTTGCAGTCTCAGATCTTTGCCGCGGATGCTGTCCTAACTGAATCTAAAATCGCTGATCCTAAAATTGTCGATTCTAAAATAACAGTCGCTTATTTCGGAAAAATCACCGAGATCGAATTTAATGAAAAAATCAAACCGATCTTTCAAGAAAATTCACACTGCAAAACTTGTGAAATCGTCAACTGGACCCCTTACGATGTCAATCAGAAGTATGATGAGGATCAGCTGCTGAATAAAATCTCGCAACTTAAAAATCGGGCACAGATTGTTTTCTTTGATTGGAATGATAAAGCGTCTCAAAAATTAAATGACTTGATTCCAGAGCTGCAAAAGCTCAAGGGACAGGGTCAAATTATGGTAGCGTCAGCGGGCGTGCCTACCTCTGACGACAAGTCATGTCCCCTATACCAAACTCTTTTTGGCAAAATTGACGATGCGATTATTGTTGGAGAGCTTATTCAAAACGATATTTTATGGCCAAAATGTTTTTTTGGACCTGAAATGTTGACGGCCATTCGTCCACCCAGGGATCAGACGGGCAAAGGTATTGGACCTTTAATTTTTGTAGCTCGATTTGCCGGTCATTTTAATAAGCGAAAGCCAGAAGAGTGGGCGTCTTATTTGAAAGCTAAAAAAGCAAAAACTAAGCGAATTTGGCCTGAAATTGAGGAATTTTTTCCTCGCTAACTTCAAGTTACCTGCCAGGAAAAATAACAATTCTATCATGATGTTTTTTAGGAACTTTGAGTGCCACAATTCTCCGAGCTCCCTCTACTCATCATTTTTCAGAAACAGGCAGACAGCGAGCCACAAGATCATGACCTAACCAACGAACGGGTTCATGCGTGCTCCAAGAGTCGTGTAACATCGCATACCCGCAACCTTCAAAAACCACTTCACTCAGTTCAGAAGTCATGAGATTTTTTTCATCTTTGTGCCATGAGGCCATTTTGTCAGATTGATCCAACATCATTTCCATATGCAGTGGAGTGCTGTGCTGGGGCCATAGGTCGAAGGAACTATGTTCTTTCGACGAAACGGCTTCAAAATACTTTAAAAGATCTTTACTGAGGTCAGCTAATTGAATGTCATCTTTTAATAAGCTCTGACAATGTGCAATCACTTGCTGAGTGCGGGGATGTTTTCCGGCTTCTTTTTTTAAAGCTCCAATCAGCGTGTAAAGAAAAACTTCAACACCTTGAAATATCGAACTCGAATTGGTCAGGATTTCTGGGCAGTTGTAAACGCAGGTATGAAGTCCTTGCTGATGAAATTTGCGAGAATGATTCTCAAGAATTTTTTTGGCCCAGCCCTGTAAATAGGGACTGTAGGTCGTCCACTGATATTGATCTTTTAATAAAACTTCAGTGCCATGGTAACCGTAAGCAATATAGGATGTACGGGCCCCTGAAGATTTAATTTTATTTCTTAACTCTGAAGAAACCTCGACAAGCTCTTTAAAAGTTTCAGCTGTCACTTCATCAAAATTCATGGAACAGAGTCTGCCGATATCAGACTCCCAAAATTCTTTTGAAGCGAGATGCCTTTCACCACGACCTTTGAAGGCTCGATTCATTAATGGCATAACGATTTTAGCTCGCGGAACACCACCGGCCATCAAATGAGCAAATAAAACATTGCGACCTGGTTCAATCAGTTTTTCTAACTCAAGAATGTGTTGTTGAGTGCGCTTTTTAAAATCCGCGGTGCCCTTTTTTTTAGATTCTTCGATACGTTCAAAATTAAGTTTAAAATTTTTCCAGTCCGAAAGTTTGACATCCTTCAGATAATCAACGGGAGTCATTCCAAGACTATCCGGCTGCATATCAAAGCCGGCCTCAAGAGGAATATTAATCACGGGCGTTGGTTGGAGTTTTAATTCTTCATCGGTCAAGGCTCGCAACAAGCCATCTTTTTCTCGGCGACCAACCGTGCTTCGAATCACTTTTAAACCTCGACGTTCAGCTTCTTCAACAAGTCCGTTGGCGTAACCTCTTTGAAAAAGTTCTCCAAATAAAACTAAATAATCACCAGGCTTGTAACCACTCAATTCGGGTCTTTGCCTTAAGGAGATTAAAGGGAAAACGGACATGAATTCCTCCGAAGCTTTATAAAACACTTTGACGGGGGTAAGGGTCAAGACCAAGTGAGCATTGACTCGCTAGGTAAGGATTTTACAATACAGAAATGCGAGTGATCTCATTGGTGCCTTCATGGACAGAGACATTAATTAAAGCCGGTGTTGACGTCTGTGGACGTACAAGATTTTGTATTCATCCCCGAGAGCAAGTGGCTGATGTGCCTATTATTGGCGGGACAAAAGACATCGACTGGAAAAAGGTGATAGCTTTAAAGCCAGAACTTATAATTTTAGATCGAGAAGAAAACCCAAAAGAGTTTGCCGAGCAGTGCCCCTTCCCATGGCTTGCCACGCATGTGACAGATCTTGAAAGTGCGCGCGATGAAATGCGTCGACTTGGTCAAGTCCTTAACAATCAAAAACTATTAGTTTGGGCCAACCAGTGGGAGCAATTATTAAATCAAAAAAGTGGTCCCTGGGCCATGGCTCATATTCCCGGAGAAATAAAAAAAATAGGAATAACTAATCTACTCTTAAAACAAGAAGTAATTTATTTAATTTGGAAAAAACCATGGATGGCAGCTAACCAAAACACCTTTATTGGCTCGGCTTTAAAGTTTTTAGGAGCCCCTATGGCTGACTTACAAACTGAAAAAAAATATCCAGAATTAACCGATGAGATCTTAACTAAAAATCATATTCTTTTTTCATCAGAGCCTTTTCCATTTCATAAAAAAGAAAAAGATTTGATTGCCAGTGGATTATCGGGCAGTCTGGTTGACGGTGAAGGATTCAGTTGGTTTGGGGTCAGAAGTCTTAATTTTTTAACGGAGGCTCAAAGTAAATCCTTGGTGACCAAGGTTTAAAATTAAAGGAATTCATCAAACTTCGATTAGCCACTTCTGCATTAGCATCAACCAATTTTGTGCCTCCGGGCATATGATATTCAGACTTAGCCATGGAAACAAAACGACGAAACTGCTGATCTCCTCTGATGGTCAGAAATAGAAATCGATTCTTGGCATTGCCTTTATCTTGCAACTCACCTTCCATCGGTTCTTGTTGGACAACATAAAAGTTTTCAAATTTCCTCAGCGGTTTCATCTCTTTCGGGCGTTCACAAACAAGAATACCGCGGTTAAGTATATTAAAAATCTCTTGGACGGGCTTTTTATGATCTAAAAAAGGAAAGAAGCTGGTTTTATTAAAATTAAATTTTTCAAAAACACCCACTTCTTTAATAAAGAGATTAGGATTCATACGAAGTTGGTAGCAAGTTTCATAATCGCGCATATCAAAGCGAGTTTGACTCATTTGGTATCTCAGAGGCAAAGCATGAGAAATATTGATGGTATTTGACGAAGACTCGGCCGTTTGTTTGGTCCAGGCCATAGATGTTTGAGCTCCAGCGCTAAATATTAAAAAATCTGGAGTTTTAGCACCGATACTTGTCGACATGGTGTGGGATCTGCTGTCAGTGAACGTATTCGACAATGAAAAAGAATTGGAAAGGCTGATATTTTCATAGCGACCTGTTAAATAAGAAAAATGATCAAACTTATTCACATGATAAATTTTATCTCGTACCAGCATGCCTTCAGCGACGGACTGACTTCGGTTGGCGCAAAAAAGTGGAACTTCATCGAGGCCTCTTTTAGAAAGTGCGGGGGCTAAAAGCTCAGTCATGTAGTAAACACATAATCTTTTGGTTGTCTCAGCGGAAAGCTTTTGAGCGCTGATGGATTTTAAAAAATCTTCTTTTGTCATAGGCTCGGCTTTTTTAATAAAATGGGCCAGTCGCTGGTGCGAAGTCCAAAAAGGGTCCCCGCTAGCGCGAACGGAGTAAGCTCTTAAATCGAGAGATAAAAGTTTTTGCATGTAAGATAAGTTTTTTGACTTGTTATCGTCTAAGTTAACAAGAACCATTGATGTTTGGCTGGCATAGTTTGCAATAGTACTTTGCTCTGTCACTTTTTGCGTGAGCATCTTTTGCTGCTGCTGACCCTGGATGACCAAAGTGTCCATAAGCTTTTTTCTATCTGCTATAATTTTGCTAAATTCATTTTGAAATTCAGTTTTTCCCGCCATCACAGCTTCCATTAAAGTTCTTTTTGTATCCAGTAGATTGGCGCGAGTGCCTTCGCCCATCATTATTATTTTTGATTCATAAATCATAGGAAGTAGGCGAGCTCTTGTGTCTACAACATCTTCAAAAGTCAAACCGGACTTGGGGATCCAAGTTGTTCTGCCTTTCGATAAAGTGGCTTTTTCGGCATCAACGGGAAGGATTTGTACGAGTAATTTATTTCGATTGCCCATATCAATTGAGTTTGAAAAACCAAAACTTGCAGGATTAATTGTGATATGACCACTGCGAGATTGCACAATCGTAGAGTTAGCGCTGATAAAGCGAGGGTTTTGAGTTATATCAAGATTTTCAGTTAAGACAGTTTTTACAAGATAAAGTCCATCTCGTAAACGCTCACTTCCATTACGAGGACCATGCAAATTAGAGTTATTCACCAAAGTTAAATCTAAATCCATCTGAAAATCACGATGAATGATCATATTTAAATTAGAATCTAAATCGTGTCGTATATCCATTAAGGTATATTGAAAAGCATTAATAAAAATATAAGCGGGCTTTTCTTGATTTGATGGCTCTTTACATTCTTTGCCAAGAAGGTCTCTAAATCTCAGTTCATCAACACCGATTTCATAGGTCGTAAGC
This sequence comes from Pseudobdellovibrionaceae bacterium, assembly GCA_043720615.1. GTDB lineage: Bacteria > Bdellovibrionota > Bdellovibrionia > Bdellovibrionales > Bdellovibrionaceae > JAYWDA01. The sequence goes on along the minus strand of JAYSSI010000024.1, from coordinate 23,074 downwards.
CAAGGATTGATAAAAACGTTAATTTTACGATCTATTCCTAAGTCAGAATTTTTAATTTGCACAAAACCTTTAACATATTTTTGGCAATCATAGGCTTCAACGATAAATTCTTCGGGCCAACTGATGCAGCCATCCATTTGCGAGATAATAGGTGTTAAATTTTTTGCAGGCAGTGACTCAGAAGTTCTAAACGGCGTCACTTCAAAAGCATGTCCCCGGATAGGCTCATGATTGATAGGATGATTTAAACAAGCTTGAACTTGATATTTTAAAATTCGACGGTGAGTGGAGTCATTTTCAATTCTTGCTCCCGAAAAAGTGAGAGCAGCAAGAGCCATCTGATTTTTTCCATTGAAATCTTCTTTTTCTCCACGCGCGGACGGAGGTGATGCTTTTTGAGCTGGTAAATTTTTAGATGAAATTTCTAGATCTATATCGGCTGAATACTTTCCAGAAATAAACTGCTCAACTGTAAAGTCAGGATTTTTTTGAACCAAAGAACTTAGCAAAAGAAAACCGCCATTGCTAATCGCGCGATAATCTCCCAGATAAAATAATCCTTGGAAGGGAACTAATTCGGAAAGTTCATCGGTGGGAGAAAGCTGTATAGACAAATAAATATGACCCCAGTAAGGCGCTTCAAAATTAAACTGTGCACCTAACGCGATTATTTTATTTGCAATATTAAGTTCAGAAAAATCTTTGGACGCTATCACTTTTCTTTGAATAGTCCCTTTTTCTAAAACAACATGAATAAGCTGCATTTTTCCTTTCATTTGACCCTTTGTTAGGTCATGAAAGATTTGCTCGCCTGTGACTTTATTAAATTTGATTTGCGGTGTGGCTTGAAAATCATAATTAACTTCAAAACCTTTTCCGGTGATTCGATCTTCGACAGCCGCCAGACGATTCATATTTAGCCATAGCTGAGAAGTTTGTTTTTTCTGACTTAATGATTGTCCTAGTAATGAAACTTTCACTTCCTCTTTATCATTTAATAAAAGCTCAGCGGGAACTGAACTTTTAGACAAATCAATTGCATCTTTTGCACTAACATCACCATGTGACCAAGGATCGATAGCAAAATTGACCGCTTGAGTTCCAAAGTGTGGGCCCAAGCCTTTAATAGTTCGAGAGAATTTTAGATATTTAGAAGCTGCTAAGAAATTATACTCAACTGTTTCTGACCATGTGAGGCAACCATTGATGTCTGTGGATAACTCTTGAGTTGCTTCTAAGATTTCAAACTTATGTCCAATCATTGGCTTTTTTTGTCTGAGATCTGAAAGACAAGCTTTATAATTGTACACATTAGACTGAGGCAAATTCGTTTTTTTATGAATCGTTCGAGTGTTTACTTTTCCTTCAAAAGAGGTGACTGCAAAGGTAGATCCGTCAGAGTTTCTTGACTCTTTAGGCTCTGGAAGATGGCAACCGCTGGTCAGAACAACCACTGTTAAAATCACGGACCTAAGGAATTCTACATTATTAAATCGCTTCATAGTCTGTCTCCAGTCGAATTTCAAAACTGCGAACGCGGGATTGAGTCGGATCTGTAAAAATAACTTGGGCTTCTGAATACGAAGCGGCTAAAGAAAATTTTTGTTTTTTTAAATGCCAAAGTGCTTCAGAAGAATAACCCACGCGGTTGGTTCGAAAGTTTCCATAGTTTGAGTAATAAGAGGGAGCTGTATCAGGTTCAACTCTGAAGTATCTCCCGCCAAATTGAATTTCATGTCGAGAGTTCATTAAATATCGTAAACCGGAATAAACTGAATATCCTGTATTGTAAGCACTGGGAGCAGATTGGTTTTGAGCGGCGGCGGCTTGAATTAAAAAATCAATTTTTGCAGACATTGGAAGTTGCCAGTCACTAGAAGCTTCAAGACCTTGATATTTGTAGGCGAAAGCCCATTGTTCAGCGCTCAATCTTGTGGTTGTATTTCCCATCAAAGAACTCGCTTCGGCCACTTCGCTGGGAATATTTTGATAGGAAAAATAGCCCACTCTATTTTTTGAAGATAAATAACTTTTTGGCTGCCAATTAAGTTGAAGCTGACCTGCATTTTTCATGGGAACCGCTTCAACTTGTGTGGTGCCTGTTTGTAATGAATTAGAGGATGGAATTGAAGATTCAACCAAGCCTAATAAATTAAAGTTCGCAAAAGAAGCTTTTAAGCTGATACGCGCGCCAGGAAATGGCAGCTCATCTGCAACAAGAGATGAATGCATTTCGCCTTGATTCAAGGCTCCGGCAGAGAGCCAAAAATAATTTGAGGGCAACCATTGAAGAGCTGCTTTTTTTAACCCCACACTGTTTGAAGGAGCATTGGCGCCCTCAAGAGTTTGAATTCGACCGGTTTGAAATCTAATAGATGGTTGAAAATTAAAAAAGAGTTCATCGCTCAGCCAGTAGTGAGAATCTAGATTTAATTTTGATTCAAAAATTTGTTCGTTAGAAATTTGTGTCTCTTGGTTACGACCTTGACTTAAGCTTTTACCGGCTGATTTAAACTGCCACTTTAAATCCAGCGAGCGAATCGAGGCACGGGTTTGAGTCTGAGTTTGCGAATGTGCATGGCTTGTCAAAAAGATCAGTAACGAGATGATTCCCGTTAAAACTGAAGTTAGACAAATCCGAGGCTTTATCAGCCACATAAACACCACCCTTGTCCTTAGTACTGTTTCAAAAGGTGTGCTCACAAGCCGGTGGTTAAGAGCCTTAATGGCCATAGGGTTATAGTTGAAACTTAGACGAAGTGACAAATTGGGCGAACAGGTTGGCTTAAGTTAATCTCAATTTGAGAAATTCAGAGCCTGAAAAATCGCTTGCGTGGCTCCCTGGAGAGATTTGACCTGTTGTTGGATAGCGATATGGTCCGACTTATTAAGTGTAAGGATTTGTTGCCAAAATATTTCTAAATCTTCAGTGGATTGAATGCAGCTGACCAATGGCAGTTCAGATATTTTAATTTTTTGAAAATCCAAAGCCTCTCGATTGTTTTTATGAAAAGGCCCCACGCAGACGGGAAGTCCACAAGCTAAAGGCTCCATCACGGAGTGAACTTGCTTGCGAAACGAACCTCCCACGAGAGCCGCATTTCCCCAGATATAAAGTTCGGCTAAAATCCCAATTTCATCGATAATTAAAACGCCGGATGTCCATTTTTTTTGTTGTGAGTAGAATTGGCTTTCAATGCCATGAGTTTTTAGATTATCAACAATATTCTGCAAGCGTGATTTTGATATTTCATGCGGTGCTAAAATAAGATTTAAAGGATTTTTTTTATATTTTTGAACAAACCAAGCGAATAAAATTTTTTCATCTTCAGGCCAGGTCGATCCTGCCACTAAAGTTTTAGAAGCTAAAGAGGGTCTTGAGATTTCGTGAACACTTTGAGGATGTGTCAGCCGAAAAAAAACTTGATCGTAGCGCGTATCACCACATGCGACAGATGAAATAAAACCTGCTTTCTGAAGTTGATCTTGATCTTCTTTGGAAACAACGAGGACTTGAGTCAACTGATGCAAAGTCCAAATCGTTAAATATTTTGTAAAGCCTTTCATCCGAGAGCTGTTTTCTGCAAAAGTAGCAGAAAATAGAAGAGAAGGAATTTTTTTTAATTTTAATTGATATGAGATTTCAGGCCAAACATCTGTGCGAGAAAAAAACACGGCACGAGGTTTGACTCGGGATAAAAACTCTTGGCACGAACAAACGGAGTCCCAGGGCGATGGCCCCCAGGCATCGACCTCGGTTATTTTGTGCAAAAGTCTTTGGGCTGAAGGTGAAGAGTAGGTAACAACAATTGGGATATGAGGAAATTTATTTTTTAACTCTCGAATAAGGGGTCTTGCGTATTCAATTTCCCCACTGGCCGCATGAATCCAAAATGGAGAGTCAAGACGGCCTGAAGATTTTTTGATAAAGATCCACTGTTTTTTTCTTCTTTCAAAAGTGATGATGCGCAATTTTCCAGGAAGCAATGGTCTAAAAATAAATAAAATAACGGAAGCTGTCGGGACAAGAATCAATCTGTAAAAGTAGAATAAAAAAGTTCCCTTCATGTGGGAAGCACCATTCGAAGTAACTCTTTTTGAACTTGAGCGGGAGTAATATCTTTTAGGCATTGTTGAAATTGAAGATTAACGCAGGGACCTTGACCATGTTTGCTGCAGGGCCTGCAAGGTAAATTAATTTCTAAAATTTTTGTCGAAGGCCGAGAAGGAAATCCAAATGGGGCTGGACCCATAAGTGCAATAGTTGGTCGACCCAACTGCTCTCCAACATGCAAGAGGCCCGTATCGTTACTCACTAAAGCTTGAGCATTTGCTATCACTGAGGCGCTCTGCCGAAGAGACATTTTTCCGGCTAAGTTGATAACTCTGTCAGGAGCGAGAACAAATAAAGTTTCTAAAAAAGTATCCTGAGGTCCACCCAGTAAAATAAATTTTTGTTCAGGCATACTAAGAATTAAAGTTTTCCAGTGTTCTAAGGGCCAACGTTTTAGCTCAAAAGCGGCAGAGGGAGCTAATGCGATAAATTTTTCAGGCAAGAGATTTTTGTTTTCAAAGATCTCAGAATTTTTTAAAAAAATCTGTGGAGCTTTTGGTAATTGCGTTGGCAGTCCCCATTTTTTTAAGGGTTCTAACAGATCTCTTTGGCCTGAAAAAGGTTGCTCAAATAAATTGAATCGAAAGCGAAATAACAAAAATCTTTTCCACCGTCGAATTGACCTTCGCAAAAGAAAGGGATGTTTTCTAATCCACGGAAATCCTAAAATAAATGTGATTAAATTCGAGCGCAAATTATTGTGGGCATCATAAACATGAGTAAATTTTTCCTTTCTTAATTCTCTGGCCAATCGAAGAAGTCCCAAGATTCCTTGCGACCTTGAAAAGATCCAGATGCGATCAATGGCTGTGTGATTTTCCAGAAGTGGAGCCATATCTTCGCGAGTGATCCAGTGCAAATTTGAGTTTGAAAAATGACCCTTTATCACTGAAGGCACGCTGAGACACTGAGTGACATCTCCAAAGCTTGAAAATCGAATGATTAAAATTTTTTCCTTCAACATGAGGTCAGAGATTACCAAAGCCCTTCTGTTGCGTCAAAATATACCAAGGTAATGGCAGCTATCATAATAATTTTCTTAGCTTTATTGCAAATTTTAAGCTTGTTTGGTAACCCTCACAGCCTAAGGCTTATAAGTGTGTGGCGAACCTATCGACAAAAAAGTGAGTTTTGCCAATCTTTGTCGCTGAAAAATCTTCATCAGCAAATTATAGCCTTAGAAGACGGCATGGGGATTGAAATAAGAAATAAGAGTTATGCGTTCACTTTCATTGATTTTTTTCATTTTTTGGCCTGTTTCCTTCGTTTTCGCGCAAAACACAGGAGTCAGTGTATCAAAGTCATCAAAAAGTGAGTTTTCTCCTCGTTTACGTTTATGGAATGATTCTTTTATCTCTGGAGACTACGAAGCGACCTCCGCTAAAAATTTTGGCTTTTTAGGAGCTTCGCTTGTGACCCCTGCAGACTATCAGGGTCTAAAAATGGATATCGATGCGGCGTTCGCTTTCAATGCTCCTTTGCTGAGCTATTTAAACCTTAAAGATATTTATTTTGATAAAGTTTTGGGAAACGAAAATTCTCCCTATGCCACAAGGTTACAAGTCGGCCGAAAAAGATCTGACTGGAGTCAAGCTGATCAACGATGGGACTTGGGAGTTTGGGAGCCCGTTTTTAAATGGAATCCTCTTAATCCTGAGCGCCAAGGACTGACAGGGATATTTTTAATTTTTCCATTTGAAAATGTTGAAATTGAAATGCTAGGTTCTTCGATCTATTTGCCCAATCAGGGCCCGAGTTTTCAAGTTTCAGAAACAGGTGAGTTTAAACAGGGAAATCCTTGGTTTATGCCACCGGCTAAATCGGTTCAAATCTGGTCTCGAACTTCGCAAGTGGAATATAATTTACTAAAGCCCAACGAAACCGCGGTGGTGGTGCAAAAAACTTATGCCACGAGAGTGCGAGCAAAAACAGATTCATTTTTTCTGCAGGGAAGTTATGCCTTTAAGCCAATGAACGAATTGCCATTGGCTTACGATGGTCTTTTAGATATTGCAAGAGACCGTGGGGTTGTTGAAATTGTGACTTCCGTTCAGTACCACGAAGTCACAGGAGCCGATTTAGAATGGCATTCCAAATGGATCAAATGGGGCGTCAGTGCTCTTCGTGATAAACCCTTTGGCAAAGCTGAATTTTCAGATGAGCTAAAGCGAACAAGGCCGATTTACGCGGAAGCTCTAGCAACAAGTTCCTACTTGGATTTTATTTTTTCTCCAGGGTGGGTTGCAAAATTACAGTATCTTTCTATTGAGGGCGGAGAGCTTAAAGAAGTCGGCCCACTTGCCAGTGCAGATCGAACAGCCATCACAAAACGATATGCTTACACTCAGGCTCAAAGCTTAGAGCTCGAGTACCGAGGACGACGGGGTCTTAAAAGACCTTGGCAAAGCAGTTTAAATTATACCCTCAGCACAAAAAATCAATTTGATCTCATTCGGTGGCGGGGATCTATCCAACTGAATAAATATTGGAATATTTTTGCAGAAACTTTACTGGTAAAAGCTCAACCTCTGACAAAAGAAAATCAAAATGAGATTGCCCAATTTGGCAATCATGATCGTTTGTTAGCAGGAGTTGGTTATGTGTTTTAAAAAACTTATCAGCGTCTTATTGCTAATATCTCTTTCCGCTTGCAGCGATTTTTTACGTGGTCCTAAATGGGAGTCCGAAAACCTAAATATTCCTAGTGGACCTTTAGTTTGTTTACAAAAGTTACCAGATAATTTTGCCAAAATTGGCAAGGGGGAAGCGCAGGCCAGCGATGTCGACACGGATTTTAAATGTCTTGAAGGTGCGCTGTTGTATTTTAAAGATCGAACCGTGGGAACTTACAAAGATGGTTATACGGCCGAAGATTTTCGTCGATTTTTTGGCAAGTACTTTTTAATTGAAAATAATATCTCAAAAACTTTTGCGGATGAACTGGTATTGCTTAAATCTGCCGTTCTGGGTGGAAAACAAGATATTGTATCCAAGGAAGAAGTGGCTAAACTTTCTAGTTACATAGGTGTGCTAAGAAAAGAATTAATACCTTTGCTGCCATCTCTTCATGTTTTGCTTTTAGAAGCTAAAACAGCTGATCCAGGGCAAATCGCAACTGCCATCGCTGCTTTTAAAAAAGCTGGGCAGGCGCTGATGAAAGAGTCGCTACTTTACAAATCAGATTATACTTTTGAAGATTTGCACCGTTTGGTCGTTGAAACGAGCTCTTTTGTTGGCATTCAAACCAACAGTCAAATTAGCACGGACTTTAAAAAATATTGGCCCTTAGTAGGAAGTTTAAAAAAAGTTCTATTAGGTGAGCAAGCGACTTTAAAAAGTCTTCAAGATTGGATGAATGCACTTCATTCATTTTCAGATATTTATGATTTAGCTTTGCGAAAACATTATTTACTGAAAGATTTTAAATTTAATTCATCTCAAGATGTTGATAAGGTAGGGGAACTTCTGGATAAAGTTCTTTACGTCCTTAATCATTCGCACCAAATTAAAAACTACAATTTTATCCCCTGCCAGCAGGTGGATGAATTGATTGATGATCTTTATGAAGCTCAAATTATTAATATTGATGTTACACCAGCAACATTAAAAAAGACCTATCGGACAATCTTAGGTCGAATGTCTTTGGGTGTTGGTTTTAAATCTGCCAACGAAGTCTTAAATGTCACCCAAGAAAATATTCATTTTATTCGGCGTGAACTTTCAGTCTGGCGGAATCTTCAGACTTGGATTAACAGTTTGACGCCCGATCCTTCGAAAACACTTTTGTGGTCTGAGGTCAGGGACAGTTTTGAACAATATAGGATTCAGCCTTCTCAGATTGAAGACCTACAATATTCGTTACTTCAGTTTAAAAAAATAATTCATCAAAAGCGGCCGATTAAATTTAATTTAAAAGGACGTCTTATTCTTCAGTATGATATGAATTTAGGCGGAGTGACTTGGACTTCTTTAAGTCTTTCCAACATGACCTATATCTTCACTCGTATGATGCTGAGAGGTTACAGTGAGACCAATAGTTTTCGTCAAATAGGTGTTCTCAGCGAGCGCGAATTGATTCGCTGGTATGATGATTTTAAGGATATTGGTTTAGAGATGAAAGCCTTTGATCCCAGGCAAGGACAAACAAATTCAGGAAGTCGGAGTGCCAAAGAGGCCAATTTCTTTATGATCAGCTCAAACGGCGATAAAGAAATTGATTCGAGCGAACTTTATGAATACATCTCGATGCTTTTTTCAGCCGGAGTTAAATCTGTTGAGGCTTTCAGAGATTTGGCTGAAAAAGAAAACAGCCTTGATAAAGGCAGTAAAGATGTCTTTGGACTTCCTTATATTAAAGAAAAAGAATTTAAAATTGCTGTATCAAAAAATCGTCATCAGCTGCTTTCACATCTTCCTCGGCTGGTTGAGTATTTTCATCAATTTCCGGATCGTTGGAGTTTATTTTATGATAAATTGGTAGCGGCAGCTCGCATCAGCTCCCCGCAGTCAGGTCGATTGGATCACGGTGATTTGAGAGTGATTGTGATGATGATTCATTATCAGGAATCACTTCTGCTTTCATTTGATGCCAACCGAGATGGGTCACTTTCAGTGGCTGAAATTGAAGCGGCAGCTCCACGATTTTTAAGTTTTTTAAAAGAAATCACCGAGATTCCAATTTTTCTTAAATCGGTCGACGAGTGGTTGTTAAGACACGGCTTTGTCTATTTGGTCATCAATGGACATCGCCCGTCAGGACCGGACTGGATTCAATATGTCTGGGAAAGGATGACAAATCCCATGCTCGGCACGGAAGTTCGTGTCGACCGGGTAGGGGTTATTCAAGTTTTCCGAAATCTTAAAGATGAGTTGAAAAACCCATTAGATTCAGGCTTAATCGGCCAGTGATTTGGCCTTATCTTATTCTCGCTTATCTTAGTCTTACGGTTTACGGTCTTTCTGATAACATCCGAGGCCCTCTGTTTCCAGAGCTGCTTCAGTATTTTGATGTCAGTAATACTTTGGGCTCTTGGTTTTATGCCATCTCATCTGCCTTTAGTTTTATTGGATCTTGGTTATGTCTAAAGACTTTAAATAAACTGGATCGAGTGCAAAATCTTTATTGGGCTTTATTGGTTTTAATGGTGGGTTTAATAGGTCTTGGCATCAGCCAAAATTATTATCACCTTTTGCTAGCTTCAGCTATTTTTGGCTTAGGCCTTGGCCAAACAACCGTGATTTTTAATTTACTAGCGACGGTTGGGACCACTTTAAAATATCGTCAGCAAACGATCTCTGGCTTGCATAGTATGTACGCGCTCTCTAGTTTTCTAGCGCCCATGATTGTAGCAGCCATTTATAAAGCAGGTGGGAATTGGGCTCAATGTTTCTTTTTTGCAGCAGGCCTTTGTGGTGTCTTAATTGCGGGAGGTTTTTTAACTTACCGACGTGAAGATATAAACCTTAAAAAACTAACAAGTGATGACAATGATTCACAAGTCGTTATTAAGCAAAGACCTCAAGGAATTGTTATCCTTGCGATTGCTTTTGGTTTTTATGTTGTGGCAGAAATACTTATTAGTTCAAGGTTAGCATTGTATTTGCGATTAGAAAAAAACTTTGATCTTGAAAAATCCAGTTATTATTTAACCGGATTTTTTCTGTGCCTCTTAAGCAGTCGAATTTTATTGAGTGTTCGCCCCCTTAAAATGCCAGTTTATAACCAACTCATGACCTCATTGGGACTGAGTTTTATAATGCTGCTTTTGGGTTTATATGTTCATGTAGGTTTTTTTATTTTAGCGGGACTAACAATGGGTCCCTTTTATGCTCTCAGTGTTATTTATGTAGCTGAAGCTTATCCTCGTTTTTTAAATCAAGCCATGGCTCTTTCGATGTCTTTGCAATCCTTGATGGTGGTGGTGATGCACCTCACATCAGGTTGGATGACGGATGAATGGGGAATTGCTTGGGCAATGCTGGCTGGTCCTTTTTGTTTAGCCTCAGCAATGGGGCTTTTATGGGGATTTCCCCAATGGAAGAAGAAATGGTTAAATCCGTAGAAAAAGCTTTGATAGTCTGTACGCCAGGAATGGAAAAAGAACTTTTTACCGAGCTTAAAGAAGTTTGGCCTTATCTGTTATCGCCGCAAGCGCAGACCCAAAGTGAAGCCTTGCCAGAAGTTAAAATGATTCATGGCGGGATTGAAATCTCCTGTGATTTATTTCGAGCCGTGCAATTTAATTTTTTCATGAAAACAGCGACACGAGTTCTTTGGCGCATCAGTGAATTTAAGTGTCGAGATTTTGACAAGCTATATGAAAATTTAAAAAGAGTACCCTGGGGACAGTGGCTTAAATCGGCTGATATTGTTTGGCATGTGTCAGCATCAGGCACTCGCATCAATCATCAAAAAAGAATTAAAGAGATTTTAAATAAAGTCATCAGTGAAACAAAAATACCTAAAGGCACAGACACCTTAGATATATATTTTAGAAACTATGAGGACATTGTCACTCTCAGTGTGGATCTCAGCGGTGAGGCTTTGTACAAAAGAACTTTGAGTAAAAAAGTGGGCGATGCTCCATTTCGTGAAAGTTGGGCGCATTTTATTTTACGTCGAATGATGAAAGGCCACTCGGCCTCCCATTTGTCATCTATTCACTTGGTAGATCCTTTTATGGGATCCGGAACTTTCTTATTGGAAGCGGCCACCTTCAGGGAACCTAATTTTTTTAGAAAGTTTGCATTTCAATCGTTAGTTCAAGCACCCAAGCTTTTTAAATCAGCTACTTTTTTTCTTAATTATAAATGGCCAGCTCCCAGCTTATTTGGCGAGCTTTCTGGAATAGATATAGATCCAAAAATGGTACAAATAACTCAAGAAAATTTTACGATGGACCAGGCTCAATTTCGCCTTAAGCAGCAGGAATTAAAAGTGACGACAGGAGATGCTTTGATACCAGGAGCTCCTGTGGCTGAACCGGTTTGGATCGTTGCAAATCCACCTTGGGGTGAAAGACTTCCACAAAATATGAAATTTGAAGATCTTGCGACCCGCTTAGTTAAAGCCTGGAAGCCACTTAAAATGGCTTTGATCGTTCCGGCCAAGTCTTTAAATCCAGCATGCATTTCCGAGACTTATGAGGTTCAAGAAAAAATCAGTTTAACTTTGGGGGGACAGTCGACAGAACTTTTTATCTTTCAGTGTAAAGAGTAGTTGGCTACTAAGACCTTTCTCGACTTTTCTGAGGCTCTCAGTTAGAACTATGAGCGATGAAAAAATGTTCATTTTTAATGACAGCCCTCTTCATTTTATCGGCCTGCGAACCGCGTGATATTCGACTTTTACAAGACTCTGAACGCCCTAAAAAAAGTGCTTTTTTGAAAGAAAAACAAGACAGTTTTTTTGGCGACACTTCCGCCGCACTTTTTGCGCTGGAAAAACAAATAGAAATTATTAATGCTCTTGAAATGGCCCTTCATCCTGAATCGGCTACTGATGCCGGTTATGGTTTTATTGATGAAAGTTATTTTGCAAAAAAAAATTCTTCTCCGGCTTTGATTTTTTTCCAGCATCAAAAAATTCTAAATGTTAAAAACAGGCAAGAGAGCTTCAGACAGTGGAAAGCCTCGATCAACACTCAGCCTCTAGTGCTTGAGGGGATTGGTTTTGTTTCTTTGTATGCCAGTCAAGAGGCTCAAAATTTAACGCCACCTATTTTGGCGCCGGCGGCAGATCTTAAGGCCAACGTTGAGCAAGAAACAGTTCATGTCACTTTAGATCCTGAAAATAAAAATATATTCACCATTGAAATTAAATTGATGAAAATAACTTTAACCAATGAAAATCCAAAACCAACTTTATCCGAGATCTTGATTTCTTCAAAAATGACTGTGCGCCGGCAGGAAGCAGAATCAGATCAAGCGCCTCACTATGTGATCACTCAAAGTCAATTGAGTCTTAGTAATAACAAAGGTCGAAATGGCAATCCCCATCGTACTCTTAATATAGGTATTTCAGAAAATTTCGTTGTTCAATTAGGGACTTGTCCTTTTGCAACGGGCAAATTGAGTTTGATCAATGGTGATACAAAGAAAAATATCGTCGAGCTCCAAGAAGACAAAATTTTAAATTTAATCACGCCCGCAGAAGAAAAGTTAATTTCTTGCACGAGTGACTCCGTTCGCCCTTTAGTGGATCTTTCACGAATTTTACGAATGTAGAAAGGGATTTTAATGATGAACGAAAAATTCAAAAAAATCCTTCTTAGTATTTTGATTTTTACGGCACAAGCAGGGGCTCAAGAATCTACCACGGAAATATCGACTTCGACGGCTACCATCCCTGGAACAACTCAGCCGACAATTAAAAACTACGCGACAAGAGATTTAATAACTTCAGAAGTGAAAATCTATAAATTTTCTTTTTTTAGCTTAGCGGGTGGACGGACCAACGATATTGGCAAGGGTGGTACTAGCCTTGGCAGCTATAACTATTTTGGTCTGAGTCGAAAATTGAATTCTAACGATCAAATTGGTGTTCGGTATGTATTTTACTTTGATTCAGCGGGGTATAAATTCAATCCCTCTAAATTTAAAGAAGAATATGTTGGCCATCAAACTGAAATGGGTGATCCCTATGTCAGCTATTCTCGCTATTCGATCGCTAAATTTTCGGATTGGAATTTGTCAGGCAGTGGTCGAGTTTATTTGCCACTTTCTCGCTACTCTCAGATGATGAAGATGGTCACACAGTTGCGCACAGAATTGTTTTTTGATCGTCCTCTTTTTAAATTTTCAAATTTTAGTTTTAGCAATAAAACGGATTACTTTGTACAAACTCAAAAATCTTTTTTGGATGGCGAGGTCCCAAGACGGGATGACGGCACCTTTCCCAGTTCTGCGATCAAAGGAACAAAGCAGTGGAATACAGAAAATTATTTTGAAATTGATGTAAATTTATCTAAGAAAGTTTCTTTAAAACCGCGCCTAGGATTTGAAGATAGCTGGTATTATGGTTCTGTTGTCGAAGATATTGCGGCAAGACATGACACTGACTTTAAAGCTCAATTGGGCTGCGATTATCGCTTCGGTAAATCCCTGAGTTTTAGTGTCGGGCTTGAAAATCGAGTCGCTCTTTTGAATCGAAAAGATGCCGTGGCTTTAGGTCGTCCCGAAGATCTTCGTTGGACATTTGTAACTTACGCCAGCTTTTAAAATATTTTATATTTTAAAAGCCATCAGTGCTTGATGAAGAGTATCGTCTGGCAATTTGAAGTGATACTTTTGATCGGCTTCAAATATTAATTCTTTGGCCCATAGGGCCCAGCGCTCGGTGAGCCCCTGCTTGAAATCATAATTCGAACCATACATTGTATCGCCAAGAATTGGATGACCCATAAAAGATAATTGTGAACGGATTTGATGTGTTCTTCCAGTTAAAAGCCGAATTTCTAAATCGCTGGCTTTTTTACTTAAAGTTAAATCAAAATCAGAAACCTTTTCTAGACTTAACTGACATTTTAAACTGCCTTCAAAGGGATTCGTAAAAACTTCGCGCGGAGCCCGAATGGAAGGTTTCATATAATGGGTCATTAATCCCAATCCCGAAGTCCATTTTGAATCTGTTCTTGCAAAGTATGTTTTTTGACTTTGCTGATTTTGCAAAATCAAATTGAATTGTTTTTGAAACTCTAAATTTAAAGCCAGCAACCAAACTCCGCCGGTGCCATTATCAAGACGGTGAGTAAGAAAAAATTTTCTTTTAAAATAAGTTTCAAAATAAGTGATTAAATTTTCTTTCCTATTATCAACAGTGGGATGACAAGGAAAACCTTGCGGTTTGTTAAAAATAACAAAATCTTTTTCCCACGAGATAACATATTTTTCAGCAGGTTCAGAAAGGTGAGGAAATCTTTTAGGTTCGAGATGAACTCGAATATAATCTCCAGGATCTAAGGCGAGGTCTGTCAAACAACGTTTTTGATTTAAATAAATGGCTCCGAGGTCGAGCAGTGCAAAAAAATTCTCAAGACTGATCTCAACTTGAGAGATAATAAAATCGCTGAGCTGAATAGACTTTGATGACAGGAGATGGCGGACTCGTAACGGTATTGACATTAGTGAGTCTACTTAGCACAGTGTGACGATGATTTTCAAGGAGGGCTTTGGTTGAGTATCGCACAAGAGCCGATATTTCAGTGGATGTCTCAGTACGCCTACCAGCCTAGTTATGTCTATGCGGGCGTCATCCTTATGATGCTGCTTTCCGCCTTTGGACTTCCGTTGCCTGAAGAGGTCACCCTTATCAGTGTCGGTGTTTTGGCTTTTATGGGTGGGCATCCCGATTTATTTCCACCTCCCTATGTGGGAGCTCCGGTGATCAACGCTTACGAAGCGTCTATTGTCGCTTTTTTTGCGGTTTATATCAGTGATTTTTTAATCTATGCTATTGGTCGTAGCTATGGTCGCAAAGTTCTTTATAGTCCCAAGTTAAGTCGATTTTTTAAACCGGCGCTGATGGAAAAAGTGGAACGTTGGACACATAAATATGGCGCTCTGGCTTGTGGAATTTTTAGATTTACACCGGGCGTTCGCTTCCCCGGGCATTTGGCCTGTGGAATGTTAAAATTCCCAGTTTGGAAATTCGCATTGATTGATGGTTTTGCTGCCGCGATAAGTGTACCGACTCAAATTTTATTAATTGCTCATTATGGCGAACCGATTTTGATTCAAATGAAAAAGTTCAAAATCTTTTTGATTTACGCCCTGGTCGCAGCTAGTTTGGTGTTTATCGCTTATAAACTTCGTCAGAAGTTTCTTCAAAAGTTCGGTGATATCAGGCCGCTTTAGGCTTAGCCCAAGACTCACTCGATAGTTCAAAATTTAAAGAAAGCTGCATTGGTTTTAGATTTTTTCTTCCGTCACGCTCGTGCCAGAATATTTTTTCGTAACCATTGAGCAATCCATAGAGCTCTTCGCGCAATCGGAAAAGCAGCCCGGCTTCAGAGCCTAACAACCAATCCATCTGAACTAAATAAAGGGCTTCTTCTAAATCAGCCGGGCGAAAGCTTTCTAAAAATTCTTTTGGCAATTGATCAATTAAATTGACCGCATTGTGAGCCCATTGTTCAAAATTTTTCTTCATGGGTTCGACTAAGAGTTTTTCAATTCGAACATCGCTGTTTTTTCCAGTAACAAAAGGCAAAGCCAGTTTTTTAAAGTTATAATAAAGAACCGCATCGTTAACAACATAATCAGCTTTTGGAAGATAATCTGAAATAGAATCAATTTTTAAACACTCGTGCGAAGCATCTTCAACATGAGCATTAAAATCAACAGCCAGCACAGATCTAAGATTAAAAAGAAGACTGTAAAGCGACTGACAACGATCAATAAAGGGTTGTGAGAAATGCAAACCAAAATTAAAAATTAACGGAGAAGAAATTTTACCTTCTAAATACGACAGAGCATCAAGAAGGGGCCACATCTCTTTAAGGTCAATGCCGTCTGCGTGACAGGCGCGATCAATTGTTTCAGTAAAGTTTTTTTCAAAAGTAGTCACATGCTTTGGATCCAAATAGGGAACCTTGGCTTTAAGAGCCAGAACTCGCTCTTGAGATCTTTCAAATAAGGTATGATGGGGATCTAAGTGATTCCAAGCTTGTAAATAGTTTTCCGCAGGAAAATCGGAAGACTTAGATGGTTTTTGCAAATGTGGATTTAGCCGAACCATGGAAAGTCCCACTAAAGCATCAGACATATATTTAAGCGGTTTTGCAAAAGTCACATCAGGGCTCTGTTTTGTCACTTCAATGGCTGTGGGTTTTGGAAGAGGACCACTCTCAGTAATAATATTAAAGCCGAATTGAATATTTTGTCTCTTCATTGAAACACCCCATGCCTTCTAGTTTAGACACTATCTCATCGGGGGATTTTAAAGTTGTGAGAGTCGGGATTTTATGCGAGACCCTGCTTATGGACTCTGATCTAGGTTTATGGGTGGATTCTCATTGTCATTTAGCGGATCCTCGGTGGATTCAAAGTGTTTCTCCAAGCCTTGACCAAATGGTCCAGGACGCCCGCACACAAGGCATTGGATTTTTCATGCAAGGGGGAGTTGATCCCCAGGATTGGCAACGACAGATCGAATTAAAAAAAAGATTTCCTATCGGACTTTGTTTTGGTTTGCACCCTTATTTTGTGGCTTCTCATACGCTTGAGGATTGTGAATTGGCATTGGATCAACTAGCTCCTCTTCTGCCGCAAGCCCTTGCGCTGGGGGAGCTTGGATTGGACTTTAGACCTCATATCGAGGGGGACTCTCGGGATTTGCAAATTCAAATTTTTGAAGATCAATTGGCTTTAGCAGAAGCTTCTGCAAAACCAATTGTTTTACATTTGGTGCAATGTCATGACGAAGCTCTTCAAATTTTTAATCTTTGGGGAGTGCCTCCTAAAAAAGGAATCGTGCATTCCTTCAATGGAAGTTGGCAAAAAGCACAAGATTTTATAAAATTGGGTTTATCTCTCTCTGTCGGTGGACCCTTAGTTCGTTCTGATAATGAAAAGCTCAAACAGGCTGTGCGCGAAATTCCATTAACTCACCTTCTGATTGAAACCGATAGCCCTGATCAACCTCCTGAAGCTTATAAAGGGCAATTAAATCCCCTGACGAGCTTAAAGCTAGTGGCCGCGGAGGTGGCGCGCTTAAAGAAAATATCGACAAGAGAAGTTCTTGAAACAAGCACCCGCAATTTTAAAAGAATCTTCTCAAAACCTGAATAACCATATATAAGTTTGCTATGAATGAATTTCCGCAACCCGTAGAATCTAATTATGTTCTTCATCGCCGTTTTGACCGCATGGGTCGGCTGGTGGGTGACAGTGCGATGGAAAAATTATTTGGCAGCCATGTGATGGTGATCGGCTTAGGGGGCGTTGGTTCCTGGGCGGCCGAGGCTTTAGCTCGCAGTGGAGTGGGGCATATCACCGTGATTGATTTTGATGAAATATGCATTACCAATACGAACCGGCAATTGCATGCCGTTCAAGGCATGGTTGGCAAAAAGAAATCAGAGGCCATGGCAGAACGTCTTAGAAAAATCAATCCACAAGCCAAAGTGGAAGCCGTGCCGGTGTTTTACAATCAAGAAAATTCAGAGCTGATTTTTTCTAAAGAGCCTGATTATATTTTAGATGCGATTGATAATTTAACCGCCAAATGTCATTTGCTGAGTGAATGTTTAAAACGAAAAATACCGGTGATCACAACGGCAGGGTCGGGAGCACGCATGGACCCGACGCAAGTAAAAATTGTGGATTTAGCGCAAACGACGATTGATCCCATGGCTCATCAAGTAAGAAAAATTTTACGCTCTCGCTATGATTTTCCTGAAGAAAAATTTTTTGGAATTCCTTGCGTATTTTCAGAGGAAGTTCCTAGTGAGCCTGTGACTTTGCATTACGATAAAGGTGAGGGCTTTAAATGTGTTTGCCCGCAAGGCCAAAATAATTTGCACAGCTGCGAGCATCGCAATGTGATTTGGGGAACGGCGAGCTTTGTCACGGGAACTTTTGGTTTAGCCATGGCTTCATGGACAGTTCGTCAAATCGTGGCTCAAACGACGGCCAAGAGCTTAAGTTAAGAGAAAGTGAAGGGGAAATTTGTCAATTATCTTGTTCTTTGGATATTCTTTGTTGGTCGTATTGGCAGGGTTTATCATGATCGGCATCATCGTTCATAACCTATGGAAGAAGCGACTTTCAAACCAGGAGAGCTTACGTGGAACCAAAAACTCAACAAAAAATTCAACCGCAAATTAAACGTCAATTAAGTTTTGCTTTTTCGATGGCAAGATCAGCTCATTTTCTAGTGCAAAATTTAACTTTGCCCTTGGTGGAAAGACTGGTGGCTGGAATAAAGCGCCCTTCCGCTTTAGAGATGCGAGAGCAAGTTCAAGAAATTGTTTTGGAAGCCATTAAACTTTTAAAAAAAGACGCACAAAATATTTCTGATGGCATTTACCCTATTGAGGTTTTGCGTCCTGAAGGGCCTGGCAAACATGCCGTTCGCTGGCTTAAAATTCTTTGGGATGGAGTGGCGCTGTCACGTCGTCGAAGAGATAAAAAAGCCCATGAGTTTACGGCTGAAGCTCAGCAATATTTAAAAGATGTTCCAGAATACTTTCGTAGAAATTTTCATTTTCAAACCGGTGGCTATTTAACCGAGCAATCGGCTGAGCTCTATGAGCATCAAGTGCAAATTCTTTTTATGGGTGCAGCCGATGCCATGAGAAGAATGATCATCCCATTGATGAAAAAAGAAATTTCAGGGGACGGTGAAGGTCTGCGATTTTTAGAAATCGGAGCTGGCACGGGAATTCTTTCGAAATTTATTAAAATGGCATATCCCAAAGCTCAGATCACTGTCAGTGATATCAGCGAGCCTTATTTGATGAAAGCCAAAGCCAACTTATCAGACAATAAAGATTTTAAATTTGTTAAAACTGCGGGCGAGCAACTGCCTTTTGAGAATAATCATTTTGATGCGGTTTACTCCTGTTTTCTATTTCATGAGTTGCCATTAAAAATACGCCAAGAAGTTTTGAAGGAAACATTTCGTGTTTTAAAACCCAATGGCCTTATAGGTTTTGTAGATTCTGTGCAAAAATCCGACACTCAGTTTTTATGGGCCCTTAAGCAATTCCCAGTGGATTTCCATGAGCCCTATTACAAGAATTACACCCTGCACGATATGGGTGAAATGATAAATAATGAGGGATTTACGAACCTTAGAAGTGACGTGGCCTTTTTTGCTAAAGCTTTGGCCGCAAAGAAACCCCTGAAAGCTGCAAAAACAAAGGGAAAGCAAGCCCGTCATTAATATATTATTCGTGTTTGATTCCCTTATTTTGGAGTGCTAGGTTTTTAATCAACTGGGGGAATTGAATGAAAAAAAACTTACTTTGTGGAATCGTTTTAGCTTTGGGTCTAACAGCCTGTGATCCCGTTCGTGGAATCTTGAACGTTGAACAGACTTTAAAAGTTCTGATTGAAGAGTCAAATAATTGCAATCCACTGACGCCACCTTGTACGACGGGCAAGACAGCTGTTGATGTGAGTCCTGGCCAGTACATTATGAAATTAGAAATGTCTGGAAGAAGAGCTGTGCAAATCAGTTTGAAAACGGCCAACCAATCAATTATTGCAAAATTAAATATTAATAAAGGCCATACTCTTCCTGAGCAGGGACCTTTTTTCCTTCTTTCGCAAGAAAGCGGACAACCTTTTGATCTTGGGGGTAAAGTGGCTACGACTCGTAAAGATTCAGCACGAAAGCGTCATCAAGAAACTTGCGAAATTCCTTACACCGATACTATATGCACGCCGCAAGGCTGCACGACTCGATCAGGAGTAAGAATGGGCTTTCGAGATATCATTTATTTTGATCGCACAACAGAAAAAAATATGCAGGCTTCTTTGGATGATCCGGCGACAAAGTCGCAGCTTGCGACTTACGAAGGATCCCTCTCTTCAGTGGAAAGAATCTATACCTCTCGAGGCCATTGCTTCTAATAGCCTTTAAAATGAACAGTTCGACCCGAGCCTTCACCTGGATATTTTCGGTGATTGGCTCCTGGGTGAGCAAAACCATTGATAAAAACTCGGCGCGATTTTCCTGAAATATTCGGCTGACTTCCGTGCACAGAATAAGGACTAAAAAAAGCGATATCACCTGGCTGCATCAGCATGGGTGTAGGATTTTTTAAACTAATGACGGTGCTGGGATCGCTGACTCGGTCTAATCCTAAATAACCTTGTTCTGCAGAACAGGGAATAAACATAACAGGCCCGTTTTCGGCAGTGACTTCATCAATGGCCATCAGCGTTTGAACATAACTTCCTCGTCCATTCACATCCGTCCAATCGGGTGTGCCGTAACCACGATGCTGACAGTCTTGATGCCAATCAAATTTAACCTGATCACCCGAAAGTTTGTAATGACCTTGGCAGATTAATTGTTCCATTGTGCTAGTCCCTAAGAGAGCACTGCATATTCCAACAGTGCGAGGATCTTCACCCACTTTTAATAAGCTAGGCTCGGCGCCGCCCATCCAAACAATACGATCAATCCGTCCCTCTTCGACGACAAATTGAGAGCCATTTAAAACTTGTGTGGTTTTTAATGTTAAAGCCACCTTTTGTAATCGATCAAAAGCTTGGCTGATTTCCGCGATTTCAGATTTCGAAAATAATCCGCGCACAACAAAATATCCAATGTTGTAAAAGTCTTCTATATTTTGTTGCAAAGAACTCATGGCATCTATTTTCAAAGCTCGATTCATCGAGAGCAATCCTTCCATAAATAAAATCCTATCTTGAGGTGATGTCTTGGACCTCATTATATCCTCAAGAAAAAATAAAATGAAACTCAGCCTAGCTGTTGGTCCAAGGGGGGGCGTTAAGACTAGGAAACTCGACTAGCTGTCAGTCTAATTTTTGAGGAGATTATCCCTTTGTCCAGTCAAGTCGCGCGACAAGTGTCCGATCTAGACACTAGATCAATGGGATGATCTGTAACAAATCACGGAGGTTTTATGTTGTTATCTGGAGGATAGTTTGGGAATGCGAATCACGACAAATATCTCGTCGATCAATGCGCAAAGAAATTTTACGACCAATCATCGAGCTCAATCTAAGAGCTTAGCCCAGTTAGCCAGTGGCCAAAGAATCAATATTGCGGCTGACGATGCGGCCGGTCTCGCGATCAGTGAAAACTTAAAATCACAAATACGATCGGGCCAGCAGGCGATCCGTAATACCAATGATGGCATCTCACTGATTGAGGTGGCTGAAGGGGCTTTTAATGAAATAAACAATATCGTAGTTCGATTGCGAGAGCTTGGTGTTCAAGCGGCTTCTGATACAATCGGCGATACTGAGCGTGGATATCTTAATCGTGAAACTCAGCAGTTAAAATTAGAAATAGATCGAATTGCCTCAGTCACAACTTGGACATCGACAAAACTTCTTGATGGAACTGCGCCTAAATTTGATCTTCAAGTTGGAATATTTGCTAACCCAGAAGAAAATGTGATTAGTTTTGATCCTGCTGAAAATAATGTCAAATTAGAAGCTTTGGGACTTAGTGATGTTGATTACTCGAAAAAAGAAGGAGCTCAATCAGCATTGGAAGTAGTTGATAATGCTATTAATCACTTGAATGGCTGTCGATCTAACTTAGGAGCTATTCAAAATCGGTTGGTCAGCACATTAACAAACCTTGGTATTCAAAATGAAAATATGAATGCTGCCAACAGTCGAATTCGTGACACCGATATTGCTGAAGCAACGTCAGAGATGACACGAAATCAAATTTTATTACAAGCGGGTACGGCAACACTTAGTCAGGCGAACCAAGTGAATAACTTGGCGTTAAAACTGATTGGATAATATTACTCGCTAAAGATGGCTCGGCATTGAGAATTTTTTGTATGGTAATTTTTTTCAAGCCAACGGGAAATGCGGGAAGCTTTAAAATCCATATTCATTTTAAAATACCTCTCCGCAGAAAATTTTTCAGCAACAAAGCCAAGCTCTTGACCTCGATAAATTTTAGTATCTGTTATATCACTGATTTTTTCTATCCACTGAAGATCTTTTAACAAAATATCAAAATCTTCCACCGTTGCATTTTTTAAGTAAAAATCAAGTTTTTCAATTTTGATCTTTTCTTCAATCCGATTGAGTTCAGCAATGGATGAAGGCTGTTTGGCTAAGACATTAAGGCCATAAATCGCATAAAGTTGTCGGTAAATCGGCTGTGACATAGTGAAGCCTATTTTTTTAAAATCTGAAAGTTCCATGGATTTAGGTTCGTCATGAAAAGATAAATAATATCTTACCAGAGCTTCGCGCTCGCCAGGCTCCATACGGGCCAAAGCAGGGATTTCAGTACGGAAGTTATTGGCAATCAGGACACCGTTTTCAAGAACACGGAGACGATGAGCAAGAATCTCCTGACGAAATTCGCTTTCAGAAGGCTTAGCAAAGGCTATCAATGGAAGAAGTAATATAAAGAGGCCTAAGCGAAGTTTAATAGTTACCATAGCTTAAGGTGATGGAAAATGCGGGCCACATTATACAGCTTCTCATTGAATTGAGATGCATCACCTTAATTAAAGGCCAAGATAATCAATAAACGCCAACGGTGTAAACAAGTTAGACAATAGTTTGTCGCAAATTAATTAGTTCGAATATAGAAGATTACAATACAAGAGATTTAAATTAAGGAGTTTCAAAAAAAGGAGAATTGAATTGAAAAGATTCAAATACAAGATATTTAGATCTAAATTTCTCATCCTAGAAGATACTTTAGGGAATTTAAGAAACTTATGCACCCCTGGTTGCAATTGCAAGCCCTTTTTCTAGTGCAATCCCATCTGCTGAGCCGCTAAAAGATTATGAGTCCTACAAAGCAAGCGCAGATTATCAAGCGAAGATTTTCCTCCCCAAGCAACAGGGGTTATATGATCAATTCATGAACAGTGAAATATAAGGTCGTCTTGAAATTGGCGAGGACAAAGATACATTTTTAATTTCAAATCACTAACCTCCGCTACGGAGGTTAAAACGCTGAATTCTTAGATAAGTATTTAATTCATGCGGCTGCTTAAATTAGGTGGAAAATTCAAGGTGCTATTTAAGAAATAAATAACTGATGAAGGCATCGGATTGCATCCTGCCCTTGTTCATCTTTTACTAAAAAACAAAAATTGTGTTTACTGGCGCCTAAGCAAATCATCCGCACATTGATTTCAGGAATGGCTGAAAATATTTTGTGAGCAAGCCCTGAAGTGTGATTGATATTATTTCCTATCAAAGAAATCAGAGAAAGATTTTCTTCAATTTGAACTTCAGCAAATTTGGAAAGCTCTTGTATTAGATTTTTATCTA
>JAYSSI010000023.1:0-35321 GCA_043720615.1 Pseudobdellovibrionaceae bacterium | reverse complement strand
TTTTTGTGGCCTAATAATTTCTTGGACTTTTAAAGGTATATCAAATTCTTGAGCCAAAACTTTCTTAGTTTCAAAGCCGTTGCAGTTTTCAAGCAGGTTTAGGATTTCGTGGGTTCTAATTTCAGAAACGCTATCACCTTTTTTAGCTTCGGCCTCAAGACACTTTTGCAATTGAACAGCTTGCGATAAATTTAATGTTCCTGATTTAAGTCTGTCAGCAACTTCTGGAACTTTTTTTAAAAGCTTTGCTGCATCGATTCGGCGTAATGCCGAAGGTTCAGAATAACCATATTTTTTAGTCATCATGGTAAACATGCTATTAAAGCCCGAGTCAGCATAAAGCTTACGATCCATAATTTCCAGAATATGGATTAAAACTAGATGCATAATTTTGCGCTCAGTTTGAACCAAATTTTCAGTTCTAAAAAGAAGGTCATCATTAGAAATGAATTTCATATTTATATTTTCTTCAGCCAAATTTTGTTCCACAGCAGACTCCTTTTTAAAAGCTGAAAGGAACATACCATGAAATTTTAGAACTTAATTTTAGGTTTTTTTATCCAGGTTTAAAAACCAAAGAAGGGAAAAATAAAGCCTCTTAGGCTTCCATAAATAGATCCTATCAAGCTAATAAAAGTTTAATATTCCCGGGATTAAGTTTTTATTAATTTTCAAACAGAATTCAATTGAGTGCTTCAAAAACTAACCGCAAGAAGTATTTTAAAAAATCTTAAAAATAAATAAAATAACGCAAGCAATAACCGTCGCGGAGAGAGGCTAGCGGCCGATATTTAGGCTCAAAAATGGAACTTTGTAAATTACAAAGACACCATTTTATCCTGAATCAAAAAAAATTTATCCAAGGGCACTGGCTTGATGTTTGCAAAACAAGTTACTTCGAAGGATCGTTTCGGTTGATTAAAGGGAGAGTAATCCCACAACATTCGAAACGATATAATATATGAAAAACAATAGATACAATTTCTTAATTGGTGGTTTAGTTTTTGGATTAATTTCTGTTTCTTTAACAAGCTTCGCTGCGCGTATAACGGATCCAGACTATATTATAGACAAAAAGGTGCCTAACATGAAAGGTATTATTACTAGTTTCATTACGCCTGGATTGTACTTGGGAACCACTACAAACGCTGGCGAGCCCTGTGAAGTCACTTTAAGTACAGATGAAGATGGCTCTAATTACGTCAATGTATCTATAAAAAACATGAATGACTTTGAACAAGAAATTCAGAAAAAGACAATCGACGTTGAACGTACATCAGAAGCAACGTTTGCAGTAGATAATTTAAAATATCAGCCATTAAAAACGCATGTTTTTACATCAAAACTTTTGGCTGTTTCGAACACAAAAGCATTGATTTCTTCTCAAAGAAATTTAGGCGGCGACGGTAAATCCGTTTTAAAAATTGAAAAGCTATCGGACAAGCACCTGCTCATCGAAGTGAGTGAAAAGATAAATAACTCGAGTTCAGGCTTTAGGAAAATAAGCTGTGACTTAATTCGTTAATAATTGCACAAAAGATCCTGCTGCCCTCGCACTGATTTAACAATGATGGTTAATTTAGCGAGGGCATTCTTCTTAAGGACAATTTTTTAAGAAAAAAACTCAACCTGTCGCTTTGTCTAAGGTTTAGCAACTGCCCCTCTTGAGTGGGCTTAGTGCAGGCTTTAAGTTAAATTCTTATCATGTCATTAGGTACTGTCGTCCTTGCTCAGAACAACCCGGAGAGGCACGATAGTTGGGTTCCCCGGTTTTTAGCGGGGTAAATGACGCGAAGTTGAGACAAAATTTGGCACTGTCTAAAAAATTTAACATTTAACATTGAACCTGATTGATTTCAGACGCACCCACATCTTGCATCCTTTATTGATGGATTCATTTTCCTAAAGGAGTTTTTATGATTTATACCGCTCGAGCCATCTCAACCATCTCATGGTTACTTATTGGAACAACATTATTGACCGCAGCCTGTGGAGATCGAACTGAAAATCATAAAAGCACCATCAGAAAAGGCACCGCGGGAACAACGAATGCCTTAGAAAAATTTGACTCTAAACTAGCGCCATCTAGCGAAATTCTTTCAGGCTATTGGATGCAAGCTCCTGAGATCGACAGTCAAAACGTCACCCGCACTCTTTATTGGGAAATCAGTAAAGATCGAAAAAATCTGATCATTCGTCAACTTTGTGAACCTAAAGATAAAAATCCAAAGACCGCTCAAGCTAATTCAAAAATTAAAACAAATTTAAATGAGCTGTTAATTCAGTCGGAGATTGAAAAAACAGAATCTTTAGAAGGTGACGATGGCTCTAACATTCCTTGTCAGGTTCAAGAAGAAAAGGCTTTGCTAAGATACACCGTCAATGAAAAAAGTTTAGAAATTCTTGATGAAAAAAACCAACCCATCCGCGAATTTCGCAGAGCTGATTTAATAAGAAATCGTCCTGTTGCTCGTGAACCTTTGGCACCCAAAGTAGATCCATCATTACCACAAGAAGTCGCACCTGAAGTAGAAGACGCTCCTGATCTTAGCGGCATGACCGACGAAGAAAAAAATGTAGCAATCGAATCTGAAGGAGAAATGGCTAAAGAAGTGAAAAATGTAATGTGGCAAACACCTTTGGGTATCTCTGTAGACATAAAAAATAAAAAAGAGATCAGCTCTTACCTATCACTTAAAATGACGACTTATAATGAAAAGGATATCTTATTAATTAGTAAGGTTTGTTATTACTCTGAAGATTTAGAAGGCACACGCTCAGAAGCTAAAGACACTCCTGATGTGATGTTGACCGGAAAAGGCATTAGAACTTCTAAAGAAATTTTAAAAACCACAAAAGCCACAGAGACGAAGCCAGGTTGTGATTTAAAAGTAAGTACAAAACCAATGTCTTATTCTTATGATGAAGCCACAAAGCAGTTATTTATTAAGTCAGAGCGCGGTCTTGAAAAGTACCAAATTGCCGTGAAAAAAAAATCTGCTGACTCTACAAAGTAATCAATCCGTCAGCTTCCCTAAAATATCCCGAGAGAGGTGGTCCTCTCCCGGGTGGGCTTAACTGACTAGCTTCATTTTGTGTGGGCGACTAGTCATTTTAATTAATGATTAACCAACTAGTTTTAACGCCATAGCTGGAAATTGATTAGCTTGCGCCAAGACTGAAACCGCTGCATTTTGCAGAACTTGAGCCGAAGCCAATTCTGAAGACTCGCGAGCGATGTCCGCATCTGAAAGACGCGATCTTGCTGCAGATAAGTTTTCAATCTGTGTGTCTAAGTTATTCGTCGTTGATTCCAGTCGATTTTGAATCGCACCGAAGTTAGCGCGCATCGACCCGACTCGATCCATTGCCTGATCGACGACGGATAATAAACTTCTAGCATCACCTTTTGTTTCCATACTTAATCCATCAATACCTAAGGCATCTGCCGAAGCATCTGATGATAAGTCGTAGGTGATTGTATTTTCCTCACCGCCAAAGGCTCCCACGTGGAAAGTTTGCTCTCCACCGGAACCATCAAGAAGTTTCTTGTCTCCAAAAACCGTGGTTTTAGAAATACGATCAGCTTCTGCGATGATGTTTTTAGCTTCAAGGTCCAAGAACCCGCGCTCTTTATCTCCGATATTGTCGGAGGCCGCTTGGATTCCCAGCTCTCGCAATCTGATTAAGATATTTGAAATTTCATTAAGTCCACCCTCAGAAACTTGAATGGCACTGACCGCATTGAACGAATTGGTTCTGGCCATCTGCATTCCGCGAACTTGACCGCGGATATTTTCTGAGATCGCTAAGCCTGCAGCGTCGTCGCCGGCTCTTACGATTCGACTTCCCGAGGCCAATGCCTGTGAAGCGTGTTCTGCTCTTGCTTGCTGTTTACCCAAAACTTTTTGAGCAGATAGCGATGCCATGTTTGTCTGAATTCTTAAGCCCATACGTCCCTCCTAAGGAATTGGCTCTACTCGACGGACGCCCACACAATAACTTTCCAAACCATGGTTGCCCCATTTGGTTAAAAAAGTTGGACCCGTAAAGTAAATAATGTTGTTAAAAAATTTTGAAGGAGTGGGCTCAACAACGGTTGTGGTGACTGACACAACCGAAGTGAGCTTAAGCCTAGGAGGTATTTCGCTTCAGTGACTGCTGAACGAGGTTCCTTCAGGGGTTGCTCCAACGTGTTCATAAAACTTCTCGGCCTTGGTCCAGAAAACTTTAGGGCCAAGGTCTAGGTTTTATATAACGCAGTGCATCTTGTATCTGAAAGGACAGGCTTTTTATATGAAAAATATTTTTTATAAATGCCAGACTATGGTCCAGATGGAACTAGACCTTATGGCATTTTTTAAGCAATTAGTTTTAAAAGATAGCTCTTCTGGTTATTAGCTTCCGTTAATACCGAAGCTTGATATTGTTGCAAGATTTGACCACGCCTCATATTAGAAACTTCTGCTGCCATATCTGCATCAGCAATTCTTGAATAAGCATCAAAGAGATTTTCAACCTGCGAATCAATATGATTTGTTGCAGACTCCATTCGACTTTGAATCGCACCTAATTTTGCGCGAGTGCCATTGATACTCACCAAAGCATTATCTAATTCTTCTAAACTTTCTCGAGCATCACTTTTATCTTGCACGGACATGTCGCTAATATTCATATGTTTGGCCGTTGTGTTGGCCTCATGATCATATGTGATGACATTGTCTTCTCCTCTATGAATCCCCACTTGAAATTCATAACTCTTGGCAGTTCCATCGAGCAAATGTCGAGAGCCAAAAGTGGTTGATTTTGCGATCCGATCAAATTCTTTCACTAAACCTTTTACTTCGTAATCAAGAAACTCTCGCTCTTTATCACCCACCGTATCGCTGGCCGCTTGAATGGCAAGCTCCCGCAGTCGAATCAAAATATTACTTTGCTCGTTCAGCGAAGCTTCTGCCAGTTGCACGAAGCTGACGGCATTATCTGAATTATACCTTGCCGCTTGGTAACCTTTGATTTGAGCCTGAACATTGCCAGCAATCGCTTGCCCAGATGCATCTGCTCCGGCATGAGTAAATCGCGAACCTGAAGCAATGGCTCGCATTGATCTCTCAACACTTGTCTGAGTTAAACCTAGCGCACGCTGCGCAGACACAGACGCGAGGTTTGAGGTGATCCTCAACATAAGAGCAACCTATTCCTTCTCGCCCACAAAGTCCCCAGTCACGGGGGCTCAAAGAACCCATCTAAGCTAAGCCAAGCCTAGACTTTCGTTCAGCAGTCAGAAGACTCTTCGGCGCACCGCGTTATAACTTAAGTAGATTATTATAAGATATTGAAATTATTGATTAATTTATATTATTAAGCTGCCTAATAAAACATAGAGAGGCTTTTAAAACTGACCTATTTTTGTCACCGATTTTCCCATTTTTTCAATCTGCCCACATTGATCCCGCGAATGATTTTCCCTATGAGATATTGTCTGCGTATGACTGTTATTTTAAGCCGTCTTTTAATATTAATCGTTTTTTTGTCCACCTCAGCAAAAGCACAAGATGGCTCTGCTCCCGAGTCTTCTAAAAATTATCGCAAAATGATTTCAACCATTTACTACATTCCATTTTATAATTTAGATCGCCAATACTCCTGCTCGAGCAATGAGAGTAAATTCACACTGCGAACTAAAGACAAAAAACCCATCGCGACTTTATGTTATAGCCATATCAAAAATTGCATGATGCAAGGCTCTTGCGCCGTGATTAAAAATCAAAACAGACTCTTGCTGAATTACCGCAGCTTTATTGCCAAAGAACCTATATTTTCAATTCTTGAACAGACCGAGTGTCCTTACGGACGAGGTCCAAGAAATGTTTGCTTAGAGCCTTATTACACGATTGCTGCTGATCTTAATTTTCATAAATTAGGTGATGTTATCTATGTTCCTGATCTTAAGGGAATCACTTTACCTAATGGTGAAATTCACGATGGATTTTTTATGGTCAGAGATACTGGGGGACGAATCAAAGGTCGCGATCGTTTTGATTTCTACACGGGATTCACTCCGCATTTAGATCCCTATAACCCCTTTAGCAATGCAAGTTTACAGGATAAAAAAACGGCTCTGCCTTATTTAAAAATAGTCAGTTCTAGTTTAAAAGATAAAATTAAAACAAAACGAAACTATCCCCTGATCGCCAGCGAATTCTAGAACTCTTTATTAAACTATTTTTTCTTCTACAATTCGACCTTGCTGAATCACACTGATCTTATCAGCTAAGGCGTCAACATCACGCTGATCATGAGTGATCAAAAGAACGGGGATTTTTTCTTCTTTAAGTAATTGCTTAACAAGCTCTCGGCTTTCTTGCTTTAAAGACTCATCCAAAGCCGAAAAAGGCTCATCTAACATCAGCAACCGCGGCTCGGCGATCAAAGCTCGCGCCAAAGCCACGCGCTGCTTTTCTCCTCCCGATAAAACTGAAGAAGGTCGATCAATAAAACTTTCCATTTTTAATTTTTTTAAATATTTTCTGTAACGCTCTTGAAAGATCAAAGGTTCTAATTTTCGACAAGTGGCTGCAAATTGAATATTTTCATAACCTGTCATATGAGGAAAAATCTCATATGATTGAAAAACGACGCCCATGCGCTTTTCACCCACCGGAAGCTTTGCAATATCCAGTTCCCCAAATTTCCAAGTAAAAGATTTTTCTATCTCTTCCAATCCTAGAAGCAAACGAAAGGCTGACGTCTTGCCCGCTCCCGAGGGGCCCCACAACACGGTCACACCATCATCAAGAATTTCCCAATGTGGAATATCTAAGCGAAACTGTTCATAATCTTTAACTAGATTTTCTACGATAGACATAACCAAAACCCCAAAAAGTAAAAAAGCAAAAAACCGCACAAAGTAAAACTCCAACACTCAGAAGACTTGCTAATCCCAAGCGGTAAGTCGACATCAGTGTTTCAGTCATCAAAGCCAAAGTCATGTCATTGTAAGCAAGGATTCGTGACAATCCATAATCGCCGCAGGCCCAAGCCGCTGCTAAACCAGATAGCATCAGCGCTTTTTGTTGTACTTGCGGCCATAACACAAATTGAAAAGCTTGCCATGGCGAAGCTCCCATCACTTCCGCATTATTTATTTGATCTTCTAATCGCTGCACTTCACTTTCCCATCCCAATCGGTAAAGCATTCCAATAAATAATAAAGCCAAAGCCATAGGAATTTTTATATAAGATAAAAAACCGTCATTAGGCCCAAGAACTAAAAATGCAAAACCCGTCAGAGTTGTACTGGGCGCAAGATAAGACTGAAGCCCTTTTCTTAACCACGAAAAACCAACTGAGAGTGTGATCAAAATTAATATTAAAAGAATTAAAATTCCCGTCATAAACCCCATCAATAAAGTTCCTAGGCTTCCTTTGATCAATCCATCTTTCCAATCTAAAAAATGAATCACCGAAGAGGTGCCACTTAATACACTGTCTAAGTAGCCAATAATATAAAGTCCCGCAAAAATGATGATGAAACCTGCACCTGATTTTAAACTCAGCCATCTCATATGATGACTGTCTCCCTTTGAATGGCTTTTGAATCGCATCAAACATCGGGCTAGAAATGCCAAAATCATCAATTGTATGATAGAAATTAAAACAGCACCTCCCCAGTCCATAGATAAGCGGATTTTTTCATAGATCAAAACTTCCAAAGTGGTGCCCTTGCCGCCACCAACAATAAGTGGGATCGAAAAGCTGACAAAACAAACAGAAAAAACAAATAAAAATATCTCAAGATAATCTTTTTTTAAAATTGGAAAAAAAACTTTTTTAAAGAAAATAAATTTTGTACAACCTTCCGTCGCCGCAAGCTCGGCCATACCACCTAATTTGGTTTCGATCGCTCGAGATAAACTGACAGCGACCAAGCCAAAATTAACAATTGAATGGATAAGTCCGATCCCTAAAGTCCCGGCGGGAAAAGGATCGACCCAGTAGAAAACCACTAACAAAGTAAATAAGGGTGGTAAAAAATTTGGCGCTAAACAAATCACTTCTAATATTTTTTTAAAAGCAGGACCCCTGCCAATTAATCCCAATGCCGCCCAGGTTCCTAGTAATAAGGATCCAATGGCAGAAAGAGTGGATTGGATCATTGTATTTTTTAAGGCCCAAATAAATTCAGAAAAATCAAAGGTGGCGTGAAGTGGAAATTTCCATACCAATATTAAAAAAGGACTGAATAAAAAGAAGAGAACAAGAAAAGCAATACCGCGACTTAATTTCAAGGGCTTTGATCCCTACGAATCTCACTCCACTTTTTAAGCAAATGATCAATTTCTGCCGCATCAGGAATTTCAAACTTTAGAAATCGGCGGTTTTTAAGGACTTTCTCAAAAGGCGTTCCATCTTTAATGCCTTTTAAAACGGGCATCATATAATTTTTTTCCATCAAAACTTTTTGACCTTCAGGAGATAAAATAAGATTTACAAATTTTTCTGCCAATTCACAACGTCTGCAAAATTCAGGTATCGCTAAAAATTCAACTTGCAAAGGAAGAGCCTCTTCCATTCCAAAAGCCAAGTAATCTAACTTTTTCTCTTCAATTTGATAATACAGGGGTGAAGTGACATAAGTAAAAACAAGCTGACCAGGATTTTTATTAAATAGACCGATCGCCGCAGACCATGACGGCACACTTAAATTGGCTTGTAAAAAAAGTTCTTTTAAAAATTGAAATCCCGCCTCTTCGCCTTTTGATTTGATGACCCAGTACAAAAACTGAAACCCTGGAGAACTGGTGCGAGGATCCGAGATCAACACCCGTCCTTTATAATCAGCCGATAAAAGATCTTGAAGCCTTGCCGGCGCTAAGCCATCACTTTTTCCCATAAAAGTCAGAGCACCCCAATCATAGGGGACAAAATAATTATTTGATAAGGCGGGCTTAATTTGATCTTCCCAATTCAGCTGACCAAAATTAAGTCGCTGCCAGGTAAGACCCTCTGAGGCTTTCTGCAGATCTAATTGATCTAAACCAATAACAAGATCAGCCCCTAAACTTTCACCTTCAATTTTTAATTTTTGTAAAAGAATTCCTGCGTTGCTGCCCTCGGCAAATTCAATCCGACAATTGCATTGTTTTTCAAACATCTCTTTCAAAATGGGTCCGGGACCCCATTTGCTAGTGAATGAATTGTAAGTGTAAACTCTTAAAATTGCTTTTTCATCCAAGACGACATTTTGTTGACGATTTAAATTTAATAAAAATAATCCAACAAAAACAATCGTCAGAAAAAGAAAAAAATGTCTCATTAATTACCACCAGATGCCACGACGACGTTTAAAATAAAAATAATCAATACCCAAACATCGACCTGCGCCCACCCACGCCATCATGACGTGAATGGCTAGCAAAGTTTTAAAAAAATCTTCATTCATAGGGCCTGAAATAAACAACATATTAAAACATAAAAAAACGCCCAAAAGGGCCACAGGACGAACCACATAACCAATAATGTAGGAGATCGCGATGGCAAATTCCAAAGCCACAACAATAAAAGCCAAAGTGGTCCAGCTTGGGACCATATAATTCATCATCAGTTTATACCACTCAGGAGCGTGACTTGCCGGCAACCATTCAGCAATTTGTTCGGCAATACGAGGCCTCGACAAATAATCACCGTTAAATTTTTGAAGGGCTCCCTGCAGATAATAATATCCCAAGAAAACTCTTAAGAAAGCTACAGGCAAAAGATGACCAACAAATTTTAAACTCTCAAAGAAAGCTACAAACATAACTTAATTAGACACCCTTTTTAGGGCAGTGGTCAAAGAGGAAACAAAGTTCGCATTTTGGATTCCTAGCCTTACACAGCTGGCGTCCATGAAAGATCAGCAAGTGGGAAAATAAGATCCAGTCTTTTTTTGAAATCTTTTTTAAAAGATCTTTCTCGATATCAGCTGCTGATTTCTTTTTTGTCCAGCCCAGCCGATGACTCAGTCGTCCCACATGAGTGTCGACCACAATTCCAGAGGGAATATTAAATGCATTACCAAGCACGACGTTGGCAGTTTTGCGACCTACTCCTGCAAGTTCAATCAACTTTTCCATTTCCTTTGGCACTTGACCATCGTGAAGATCCACTAATGCTATGGCACAAGCTTTTAGATTTTTAGCCTTTGTTTTATAAAAATTAGTAGATCGAATTAAATCCTCAATCTCTTCGACGGGGGCTTGAGCTAAATCTTCAGGCAAAGGCCAGCGTTTAAATAAATGCGGAGTGACTTTATTTACTCTTTCGTCAGTGCATTGCGCAGAAAGCATGGTCGCTATTAATAATTCAAAAGCATTGCTGTGGATGAGGGCACAATGCGCATCGGGATATTTTTTTTTTAATAACAGAATGATTTTATTATAAAGCAGGTCCGAATTATTCTTTTTTATCACCGAAATCGCCAATGGCCTCGACTGGACATCCGTCCATAGCCTCTTTGCACGCAGCTTCTTCTTCGGCACTGACGGGCTGTTTAGAAACAAAGGCATGTCCATCTTCTTCGTGCATTTTAAAATTATTTGGAGCTGACAAGACACAGGCGTCGCAAGCAATGCAAGATTGATCGACAAAAATTTTACCTGGATGATTGTCTTTCCACTTTGTTTTAAGATCTGCCAAACGAAACTCCCAATAAAAAGTCTAGGTACTATATACCTATTGCGCAGGGAATTAGTCAAACTTTCCCGACGGAGGTCGATTAATAGGCTGGTATCACGATTTGTAGCGTAGAAACTCGGTTTAAAGGGATAAAATCAAGCTCTAGGAGGGGACCATGGAAGGACCTCGTTCACCGGCTGAAAATGAACTGCCAATTGTCTTGGATTTCTTAAATAAAAAACTGCGCGCTGATTCGGCATGGTCAATTGACAGCGAATATCCAACCGCCCTAACCCGCAGCAATATACATAATATGCGGATTATCACCGACGACACACAAATTATTTCTCACGCCGTTGTGAAGCCTTTAATTATTAAATCTCCGCATCTAATTTATAAAATGGCCGCGATTGGCTCTGTGGTGACAGATCCTAATTACCGAAATCAGGGCCACAGTCGCACTTTGCTAAACGACTGCTTAGAACTTGCACAAAAACAACAGTGTGATGCTGCTATTTTATGGACCAATCTTCATGAATTTTACCAAAAAATGAATTTTGAACTGGCCGGTACAGAAGTTTCGTTGATGATTGAAAACTCATTACCTGATTCGGATTCAGATTTGCGCTTTTCTCATGATCCAAAAATTGCCGCCGAAGCTATTTTTAGACTTTATTCAAATCACACGGTGACGACAGTTCGAAGTATTGAGGAAACTCGAAAATATATGAGCATTCCGCAAACAAAAGTTTACACAGCTTGGGAAAAAAATGGCTCTTTAGCCGCATATGCGATTGAAGGAAAAGGCGCTGACCTTGGTGGTTACATCCACGAGTGGGGCGGCATGGTGACTAAGCTTGTGCCTTTATTCAATTATATTTACAACCTTAATAAAACTCCTTTGACCATTATTGTGCCAAGACATTCACGCAATTTAATCACTCAACTTGAACAGCGTGGCGTACAAACTCATATTGGTTTTCTAGGAATGATTAAAATTATCAATCATGATCAGTTGTTTGGAAAAATTAAACGAGCTTTCCGTGCCGAAGGTGTTTCAGATATTGTTCTAGAAAAAAATAAAGATCATTTTCTATTTGGTGTGGGCGACAATCTTTTTACCATGACCAATGAAGCCGAGATGACACGGCTGATCTTTGGACCTATTGATATCGAAGAACTTGATATGCTTAATGATAAAACTCGCACGCAACTTTCAAAACTTTTACCTCTGCCCTTTTGGCTCTGGGGCTGGGATTCCGTATGATTCGTCGATTGTTAGTTATCTGTATTGCTTTTTCAATGACCCGATGTATGAAACTGCCGGCACTTGAAAACAATGATGGGGCACTAGCTACACCCGCTGAAATTTATTCTAAATTTGTCTGGGCCTGGGGAGAAGATCCAGCAAAAAAGGATTTTAAAGATAAATTTGATGGCGCAGAAATTAATTTGAATGAAATTGTTTCACTTTCAAAAACTGTCGAAATTATTGGTTCAGCTCCTCGCGAGTACGAACAGCAATCCATGAAAATGCACACGGTTTTAAATTCAGTCGATGAAGATGGCACACCAAAAAATGAATTTCGAATGGCCATTGTGACGGCCCTTAATTCGGGTGGCACCACTCAAAAACCTATTTTCACCGAATATGGATATCTTTTTGATAAAGCTTCAACGCTTCCAGTTGCGATGGCGACATCTGCCAAACAAGATTTTATTAAATCTTTATCGGAAGTGCATTCGCTCGGAGGCGAAGCTCCTAATCTCAGTGTTCATAACATGGTAGGTTATCTGCTGGCCTGTGCACCAGAACCACAATCAAACTGGTTTCCTTCTTGCTACAATTTACGAGCTTGGACTTCTCTTGAACCTGCTCCCGTATTTTTAAGAAATGAAACTGGTTGCGGTGGGCTTGCTAACTGTCAGATGAATGTCAGACATGTCGCTTATGATTTAGTCACAGATGTAAATGATGAAAAAACGGGTTCACGCCTCCGAATGAAAACGCTGATTCATTTACAAATGAGTCCTGATGTTCCTTATTTATCAAGACTGACTTCTTTATGTTTTCAAGGCTTAGGAAAATATGAGGACATCCCCTACGTCGCAACCGTTTGCACTGATGTCACAAGATTTGAGCGCGGCACACCTCGATGAAAAAAATTGCCCTCATCCTATCAGGTTGTGGTCACCGGGATGGCGCTGAAATTACAGAGGCCGTTAGTCTTCTAATCGCACTTCATCAGCACGGAGCCAAAGTCAGCTGTTTTGCGCCTAATTTAAATTTTGAAGCCATCGATCACATGACAGGTGAAAAAACCGATCAACAAAGAAATCTTTTAACCGAGGCCGCTCGCATCGCCCGCGGTCAAATCCAAGATCTTAAAGAATTAAAAACGAAAGACTTTGATGGTCTAGCTTTTTCTGGCGGCATGGGTGTGACCCATCATCTTTCTGATTGGAACTTATTAGGGGCAAGATGCCAAATACAACCTCAAGTGGCTTTGATCATCAAAGAATTTCATCAACAAAGTAAACCCATAGGAGCTGTCTGCATAGCTCCTGTTTTGATAGCAAAAGTTTTGGGTGCCGAAGGGGTTGAGTTAACCGTTGGTTTTGATTCTAAAACAGCTCAAGAAATTAGTAAAACCGGTAGCCAACATGTTGAATGTCCAGTGAATGATTATGTCACAGATCGATTAGCAAAAGTCATTACAACCCCCGCTTATATGCTAGAGGCCCAACCTCATGAGGTGTTCAACGGCATCTCAGGACTTGCTAAAGAACTTGTGGAAATGGCCTAGCCGATTATAAAATCAAACCTTACGAAAGAGGCTATTGATGAAGAAGAAAATCGCCATTATCTGCGGTGGAAAATCTCCCGAGCACGAAATTTCGATCCGGTCTGTGAAAAATGTCATCGAAGCTTTAGACTCAAACCGATTTGAACCTCTTCTAATTGGCATTAGCAAAGAAGGAACTTGGTATCACTTTTCAAATTTACCAGCGATCAAAGAACTTAAGTTTATAACAGATAAAAATAAAATTCCTGGCACCGAAGTTTCTTCTTTTGTAGTGATTGAAGGAAACGCCTACTTGTATCTTTTAAATTCTGGACAAAAAATTTCTGTCGATGCCGCTTTTCCTATTATGCATGGAAGCTTTGGTGAAGATGGCACGATTCAAGGTCTGATTCGAATGATGGGTTTACCTCTTATTGGCTGCGATGTTTTCGCCTCTGCTGCGGGGATGGATAAAGAAGTGATGAAACGACTTCTTGAGCAAGCTAAAATTCCAGCCGCAAAATATCTTCTTTTATCTGAACAAAGAAAGTACTCCTATGATGATGTCGTAAAAAAACTTGGCACTCCTTTTTTTATTAAACCCGCCAATGCTGGATCTTCTGTCGGTGTTCATAAAATTAAATCTGCAGATGATTATACAAAAAAATTAAAAGATTCTTTTTTGTATGACACAAAAGTCTTAGCCGAAGAGTTTATTGATGCTCGCGAAGTCGAATGCGCCGTCCTTGGCCATTATTATAATGCTAAATCTTCCGTGCCTGGCGAAATTATCCCGCAGCATGAGTTTTATTCTTACGAAGCAAAATATTTAGATGATAACGGTGCTCTTTTAAAAATCCCAGCCGAACTAGAGCCTGAAACTGTGCAAAAACTAAAAGATATGGCCGTTAAAGTTTTTGAAATTTTTCTTTGTGAAGGCTTAACTCGGGTTGATTTTTTTGTCAGAAAAAAAGATGGCGCTGTCTTTGTGAATGAATTAAACACTTTGCCAGGATTTACTTCGATTTCCATGTATCCAAAAATGTGGGAAGCTTCCGGCATCACTTATAAAAACTTGATCACTCAATTGATCGACCTCGGATTTGAAAAATTCGAGGCCGAACAAAGAATTGCAACTAATTACAAAGATCTAAGTCAGTCCAACTAGAAACACTCTTTTTCCTGCTGATTTTTTATTTCGCAGATCCCTTGTTTTTCACCATCAGCACCAGGTAAACCTATGGAACCCATCTCTCCTTTGGCTCCTGGAGCCCCAGAAAACTGATCGCATTCCGCGACTTCAATACCAGATCTAACATATGGAAGTGCCCCTGGCGCTCCGCCTTCTCCTCCAGCTCCGCCCTCACCTCCTGGAGCCCCGAACCCGCCATGACCTACATGTGTTATCGCTAAAAGTGAAAATGATTTGTTCTGATTTATTTGCACTAATAAAGATCCCGAAGAACCACCACGTTGACCATTCCCACCTGAGTATCCTTTTAAACCTGGCTGTCCATGAAGACCCCGAGTCGGTTGTTTTGCACAAAAAATAACTTCCGAAAATCTTCCAGGAATAACTCCACTGCTAGAACCTCTGGTTCCAGGTTCGCCACTGGCTCCTTGCTCTCCTTTAAGAGCCGCATCAGGTTTTTTTGCCGCAACACCATCGCCACCATTTTCTCCGCGCATTTCCACTTTTAAAGTTCCCGAAGCTATTCCTGCTTTGATTTCAACAAATCCACCGGATCGGCCTATTTGACCTGTTTCGCCTTTTGCGCCTGATGGAAATGTTTGAATCAAACCATAATCAGAATGAATTTCTTTCGCTTCAATTTGAATCGACTGATCTTCGAGAGTTATTTTTCCATTTTGGGTAAAATAAATTCGCGCAAATTGCTTCATCACAAAAACTCCTTGCTGAGAAACAAAAAGTCGACTGAATTTATTTTGAGAAAAATCCAACGGCTCATCGATGACAAGATCTTGAGGAACTTTGACATCCAATCTTTCCCAAGTTTCGTAAGGATTTTGAGGATTGGTGCTAAATTCATAATGAATTTCATCACCAGGTTTTACTTTATCATCTTCCCAAGTTTGATTGTGTATTTGAATCCATTCAGTATTTTTAATGCCCGCTTTTGTTCTGGTTACAGAAATTGCACTGGGCACTGATTGAAAATCAAATCTCACTTTATAGTCATTGGCTACGGTAGAGGGAAAACTGACTTCGACTTTTCCTGGTCTTGGTGCCGCTGCCGAAATATTACTCTCTGAGTCTTTATCGCTTTTTGATTTTACTTTCATGCACGAAAACAGACTTAGGGTGAGTAAGACTGCTGTCAGTCGGGACCAAAATTTTATATTCATAAGTGCTCCTTTGTTTTTTTTCAAAGGATCCGATGCGAGGCTTAAGCCACTTCTGATTTTTCTTATTATAAGTTTAAGGATTATCTATCGGACTTTTGTCCGGCCAGACCTTGGTAGCGGAACGGTGCTTGCAATGAAATCAGTTATTCAATCAGAAATTGGATTCGGAGAAGTAAATGGAAAAACGCGCACTTGATCTTAAAAATAAAACATCCTTTGAACAAATTGACAGTGAAGACCATCGTGACTTCGTAACTGCTCAAAATAACTGCGCTCTTTGTGGAACAACTTTAGAACTTCGGCATGTCTTTATGACCGAATCCAGTCACATAAAAGAAGAAGCTTTTTGCACGGAATGCGATATGCGCACACGTGCCAAAATTTACACACTGAACTAATGCAACTGTTCTTTGACTGTTAAAGCGTCAATTTTTTATCAGAATAGAAGGGACCTTCGGCCTGATTTTCTGAAATTCCAAAAGCAGATTGCTTAAGTCCCCATGGACTTTCATCTTGGGGCTTCATCCAATGATTCAGCCATACCCCGCCAAATTCTAACTTTTCAGCCAATTTCCGAGCCTTATTTTCATCGCCCCAAAGTACAGCTAAATTTCCATAAGATGTGTTGTTAGCCCATCTTACTAGCTCATGGAGATACTTAACGGTAACGATAGGAAAAATCGGAACTGATAATTCATCCTGCTGTAAGTCTGAGCAGTTGGGAAGGTCGAGAATAAATTGATAACTCTGCGACTCGGGCATTAAAAGTTTTGCCTGCTCTGCTTGCGCTTTTTTTAAAAGTTCGTTTTTAAGACTTTGATTTGGAAATGTTAATGCTGATTTAATTTTTGGAAGACTTTCTTTCAAGCGTTCAATTATTTTTGGTGCTTCAGCTTCCGTAGTTAAAAGTCGACTCATACTCCAGCCCATTTGACCGTGACCGATCAAAAAACTTTCAAGCATTCGATTCCACAGTTCGTTAGACTCAAAACCTGGAAGGATCAGCGCTGCATTTTTCGTTGAACCTCGAATTTTTAATTTTTTAAATTGAACGGCGGTGGATTTAATCAGTGCTTCTGCTGTTATTGTTTTTCCCACAAAACTAAGGGCTCTGACTCCAGGGTGAGCGGCTAAAAAAGCTCCGACTTTGGATCCTTGACCTAAAAGAATATGACCGGCCCCCAAGGGAGGATCAATTTCTAAAAATAAAGTCTTTAAAATTTCTGCGGTGATGGGTGACTTCGAAGAAATTTTAATAATGACAGAATTGCCAGCGGCCCAGGCGGGAATTAAGGACTCCATCACCAGACGAAAACTTAAATTCCAGGAAGTAATTACTGCAATCACACCTGTAGGGGAATTTAAATACGAATCATTAGGAGGTTTTTTTAGAGCTTCTATATTTTTATCTAATAAATGGAGAATATGCTGAAAAGAACTTTCTTTCACAAAATTTTGTGGAAGTCCTTGATATAAAGCTTCTTGTGTTGACCAAAGCTCCGTATTTTTTAGGATCGATATTTTCATACTTTCAAGCAGAGCTTGTCGCTCTTCTTTGGGCCAGCTAGCAGGAAGATTTAAAAATTTCTTACTGACCTGCAAGCAACGGATAACGTCCATCTCTTCAGCTGACTTCCACTGTGCCAGAGGCACACCATCCACAGGGTTGTTAAAACTCTGTCTTGCGCCTTGCGCTTCGTAAGGTTGACCATTGATCATTTGTGTCAGAGTGATTGTCATCTTAGGTGTGTTACCACCTGATTTATCGGCAGGGAATAAAAAAGGCAGCTAGAGCGCTTATTAAAGCCAGGCCTTACGACGCTGACCAGAAAGGAGTGCTCTGCTGCCCTCGACTTTGGCGAAAGTTAAATGACTATAAAGTCATCCCCTCCGCCTCGGTACTGTCACATAGATTAGACATATGGACCACCTCCTTTCATGCCGTAAGAACGGCTTTAAATATAATAACTTTGTCTAAAGCTTTTTTAAACAAAAATACTACCGCAGATCAGACAAACTTTTTTATCTGGGGAATAAGAATTTGTAATTCGTCAAATTGCCGATAAGGCGTCGATAATTTTTTTCTGAATTTGTTTCATTTCAATATCACTGTGTCGCTTAGCATGGGCAAAATTGAGATCACTCATTTGCCAGCCTGGAATTAAATGGAGGTGAAAGTGGGGAACTTCCAAACCAATCACGGTCTGGAATACTTTACGGCACTCTGTCGCATTTTGAAGTGCTTTTCCGATTTTCAGTGCTACTTTTTGGACGTGTAAATAATCTTTTTCTGGGACATCAATCCAGTGATCAAATTCTATTTTTGGGATGACTAAAGTATGTCCCAGATTGACTTGATCTAAGGCCAAAAAAGAAAAAACTGTATCGTCTTCAAAAATTTTATAACTGGGAAGTTCGCCACTTAAAATTTTAGTAAATACAGTTGCCATTTTTTCTCCCTTATCCGCGATTGGCGACGGGAGCCCACTTCAGCCCCTCGGGACCTTTCCATTGACCTCGAGGTCGATAGATTCGGTTGTTGGCGTATTGTTCCATGGCATGAGCGCACCAGCCGCTGATTCGCGACACGGCAAAAATAGGCGTATAAATATCAATTGGTATTTTCATGCTGTAGTACACAGTGGCTGAATAAAAATCGACGTTGGGCATAAGGCCCTTTTCACTCTGCATAGTATCATCGATCAAAATCGACATTTCATACCATTGCGGTTCACCAATTTTTTTTGTCAGTTTTTCTGAGATTTTACGAAGTATCCGAGCGCGTGGGTCACCATTTTTATAAACACGGTGACCAATTCCCATGACTTTTTCCTTAGCTGCTAAGGCATCAATCACGAATTTTTTTGCATTCTCAAGATTACCAATTTTTTTCAATGATAACATCACCTGCTCGTTGGCTCCTCCATGCAAAGGACCTTTTAAAGCTCCAATGGCAGAAACTATCGCTGAGTGGAGATCACTCAGTGAAGAGGCCGTGACTCTAGTTGCAAAAGCGGAGCAATTTAATTCATGATCAGCATGCAAAATTAAACAAGTATCAAATATTTTTACAAAGTCAGAATCGGGATCTTGCCCATTGCTTAGCATGTACATAAAATTCCAAGCCATGGTTTTACTAGCTTGAGGTTTAACGGGCTCACGGTTGTTTCGAATGGCTTCAAATGCACAAACAAGACTTCCCATTTTAGCAGTCAGTCGCATGGATTTACGACGATTGCCTTCGGGGGTCATATCATCAGCATCTTTATCCCAGTGGGCCATTAAAGAAACAGCCGTGCGAAGCCACGCCATCGGATGAACTTTGGTTGGAATATTTTTTAAAACTTTAATAAAATCTTCTGCCAGTGCCATTTCTTTATTCAGTTCTTCTTTGAAGCTTTGTAACTCATTGGCCTTTGGCAGTCGGTTATTCCACAACAAATATGTGACTTCTTCAAAAGTAGAATTTTCGACCAAGTCCTCTATCGTATAACCACGATAATTGAGCGTATCTCCAACGATAAATGAAACCGCCGTAGAACAAGCGACAATACCTTCAAGACCTTTATCAACGGCCCCATCATAGATTTTAAGTTCTGACATAATTTGTCCTTTCGAGGAACGACTGTTCAAGTTTTAAAACTCTCATCACCCTTTTGCAAGCTTGATCACACGGTCTTTTACTTCTGTCACGATCACGGTTTGATCTTTTTCAGGCTCAGACAAACTAGAAAACTTTTCGACGCGATAAAGTATTTCATTTCGAAGCTCATGCACGCCGCTGCGCGGGGCTTCCCGAATCGAATCTCTTAAGTTTTCGCCACCCCAAGGCTGTCCTTGTAAATTCTGAGCGCGCCAAACACCTTCGGTGCAAATCACGATGCGATCGCGGGGGTTTAATGAAATTTTTAATGAATGCAATTGAGCCGATGATTTCTTTGATACCACGCCGCTGCAGGATTCAAGATTTTCCAAGGTGTCTTTCCCCATCACCTGGAGATAGGCTTGATGATCTCCCACATGGCAGTAGGAAAGCTCGTAATTTCGTTTATCGACCACGCCATAGAAAAGGCTGATTTTATCATCCTGACCCATTTGCGGTTGAAGCTCTTGAATCAAGCTTTGTAAAATTTGGTGTGCTTCGGATGAGCGTTTAGCTTCGCTTGTCGCAGAAATTTTAATTAACACACTTAAAAAAAGTGCTGAAAGGCTATAGCCCGAAGAACTGGAAACCAAGATGGCAAATTTCATGCGATCTGGCAGTTCAAAAATATCAAAATAATTGCCGCCTGATTTTGAACCTGAAATAAATTTAGTGCTAAAATCAAATCCAGAAATGGGAGGAATCTCTATAGGATTTAAATGCTTTTGCAGCTGACTTGCCATTTTTAACTCTTGGCCCATTTGCGAAATCACTTTTTCCAATTGCTGATTAGCAAGTCCTAGCTGGCTTTTATAAAGCTGCAACTCAGAACTCTTAGATATTAATTCCTGTTCAAGCTCGCGAATACGAGCTTTCAGGCTTAAAACTTCTTCAGACATAGGTAACTATTTTCACTGATCTTTTTGCTTTTGAGAAAGAGAAAAAATGTCTTGGACGAAAGTAGGTAAAATTCCACCGCGCTCATGCCATTGAGCGGTATTTTGAGCCGTCATGGAGCCTGAGTGCGAGCTTTTAGCTTTGAAATGACCCCAAATGAGGGTTAAAAAAGTCGCATAACCAGACCAAGCCAGTGCACCTAATAAAAACCAAGTCATTTTCTCTGGCAAAGTGCCTGAGCCTAAAAAGCTCAAAACTTGCAATTCACTTTTTAAGAAACCATAGAAAAATAAAAAACTAACAGAGGCGAACGCTGTCATTAAAAAATATTCTAAAGCTATTCTAAAAAAATCAGGTGCCTCTTTTTTTACCAATTTTAGAAAGACCAAAGTGGCCCCCAAGCTTTCTCCAATGATAAAACCCATTGCAACACTAAACCCCATGATTCCCATCGAAAGCGCAAGCACAGAAAAAACCCAGCTCCATC
The DNA here is from genome assembly GCA_043720615.1 of Pseudobdellovibrionaceae bacterium. Lineage (GTDB taxonomy): Bacteria > Bdellovibrionota > Bdellovibrionia > Bdellovibrionales > Bdellovibrionaceae > JAYWDA01. Next base: position 14,482 of record JAYSSI010000023.1, on the reverse strand, counting down.
CCTCGTAAGGAATAAAAAAGGTGATTAGCATCGAAACAAAAAGCCAAGTTAATACCGAGAGCAATCGATTGTCGGCAATTAAAAATGTAAACTCCTGAAAAAGAACTTCTTGATTTAAAAAAGCCCCCATCTTCAAAGTCGTTTCAAGCGAATGAAGAAAAACTCCTAGAAAAAAGACAAACCATAAAAACGAAATAAATGAAGACCATTTTTTAGGAATCAACACCGCGCCAAATCCGGCAAAAAGAAGTAATCCACCAGGTATTTGGAAAGAAAAAGATAAAAGACCGGCCCAAAAAAGAACCGCCATTGAAGATAAGCTGATGAAAAGCAAAGTCCAGCGGGCCGTCCAAAGATGTCTTCCGGCTAATGCGATTCCGGTCAAACGAGTTTGATGAGGACTTAATGATAGGACCACAAAGCCCAAATAAATAAAGAATTTTTTAATAAAAGAGCCCTTTTGAACTTTGGCCCAATCATTTTGGATATTTAAAAAAGTGCCGCTTAAATTTTTCCGCGCTTGTAGAAAGGACCAAAAAATAAGAAAGCAGAGGCCAAGAAATATAAAAATCATTGATTACCTCGGAACATAAAGATCATAGCGCACCGTTGTTCCTTTAAAGGAATGAATAACTCCTGGCAAAAGAAACTCTGACTTCAGGGGTCTTTTTACGATCACTCTTTGAAAGTTTTTATTTAATGCCAGTTGTAAGACCTCTTGGCTGTCGGCATCAGACCCCACGAGCTCCCTAAAAATCTGCATCTCTTTTCGTGGAAGTGCTGTTTTTTTCTTATCAGGATACATCGGATCAAAGTAGGCCACTTGATAAAAATGATCCTCTGTTAAGTTTTTTAAAAACTGCGCGCTGTCTGAATGAATAAATCGAAGTGCTGACAAGTCTGATCTTTGAGTATTTTCTAAAGCTTGCGTTAATAAAAAGTAAAGCACGGGATTTCTCTCAAGAGCTGTGACTTGAAAATCGCACTGAGACAAGAAAACAGCATCAATAGCCAGACCTGCGGTTAAATCTAAAACATTTCTGCATTTTTTTTCACCCGATAAAGCTTTGATCAAAAGCTCCTGCCCGCCTTGTTTGTTTTTCCGCGCATAATCTTTTTTATTATCATCAAAATCAATTGATAGTTCGCGGCCTTCAGGATCAATCACGTAAAGTATGTTATTCTCTTCAAACAATTCAAATTCTTCTAAGTTATTTTTTTGTAAATACTGCTGACAAAGCTGAAAAAGATCTTCTCGATCAGAACTCATACAAAAGATACCCGAGCATCTCAACCACCCAGAGAGCCATGATAAACACCAAAAGGTAATCGCCTCTTTTTCTAAGAGCTAACATTCGTGACCCTGCTGGTGATTGGAGAAAAGATAAATCTTGAAAAAAAAGAATCGAAACAAAGGCCATAAAACATGTATAAAACCAGCACCAGAAAAAACCAGAATATTCAAAGTGATAACCAATAAAACCACCCAAACAAAGAATCCACCAGTAAGCTATAAATCTTTTGGCCTTATCAAAGCCAAAATAATTTACCATATTATGAAGGCCCGCTTGAGATTGGGTCACGATCAGTTCAAGATTTCTAAGGTGAATGGGCATTAAAACCATGCCTCCCCAAATAAGTCCAATCACAACAGTCTCGGGACGAATCACTCCGGTAAATGAAATTTCATAACCTGAAGTCAGCAAGGGGCCCACAAGAAAAAAAATTCCCAGTTCGCCGCCAGCAATTTCTTTAAATGAAAATTTCACACGGTAAAGAACGAGATAGCTGATCAGAAAAGCGATGGCTACAAATAAAAGAATCGGAGGATAGGAAATAAAAATAGGAAAAGCCAAAATAAATGAAAGAACGAAAAACAAATTTGCAACTTTTCGAACATTTTCAGCGGTGAGCCAGCCGGCTTGTATCGGACGTGACCCTAGCTGTGAATCAAGTCGATCAAAACCCTTCATATGATCAACAAAATCATTGCGTAGGTTAAAAGCTGCATACAAAAATAAAACACCTAATGTCGCCAAGATTAAAGTGATCGAATCAAGGGTAACTTTATCAACAATATTTTTGCTGGCCACGACAAACATCGGAAAAAGAACCATCAAAAAAGAACGAGGCCTAAACGCTTTCATCCAAATCGTAAAATAAGAGGGTCTTTTGATTTCACTTAAGGGTACGATTTGAAAAGTGACACTCTCTTGATCAGTATTTACATTTAATGATTTAACCGCCAAAGCTCTTTCTTTTTTTGAGAACGTTCCCTTGAGATATGATTCAAATTCAGGAGCTCTTTTATCAAGAGTGCGGAAACTTGCCGTTGTTAAGCTCACGATGGTTTCTTTCGCCAGTATAAAATATCAGTTAACGGACGAATTTCTTGAATTAAACTTTGTTCATCAGCAGGCAGCATCTTGCTTAAGCCCTGTAAGTGATGTTGATAAACTGCAATTAATTGTTGGTTCATATGATCAAAGTGATCAACCAGATCTCGAAATATATTTTCCCCACCCAGCGCTACATAAAATTCTTGCATATTTTTACTTCGAACTAAAAGGTCAATTTGTTCTTTATCTCGGCCTCGACTGACAAAAGCCCCAAATGAATTTAAGTATCCAGATTTTAAATCTCCAAGAATAGCTTTCCCTTCTTGATTGCGAATGTCGTAATCAAGAAGATCGTCACTTCTTTGAAAAAGCTGGCCCAATAACGTTCCCATCTCTTCAAGGATCTGATGCAATTCTTTATTGTATTTATCAGTCGCAATAAAGGGTGCTCGCAAACACCACTTAAAAAGCGACGCGGTTTTTAAATTATGAATTCGGTCTAACTGCTCTAAGGACACAAAAAAATCACCAACGACAGAATCTTGCAGCCACTCGCCTTCCAATAAATCAGAAATCATTTCGGCTGTGTACTGCACCAATTGAATATTTCCGAAATGAGAGAGATTGACCATCACTCTCGCCAGTAAATAATCTCCGGCTAAAACAGCATATTCGGGAGTGTATTTATTCCAAGCTGCAGGTTTTCCGCGTCTAAGTTGAGAACGATCCACCAAATCATCATGCAGTAACGAGGCGTTATGAATAAATTCAATTGTTTGGGATAACAAATGCTGTGTTTTAGCAGGTGCCTGAATGCTATCACAGACCATTTTAATCAAGCGTGCACGGAAACCTTTACCGCCTGAAAAAAGATCATCATAAAGTTGATTCAACCTTGGCAAGTAGGCCGGAAAATCCCGCTCGTCGTAAATCTTAAGTTCAGAACCTAAGAGATGAGGGAAATTTGGTTGAAACGTTGTGCGTTGCATTTTTGACTTCCTTCGGAGATATTTATCCATATCATGTCATTTCAGGCACCAACAAGGACAAAGCTTTGGCAAAAGTCTTTAAAAACAATCTGACCGTCACTTTTCGCGAAGCTGATCCTGCCCAAATCATGTTTTTTGGGAATATTTTCGGCTGGGCCCACGATACTTTTGAGAAATGGCTTATCGAAATTGGCTATCAATGGAAAGACTGGTTTAAAAGCACCTCCTATGTGGTCCCAATTCGTCACACAAAAGCCGATTACTTCCACCCCTTATATCCCGGTGAAACTTATCAAGCGACAGCTCAAGTGAAGTCTTTTGGAGCCACTTCTTTCACTATGAAATATATTTTTTCAAGCCCCACAAATGAACATGCTTTAGTTGAAATAACTCATGTCGTGCTAGATGTAAAAACTTTAAAACCCATCCCAGTGCCTGATTCCATTCGAGAAAAATTTTCTCCCTACTTGGAGACCTTGTAATGTCTGAAAAAAATGAAAATTTTTGGAAAAATGGAATTCAGTTTCAATGCCAGGGCTCTGGTAAATGCTGCACATCCCGCGGCGAGTTTGGTTTTGTTTATTTAACTCCGGAAGATCGTCAACGCATGGCTGATTCTTTAGGACTTTCTATGAGCGCTTTCACTCGTCAACATTGTGAACGGACGAGTACGGTTTGGCATTTGAAAGAAATTAAAGAGCGTCCTGATTGTCAGTTTTTAAGGGATAAAAATCGTTGTTCGGTCTACGAAGCCAGGCCCACTCAATGTCGCACTTGGCCCTTCTGGCCTGAAATGATGAATGCTAAGTCTTGGAACTCGGAAGTGGTTTCTTATTGCCCTGGTATTGGTAAGGGGCGAGTGATTTCAGCCGAAGAAATTGAAAATACTCTTCGTGAACAAGTTGAAAGTGAAAAAAAATATGGCCAGTAGCTGGCCAATTAATTAAGCCGAACAATGTTCGGCCTTTATATAGATTAGCAAGCCGTGATATTTGATGGAGTACAGCTTTTTTCAAAAAATGTTTTCCACAATGCTTGAGTTGGAAAATCAAATTGAGATAAGTTTTGAAAGAAAATCGGTTTATAAGCCCAAGATAATTTAAAGTCTTTTACTTGGCTTAGCAAGAAAGCCGCTTTCACAGCTTCAGCTGGATTCATTTTTCCAAACCAAGCCGACCCTAGGAAATGTAAAGCATGAGTGTCTTGAGTTAAAACAAAAATCAAAGTTTGCTCATAAGCCGTCAATCCGTGAAAAGATGTCAGCTCAGATAAATGAACGATTCTTGAAAAATCATGACCATGAAAAATTTCTTGTTCTAATAGTTGAAAGTAAAGATTTCGTTTTTCTTCAGCGGAAGCACTTGTTAAGCGCATGGCTTTTTCAAAATATTTAGAAGCTTCATGTCGACGATCAAAAGACAGCTCAGCAAAACCTAAACTTGTTAGATAATGAAAATCTTCTTCTTGATCAAAGCTTTTTAAATAATTGTAGCTGGGTTCTAAATCTTGATTAAGTCTTAAAAATGCTTTAAGTCTGATTTCGCGAATAAGTGCTTTTTCTTCAACTTCTGAAACTTCTGGAGCAAATAAAGAAGCTTGTTCGTAATATTCAACAGCCTTACCGACATATCCTAGTTCTTCGAAGTTTTTTGCAAGATAAAGAGCCGCTTCACAAAACATTTCATCATCAAATTCGCCTTCACTTTGTAGAAGCTCTTTTTCAATATCATTTAAGACATTATGAAGTGTCTCGAATTGAGATGATTTTTTTTGTATTTCAGCCATTTCAATCAACCAGCTCAATTGTTGTGTCGGACTATTTGTATTCACAGTGTGTCTCCTTTGTTGTTTCATTTCTACACTGGATTGATATTGCAAAATCAGGCCACATCAAAATCGAATAGGTTGATGCTGAAATCGATCATGAAAAAGGAGCACTTAAAATTGTTAGCCACGGACGTTCATGGTCACTGGTGCTTTTAGATTTGTATTATTTTAAGTCACAAGAAGTGAAGTAACTGCCACAAGGGAGAGTTGCGTTTCAAATCTGTCAGTGTTCCATTATGAATCAGAAGAGGAACAAAAATTTCCTGACGAGTCGGCCCACCGTGCTGACCCAAAGTTCCGCGCTGAAAAGAGATCCCAGGTCTTGGAATGATCAAAGCCTCTGGATGAGACTCTGCTTGAAAGTAGTGACTTAAATTTGCAATAAAATAGGGATGAAAAAGGTAGTTCATCTTGGCATCTAATTTTTCAGGACAAGTCGCAGAGTTAATAATGCCTTTTAAATTTCTTGGCCTTAAATGTTGAATCGAGATGGCGTAATCACCCTGCTGACAAGTGGCTTTAGAATAAGTGAACTCGGTGTCTCTTCCAATTGATAATATAGAAACGCGGTTATCTTTCTGATAAGCCACAATTTCAATGGCGGAATCCTGTGATATTTTTTGCATGTACTCAGTCCTCTGAGCCGCTGTCCAATTTTTAGGAAAATAAAGTCCTGCATATCGACCTTCATTGAATATGGTCATTTGCTTTGCATCAGGTCCCAGCAATTGGGAGAGCTCAACCCGGGATGAAATATTTTGATCAAACCCATGATCCGAGGTCAAAAGACTCATGACTTTTCTTTGCTTATTTATTTCGCTTAAATTTAACAATTCAAAAATAGGCTTTAATTGCTGATCTATTTTTTTTAGATATTTAGAGATTTGCAACGACTGCGGTCCAAATCTATGCGTCAAGAAATCTACTCCCACCAAATGAACGAAAATAAAATCAGGCCAAGTCTCGGGAGTATTTTGCGTCAGCAGCAGACTTAATGAGTCCAATGTTTTTCGATCTAAAAATTCATAGTCCTCGTTGAGAATCGCAAGCGCTGCCTGCGGATCGACTAAATCGCTATGAACATCTGCATCAGCATAGAAACTATAACTCAAGCTGACCGTTTTATGGCCTTTCGCTCTCAGCCTTGCAAAAACATTTTGATTTTTCATGCGACGAGAGAGCTCTCGGTAATATTGTGGCTGCTCGAGGTTAATAACTTCATTTTCCTTTAAAACTTTATTTCCAAAAATACCATTTTTATTCACCGGAGTTTCCGTAAGGAGCCCTCCGATTCCAGTGAAGGTTAGACTCGGGAACTCCGTGCGTGCGATGAACATCTCTTGCTTTGAACCGATAAAAAAAGAATTTAAACTTGGAATATTCCTAGCTATCAGCTCTTCTTTAAGGGTACCCACCTGAAGACCGTCTACGAGAAAAACGATCACAGTGCGATCAGAAGCCGCTTTTGATCGCTTCTCAACAAATCGCGAATAGTCCTTGGGAAGTTCCCGAAAGGACGCACAAGAAGTCGTCAATGCAAGGACGCTCAATAATAAGAAAGTAGACCTCAGTAGATTCATGTGTAGATTATCTTAAGATAAATTAACACAATCTCAAGGCTAAATTAAAGTATAGGCTAAGGGCTACGGTGAAGGTGACAGGTGACTGTCCCTACCATTTTCAGTCAGCGGCTGAAGCCCATGAGGAGCAGGACCATTTATCACTTCTCCGTAGCGATGAAATCGAGATCCATGGCAGGGGCAATCCCAGGTTTTTTCTGCTGAATTCCATCTGACAATTCCTCCTAAGTGAGGACAGATTGCAGAAAAAACATGGGCATTTCCAAAGCTGTCCATGTAACAGGCTACTTTTTTTAACCCCTGGCGAAGAATCGCTCCTTCCCCCGGACTTATTTCATTCGCAGAATTAACATCACCGGGAATGAGCCAATCAGTGTACGGCGTCGTGGAGGCAATGTTTTCTCGTAGATACGTATTCATTTGTCGTAAATTAATTCTTCCCGGATCATAAATTTTAATCCATGGATTTGATCGACCTAATATTAAATCTCTAAGGATCGCGGACCCTATCGTTCCGTGGGTTAATCCCATTCCCGAATCACCCGTGATAATATAAACATTTTTTTCAGAGCCAGGATTTTTACCAATATAGGCTAATTTATCAGAGGTCTCCATGATCTGCCCGGACCACTGCGCGACAACTCGAGGTCTAATATTAAGTCTTACATGCAACCAGCTCTTTAAATTTTCAAAGTGAATTTCTGGGTGGTCTTCTTGACCGGTCCTATGATCTTCTCCTCCGACAATGAGAGTGTCATATTCTGCATTTTTATTTTGCACTAATCTTACGTAGTGATAGGGATTCCCTGTGTCCCATAAAAGCATGGGCTGAATTTGTCCCTTGGGAATTTCAAGCGCGATAATGTAAGTACGATAGGCCGCCAGTTTTGTATGCATCGTCAAAATATCATTCACTGGCGTATTTGTACAAAACACAAGATCATCACAGACAATTTCATAATTTTGATCAGTGATCACTGTATGGGAAGGTCCATAATTAACTTTGACGACAGGACTTTCCGTAAAAATTTTTCCTCCATGTCGAAGAATTGCTTTTGCTAAACCTCGCAAATATTTTAACGGATGAAATTGTCCTTGCTGAGGAAATAAAATGCACGGACCTGTATCAAATATTCCAACAGGAGCACGCGATAAAAGCTCGACTTCCAGGCCCGCTTCACGCGCAGCAAAAATTTCATTTTGAAACAAGAGCAGCCCATCTTCAGGTGCTAGAAATAAATAGCCATTCACTCTCTTAAAATCACAATCAATTTTTTCATCACGGCAAATTTGCTCGATCATTGCTATAGCTTCGGTATGACTATCCGCCACTCTACGGGTGATTTCTATTCCATAAACTTTGCGCAAAAAAGAATATCTGTCGTCTAATGCGTTACTAAGATGAGCAGAGGTCAATCCAGTCTCGTGCAATCCCAAATGCGCTTCACGGTCGATCACAATCACACTTTTGCCATTTTTTAAGAGTTGATAAGCTGTGGATAGTCCCGCAATGCCAGCGCCAACCACTACGACATCTGCTGACGTATCCATGTTCAAAGCATGAAGGGGCAAGGTTTCAACATTTTGCCAGATGGATGGACTTTCAGTAAAAATTGATTTCATACGCAACACCCTAAGGCCTATGGAGTGCATTTTTCATTCCGTGGCAAAATGTCGCAATTTTATGGAATAAACTTAAATTCAGAGATCTTTAAGTTTAATAATTTCATTTTTTAAGGCTTCTTTGTCTTTAAAAGGATCTATCAGCTTAATACTCGCTTTGAGTGATTTTTTAACTGGAATAAATGCCACCGCTTGAAATTCTTTTTCGCAAATATTTAAGCACCCCGAAGTCATCACGCGAATTTCCTTTGAAAGTCCAAGGGCTTTTATTTCACTTTTAAATTCTTTTTTTAAATCCTCAGCTAAGTCATTGGAAGCACCAGAGATAGATTTTCCACATTTATTACAAATAAAAACAGCAGCTTTTGTCCAACCCAATTCTGCACTCTTCATTTGATCTCCTGATAGCGAACTTTGCCCAAGGGAGTTAAAGGAATTTCTTGAACTTGATGAAATCCCCGAATTCTTTCAAAGGGAAGTACTTTTTGATTAAAAATATTAAGAGCTTGTCTCAACTCAACTTCTGGCAATGTAGAAAACAAATGAATTTCTGCGCCCAGTCGATCTGACTCAACAAATCGTAAAATACCTGTGCCCAAACTATTAAGACCTGACTCAAGCCAACTGTCTTGAAGGAGAGCCTGCAGGCGATCCAAATAAACTCCTTCACCGCCAATTTTTGCATAGTCACTTTTTCGACCTAAAATTATGAATTCGCTTACTAAAGATAAATTTTGTTCTTCAGCAAGATCTTCACTGATAAACCACCCGTCACTTAAAACATTTTGATCTAAAACCAAATTTCTTGATGATTCTTTTTGCGGCTTTCTTAAATATCCAGAAAAAAGGCTGTTAGATTTAATTTTTAAAAATCCCTCTTCAGAAATAGACATTTGAGCATGCGAAAGTGGTTTAAACCCTATTCCCTCTGAAGCTGCCATCAACGCCGCTGTTTCAGTCATTCCATACGTGATTTGTAAATTCCATCCCAATTTTTTTGCTCTTTCACGTAATTCTTTGCCTAAAACGCCCCCACCAATAAAAATACATTTCAAATGAACAGGGGCTTTTAAATTCGATTGCACCAAATCAAACAGCTGAGCTGGAACTAAAGACGTGTGAGTGATTTGATGCTCTTTTAAAAATTCAAAAAATAAATTGGCGTTCCAAGTTTTAGAAAAATAAAAAAGACTTTGCTGCCAGACATGATGCCTAGCTTCTTGGCTCAGACCACCCACATGAAATGAAGGTAAGGTGACAGCCACACGATCGCTAGATGAAAAACTAAAATAAGCTCCCACCGACTTGGCCGCGTTTAAAAAAGATTCTTTCTTAAGCCACACAATCTTAGTGTCTCTCAAATCTTTGGCCGTCGTCCCTGAGGTTGGAATAAAAAGACTAGCTTCAATATTATTTTCTGAAATAATTTCTTGCGTGCCTTTTTTAAAAAATTCTTGAATCTCGCTAGGCCAACGAGGATTGACTAGAAAATGGTTTTCGGAATTATTCCAATTTACGAAAGAGGCGTCCATGACTCTCCTATCAATAATTTTTCAAAACTTGCATGAGGTGTTCTTGTTGATTTTAGCCAAGGACCTTGGACAGAAATTTCTTGATGATAAGGCGTGGATTCATAAACATCTAAAGTTAAACATCCTGGGGCACGGCATTGCTTAGGAAACTGTACCGAAAGCTCTTGGGCCCAACTGTAAGCTTGCACCACTCCCAAAGGATGGTCCATAGCGCTAGTCACTGTAAAATCCATTTTCCAAGCTTCTAGGCAGCTGATGACCACTTCCATATTCATTCTTAAGGGCTTCACAATCAAAACTTTGGCAATGGGGGGTTGATGTTTTTCCCATGAGATTTTTTTGGCTTCAAAATCTAAAGCTAAGGGCAATAATTTCTGAGCTTCCGTCCAAACTTCTTCTGAGTAAGTAAAGGGATCTTCGGCATATTCGATATATTTTGTTGGCAGGGCTTCAAAAAACTTTTGAAAGTTTGCCCATTCTAAAGAGCTATTAAAATCAAAGCGCAGGCCAAAATTTCCAGTGTCTAATATTCTTTTGGCATAAAATAATTCTTTATCAAGATCGACTCCCGCTTTCATCTTGATCACTTCAAATCCTAATTTTTTATTTTTTTCCAATTGAATTTTAGAAAGTTCATCAACATGAGCGACGAGAAAATTATTTTTTAAAAGTGGCTCTCCTAAAATAAGAGGTTTTTTTTCAATCCGATAGTCACCGTCTCGGCGCGCTTGTGATAAAGCCACTCGCGCCAAAAAACTAGGGTTTTGTTGTTCTAGTAATTTGATATCATCTTCTAATTTGGCATCGCCAAGTTCAGGCCAAGGGTGCAAAACAGAATGTCCCACCCATTTGTTTTTTTTAATTCGAAGAAGTATTCCTAATTGAGGTTCTTGCGCAACATGGGCTGAATTTAATTGGCTTAAAGGATTCAGCTGATAAGTTGCATACGAAATATCCATTACCAAAGAAATCCAATACCTAAGATCAATCCAAAAAGTAAATGAATTCCAGCCGCCTGAGCCAGAAAATTATTATACTCACGTCCTGGAGCCGTCTTCCAAATATTTTGTACTAGCTTCATCGCCAGGGGAAATACAAACCAAGGCATCAGGCCCGCTGCCCAATGACCTTCCATCATCCAATAAAAATTAATTGCAAAAGGGGCAAAACAAAGAAAAGCAATTTCATACTTTGAAAACTGAATGCCAAAACGCACGGCCAGTGTTTTTTTGCCCACTTTTTTATCGCCTTCTCTATCGCGTAAATTATTAATGGCAATAAGAACGGTCGCTAAAAATCCAATTTGCAGACCTAAAATCAAAGGCTCTAGGGACCAAGTTAATGTTTGGACAAAATACATTCCGCCCACCGCAATCAATCCAAAAAACAAAACAACAAATAAATCTCCCAAGCCAAGATAAGCCAAAGAAAACGGACCCGCTGTATATCCGTAACCCATTGCCACGGAAACTAATCCAATAATAACCAAGGGCCAGCCACCTCGAAGAACTAGAGGAATTCCAAAAGCGATGGCTAAAATAAAAAATAAAGTTCCTAACAGTAAAACTTGTCGGGCGCCCAAAACTCCCGCTTGAGTGATTCTTTGGGGCCCCAATCGCTCTTCGGTGTCTGCGCCTTTTTTGAAATCGATCGCATCATTCACTAAGTTAGTACCAATTTGAATACAAGTGGCTGACAAAATAGCCCACAATAAATAAATTGCGTGAAACTCTCCGACCATTCCTTTTGCCAAAAGTGAAGCCGCGACACAAGGAACAAGGGCCGCAGTTAAGGTTTTGGGGCGAAAGGCAGAAATAATACTTTTAATTTGATTCATTGAAATTCACTCATGGTAACCGCGGAAACTTACTAAAATCGGGTTTGCGCTTTTCGACGTAGGCATTTTTACCCTCTTTAGCCTCTTCGCTCATATAATAGAGCAAAGTGGCATTGCCAGCCATATCCAAAAGTCCCATCTGACCATCGCAATCAGCATTGAGACAAGATTTTAAAAGTCGGATTGCCAGCGGCGAGTGCTCTAATATTTCTCGCGCCCATTTCACAGTTTCAATTTCAAGTTGCTCTAAGGGAACAACATGATTCACAAGTCCCATATCCATCGCCTGCTTGGCATCATATTGACGACACAAATACCAAATTTCGCGGGCCTTTTTTTGACCTACAATGCGGGCCAGGTAACTTGAGCCCAAGCCGCCATCAAAAGATCCAACTTTGGGCCCCGTTTGTCCAAAGCGCGCGTTGTCAGCCGCGATCGTCAAATCACAAACAACATGCAAGACATGACCTCCGCCGATGGCATAGCCCGCAACCATGGCAATGACTGGCTTTGGCAGCTGTCGAATTTGCTTTTGCACATCTAAAATATTCAATCGAGGAATTCCATCTTTTCCAACATAACCAGCATGACCGCGAACTTTTTGATCACCGCCTGAGCAAAAGGCTTCATGTCCTTCACCAGTTAAAATGACAACTCCAACGGAAGCATCTTCACGACTGAGATGAAAGGCCTCTTGCAATTCGTGGACAGTCTGCGGCCTGAATGCATTTCGAACTTTGGGACGATTGATTGTTATTTTTGCGATCCCATCTTTAGTTTTTTCGAATTTAATATCTTCGTATTCTTTAAGCGTGATCCATTTTTCCTGATAGATGATCGGATTTTTTCCTGGAAGACCTTTTGTTGCCATATCTTGCTCCTTCGACTGAGCGGACTGTTTTTGCTAAAAATGCATTGCGTTGCGGGGCCTATTTATTTAACAGAATTTTTTCTTTGTTACCAACACTAAAATGACTGTAAAACCATGGTTTATTACAGAGGAGTCTTTGTGGATATTCTTTGGGCTGTTTTAGTGCTGCTGATCTTTGGGCTTGGTTACTGGGTCGGGCTTTTAAGCTTTCGTCGTAAAGCTCAAGATCAATCACATTTGCAAACCATCGAACATCTTCGAGAAAAAAGTGAAATCCTCAATCAGCTTCAAACATTTCAGACAAAATACGAAACTCTGCAACTAACTTTTGAAAGCTTTAAGACTCAAGGCGAAGAGCTTAGCAGCAGCATGAAAACAGAATTTAAACTGATGGCGCAGACTTTGTTAGAAGAAAAATCCACGCGCTTTTTGGATTTAAATCAAAAAAATATGTTCGGATTGCTTGAACCTTTAAAAGAGCGCCTCAAAGATTTTGAGAAAAAGGTCGACGAAGTTTATGCGGCCGAAGGTCGCGAGCGCGGAATGCTTCGCGGGGAACTGAATAAATTGATCGAGCTTAATATGACCATGTCACAAGAAGCTCGCAATTTAACTCAGGCTTTGAAGGGTGAAAATAAAACTCAAGGTAATTGGGGCGAATTGGTTTTGGAAAGTATTTTGGAAAAGTCTGGATTGCGATCAGGCCAAGAGTTTATTACTCAAGGTGAAGACCTGCAGCTTCGCGGAGAAGATGGGCAGCGGATGCAACCCGATGTGATCGTCAACGTTCCGGGAAATCGCCATATCATTGTCGATGCAAAGATGACGTTAAAAGCTTATGAAGCCTATGCTTCAGCCGAAGATGGGGCCCGTGACTCATTTGCTCGATTGCATGTAAAGTCATTGGAAGATCACATCACAAATCTTTCTAGCAAAAAATATCACACGGCTGAAAAGCTCATCAGTCCCGATTTTGTTTTGTTGTTTATGCCACTAGAGCCTGCGTTTGCACTGGCTTTTAAACTTAAGCCTGAAATTTTTCAGCAAGCTTGGGATAAAAATATCGCTATTGTAAGCCCCACGACTTTACTGACCACATTAAGAACAGTCGCTTCATTATGGAAACAAGACCGCCAGCAACGGAATGCTTTGGATATCGCTCGCCGTGGCGGTTTGCTGTATGACAAGTTTGTCGGTCTGGTCAGTGATTTAAGACATGTTGGTGAAAAGTTGGACGGGGCTCAGAAAGCTCATTTTGATGCTTTCAAAAAACTGAGTGATGGCAAAGGCAACTTGATTGCCCAAGTCGAAGAGCTTAAAGAACTAGGCGTAAAGACTGAGAAAAGCTTGCCGCAAATTGAAGGCTAAAGGCTTAAAATGACCTTCTAAAAAATTATGATTTTTTTTCGCAGCTTAAAAGCACTGTTCGAAAAATGATCACTTTCATGAGAAAAATGAAGAACTTTCAAACTTTTAAAATCCCAAATACTTAAATTGGCACTTAGGTTATAAGTTCTCTTCGAGCCTTAAAAATCTAACTGCTTCAGGAGAAAAAAATGTTCACCCGCGCTACCGGTTTATTGATTTGTCTTATGCTAGTTGTTGCCCCCTCTCATTTTGCTAGAGCGGCAAAAGGGGAAACAACTCCTCCTTCTACAAGCACCAATAACGGCCAGACGGGATGTAAAAATGGTTGTTTCGGCAATAGTGGTAATGGTGTCGGTAATACGGGACCCGGAAATCAGGGCAACACCGGATCAAATGGAAATGCCGGCGGCGGAGTAAGTTCTTCATCTTCAGGATCTAACTCATCTTCAGGATCTAACTCATCTTCAGGATCTAACTCATCTTCAGGATCTAACTCATCTTCAGGATCTAACTCAT
>JAYSSI010000022.1:0-1626 GCA_043720615.1 Pseudobdellovibrionaceae bacterium | reverse complement strand
TTTCAAGTCGAATCTTTTCTTGAGCTTCAGCGGCAACTTTTCGCGCAGCTTCCTCTTTCTTACGAGATTCTTCTTGAATTCTTTTAAGCTCTGCCTGTCTGTCAGCTTCTAATTTGTGATCCCACTGAATCAATTGCTTTTTAACGTGAGTTTCAGCCCCAACCAAAGGCTCAGTTAGAGATTTAGCGTATTCATTTATTTGTCTCTGGGCTTCCAATAGTGGAGCTATCAATTCTTTACGAGTTTCTTCTACTTTCTTTTTCCACTGCATGACTTGTCGAGCTGAATCCATTGCGACAGCTTGTGATTCCTTATCTGACACGATAAGTTTTAAAGCTGGAGCAGTGTAAAGCACAACGTCAGCCCTTAATTTATCAAATTTTGCTAACTGATTATTTTCCATTTTCTTCTTCCTTTTCTATTTTTTTAATAATTCTGTAAACTTTCATTTCTGATCTTGCAAATTGTTTTGATCTACGATCTTTGGCTCTTTTTAAAAAATAATCTCTCTCTGTTAAGATTTTACTTAAACTTATATTTTCATTAACAGTTTCTAACCTGTTTATTTTAAAGTTAGAAACGTCAGTATTTTTTTTCATAATGAATTCCTTTTTATGATGTAAACAATAAACAAGATCAACAGCAACAAAAAAATGGGCCATGCAAATCGCACAACCCCATATATAAACCAAAATACCATCATGTTTTCATGTTCTCAACTTCAGCAGCCAAACGATTTATTTCTTCAATCGTCAGATCCACCATTGTCTTTTTAAATAAATTGTCAGTCAGGCTTGCAAGTTCCTTTGCGCTCATCTTGATTCCAGCTTGTGCAGCTAAAACTTTTTTAATTGCTTCAGTTCTATCAGACTTTGAATCAGATTTTTCCTCTGGCTTTGGATCGTTATTGGCCCCAGGAGCAAAGTTCTTAATTGATTTAGTTTCAGCCTTTGGTTTTGGATCTTGCGCCGCTTCTTCCTTAGCCTCGTCAGTTTGCGGTAGATCAAAGAAGTCTTCGCGCTTTCCAAAATTATCTTTTAATGAATTGGCAATTTTCTTCAGCCCAACAAGCTCAGACTCACTTGTAGCATCAATTTTATGCTGTAAACGCTTCTCAATCATGTCCTGAGTAACTCCAAAACCTTGAAAGTAAACCACCATTTGACGAACACGATCAACCAACGGGCCTTGTCCACCTTCCATTGTCTTTTCGCACTGGGTAACTGCATCCTCGACAATATCCACTGGAATAATTGATAGAATACAAGATCGAAGTCTACGCGCCCCCTGGTTAGCGACCATTTCATAAATGTCACGTTCATCAGTCAAAGTTTCTTGGATCTTTTTCTTATTACCAGCCTGATCTTTGACGTTCTTGTCGCGTGAATGACGGACTGTAAAAACTTTTGTTGATTTAGTATTAGTTTCTAAATCATAGCAATAAGATTGAATAACAGACTCCCCTGGAATGTTACCCATCGAAGGCTTGCGCTCAAGTTCAACAATTCCAAAATCTAAATTACCCCATGCGCGAGCCATTGATTCAGCCAAACGAATTGAAGGCCCAGAAATTGTTTGCCCACCACGAGGATAAGAGTAAACAGCTTTCTCCGCTAATGTTTTACG
>JAYSSI010000021.1:0-3957 GCA_043720615.1 Pseudobdellovibrionaceae bacterium | reverse complement strand
TTTCTTCGATAAGTTGTTTCTTAGCTGCCGATTTGTTCATGGCACATCTTTGCCTGAACTTTTATTTATTTTCTAGATGCGACTTACGCAGGGGTTGCGATTTTTCAGCAGCTTTACCCATCATCACTAACGTGCAAAATTTAAGTTGGCCTGCGAATGCTAAAATGAATCCGATGCGAACTATAAGTGAAACAAGTTTGATAGCGCCCATATATTTAACCCTTCTTAGCCCACTGGCTTAAATGCTTTAATAGCGGCAGAAATCGTAGCGCGTCTGATTTTATATCGACGCGCGATTTCAACTTGCGATAACCCTTGATCCCAGTAGAGTTTTGCCAGCTCGTCCTGATTAATCCTTGGTTTTTTCCACTGAACCGCGTATATTCGTTTTACCGATAACCGGGTTGGTTCGAATACAATATCTTCGGGCCTACCATTTTCGCTAGTTTTCAAAAACTAGGCAGGCTTCCAAATTTTCTTTGAATAAGTATCGATTAATTTTTGAGTACTAGAATTTTTATGGACATTCCATTCCGGCTCGCCAGGACAAATGAATTCGATCCATTCGTCTTGTGTAATTATTAAGTATTGGAAAATATTGGTATCTCTTTTTGGTTTATATTCTGACAATGCATGATTTTCATCAATTTCTTTGATGTATTTTGTTCCCCACAATTTCCAAGTTTTGAAATGGGCACCTTTACGATTCTTAGGTAATTCGGGGGCTGTTTTTTCTTTTTCAAAATATTTTCCTATGCAACCTACGGCATATCCTTCTTCAGTCATACGAATGGGCCAGCCGCGTCCCAAGCTCATTACAAATTTAACATTTGGTGACCCTTTTTCTAAATTAAATATAAGATGTACCATATTTGGTGACATAACCATTGAAGTTAGCCAAATAGATTGCGCCCGATCTAATGGAGTTGACCAATGTTCAAAGTAAACTCCCTGTCCATTTTTTGATTTAAATTTCATTAGTTTGAATACCTTACTTTTATTCGATGATTTGGGATTTTGCCTTCACCTTTAGGAGGCTGTATTTCTAGCGTTGGGGCTTTGCCATCCTTAGACGGGCGATTAACTATACGAGTTCCATCAGGAAGAGTTTTAACTTCAGTCCCATCACTTGCTTTTGAAGTTTCGCCAGGGAATTTGTTGAAATCTTTCTTTAATTGTTCCTCGCCACCAGGTTTTGTATATTCACGTGTTCCATTATCTTTATTAGTCGAGGTGTTCTTCATTTTACCGGTAATGACTCCTGCATCTTTGGCAGGTTTTTCAAGCTCATCATGGGTCTTGTTCAGAATATTTATTCCCTCTTCTAACGCTTTTCGTACTTCAGCGTCATAAGAGCCCTCTGCAACGTTTTTAAGTTCGAAAAACTTATCCCAATCAATTACTTGAGAAGCTAGCACAACTGCAAGCAACACAGCTAAAGCGATCGGTGCTTCGGCAAGTGCTGGAATGACAGCAATCCCGCCATATCCATACAGCATTGAAAACGAAAGTGGCTGAATACTGGGATCAGTTGGATTAGCAAGCCATGACAAAATATCTAATGTAACTTTACCATCTGAATTTGAGCTAACATTTCTATTTTTTGAATCAGGTAGTACTCTTATTTGAACGTAACCAATCGCTTGAAAATTTCTTTGAGTTATAAAACGTGCATAGACACGTTCATTAATTTTACTCCATGGTGCTTTAGAAGCTAAATTTTCATTTTTTAGTGATTGTTCAGCATCTTTTAAAGAACTACGTATTGTTTCAAAATCGTTTCCTGCCGTTTCTAATATTTTTTTAAACTGACGAATTTTATTAATTTTCTGGCCTAATTCTCCGAGTTCAGATATTAAATCTTCTGAACTTTGATCAAAACTAGGAATCATTCCATCTGTTGTATCAGAAACTTTATTCCATTTCTTTTCAATGGTTTCGATTAAAGACTTTTTTAATTCCGCTTGTGCATACGGAACAATCTCGTCAATTATTCTTTTGCTTTCCGGAGTAAGCTCTTCATACTTCAGGCCGGCCTGTAAGCTCCACGACAATATTTGTATATCATGCGCAGAAAATTTTAATAAAGCTTTAGAATTAATGTCACGAATGATTGAGCTGCGTTTACCTTTAAGCTGGCCTAACGTATAAGTATGAGCATTTGGGCTTGATCGGCTTTGCTTCATACAATAAGTCATAACAGGTATTGTATAATCGCCGCTTGAAAGTAAAATTTTTCCATCAGGATCAAATGTCGCAGTTAAAATCGACTTAGGATTTACTTTGAAATTGGATCCTGGAAGTTTTTCTACCAGCAGAAATTCGCTTTGACTAGGCGGGTAAATGGGCTCATTAGAGGAATAAGTTTCATAAATTTGTGGGAGAGTTTTTTGAATAAGAACTTTAAAAGCTTCTTTTTTATAAACTGAATTAATAGGAGAAAGATTTGTACAACTGGTGATTTGAGTAATAATTAATAAGTAAATAATTAAATTATGGAATTTGTAGAAAATAAAGTCCCCTTATATAATAAAAAGAATTTATTATATAAGAGTATTTAGTTCAAGGTGTTTATGTTAGCGCAGTTTAAAATCCTTCTTAAAATTCATATCATTGATCAACAAAGCTCAGTCTAAAAAGCTGAGCCCTAATTTTTGAATCTTCGACATCGAGCTAAATAGCCTTCAGCAGCGATCTTAAAGTTTCCCACTCAGGATTAAAATCTTCGCCTTGGTTTAAAAGATCATACAAGGTTTGTCGTCCTAATTTTGATTTCGAAGCCAGTTTTGTTTTTGATTGGCTACGAATGAAAGCTAAAAATACATCTTGGAAGGTGTCCATATCGCCAGTTAAAATGCAATCAGCTAAAATTTCTCTGACTAATTTTGGTTTGTTGAAATTAAAATTATCAGGTCTGTGTTCAACCAAAATGAGATCCTTTGAATTTCTCAAGGATCTTTTTCTCTTTTTTGATGTCTTTGCTTTGTCCATTTTTATTACCTCCTAAAAGAATAATAACAAGAATGTTGTTAATTTTAGCTGTATAAATTCGCATACCTGATGGCCATTTTAACTCAATAAGACCATCAAATTTATTTACAAATCTCCAATGGTTTTCATTGGAAATGCGTTTAAGTCGAGCCTCGATAATGAACTGAGTTTTTTCCGTTTGCTCGCTGTGCCAATTGATATAATCAGCTGATTTGAAAAAAACCATTTTAATTCACTTTCTCCTGACTCGCTTGAACAGTACGCCAATCCGTACACTTTGTCAATTGAATTTTTAATTCCACTTTTTAACGATTGAGGCAGTCAATAGACGCACCTAACGACAAACGAAACAAATTTAATAGCGCCCACGATAGGCCTCCTAATCCAATAATGTCGGATTAAACCGTTTAACTGCTACTGAAACCGTATCCCATCGAATTTTACAATGGCGAGTAGTTTCAGTTTGCGTTATGCCCTGATCCCAATAAAGTTTTGCCAGCTTACTTTGATCTACAGTTTGTTTTTTCCACAGAACTAAGTATTCTTGTTTTACGGTTAACTCGGCTTGTTCGACTAACTTAGGCTGGCCCCTACCAATTTTTTAAAAGACATTTATTGAATGCGTCTTCTAAATTATTAATATCCTCAAGACTTTGATATGCATAATATTCTACAGATTTTCGTCTTATATTGTGATGGATGACGATTCCATTTTCTTTATTTATATAATACTCATTAGAAAAATAATAATCTTTCTGACAATTTATCTTTTTTAAATTCACAAATGATAAACCCTTAAATGTAATGTCCAATAAAGCGTTTAATTGATCTTCATCACCTTCTTGCTGTGGATATATAATTAATAAGTCCACTTTCTTACTCTCGCTAAAAGAAACTTCTGACTTTAATGTTTTTTGATTCTTGTTGAAATAATACCATTTACTTTCTACAAATTTTTCATTTTTC
>JAYSSI010000020.1:0-1691 GCA_043720615.1 Pseudobdellovibrionaceae bacterium | reverse complement strand
AAAGTTGCGCTAGGTGTGGATATGAGTAAATGGAGATTATCTAGTGACCACTATGCTGCGGGTTTACCAGGTGGTTATTCAGGTCATGCTGATTGGGTGAATGGTTGGAATCAGGAATTCATTACTACTATTGTTAGGAACTGCCTTAATAAAGGGGTAGACTGCCATGCTTCACTTTTAGGTGATGGCAGAATGATTTACTAAGAAAAATGAATGACAGTGCTGGAGTTAAAGCGGGCCCCAAAGGGGGCTTACTTTAATAAAAAACCTTAAAACCCTATAATTTCATTATTTTTACCATAAAACCCTTGAACTTTCATTTTTTTTACCGAATATACCTATATGACGTTAAAAAAAAACCACAAAACCCTAAAGACAAAACCGCAAAGCTATAACGAGATTTTGCCACTTCTTCTTTTTCCGGCGCAAAGTAAAGCTGAAGAAGCTTGGCTTACGAAGCTAAAGAAAGAAAAAAAAATTCGTAAAATTGGACCACGCCTTTATACGTCAGTTGCCAAAGCACAGGAAAAAGCCGTCGTACGTAGCCAATGGACACAGATAGTTAGTCGCCTTTATCCCGAAAGTCTTTTAAGTCATCGCAGCGCTTTAGAATACAAGCCATCGCCTGAAAACAAAATTATTCTGACTGGCGCAACTAATCGTCAAGTGGTTTATCCTGGATTAACGCTTCATTTTTTACGAGGTCCAAAAGCTCAGCGTGATGATCTGCAATTCGCAGGATTTCGAGTATCTTCTGCTGCACGTGCGTATTTGGAAAATTTTTCGACGACAAAAGCAACCAGCTGGCAATCGCTAAGCATCACAGAGCTGGAAAATAAATTGGAATCTTTGCTGCAAGTAAAAGGCGAGAAAACTTTAAATGAAATTCGCGATGCGGCTATAAAGATTTCTCAAAAATTATCCTGGGAAAAAGAATTTAAAAAATTTGATCAATTGATCGGTACCCTGCTAGGGACTCGGTCTGATCAAGTTTTGAAATCGCAGCGGGCTCAAGCAAGATCGCGACAGCGCCCTTTTGATTTCGAACGGGTAAGTCGTTTCGATTTACTTTTTGCTACACTTAAGTCAACTCCTTTGCCCGAATTCGAGGAGAACTTTAAAGGGCCAAATCAGTTTCGAAATAAAGCTTTTTTTGAATCTTATTTTTCAAATTATATTGAAGGTACGACATTTGAAATTGAAGAAGCTGAAGAAATTATTTTTAACGGAAAAGTTCCGGCGGATCGGCCAAAGGACGCTCACGATATTTTAGGAACATTTAGTATTGTTTCTGATCCTAACGAAATGAAAAGAAGGCCGCAGAGCTTTTCAGAATTAGAAGATTTGATTAAAGAGCGTCACTATACCTTGATGCGCAACCGACCTGAAGTTTCTCCTGGTAAATATAAGAATAAGCCAAACCGGGCAGGCGAGACTCATTTTGTAAATCCTGAAAATATCCAAGGAACATTAGAGCAGGGATTTCAAAGATATGTCGAGCTGCCAGAGGGCCTGGCGCGCGCGATTTTTATTATGTTTTTAATTTCAGAAGTACACCCATTTGGTGATGGCAATGGGCGAATATGTCGAATTATGATGAACGCGGAACTTTACTCGACAAAAAAATCTACAATAATTATACCCAACGTCTATCGCGACGATTATATTTCAGGACTTCGGGCGTTGACGCG
>JAYSSI010000019.1:0-1697 GCA_043720615.1 Pseudobdellovibrionaceae bacterium | reverse complement strand
TGAAAATAATTTTTGAGAATTGGCAGTTTGTTTGAAAATTCTTATTTTAGCTGGAATCTAAGTCAAAAATTATACTTTTTACAATTGCGAAAATTTGGCTATAAAAGCTGGCTTTGATTTACACATAAAAAAGCCTGATTTTTTTAAATCAGGCTTTGCTGTTTTGGAAGTGAATTTTAAGAAGGGGTTTATGATCACTTGTTATAGGATTCATACTGATTACATTCAATATGACAATCATCTTTAGAATAAATTTTAGCGGATTCACAAAGACTTTCGCATTGTTCTCTGAGTGAAAAGCAACCAGTTGAACGAAAGCGGCTGGGATATTGTCTGATCTGGTGAAATAACAAACTCACCCAATGTTTGGTTTTCGCATCCTGAGAACAAAGTTCTACTGTACCTGCTTTACAAGCGGCATCCGCAGTTAATTCACCGACAGTCTTGGCTGCACTGATTAAAAGCTTCTCGGCATGATAAAGAGAATCACCTTCACTGCCACACATTTTTAATTGAGCAGGTTTATAATCGTATGGCCTTCCTTCAACAACCAGAATGTCTGCTAAGCAGTTTATTGCATAAAGTGTAATAAAGAATATAGATACCATTTTCATAAAGCCTCCGCGAAGCGGAAGGCTATAGATAGTTTCTAAGTTAGTCATCAAGGAAATCCTCTTCGACGTCTAATAATCGACAAGGGCCCAACCTTTTGCGCGAAACTAAGGCCACAGTCACCAAGCCTGTACCTTTTAGTATTTCTTAACAGGGTTCAGTGTATTCGCCGTCAGATCGAATTTAATTAAGCTTCAAAAGGCTCTTGAAAGTAAGACCGATTGGGACCCCAGATCCATTTGGTTTTATCCGTTCGGTAACTGCAAAAAGTGACTTTTCTTGGCTGGCCGTCATTCGTTAGACATGTTTTATTAATTAAGATTCAGTTTAAATGCATTACGTAGGGTCGGCTTATTGCATTTATACTTATTTCGAAACTTAAACAATGGATGATAAATGAAAACATTATTTATTTTTTTGATATTATTGGCTGGTAACGTATATGCTAAATCTGGCTCTATCTCTAAAATTTCAGCAACAGGCTATGCGTACGGTGATATTAGCGATAGCCAGGTGGCAGACATCCTAACAGGTCAGCCGGGATGGGGCGACCACGGCGGCCCAGAGACAACATTTGAATTAGATTTAACAGCTACAAACCGTATAAATTTGAAGGTATCCGGCGCGCATAAGATTGAATCTCAATGTAATATTATAGAATATACTGAGGGCCTACAAACTTCTTTAATCTCGGAAGAAATAATGTCTCCTGATGCTAAGGCTGTCAGTGACCAAAAAGTTTTAGCTCTAACGGCATTTTGTTTTAATAATGGTAAAACGGAAAAAACTCAAAAATGGGTTGGTATTTCTTTAAAATACGAAATGACTGATGATTTTTTCTATATTATTTTTAGAGATGGTGATCAAATAAATAAAAATATTTTATTTATTGGTAAACCTAAAATCAAAAGATAATTTTTTGACCAAACCCCATGTTAAAATTCACCATTTCAATCAACAAGGATCAGTCTAAAAATCTGAGCCTTTATTTTTTACGCAAGTGATTCGAAGTCAGCATCCGCGTGTACTTGGAATACGACATAATCCCTTTCTGCGATTTCTCCGCAGCCTTTCCCATCATAACT
>JAYSSI010000018.1:0-37250 GCA_043720615.1 Pseudobdellovibrionaceae bacterium | reverse complement strand
TCACTGACTAGGTTTTCTGCTGCTTGAACATCCGTCATTTCATGGACGTTACAGATTTAAAAATTAATTGTTAGACGTGAATTACGCAGGGGTTACATGTTTCCTAATAAAATACCTAAATCTGTTTGAATACGATGAGGAGTAACCCCGATATTTGTTTCACGAGTTCTGAATTGACCAGCCCAGGTCCAAGTTTGTTCGAACATTTTTTTATGCAGAAGAATGAGCCCACTGACAGAAAGAAGATCTTTTTTTAACTTACGACTGCTTGATGCCCAGCTGATGGCATCAGCTATATTTTTTGCTTCAAATTCATTGAGTTCTCCATGTGTCGTAAGATTCGGAATAAGTCCACGCAATGTTTCCTCATCTAATGGTGTCGCCCCGGGAATGTCGTTAAATTTCATTTTACTTTCCAGATTTTACGATCGTCTTTTGAGAGCATTTCTTGAGCTAAATTTTCTATCATTTTTTTTTGTGAAAGATTTGATGTGCTTTGAGCTTCAAGGGCCATTGTTTTTCCGACCTGCTTTAAAATTTTTTGTGCAGTTTTCAGAGCTTGATCCTTTAAAGTTTCTTCAAGGCTATTTTTTGGTACAACAAAATAAATAAAATCGCAGTTCATGGCCTCGGCCGTTTTTCGCATTGTCTCGAGTGTGACTTTTGCTGCGACTTCATCTTTTTCAATTCTTTCGATACGTTGTTTGATTGTTCCCAAGCGCTCGGCTAGGTCTTTCATGGACATTCCAAGAGATTCACGAACCTCCTTGATCCATCCCTTTTTGGGAGTTCTTAAGTTAATAGTCTTAAGATCCATAAAAGAACGATCTAGTTGGGATCTTCTCAGTCCGCTATTTTTTTTCATATACAATGGTCTCCATATAGATAGACTTATTATATCTTATCGTCTATTTTAAGATAGACTTTAATATTGTATTTGTCTATATATGTATAGAAAAATTCTTTATCTAAAAGGACCATATGCATGTCAGAAGTTAAAAAAGATATAAATATGTCAAATAGTTGCAACTTATTGCTAAATTTGGACAATAACTCCTGATGTGTAATAACGAAAACTGGGATAATATAGCTGACGACCTCGGCAGCCGCTTATATGCATATTTTAAGCGTAGAAATGCGAGTGATTCCGCGAGTGACCTTACTCAAGAAACACTGATTCGCCTTTATAATAAAGTGGAAGATGGATCTTTTGATCCAAAGCTCGGAAATTTATCGCAATATGCCTTTGGTATCGCAAGCTTTGTTCTTTTAGAGCACCAACGCACGTCCCAAGTTGGCAAAGAAATTGACGATTCTCCCCGCGAAGTCGATATGCTGGATCAGCAAGTTGAAAAGGCGCAAAAGCAAAAAATTGTCAGAAAAGCTATTTCTGAGCTTTCATCCATACAGCAAGAAGTTTTAGCATTAACGATGGACGATGAATTCACTTTAAAACAAATCTCTGAAATTCTAAATCAACCTGAAAATACAGTTAAAAGTCATATTCACAGAGCCAAAGAAAACTTGAGAAATAAATTACAACTTATTTGGAGCGAACTATGAGCCATGATGAAGAAATAAATAATTTAAAAAAGCTATTTGATAACGATCAACCTTCAGAACTTGAAAAATACAAATGGAAAGTCGCCTTACGGGAAAAACAGAAAGTTCATAAAAAATCTTTTTTGTGGTTACAAATGACAACAGCCGCTTCCGTTGGCTTTATTATTGGAGGAATTATTTTCTCTGGACTTAAGTTTAAATCTGAAGCGCCGGAAGAAAATTTAGTGACTGATGCAACTATTGAGATGGTTTACACCAAGCTGTAGTAAGCACATCTAAAACATTTAAACTCTGAGGAATTTTTATGAAAAAACTGATTCTAACATTAATAATTTTAAACTCGATTCAAACTTTTGCTCGAAATGATGAAAATAGTTTTGGGAAGTCCGACTCTGCCATTAAAGAGGTTTCTGCCGATAAGCTTCGCTATCGATTTGGCATTAAAGGACAAATTTTAGTATTTGATAAAACAGGTAAAAGCTTTCTAGGACAAGCCCAAGAAGAGAGGAATTGGAATTTTAACAATGATAAGCCCATTGAGGCCAATTGGCAGTTTAAACAAAAAGATATTCCAGAATTTAGCCTTCGACACACCTGGGATTTTAACAAAGACAAACAGCTTGTCGCAAAAATTTCGCAATATGAATCGATGAAGAAAAACGACAAAGGCGAAGTTCAACTGGGTAAGCTTGTTAAAGAAAACACCTATGTCGTTGAAAATTTTGATCCCATTAATTGGGTCCTTGTCCAAGATGACAAACATCGAATTATTGTAAAGTTTAGCTTTGAACTTTGGGGAGATAAAGAAAGCCAAAATGTGGGATCTTTGCCAATCAATGGTAAAGAAATGATCATTTACGATAATAAATCTCAGTTGTGGGCCTCAAGAATTGATAATACCGATGGAAACAACATTTATTTTGGAGTTACGACCCACAAAGGTTCTGTCTATTTAAGTTTTATTCCATTTAAAGGTGCAAAAGAAATCGGAACGGCTAAAAAAAATAGAATTACCGTCGAACAAGGAGGTACTAAATTAAATATTCAAAATGGAGAAAGCTTTCTACCGCTTGGAATAACTGCCAAAGTTTATGGATTTATTGACCTCAATAAATCTACAGACCGCCCCTTTTCAGTGAAATCTTCTGGCTCTGATATAGAAGCTAATTTCTTGAAACATATAAATTAAATGAAATCTGTAATCTTAATTCTAGTATTAGTCATCGCTCAGCTGTCTAAAGCCGATTCCTATGAATCGGCTGCATGTCGGGAAATAAAAAAAATATGTGAAGCTGCAGATTTTATTGTTGGAGAGGTCACCATTCAAAATGGAGTATGGGCAAATTGCTTTACCCCATTAAAAAATGGTCAACGCGTTCGGGATATCGAGCTTACAGAAAAACTCCAACTTGCATTGAAAAAATGCAATGTTGGAGTTTAAACCGTAGATTTTAAATTTGAACGTAGATTGCTATCGGCCACTGTACGATCAAAAATATTCCTTTTCTTTACATATATAAAATCATCAACTAGAAGAATATTTATGACTGTAGTTAGACTTGCTCAACCATCTGATTTTCAAATGCATTGGGATCACCTGCGACGAATTGGGCTACAATCTGGCCGAGATGGTGATTTTATTTTTTCGCCCGTTGAAAGATGGGATGTTCCAATTGAAATTTTTCAAAAGTCGTACGGCGAAAATATGAAAAAATCTGTATTGGATGATGGCTGGGAACAGTGCTGGGTCATTGCAGACGCAAATGGAATTTACGGAGACTTAAATCTCGTTCATCGTCCACCTATTAAAAGTTGCCTTCATCGAGCCACCCTTATGATGGGTATCGAAAGATCCCATCGCCGTCAGGGGTTTGGATCAAAACTGATGGTCGAGGCCCTCTCTTGGGCAAAATCGCAACCTACTTTAGAATGGTTACAGCTTTTTGTTTTTGAAGGAAATGAACCCGCTAAGAAGTAATTCTATAAGCCAATTCGAACCTAATTAGGCTTTATTCAAAAAGATTTGCTATCTCAGCTCTAAACCATTTATGAAATAAGTCCTGATTCTGACGTTCATGCCACAGCATTTTAATATCAAGTTCAATTTTGGGAGTTGGCAAAGGGCGCACTTCTAAGTTGAACATTTCAGCATAAAAATGACCAAGCCTTGAAGGAACTGTTAGAATAAAATCATCTGTTTTTAAAGCCAATGCCGGTGATAAAAAATTATTGTATCTGCCTTGGATATTTCTTTTCTTGTAAGCCTTTTCTTCAAGGTATCGGTCAATTCGGCTGATACTATTTATTGGAATATCGATTTTAATATGCGGGAATTCTAAATACCGAGTGAGTGTCGAGTTTCCATTAAGATAGGGATGCTTTTTTCTCATCACGCAAACTTGGTGATCCGTTCCAATTTTTTTAAGGTGAAATGACTTTGGAACTTCTTTAAAAAAAGCGCTCACCGCCAAATCATAAATTCCAGCATCCAGCTCCTTGGTGGGAAGCTCGCTGTTGAGAGAAACAGTTTTAAGAATGACCTTTGGGGCTTTGCTTTTTAAAAGTTTTAAAATTTTCTCAATCACTGTGATTTCAAAATAAGTGGTCGAGGCCAGCACAAACTCTTGCTGATGCGTTTTTAGATCAAAATCTGTTTTGAAGTAGATTTTCTTAATTTCACTTAAAATCGCTTTTGCCTTTGGAGCTAAGCTGATAGCTTTTTCAGTCAGGCTATAGCCCGCTCGCGTACGAATAAATAATTCGTTACCAAATTCCTCCCGAAGGCGTTTTAGCTGGTAACTTAAAGCAGGCTGGCTTGTATTTAAACGCTCAGCGGCCGTGGAGAGGTTTTTCTCCTCCGCAAGAACACAAAATATTTTAAGTAAATTAAGGTCTTTATTAGTAATATCCATATTTTTTATAGTTAAGTTAAAATAATTAAAATTATTTTATATCAAAATGACTTATAAATCAAATCTATAAATAAGGAGGTCAAACTATGGATTTTAAGATGAAAAAGAGGGGGTTAGTTTTTACTTTGATGACACTTTCAATAAATGCGCAGGCTTATGGTGAGAACTTACAATGTTTTGATAGGAATAATTCATCTCTAAGTTATTCAGTTCAACAAATAAGTCCATCTGATAAATATCTGCTTACAGTCACCAAGAGAAGTAAGATCATTTATACCGAAACCCTTAAATACCTCGATTGGCAAGGGGAAGCTGAATACAGTGGTCCCTACTCCACTATCATTAATAATGGCGATGAATACATCGAATTTATTACCAACAGCTCTAAACTTAAATCAACACAACTTATCTGCGAGGAATTATGAAAACACTATTTACCGTATTATTGCTTATGACTGGCCATGCTTTCGGATCCACAATTCATGATCCTTTAAAATACTCTAGACACGTTGCAAAGGAGTATTCTAAGGGTGATTCAAATAAAATTGGTGAATACAGGTGCCAATATAATCATGATGAAGAGCATGAAGTTGGCGGAGATATAAGAATAATAGACTGCGAAGGAGTAACATCTATTTTGGTTCATGGCGGTTACATGGAAAAAGCTCACTTCGATTGCAGAATGACTTTTGAACCTATGCCTAATTATGGAAGTGGCTATCAAGTTACATATGAAAACTGCCAATAAACCCCTTACCCACTCTAATCTTTTATAATATTGGAATATCTAGAAAATATGAATATTCATCTGCTTTCGAAGAGTGGTTAAATCACTCATCCAATATTCTTCCCAGGCCACAGAAAAAATGGATTCAGATTTTATGCCCAATTGATAACCACGATAAATCTGTTTGAACGCTTGCGGGATGAGTTTTATTTGCGTTAATGCAATTCGCAGCAATCCACCGATAATGATGGCAGCGCTCATAGGATATTTATGTTGAGCGATGATGACCGCATTAAGCCCAAGTTCATCCTGAATGGCGACACTAAATCCGTAGACGACATGAATGATGTCATGAAATTCACGACTTCTTTCACGAAAATAAATTGATCCCTTTAAAATTTTTGGATCCATACGTTCATAGATAGATAAATTATTTTTAATAATATGCTGGCTGTAATGATACCCCAAAGTATTGGTTGGATATAATTTTAATTCACTCAACGTAGGATGCACTCCATGATAATTCTGCCGAGCTAATTCTCGACAGGGATTATTTTTAAGTGCTTTCAAATAAAATCTTTTAAACCACCTTGTCTTAGCTAATTGATCTCCCAAATTAATTATGAAATAAGTATCAATCGGCTTAAATAAATTTTTTGAGCGCAAATCTAAGCCAAACATAAAGTTCCATCCATTGAGTCAGCAACTGTCACTGGTCTTTCCGTTGTAATTCTTTCGCCAAATAATTTTAATGTGCCTATTGGACCTATGTTAATAAATTCACTGACTTTAACTTGGTCAGCTAACCAGGTGTATGTATCCTGCCATCTAACTCGTCCTAAAATGTTTTTCTTAAGATCATTTCTAATAGCGAAAGACCCCAATAAATGGCTTGCTTCAGTTGAAGACACAAGGGCTTTGCTTGCAGGCTTGAGCTCACTTTCGAATAAAATTTTCTCTAATTTTTGATAAGGAATCGCCATCAATGGTGAATGCAGAGGAAATGGAAATAGCGGTCGAATCGAAACCGTTTTGGCCAATTCACTCTCAGATTGCCATGCCTTAAGATTGCGATCTTCACCAGTGATCAAACAATGGTTTGGCGTTTGATCCATGGCCGGATATAAATTAAAATCCTCGATTGATTTATTAAAATCAGCACCACGAGCTGTCGGCGTTCGTATTTGAAGAATAGATCCTTTAGGGGCATCTTTTAAGCCTTGGCAAAAAAGACTTAAACCTTCAACGACAACTTCTAAAGATACCACCTTGGCACATGTTAACTTAGCAAGGTCCCCTAATGAACATCCTGCTAAAATATGATTTTCTGAATTTTTTGAAGTATAACGTTTGTAGAGCCCCACTTGCGTTAGCACTGACGCCAGCAAAGCTGGAAATGGATGGATAGCAATATTTTTTATCGAATTTTCTAAATTGTTAATTAAGCCAAAATCATTTAACAAGGCGTAAACCTCTGGCAGCTCGATTGCTTTTTTTGATGCTTTTAAATCCATCATCGCATCAGCCCCTGCAAACATAATTGTTTTCATGATACCCCCTGAAAACACGTTCACATGGAATTATTAGGTTGTCGTTGGAATCAGCTGACAGAAATGATCGATTTTTGTCAGACCTGTCCCAGAATGAAATACAAGACTGGACCTCAGTCGTATCTGACATCAATGATGTTGAATCTAAAATTCCTAGATTCTGAGCTTCTGTCAAAAAAGTTTTGAACTGATCTCAACGCCACCGCTCCCAACAACTCGCGGTAGTGGGGCTCTCGTCCGACTTTTGATTAAGGATTTTACTTTTGAAGCTCTGGCATTCATCGCTATTTCGATTTGTTTTAGCAACGAAATCACTGCAGTCTATCGCAACAGCTCGTGATTTTGTTTGCTTATCGCGACTCGCTGTGCGTAAAAAGTATTAAATCCAAAAATTGAGTCTCGGGGAAATTTTAGCTTCTAATGCAAAACTTCTGGAACAAACTGCGACAAGGTTGCAACGAGAAGACTCACACTTAAAGGTTTTGTAATATGTCCATCGCAGCCAGCCTCCTTAGTTTTCCGACGCTCTTCTTCCATCGCATGAGCCGTAAGCGCAATAATGGGTTGAGAATAACCCAAGCTTCGCAATTTTTTTGTCGCTCCGTAGCCATCAAGTTTTGGCATTTGAATATCCATTAATACGACATCGTAAAGTGATGCCAACGCCTTGCTCACACCCTCTTCACCGTCCGAAGCAAATTCAATCAAAGCTCCTCGTTTTGATAAAACGCGGTCAATTAATATTTGATTGTCCTTTGAATCTTCCACAACTAACACGCGAAGCCCAGAAAGTGTGTCTGTTCCTGAATACAACCGGTGAGGTGATGTATTCTCTTTTATTTCCATATTTTTTGGAACGGCCTCTGCGGTAAATTCAACCATAAAGGTCGACCCATTACCAATGTCAGAACTTACGATTTTAACATCTCCGCCAAGGGCCCTAGCCATTCGACGAGCAAGAACTAAGCCTAAACCAGTACCTCCGAATTTACGAGTCGTGCTATTGTCGGCTTGAACAAACGGTTGAAATAATTTTTTCTTTTGCGCATCGGTTAAGCCTGGCCCTGTGTCAGTGATTAAAATTTTAAAATCATACTGCCCCGCCAGATTTAAAATTACGCTGGCTCGAAGATTGACCCCTCCTTGCTGCGTGAATTTGATGGCATTGCCCAAAATATTATTTAAAATCTGACGGATTCTGGCAGGATCTGACACAACCTGTTCAGGAATTTTAGATTCCAAAAAGGTATTAAGATAAATTCCTTTTGTCTTTACGTTTTCAAGAAAAAGATCCGTTACTTCTTGAATCAAACAACGAGGACTAAATGGAATATTTTCAATTTTTAACTGACCAGCTTCAACTTTTGATAGATCTAAAATATCATCAATGATGCTGGTTAAAGCATTTCCATTTCGACTAATAATATCCAAATAATTATTTCTTTCTGATATTTCCAGATCAGAATCTTTTAAAATTTCAGTAAAACCTAAAATAGCTCCCAAAGGAGTTCTAATTTCATGACTCATGTTTGCAAGAAAAGAACTTTTTGTTTCATTCGCATTTACTGCCATTTCACGAGCCTGTTCGAGGTCCTCTGTCAGCCTCTTTTGAGATTCCATATCTGTGACAGTGCCAAAAAAGTTAACTTCACCATTTTTCTCTTTAACAGGAATAGCTCGAGCTAGGTGCCACCGATAGGTCCCATCTTTACGACGGAATCTGTATTCAGCTTGCCACTCGCATTTATTTTTTATCCCCATACTAAATTCTTCCCAGGCCTGTTCCTGATCCTCGGAATGTATGGAGTGTAACCATGTTTCACTTGTAATTTCATTTTCTGACAAACCCAAATATTCTGTCACTTTTTGATTTACATAGTTAAACTTTCCAACTTCATTAACAACAAAAACAAGATGAGGAATAGAATTCGCCAAAGATTTAAAATGCCGCTCACTGGCTTCCAGCTGATGCTGAGTATATAATTGATCCGTCACATCCTGAAAAAAACC
Organism: Pseudobdellovibrionaceae bacterium; assembly: GCA_043720615.1. Classification (GTDB taxonomy): domain Bacteria; phylum Bdellovibrionota; class Bdellovibrionia; order Bdellovibrionales; family Bdellovibrionaceae; genus JAYWDA01. The sequence continues at coordinate 28,488 of JAYSSI010000018.1, read as the reverse complement.
TAAGACACCTTTGATATGGCCATGGCTTGATAAAAAAGGCCTGTACTCGGCATCAACAAAAATACGTCGACCAACGCCATTAATATCCAAAACTGTGAAAGGGATTCCTTTGCCTGAATAATTCTTTCCCGTTTGATAGACTTCGTCCATCAATGGAAAAAAATGGTAAGCTTCTTCATCAGAATAGATCTCTCGCACCGTATGACCTAACATTCGATAGTCTCGGTCCACCGCTTTCAAATAAGGGGGATTCGCCAAAGTTATAATATGTTCGGGACCCTCCATCAAACACATCGGTATAGGTGCTTGCATAAAAAAATCATTGAGATTTTGCCGAGCCCTCTCACTCTCACGTCGCAGTTTGTACTCCTTATCCAACAACCTTTTGTTTTCCTGAGTGAGCCAAAAGATCCTACGATCAGATTGATTTTTAAATTTAGCTTGGCAAGTGTCAATGTAATCACCGATGGATGGCTGCGATGCAGTCAGAGCACTAAAATTTTTTTGATACCGCTCATCTTGTTTGTAAGATATTTCTGGATGAGATTCGGCCCAGTCTAAGCATGTCCTATTGTAAACTAAGAGTTTAACTAAATCTTCGTACTGTTTAGGCTCAAGTATCTGTCGTAATTTTTCGTACAAGCGGTCTGACTCTTGATTTAAAAAAATTCCGATACAGCTATATAAAATACATTCTTCCAAAAGAGTCCCCGGCGCGGGCCATGATCCAGAAAAAGCGACGTCATCACAGCGAGTTTTTTCCATGATTTCTTGGTAACTTAAAGCTGGCATCTCTATCAAATCTCGAACATCTGAAGCCGTCATACCCAATGGCATCAACGATGAAATATGGACCACTAAACAATAGGGCGTCGAACAATATCGGCCTAGTAAAGCTGCTAATTTTTCTTTAAATAATAAGGGGATAGGGTTTTTTAAAAAAAATTCTAGCGTCTGCCCCCATAAACAATCGAGAAGATCAGGGAGCTCCATGGCCGGAACATAGAAGGGTGGAAAAAAACCAAAATTCTTGATAATATCCGCTTTGACTTCTTCTGCATGAGTCATGGTAATACCTAGCCTAAGTAAAATTTTAAGGCCAGATGGATGATTTTAAGGGGACCGGAACTTTTTCTGTAGCCTTGTGTTTAGCTTTTCATGCAACATTTTAGCTAAGGGTCCCACTTTTAAATCAGGATCTTCATTGGCCGCGCTGATAAGAATATCAACTCGTGGAAAGTATCTAAGAACGATATCTGCGTCCAGTGATGAACATAAGTGTGCTGGAGATGTCACAGAATGTCTGCGACACATGACAGGTCTTTGTTTATAGACACTGCAATTTCCTAAACTATTTAAAAAAACACATTGGTTTTGTCTTAAGTTTAAATTCTTTTTCCATCTTGCATCCCCCACTGATAGCTTTGCTTGATCTGCTAATCTTTCAAGATCAATAGTGTGGCCGCTTTGAATAAGGTGAGATAAAACTTCTGTTTCATCACTGGTGATTTTAACTTCGACATGACAACACGCCGAGCAGTCCATTTTACAAGTTGCCTTAATATGATTTTCTTCTTCCATGACTTGGTCGACAAGCTGATTCAGTCGCGCCGAGCGCGATATACCTGCAGGAACTTCTTCCAGCTTTTCCCGAGCTTGCTTATGAGCCACAGCAATGGATTCTAAGAATAATTCAAAGTTTTCAGGTGTTAATTTTGACTGCTGATCAAGAATAAACTTTTTAAGTGAGCGCGTGAGTTTGGAGTGTTTTTCAATAAAAACATCAAAGGTCATAATATTTATTTTCTATTCAAGAAAAAGAACAAGGCAACCTTCATTATTTTTTCCATTAGATAATTTTTCGTAAGACCATTGGTAGCCCGCTAGTTTTAGATATTTAATCGCAATGGCTTTAACCGTGCCTGTTCCCTTGCCGGTCATAATGCGGGCTTTTGTTAATTTGGAATTTGAAATTAGAACCAAAAAACGGTCGATGGCCTCTTCCACTTGATCGGCTTTAAATCCATGCAGATCTAATAAATCCTTAGCCATTCGTGCTCCTAAAGCCCGAGACTCCTGATTCACGTTTTTTTGAAGGTTGAAACTGGCGGGAAATCTTTTCCCACACCCTGACTTCTTCAGGAGTAACAAAAGACATGGCTGTTCCTGAACGTCCCGCCCGGGCTGTGCGCCCAATGCGATGAACATAATCCGCGGGATCTTGAGGCAAATCATAATTAATCACATGGGCCACATGAGAAATATCAAGACCCCTTGCTGCAATATCAGTGGCGATAAGAATTCGGACAGAGCCTGCACGAAAGCGATCTAAGGCTTCTTTGCGCTGAGCTTGAGTACGTCCACCATGAATCGTCGCCACGTTAAAACCATATTCTTTAAGATATTTTGTAATTCGAGTGGTGCGAATTTGAGTTCTGGCAAAAACTAAAATAGACCCTTCACGTTCACCAATTTGAGCTAGTAAAGTTTCATTTTTCCTCGCATTAGGAACTTGCACCGATTGTTGTTCAATCTGTGGTCTTGTGGCTTGGTTTGAGGCCACTTGAATTCGCACGGGTTCGATGAGATATTTTTTAGAAAGCTCGATAATATGCTTTGGAATCGTAGCTGAAAAAAGCATGGTCTGACGTTTTTCTGGTAAAAAACGTAAAATTCCATTGAGCTGGTCTGCAAAGCCCATATCTAGCATGCGATCGGCTTCATCTAAAACCAAAACTTCTAGTTTTAAAAAATTAGTATTTTTTCTACGAAGATGATCCATCATACGCCCTGGGGTTGCGACAATCACCTGCGGTTTTCGCGTCAGCAATTGCACTTGGGGTCGCATCGACAAACCGCCAATAAGATTGGCCACAAGGATTTGTGGACTGAACTTTAGCAGCCCTTTTAAAACTTCACTCACTTGCTCGGCTAATTCTCGGGTAGGAACTAAAATCAATGCGACAGCTTGGGGATTTGATAAGAGCCTTTGCAATATGGGTAGCGAAAAGGCCACGGTTTTACCACTGCCTGTTTGGGCTCCGCCAATTAAATCTTGCCCATTTAAACCCACTGGGATCGCTTCCGCTTGAATGGGCGTGGGTTGGGTAAAGCCTAAATCTGTTAAGGCTTGGTTTAATTCTGGGTGTAAATTAAAGTGACTAAATGTATCCATTCATAGACTCCAAAAAGCTCTGTGGGATTGGAATCTAGCATTAAGCCTGTTTCTTATCTACTCTGTTCTGGCACTTGGAATTTCTTCACGGTATAAGAAACAAGATGAAGATTTTGATGCTCCTCTCCCAAACTGAAATTACCGGTGCTGAAGTGCATGCTGTGCAGTTGGGTGAATGGCTTAAAGCACGCAGCCATCAGGTGTTTGTGATCTCTGACACTTTAAATGTGAAAACAAGCCTTACCTTTGTACAAAGGCCTATTCACCCCAAAGGCTTTTTTAGTAAGATTTCAAATTTATTATTTTTGCGAAAATTCATTAAAGAACACCAAATCGATGTTATCCATGCTCACTCCCGAGCGGCTGTTAGAGTTGGCTATTGGGCTTGTTTATTATCAAAAGCCACTTTGGTTTCGACCGTTCACGGGCGCCAGCATTATTCTTGGTCTAAAAAAATCTTTAATTTATACGGGCGACATATCATTGCCGTTTGTCAAAATATACAGCAGCACTTGAACTCTGACTTTGGAATAAAAAAAGATTTTATAACTGTGATTGGAAATCCTGTTCACTCGATCTCTAATTCACAAACCGACATTTCTTTGAACTCACCCATCGCTGTTGTGGGTAGAACTTCAGGACCCAAAGGCGAGCAAACCAAGCGTTTAATTAAAGATGTCTTTCCCAAACTTTTGACACAGTTTCCTGAACTTAAAATTCATCTTTTAGGGGGCCCGGTTTCTACTTTGGGAGTCGAAACTTTAAATGAAATTAAAACATTAAATAAAAAATATCCTGAATGTATTCTCGCCGTATCTTCTGATACTTTAGATCAAGCACTTGGAAAATATAAGTTGGTATTTGGTGCAGGAAGAGTTGCCATCAGCAGTTTACTGCAAGGCATTCCCGTTTGGGCGATCGGTGAAAACAGCAGTTTAGGCCCAATAGATATTAATAATTTTTCTCATGCTTGCAGCTCTAATTTTGGCGACATCGGCCTTTCAGAAAAGCCATCAGAATTAAATATCCCGCAAATCATAGCCGAGCTTGAGAAAACTTTAAAGCAGCCTCTTCCTTTAACTCAAGATCGTGAAAATTTAATCAAAGCGGCCTTTCGGGTTTTTGAATTTTCTTCGGCCTCTGAAAAAATTGAGAATATTTATAAAGCGGCTATTTTGTATAAAAAGCATCCCCGCCATATCCCCGTCCTGATGTATCACATGATTACAAAGTCAGAAATTCAAACCAAGCATCGGATTTTTGTCACTACAGACCAGTTTGACAAGCAACTGGCGGCATATCAAAAATGGGGCTATGAAACTTTAACTTTTCAAGGTTTAGAAGATTTTATTTCAGAAAAAAAAGACTGGACTTTGTTTCCTAAAAAACCCCTCTTTCTTACTTTTGATGATGGCTACACTAATAATTTAACTGAAGCTTTACCGCTATTAAAAAAATATAACTTTAAAGCTGTGATCTATCTATTAGCTCATAACGATATCATCGATAATCACTGGGATGCAGGCGAAATTCCTCCGCAAGCTTTAATGAATTCCCAAGAGCGGAAAAATCTTTTTGAATCAGGATTTTTTGAAATTGGATCGCATGGGTTAACTCACGACCCACTGACTAAAATGAATTTATCTGAGGCGACCTATCAGTTGACAGAATCAAAATCCATTTTAGAGAAAGAATTTGAAGCAAAAGTTTTAAGCTATGCTTTTACTTATGGACTTCGAAATGACACTTTAGCCGATGAGGCTTTTCATTGTGGCTATAAATATATTGTTAATACCGATCAGGGTGGTTTTCATTTAAGCCAACCCATCACTTCGATTTTTCGCACTCCCGTTTTTCCACAAGATAATGGCTTTAAACTTTGGCGCAAAGTTCAACCTTGGTATCGAAGATATTTCTATTTTACACGAAAGAAATAAAATATTTAAGAAACTGAAAAACTCCGACAGCCAAAAGATAAGCGACCAAGTTAAAGACCGCCAGCTGAGTCAGGGCAAATCGCCAAGAATTGGTTTCTTTAGCAGCAATGGCCACCGTCGACATGCACTGAAGAGCTATCATAAAAAATATAATCAAAGCCGTGATCGATGGCCCGGTAAAAATCTTACTCCCATCTGAAAAAGTGGCTACTCGCATATTTTCTAGTAATGAGTCCTGCAGAGTTTCCTCGTTACTATCAGTTACATTAAACACAATGGCCAAAGACGAGACAAAGACTTCACGAGCAGCAAAAGCACTGATTAAACCAATCCCAACCCGCCAATCTGATCCCATAGGTTTAAAAATAGGTTCCAAGTAATGTCCGACTTGACCTAAATAACTTTGCTCAAGTTTTTGCTGGGGATCCTGAAGTTTATAATTCGGAAAATAAGAAGACCCCCAAATAATAACAGATAAAACTAAAATCACAGGACCGGCTTTTTTAATATATGAATAGGTTCGATCCAAAGACTGTCTAAAAATAACCTGCAACCTTGGCTTTCGATACAGAGGCAGCTCCATCATAAAAAAGGAGGTTTCTTTTTGAGGTAAAAATTTATTGACGATCCATGCAGCCAAAGCCCCAATGATCACTGAAACAATATAAATGGCGGCAAGAACTAATCCTGGCTTCCAAGCCGATTCATTTTTAAAAATAAACGCCAGTAAAAGTGCATACACTGGAAGCCTGGCCGAACAAGTCATCAGCGGAATGATAAAATTTGTAATCCAGCGATCTCGCGCTGAGGGAATATTTCGGCTGGCAATAATGGCTGGAACAGCACATGCAAATCCTGATAACACGGGAACAAAACTGCGGCCACTCATTCCGAGCTTTGAAAAAGGCTTATCAATAATTGTGGCAGCTCTTGCTAAGTAGCCAGAGCTTTCAAGAGCACTAATTCCAAAAAATAAAATAAAAATCTGTGGAACAAAAACAAGCACGGCTCCGACACCCGTAATAAGTCCATCGCCAACAAAATGGCCTAAAATATTTTCTCCAATTACTAAGGCCGCGGATTGGCCAAAAGTACTAAATATTTGATCAATTCCATCCATAAAGGGCTGCGCCAACCAAAAAATACTTGAAAATAATAAAGTCATAATCGCAATAAAAGAAATAAGCCCTAAAAAAGGATGCATTAAAACGGCATCAATTTTTCGCGTGCGAAGACTTACATTTTTCATTTTTGAAGAAAGCACGGGATCGTTTCTTAAGGCTTTTTTTGCCACTAATTCAAGATCGGCTTGCTTTAATTCATGCTTTTCAAGATTCCAAATATCGGTTTTTTTTCCGGTCTCTTTAAGACTGTGACGCCCGCAGATATCAGTTAAGCTTTGAATTCCTGATCCTAACAGGCCGTCTACGGTCACAACTTGACAGGCAAACGCTTGAGCCAAATATTCTTTATCGATTTCAATTTTTTCTTTTCTTAGTAAGTCACTCATTGTGATAGCTAGAACCATGGGAAAACCAGTTTCCTTAATTTGCTCGGCTAAGAGTAAGTGCCTTGAAAGCTGAGTGCCATCCACCACCACAATAACACCATGGACGCGACCCACTTCTGGATTATCATAAAGCACTTTTAAAGTGACGACTTCATCAGCGCTTTTAGGCTGAAGGCTATAAACTCCGGGCGTATCTACAACTTGAAATTGCGCCTGCCACTGCGGCGCCACTTGTCCTAAGAAATATTCAACCGTTGCCCCTGGATAGTTCACGGTTTTAAATTTTGAATTTGTCAGCCAATTATAAAGGGTCGTTTTGCCAGAATTGGGCGCGCCCACCAAAGCAAATGTTTTTAGATCTGAATCAGCAGACATTGGCTTTCCTCATCTCGAAGAGCTAAGACGGTCGTGTTGATTTCAATCAGCAAGGGTCCCTGAAAAGGAGCAACGCCTAAAATTTTAATGGTGCAGCCTTTGTGAAAACCCAGCTCATGCAAACGCTCGATCACAAGACTGGGACCGTGAAATTCAGTCACCTTCACTTCTTGAATATCTTTTCGATTTTTTATATCTAGGAGCTTCACTCTGCCTTTATGTCATAGGGACTTTGGAACTAGTATGAATTCCATTCTAGGCCCTGACAGTTGAGAGCTATTGAAAGGGAGTTGATAATAGAGTTGAGTATTGGGCTTATGTCTAGTTTTAACAGACTTTCGTAAAGTCTGCGTACCTTAGTCCGATCTAGTACAAGTGAAAAACCTGTCATGGCCCCTTCTTTTCTTAACTCTCTTTTTAAGTGATTCTTCCTGGGGTCAGGCGCTTCATGCTCCTAAAATTTGTAATAATACACAACTTACTTTAAAAAACCTCAGCTCTCAGTCGCAGAATATTTGGTTACAATATTACGGTGAAAAAGGTTTTGAAGAGGTGCATTGGGTCCTTGAAAAATTTGAAGTAAAAACACTGACATCTGAAGATTTACCGGCTTACGAATATTCAATAAAGACCGTCGACCCTCGTGTTATCGCCTTTACTCGTTGTGGTTCTGAATTAACCCCTTGGACAACGCGAGTCTCTCCCCTTCGCCATTGGGCCATTCGAAGTCAGTTCGCCTATAAAGGCTATATACAAAATCTGGATCCAAGAGCTCAAACTGTTATGTTACGTTTTTTAGGTCCTAATAAGCTTGTTTTAGGCACTCAAACGGTGCAGCTCGGTGGTCATTTAAAAACAACTGATTTCAAGTTTTGGGGATTAGGTGTTGAGGTTGAGGCCACCGCCCAAGGCCGTATTTCTATGGTCCTTCAAGAAAATAAGTATGGCTCAATGTCTTATTTAAAAGAACTGCCAGCCATGCCAGTTAAAGTTGATGTCGATCCCACGGCTGTTTATTTTTTACTGAGTAATCAACAAACGAGTGATTCCTTCACTGTTAAAATAACTGACCCCGTGATGATTGCCAAAGCTCGAAATATTTTAAATCTTGGGCAGTATAAATTAATGGTGGGTTTGATCAGTTACTCAGCTGTCAGTGAAAATCGCTCTTTGGTACATGCCGAAACAACGCCTTTTTCATGGCGCGTGGATCAAGTTCTTAACTTTAATGATTTTGCGGATATTAGCTGCGATGCCTCGCCACAAAATGTTCAGGAAAAAATATTTGATTGGCTTTCAAGTCGCAGGATTTGTTTTTGGTCTTATCATCTTAAAAAAGAACTGACTGCTCGAGAAGTAAAGTATGGAATTCTTAATACTCAGCTTTAATTTCCGTTGAAGCGCTCTGGCCTTGAGTTTCTTCAACAAAAACTTCAAGACTTGAGACCTCATACTTTTTAAATTTGGCCATTAGATTTTCAGCAATCAGTTTCGAAAATTGTTCGCTGCTGGTATTGGTGACTGGCAAAAGTATCACTTCATTTTTTGGAAAAACATAATAACGTTCGCGGAACCAAATTTTGAGAGACGGACCCTCTTCTTCAAACTTCATTTCTATTTGTAGGGCTGGCATTAAAATCATCTCATCCCAAGCCTTTAAGGTTTTAACAATCTCTGATTTAAAGACATTAAAATCGACAAAGTATCCTTTAGGATCGCTGCTTAAGTCTTTTTTAAAATCAATTCTGACTTTGACCTTGTAATTATGTCCATGCAGCCGTTCGGCCGAATGAGCATCAAAGATCAGAAAGTGCGCCACTGAAAATTTAAAGTTCTCTTTCGAAAGGTGCAATGTGGTTCGTGACATCTTGGGCTTTCCTATGCTAACCGTCCTACCATGGACTTTGAATTGAAACAGCAATTTCAGATCGAATCGGCTCGTTTTTTGCCAAATTTACCCCCTGAACACCCTTGTTCTCGAATGCATGGGCATAGTTTTAAGATCATTTTGACCTTAAAAGGCCCCTTGCATCCAAAACTTGGTTGGGTGTGTGACTATCATGAGATTGAAAAAGTCACAAAGCCCTTTCTTCAAGAGCTAGATCATCAAACTTTAAATAAGGTTCCTGGTTTAGAAAATCCCACCAGCGAAAAATTAGCTGTCTGGCTTTATGAAAAAATTAAAATTAAATTACCGCTTCTGACTCGGGTCAGTGTCCAAGAGACTGCTTCGACGGAGTGTTCTTATCCAGCGGCGCCGTATTTAATGGCGGAGTCAGCGACTGACCGATAAAAACTTTTTTAGAAATCAAAAATTGTTTTTCAAAATTTTCTCTAAACTCTTTGCTGTAAAGAACAATCACGGTGCTTCCCATATGAAAAGTCCCAAACTCATCGCCTTTATTAATTTCAATAGGGGTTGGATAAACATGTCGTCTTGATTTGGCAAAACGATTTGTTCTTACTTTTTTATCAAAACTTAAAGTCATTGAACCTACGTTTGTAGCGCCGACCATCACAACACCGACAGGGCCGTACTCGGTGGCTATTTCACCCATCAAACGTTCATTTTGAATATACAGATCTTTTATCAACTTAACGCTTCCTTTGTTGACAGGCCACAGGTCGCCATTTCGATACATCACCGATTTTATATAACCACTGACGGGTGAATGCACCCGGTGGTAATCGGTGGGACAAAGATAATATGTTAGAAAGTAGCCTTGATTATATTTTTCCTCAGCTTGAGGATCTTCCGTCAACATGACCAAACTAAATTTGCGCCCTTTGGCCTGAATCAGGGTCGATTGATCAATGGGACCATGTTGAATAATTTCACTGTCACAAGGATGAATGGCCCATCCCGCTGAAATGGGCCGAGCCCCGCGTTTCAGCTTTCTTGAAAAAAACTGACCAATGGAGGCGTAGTTCTTTAAAGGCATTTCCGCTTCGGCTGTATTGATTTTGTAAAACCAGGCAAACCATTCAATTGATCTTTTCGCTAAAAAAGCCGGAAGCTTAATATGCATTAAAACGCCAACAACGCGACTGAGCCACTTTCGAGGTATGAAACTTAAAATCCACAACATCAGAGCATCATGACTGCAATCAAATCGGCTGTCACTTTTTAATGAATTGTGCTATTTTTTTAGGATGTCAAAGATTCTTAATAACGTTCCTATCGGTCTTGATGAAGAGCTCGAAGAAAAACTTCAGTGGCTAGTTCCTCAACATGGACCTTACCGAATATTGCGCCAAAGTGTGGACGCAAGATCAAGGCACAATCCCCATTTTGTCTACAGTTTAGAAGTGGCCGAAGCTGGGGAAACTTTAAAAGAACAGAGTTTTGAATTAGACCGCGTCGCTGGCTTAGATTCTTCATCAGTCCTAAACCCTGATCTGCCTTTGATCATTGGCTCAGGCCCGGCAGGACTTTTTGCGGCCCTGCGATTGGTTGAGCGCGGTATCCCCTGTCATCTTTTCGAGCGCGGGTCTGCCAGTGAAGAACGCATCAAGGGCATCAATAAGTTTTGGCGTTACGGAGAGCTCGATCCCAGAAATAATGTGTGTTACGGCGAAGGTGGCGCCGGACTTTATTCCGATGGAAAACTGATCACTCGCATAAAATCAGACCATATTCCTTATGTTTTAAATCGCTTAGTTCAATTTGGAGCGCCCAAAGAAATTGAATATTTGGCAAATCCTCATGTGGGATCGGATCGCATCCGCCGAGTGATTCCACGTTTAAGAAAATTTTTATTAGAAAATGGCTGCCAAATTCATTTCAACACTCAAGTCACTGAAATGCTTTTTGAAAAAAATCAAATTATCGGAGTTAAAACTGAACATGGGAAAACTTTTAGATCTTCATTTGTCGTCTTAGCCACAGGTCATTCCGCCGAAGATATGATTTATCATTTAAAAGACCAAGGTGTTGCGCTTGAGGGTAAATCTTATGCTATGGGTTTAAGAGTGGAGCATCCACAAAAACTGATTAACCAAATCCAGTACCGAGATCATGCCAATCATCCAAAACTAGGATCGGCAAATTACAAAATTACCCACCATGATGATAAAACTGGTGTTGGGGTTTATAGCTTTTGCATGTGTCCCGGCGGCTATGTTTTATCCAGCGGAACTGAAATTGACGGCGTTGTTTGTAATGGCATGAGCAATTATCACCGAAATTCTCCCTATGCGAATGCAGCCCTGGTTGTCAGTCTTGATCATAAAACTCTTTTTGGAGATTCTATTTTTGGTGGTATGGAATTCAGAAAAGATCTTGAAAAAAAATCTTATCAAGCAGTTTTAAAAACTGGCGGAAAAAAAGAATTACCCATTCAAAATCTTGTGGGCTTTTTAGAAAATAAAGTAAAACCTTTAAGTCCTCACTCAAGCCCCTCGGGCGTAGCCTCGGTGAACTGGCAAGAATTACTTCCTTCCGTGATCAGTGAAAAGCTGAAGGAAGGCTTGCACCAATTTGAAAAAAAAATGAAAGGTTTTATTCATCCCGAGGCCCAATTATTTGGCATTGAATCACGCACCAGCTGCCCCATCCGAGTTTGTCGACATGATGAGACTTTGGAGAGCACTTCCCATAAAGGGCTTTATCCTGCAGGTGAAGGCGCCGGTTATGCCGGTGGTATTACAAGTGCTGCTTGCGACGGAGTCCGAATTGCAGAAAAGATTTTTGAACATTACAGGTTGCGGCGGTATTGACCACCGACTTCATACAAAGCGGAGCTCATTTCATAAAGACTGCAATGTCTTGAGGCTTTCATTAAAGCTTCAAAAATATTATCACCTTTAAGAACACTGTCTTTAAGATTTTTAATTTCTATCTGACTTTGGCTTTGATGAGTCTTTTGATAAGTTTTCACCTGAGTTAGCTGTTGATTTTTTTCTTCATAGGAAGCTCTGGCTAATTCAATTTTAGGTGGCACATATCCATCCACCATTGTTTTAGGATCAATAAAAGTATTAACACCAATGATTGGCAAAGTTCCATCGTGCTTAAGTTTTTCATAGTACAAAGATTCTTCTTGGATTTTTGAACGCTGGTACTGAGTTTCCATCGCTCCTAAGACTCCTCCGCGTTCATTGATACGGCGAAATTCTTCAAGCACGGCCTCTTCCACAAGATCTGTCATCTCTTCAATAAAATAAGATCCTTGAGTTGGATTTTCATTTTTAGACATGCCAAATTCGCGATTGATAATCATTTGAATGGCCATAGCTCTGCGAACTGATTCTTCAGTGGGTGTTGTTATGGCTTCATCATAAGCATTAGTGTGAAGTGAATTGCAGTTATCATAAATTGCAAGCAAGGCCTGAAGTGTCGTTCTGATGTCATTAAAAGCAATTTCTTGCGCATGTAAAGAGCGACCACTGGTTTGAATATGATATTTTAATTTTTGCGATCGATCATTGCCTTTATAAAGTTCTTTCATAGCTATCGCCCAAATTCTTCGAGCCACACGTCCTAAGACAGCGTATTCAGGATCAAGACCGTTAGAGAAAAAGAAAGAAAGATTGGGCGCAAAATCATCTACTTTTAAGCCCCGAGATAAATAATATTCTACAAAAGTAAATCCATTAGACAAAGTAAAAGCCAATTGACTAATGGGATTAGCACCAGCTTCTGCTATATGATACCCAGAAATACTGACGGAATAAAAATTACGAATGTTTTTCTTTACAAAATACTCTTGAATATCGCCCATCATTTTAAGCGCAAAATTAATTGAAAAAATACAGGTGTTTTGCCCTTGATCTTCTTTTAAAATATCAGCTTGAACCGTGCCTCGCACTTGCTGCAAGGTCCAAAGTGAAAGCTCTGAATGCTCTGAGGGAGTTAACTTTCGATTGAGTTCTTTTTCTTTTTTTTCCACTTGCTGATCAATGGCGGTATTGAAATAAAAAGCCAGAATCATAGGGGCTGGACCATTGATGGTCATACTGACGCTGGTGTTGGGAAATACAAGGTCAAAGCCCGCATAAAGCTTTTTCATATCTTCAAGAGTGCAAATACTCACCCCTGACTCTCCGACTTTTCCAAAAATATCAGGCCGTGGATTAGGGTCTTGGCCATATAAAGTCACACTGTCAAAAGCTGTGGAAAGCCTGTGAGCTTTTTCGCCTTTGCATAAATAATGAAAACGATTATTGGTGCGCTCTGGAGTTCCTTCGCCGGCAAACATACGCTTTGGATCTTCGTCAGGTCGCTTTAATGGAAAAGATCCTGCTGTGAATGGAAATTCACCTGGAATATTTTCCATTCTTAAATAGCGAAAGCGATCTCCCCAGTCACTGAGCTTTGGCAAAACCACTTTGCGAATTTTTGTTCCAGATAATGAAGTTGAAACTAAAGCTTGGCGAATTTCTTTGCCTCGCACATGAAAAACTAGCTCATCTTTTGAGTAACGTTCAATGAATGAGCCCCATTCTTCCAACTGGGTTTTTTCATCATCGGTTAAGTCAGCCTGTAGTTCTTTTTTGACAGATTCTAGCTTGTTTAAGTCTGTGATTTTTAACGAGGCAATGTTTTCTAAAGCGCCAAGCTTTGAGACTTGAGCCGAAATTTTTATTGTGCGCTCTTTGTAGCGATGAATGGTGCTAACAATTTCGGCTAAATAATTTTGCCGCTCGGCAGGAATAATAATATTTTCTTCAGCACTTAGAATTTTGATTTTAAAATCTTCATCAACTTTAAAGTTTGAATTTTTTTCTGAAAGCATATCCATTAATTTTAAGAATAGTCGATTCACTCCGCTTTCATTAAACTGCGATGCTTGAGTCAAAAAAACGGGAACTTGTATTTTATCATCAAAAATCTTGCGAGCTCGCTTAAACTGCTTTGTCACATCCCTGAGGGCATCATGGGCCCCGCGGCGATCGGCTTTATTAACTGCAATCAGATTTGCAAAATCAATCATATCAATTTTTTCTAATTGAGATTGAGCGCCAAAATCTGAAGTCATGACATACATGGAAAGATCACTGACTTCAGTAATAGCCATGTTCCCTTGGCCAATGCCTGAAGTTTCTGCAATAATTAAATCAAAATCCAAAGTTTTTAGAAAACTTAAAGTTGCTGGTAGATCTTCTGAAATTTCTTTTCCAGAACCCCGAGAAGCCATCGATCTCATGTAAATTCTTGATCGACTGAGGGAGTTCATACGAATTCGATCACCTAACAAAGATCCGCCCGTTCTTTTTTTAGAAGGATCGACGCAGACAATAGCAATTTTTTTATCAGGAAAAGCATTGAGGAATCTTTGCGCCAGTTCATCAATCAAACTTGATTTTCCGGCTCCGCCCGTCCCCGTGATCCCGACAATGGGAGTGGCGCCTTTTTGAGATTTAAATTCTTTTAAAAATTCATTGGCTTCTAGAAAGCTTTTATCAGCGTTTTTATTTTCAATCGATGTTAAAGCAAGTCCTAAGTTTTGAGATGGAATGCTATCTTGATCAAAAGCTTCCGCAAGTTTTGCAGGATTTAATTTTTCTGAATTTTTTGAAATCCATTCATTTCGACGTTTCAAAAGATCAAAATCTGATTCTTCCACAATCATTCGAATCATTCCCTCAAGACCTAACTTGCGACCATCATCGGGATGAAAAATCTGCGCAATGCCGTAAGCTTCGAGCTGTTTTTTTTCTTCGTGAACGATAACTCCGCCGCCACCGCCAAATATTTTTACATAACCAGCCCCCGCAGCATCTAAGAGGTCTTTGACATATTTAAAATATTCCATATGTCCGCCCTGATAAGAGCTGATACAAACACCTTGCGCTCCTTCTTGAAGAACCGCTTTCACAACATCACTAACAGACCGGTTATGACCAAGATGAATCACTTCAGCGCCGAATTCTTGCAAAATTCTTCGAATGATATTGATGCTGGCATCATGGCCATCAAAAAGCGCCGCTGCCGTGACAATTCGAACTGGATTTTTAAGTGCTTTTACTGTCTGCGATGTTGTCATTTATTGGCCCTTAAATATTGGCTTTCTTTTTTCTAAAAAAGCTCTTGTTCCTTCTCGAACATCATTACCCCGAAATAAATCTGCAAAGTGCCTGGCTTCATTTCGATGGGCTTCATCGATATCTAAATCCCAAGCTTGGTTGATGGATTTTTTAGCATGGGCAATGGCCAATGGCGCTCGTTGCAAAATTTTAGCAAGGATGGCTTGGCAAGTGCTCAGTAATTCGGCTTGTGGCACCACTTGATTAACAAGTCCCAATTGAAAACTTTCTGCCGCCGTGATCATGTCACCTGTGTAGGTCATCTCACGAGCTTTTCTTAAACCTACGGCACGAGCCAGTTGAACCGTTCCGCCAAAACCTGGAATCAGTCCTAAAGTCACTTCGGGTAATCCCATTTTTGCATTCTCAGAAGCAATGATAAAATCACATGCAAGCGCGAGTTCAAGCCCACCACCTAAAGCAAAACCATTGACGGCCGCAATGACAGGAATTTTTAAATGGGAAATTTCATGAAATATAGATTGCCCTCGGTCGGCGAAATTCTTTGCCATTTCTTCATCTAATGCTGAAATTTCTTTTATATCAGCGCCTGCGACAAAAGCTTTTTCTCCTTCGCCGGTCACAATCAAACCGCGGGCATGTTCAAAATCAAGCTCCCCGATGGTGCGAAAAAACTCAGCCATTTCATTGAGCAGTTGTGAATTGATCGCATTCATAGCCTCAGGTCGACTGAAACGCAAAATCCAAACACCTTGAGCATTGCTTTCAACTTTTAAAGTTTGAAAATTAAAAATCATATTTTGGCCTCATAGGTATAAAATCCGCGTCCTGTTTTTCGGCCTAGCCATCCGGCTTCAACATATTTTACAAGCAAAGGACAAGGTCGATATTTAGAATCACCCAAGCCTTCATGCAAAACATTCATAATCGCAAGGCACGTATCTAAGCCAATAAAATCTGCTAGCGAAAGAGGCCCCATGGGTTGATTGGTTCCAAGTTTCATGGCCTCATCAATGGCGGCCGGCAATGCAATTCCTTCATGAAGCGTGTACACAGCCTCATTGATCATAGGCATAAGAATGCGGTTCACAATAAAGCCTGGCATATCTTTGGTGCTTTCAACAAAAACTTTATTTAATTTTTCTGCAAAATCTTTAACCGCCGTAAATGTTTCCGTTGAGGTTTGCAAACCGCGAATGCCTTCAACCAATTTCATCAATGGCACCGGATTCATAAAATGCATTCCCGACACTTGCGTCGGTCTTTTTGTGGCTGCTGCAATTTTTGTAATTGAAATTGATGACGTATTAGAAACCAACAGAGCTGAGCTTTTTACCACTTCATCGATCTCTTTAAATATTTTTAATTTTAATTCGATATTTTCAGTGGCGGCTTCGATCACAATATCGCAATCTTTTAGATCCGCCATTTTTTGAGTTGTTTTAATACGGCTAAAAAGATCTTTTTTATCAGCTTCCGTCATGGTGGCTTTTTTAATCATACGATCACAACTGTTTGAAATTGTACCTAGACCCTTTTCTAAAGAAGCCCCAGAAACATCCATCATTAAAACCTGATAGCCATGCTGTGCGGTTACTTGCGTGATTCCATTGCCCATTTGACCGGCGCCCACAACTCCCACTGACTTGATTTGCATAAGCGATGCTCCTAAATTCAAAACATGAGATCAAAACATTAATTTTACGAGTCTTAAGCTATGACTTAAGGACGGCGCATTGTCAAAACTTCTGGTCTAGGCAAGAGGCAAACTTACAGTGAAAATAAGGACTATGGTGGTTTTTAGAACGACTTTGTTCTTGGTTATTTACATGATTATTTTCGCGCTGCAAGGTAAAGCCATAGCTGCTATTCAAGGGCCCATGGCCACGCCATTCTACAGAAATCTACAAACTCTCTTTGCTTCGGGACAAGCACAGAGGCAGGAACTTGAAAGTCGGCTTAAAAGCCAAGAGTTTCATCACTCGCTCAGGGTTTCTTGGAATAAAAAAGATTTTCATCTTGAAGGGCATCAAATCATTCAAGAGATTCACTGTGTAGAAAAAGGTGTTCTCACTGAGAACACTTCACTTTTAGAATCACGCCAAGACACCTCAAAATCCTTGGGACTTCTTTCGAAAGACCAAAGCGTCGAAATTTTAAATATTCAAGGCTATTGGGCGCAAGTGCGAGAGCCCTTTCGAAAGACGATCGGCTGGATTCCGCAAGCAAACTTAAGTCCAAAAAATGATGATTTGGGAGTTTTTATCAATCTCATTGATACTTTTCTAAGAAAAAAACCAAGTCATGAATCACCCATGATCACGACCGTTCCTAAAGCTCAAAGACTTAAAATAGTTGGCTATGATAATGGTTTTTTAAAAACTCAGTATCTTAATTACGAAGGCTATGTCGATCTAAGCCATCTGATTTCACGAGCTGATTTCTCAGTTTGGGCTTTAAAAAATAACAAATGGGTCAATGCCCATCACCGTGAAGATCAGTTTCTTGTGACCACCGATGGAACTAAAATTCCTTTAGATGAGCTTTCTGCCTTCGCTGGAAACCCTAATAAGGGTGTCGTGATTAATGCTGAAGGAACTGACCCTCCTGTTCGAGCTCATATTCAAATTTTAGAAAGAGAATCGCATCAATGGGCTTTAAGTCAGTTGCCGGGCCATGGCTTTGTGTGGTGGAAAAAAGAATCGCTTCTTAATTCAAAAAAAATAGTTCCTCTGATCACTGTCCTCAGTGCTGATGAAATTCTTAAAAAAGAAATTTTTTCAGTGGCTCTTGAGGGTTCAAAAAAAGTGAAGGGTCTTATTTCAGCAAAAGGCATTTATAAAACAGAAAATGGTGAGACTTGGACTTATTTACCGCAATTTGGAATTCAGGATCTTCCTGTGAGTGTGCATCCTGATGGGGTTTGGTTTGTAGGTTCTTTTAAAAGTTCAGATCGTGGGAAAACTTTTGAGCCATTTATTCGTTGGGATCAACTGGCAGGATTGATCGACAGCCACTTAGGAAAACATCCCAAGCATATACGATTACAAAAGTTTGAGTCTTTACCAAAAGGACAACTGCAAGTTTTCGTTGATGCGGGATCCGCCCGTATGACCCTTCGTTATAACCTGCTCAGCTCCGCATGGAGTGTAGTCAAATAAATTATTATTTAATAGCTTCAGGGAATACGCGCCGACGAGCGGCCTCTTTTTGGCGCTCTTTATAGGCGACATGTTCAGAGGGGCCTGAAAGAATTTTAACGTGCGCATTTTTATCCATGATTTGAATTTCAAAGGGGTAAAAGAAACTAAAATTTTCGCGACCTGGGTTTTGAATTTGAATTAATTTGCGCGTGATAAATTTAATAAATCTAAAATCTTGACTGGATTGTTCGTTAATTTTTCTAAGCATCTTAGCGTCATCACCTAATTTACTTAAAGCAAGATCAAAAACTTTTAATAGCTCTTCGTCAGTTATATTATAATTTTTCTGTTCTGCCATTTTACAAACATCAATAAATAACTCTACGGGAAATAAATTATTCGACGATTGGTCCGGCATAATATGAGGGTAGCTGATGATATTTTCTTCCACTAAAAAGCGAATCACTTGAAAGCTATCAAACAACGAATTAGTTATAAAACGAACACCCAGTTTATCAAAAACTTTCATCGCCAGGGCATCGGGCTTGGCTAAAAGTTTTATCACCGTGCTATTGGAGGCTTTAAAAGGCTTCACTTCAAAGCCTTCAAGGTCAATGGGGGCACGGTTTGATTTGTGTGGCTTTAATTTATGACTGCCGTCATGAAAAATGGCTTGCTGAAATGGAGTTAAAATTTGCTGTTGAATTTCTTGAGTAAATGAAGCAAATAAATCACTTTCACTGTGGATATAAACATGCATGCATCTTAAAATGGCGCAGGACCAGCGTTGTAACTTTTTATCTTCCAGTCGTGCGGAGCTTGCAAATAGCAGCAATTGAGAAATATCACCCATGGCTTTACGATCCCGTAAAACTTCGGGAATTTCAGACTCTGCATAGCCTAATTTTTCAGTTAATAGAACTATAGCTCGTCGATGAAAATACCAAAGTTTTCCGATTTGATCTTCTTTTGTCGGATCGTAACCATAATTTTGAATAAAAGCCTGCGCGGATTCGAGAGTTAAAATATTAAGCTTAGGAAGATCGATGGCTGAACGTCCGCCGGCTACAGAGTGGAGCACATCAGAATCAAAATCGAATCTATTTTGCATTCCCTATTTGAGAGCTGATTAAAGATTCACGCAAGTTTAAAATCCAAGTTGCCGAGCGCTGCATCTTGATTCGCCTCAATTTAAAGCTGAAATAGACTTAAATTATGGTTTTTAAGTCTATTTTTAACATTAGATTGTATATAGCTAATTTGTATAAAACTTTGATTGAGTCTTTGCTAAATTCATCATCTGCGGAGCCGGCTTTAATCGAACCGCTTTTCTTAACGAAGAATATTTTTCCAGTTGTTCGGCCACGTATTTTGATCCTAAAGAATCCGCAAATCTTAAAAGCCCCCCACGAAAAGGAGGAAATCCTGTTCCCATAATCATGGCTAAATCGACCTCTGCCGAGGTATCTACCACTTTATCCTCAAGCAAAGCTCGTGAGCATTCATTGACCATAGAAAAAACTCCACGCTCAACACATTCCTTTGTGTCGTAGGGATTGGTGGGCGCGGCTAATCCTAAAGCTTGATAAACAGTGGCATCTACTTCTCCACGTTTACCTTCATTGTAATGGTAGAAGCCTTTTCCATTTTTTCGTCCCAAACGTCCACTTTTTTCTAAGCCATCCATGATTTTTGAAATTTCCATGCGCTCGCCAAAAGCTTTTTTAAAAATCTTTAAAACTTTATAACAGACATCAAGACCCACTTCGTCCATCAAGGCAAATGGGCCCATCGGCATTCCAAAATCTTTGACGTAAGCTCGGTCAACGATCTCAATGGCCATCCCCTCTTCAAGTAAGAAAGCAGCTTCAGCCATATACGGCAGCAATAAGCGATTCACTAAAAACCCTGGTCCATCTTTGACAACAACGGGCATTTTTCCCATCTTTTTTGAAAGTTCAAAAACAGTGGCAATGGTTTCATCGCTCGATTTTTCCCCACGGATCACTTCGACCAATGGCATCTTATCAACCGGATTAAAAAAGTGCATCCCCGCAAAAAATTCAGGACGAGGATGTCCGTTAGCCATTTCCGTCACACTTAATGACGACGTATTGGTAACAATGATGCAATTATCTTTACAGTTTTTTGCTGTTTCCCCGATCACTTTTTGTTTGATCGACATATCTTCAACAATGGCTTCCACCACAAGATCTAATGTTTTAAATCCACTGTAATCCGTTGTTGTGCTGACTCGGTCTAATTTTTGTTTATATTGGTATTTATCTAAACTTCTGCGCTTAAAAAGCTTCATCCATAAATCAGAGGCATGCTTAAGCCCTTTACCCAAAGCATCGGTATTTAAGTCCTTCATTCGCACTTCAACACCTTTATCGGCAGCTTGATAGGCGATTCCACCACCCATGGTTCCTGCTCCCAAAATTCCCATTTTGGTCACATCACGGCCTTTGATTCCAGAACTGACTCCGGTTTGTTTTTTGACCATTTCAGTTAAATGAAAGACATGAATCAGATTTTTTGAGACTTCTGTGACCGCTGCATCACAAAAATATTGTCGCTCAATTTTAAGAGCTTCTTCGCGGTTGGACATTTTATATGTTTTTGCTATTGCATCGATGGCTTTTATAACCGCTGGATAATGCCCATGGGTTTTTGCCAGTGTCGCTTTACGGGCTTGCGAAATGGCTAAACCTTGGCCAATAGATTCAATAAATTTTCCCATCAGGCCTACGGGTTTAAATTTTTTAAATCTTTTCTTTCCACCTTCTTTAATAATTTCCTGCGCCCATTTAAGAACTTCATCTTTTAAAATAGCGGGATGAACAACTCGGTCCACCAAGCCTTGCTTCATCGCTTTTTTTGCAGGTAATAATTTTCCGGCTAAAATATTTTCTAAGCCCGCTTGTAATCCCACCACTCGTGGCATACGAACACAGCCTCCAAAGCCAGGAATAATTCCTAACTGAGTCTCTGGTAAACCAATGCGAGTGCCAGGATCATCTGAAGCCATTCGATAATCACAAGCTAAAATCATTTCACAACCACCGCCCGCACAAGCACCATGCACAGCTGCAATCACAGGAATCGGCAGATCTTCAATTAAATTAAATATATTTTGACCAGCGGCTACGGCCTTCTCAAATTGCTCGCGGCTGTTCATGGATTTAATTTCGTCGATATCAGCCCCGGCAATAAAAATTTTAGGCTTATTAGAAATTAAAACTACGGCTTTATAAGCAGAAGACTTAAGCTCGATGAGAACTTCTTGAAGTCTTAACACCACGGGCGTTGATAACTTATTCACTTTCTCGCCGACGAGATCAAATTCAACGAAGGCAACATCCCCCTGCGGAACAATTTTGATACTGTCTTTATGACTCATGTCTTATCCTTCTCTTTCAAGAATCATGGCTCCACCTTGGCCGCCACCGATGCACAATGTTGCTAATCCATATTGTAAATTTCTTCTTTGCATTTCTTTCATCAAAGTAATAACAAGCCGAGTTCCAGTCGCTCCCACAGGATGACCTAAGGCAATACCACCACCATTCACATTAAGAATTTCGCTGGAAATTTCTCCCACTTTTTCTTTAAGCCCCAGTTTTTCTCGAGCGAACTGATCCGAGTCAAAAGCTTTTTGACAAGCCAGCACTTGCGCGGCAAAAGCTTCATTCAATTCAACAAGGTTAATTTCTTTCATTGAAATTTGGGCGCGCTTTAAAGCGACTGGTGTTGCATACACTGGACCTAATCCCATGCGCTCGGGATCACAACCTGCAAATCCATAACTTAAAATTTTTGCGTAAGGTTTGTAACCTAAAGCCTCGGCTTTTTCTCGCGACATCAGTAAAACCATGGCGGCGCCATCGGTGATGGGACAAGAATTTCCAGCAGTGATGGTTCCAGTTTGTTTATCAAAAAAAGGTTTTAATTTAGTTAAGGCTTCAATGGTTTGAGTGTCGCGAGGTCCGAAATCTTCTGAAATCACTTCTTTGTAATCAGGAGGTAAAAATAAGGGCGTAATCTCGGCTTTAAATTTTCCATCTTTCATCGCTTTTGAAGCTAATTGATGCGAACGCAATGCAAACTCATCTTGCACCCGTCTTGAAAGCCCCCACTCTTTGGCTAAAATTTCAGCTGTTTGGCCCATATTGATTCCCACAAAAGGATCGGTCAGACCTTGCATCACAGAAATCACCGGAAAATACTCATCGCGCATATTGCCGGTCAGTAAAGCTTTGATCTGCTTGATGTCGGCTTTTAATAAACTCCAAAGTAAAGGCAAAGCTTGCTTAGGACCTTTTGCGACCAGCAGTTTATCAAAAATGCCTTGGATTTTTGCTGGCAGCAAAGTCGGCATTTGAGACATATTTTCAGTCCCTCCCGCGATCACAACATCCATTGTTCCTGATTTGATTTTTTCAAAACCGTTTGAAATAGATTCCATGGCAGAGGCACAATTTCTGTGAACTGTATAAGAAGATGTCTTTTGAGGAACACCGGCATTCAGAGCTACCACTCGCGCAATATTCACACTGTCGACAGGATTACCCGTGTTGCCGACAATGACTTCATCAATGCAATTGACATCTAAGTTTGTTTTAGCAATCAGTTCTTTTAATGCCGATTTTCCTAAATCTGCCGGATGAACTTTTTTAAGCACAGTTCCAGATTTTGCAAAAGGTGTGCGCACACCTTCGATGATGACTACGTCGCGAGGTGATTTCATGAGAGTTCTCCTTGATGTTCCTGCTTGATGATCCTACTTTATTTTTATTCTTTAAGAATAGCCCCAGAGTGAACCCATTGACAAACAGTCTGCAGACCTTAAGAACGCAACGCGCACGCGATTCATTTTCCACTTCTATTTAGACCTAGGACGAGGTTAGTATTGATTCTCTACAAGAGGAGTTTATCTATGTCACTTGACCAAGAAGCTTTGGATTATCATTCCAAAGGCAAACCCGGCAAAATCGAAATCACTTCCAGCAAACCTTGTAGTACGGAAAAAGATTTAGCTCTGGCTTACTCGCCCGGAGTTGCGGCTCCTTGTAAAGCCATCGCAAAAGATCCTTCTAAAGTTTATGACTATACCTCCAAGGGTAATCTAGTGGCTGTGATTTCTAACGGCAGTGCGGTGTTAGGTTTAGGTAATATTGGTCCGCTTGCTTCTAAACCTGTGATGGAAGGCAAAGGAATTTTATTTAAACAATTCGCTGGGATCGACGTTTTTGATATAGAAATGCTTCAAACCACAACGCAAGATTTTATCAACGCCGTGAAAGCTCTTGAACCTACTTTTGGCGGGATCAACTTAGAAGATATTAAAGCTCCCGAATGTTTTGAAATCGAAGAAACTCTCAAAAGAGAAATGAAAATTCCTGTATTTCATGATGATCAACATGGAACTGCCATTGTTTCTGGAGCCGCACTCATCAACGCCTGCTTTGTGACAAATCGAAAGCTTTCAGACATTCGGCTGGTCGTCAACGGTGCCGGAGCCTCCGCGGTCGCTTGTTCAAATATTTTTATCTCTCTTGGAGTTAAGCGTGAAAACTTAATCATGTGCGATACGTCGGGTGTGATTTACCAGGGACGCAAAGAAGGCATGAATAAATACAAACAAGCCTTTGCGGTGGAAACTAAAACTCGCACTTTGCATGAAGCTTTAAAAAATGCCGATGTTTTTGTTGGCTTATCAGCCGCCGGAGCTTTAACTCAAGAAATGCTAAAGGATATGAATAAAGATCCTATTATTTTTGCGATGGCCAACCCCGATCCAGAAATTGAACCTGCCAAAGCCCGAGAAGTTCGTCCTGATGCTATTATTGCGACGGGCCGGTCTGATTATCCGAATCAAGTGAATAATGTTTTAGGATTTCCCTCTATTTTTCGTGGCGCTTTAGATACAAGATCTACGCAAATTAATGAAGCGATGAAATTAGCAGCGGTTCATGCGCTAGCTAGCCTTGCTCGTGAGGAAGTTCCTGACCGAGTGTCTGATACTTACGGTGGAAAAAACTTTGCCTTCGGCCGAGAGTATTTAATTCCAAAGCCATTTGATACTCGCGTCCTTTTAAGAGTGGCGCCGGCGGTTGCAAAAGCTGCCATGGAATCGGGTATGGCCACAAAAAACATCACGGATTGGGAAGCTTATCATGATCGTTTAGAAGCTTACCAAGGTCCGTCAAAAGCTTTTATTAGAACAGCGATTCACCGAGTTCATAAAAATGCTTCAAGCACAGAAATTCCTAAAATTGTTTTTCCTGAAGGCCAGTCTAATAAAATTTTAAAAGCTTTAAAAATTTTAGTGGATGAAAAAATCTGTCAGCCCATTCTTTTAGGGTCGCCAGAACGAGTGCGGGAAAAAATTAAAGCTTTAGATTTAAAATCTTTAGAGAATGTGCAGATCTTGCAACCAGCCCAAGCTCCGCAATTTAAAGCCTATGTGCAAGAACTGTATAATAAAAGACAAAGAAAAGGCGTTAATCAAACAGAAGCTCAAAGGCTGATGTCTGACCCCAATTATTTTGCGTCAATGATGACCCATATGGGTGATGCTGACGGAATGGTCACCGGAGCTTCACAAAATTACGCTGATGCTGTCCGTCCCATTTTACAAACCATTGGACTTCATCAAGATGGCGTGGCTTCAGGACTCAATTTTGTTTTACTAGAAGATCGCTTTTTAATTTTAGCAGATACGACGGTGAATTTAAATCCAACAGCACAGCAATTAGCGCAGATGGCTCTTCAGGCCGCCAAAGTCTCTGAGTATTTTGGACAAAGTCCAAGAATAGCAATGCTCAGTTATTCCAATTTTACAGGATCCTCAGGAACTCCCGAAAAAATGAAAAAAGCCGCAGAGCTTGTTAAAGAAATGCGACCAGACTTAGTTGTTGATGGCGATATCCAAGGCGATGCGGCCATCAATCCCGTGATCATTGATCGTATTTTTCCCTTTTCAAACTTAAAAGGCGGCGGCGCAAATATTTTACTATTTCCAAATTTAGAATCCGCCAATATCAGTTATAAAATATTGCAACAGGTGGGACGAGTCGAAGTTTTAGGTCCTTTTTTAATGGGCATTCGCAGATCCGCCAATGTGCTTCAACGAACGACGACTGTGGACGGGATTGTCAATTCTGTGGTGCTGACGGCATTAGAAGCTCAGTACATTAAAGAGTATCGAAAATCGAAAGAGAAAATTTTGAATTAATTTTTCTTGGTCAGAAAGATTATTTTTTGACCAAGAACCAATCAATTAAAAGGCAAGCCACCTCGGTTGGTTCTGATTTTTTAACTTTTTCTATGGATTTTGAAATAACTTCCACTAACAATTCGCGAACTGAATTAAAATCTTCTTGGCTAATGGAAACAGGGCCCGTGAACTGAAGTTCTTGATCAGTAATGGAATCCGTTCTTTCCAGCGATTTAACCCTCCAGTTATGATGATGGCGAGAGAGAAAGGGCGAACCTCGCTCGACATGAGTGTGCTGAGTTCCAAGTAAATATTTTCCATTTTTTTCTGAGCATAAATTTGATTCCAAAAGGAAAGTTAAAATTGAGGAAACTTTTTCCCGTGATACTTTAAACCTTTCGGCAATTTCAGAAATCGTTTGTCCGTTTCCAATTGATGTTGAAAGCCTGATCGCTGAATAAGCAAAGCTTGAATAAAAAATTGATTTTTCGTAATCCGATAAAATTCGATCTTGATTGATACGCTCTTTTAAATTTATAGACTGCTCTTTTGTTTTTACAGCTTTTTTCTTGTAATGATCTTTTAATAATTTTGATCCCGCCCGTTCTATTTTTACAAGAGTTAGGAAGTAATCCGTTTCAAGTTCACTTAAACCGACAAATTGTGAAAGCAGTATGGATTGCTCTTCTGTGAAGTCTTTTGAGCCCGATAGGACTTGGCTGACTTGCGAGGGGTCAATACCTAGATATTCACCGATGGCTTTCACTAATCCGTGACCTTTTCTGGGCTGACTTTCAATGAAATGCCACAAAAAATGCTTATAATTGGTAAATTCAAATACTTTCATTCATTAGCTATATCGGCAGCTTATAAGAAATACTGACTAGAAATTAAGTTTTTATGCTGAATTCTGATAATGATTATATTTTATATTCTTTGCCGTTCCCTTATATTTTGCCTCACCGGCGCTAGATGACTCGATTTGAGACCGGAATTTGCTTTAACAATTAAACAGGAGAGAAATATGAAATCCTTAGCTCTATATTCGATTACAGTGTCCATGCTTTTGACAATGTCAGCCCAAATGAGCTGGGCCGCCGACAAAAAGATCTCAACCAAAATCGAAAAGCCGATCGTGGTTAAAGAAGTTATTAAAATCCCGCAAAAGCAAATTGAAGTATTAAAAACTCCGAACCACAATATTCTTAATAATGTCGGCGGTGGAGCAGATACCGGTGGCGGAAATGCCATGGATTCTAGAAGAATTTATCCTGAAGACATAGTTCCTTTGATAACAAACGCAAAATTTCCAATCCTCTATATGCTGCGAAGATTGGAATTCATGTCTTTAAGTCTAAAAATTGAAGGTGATTCGGGTGAGTTCTTATCCCTCCTTCAAAAACTTTTTAAAGGAAATAAAACAATTTTTACTGCTCTTCATGAAGTTGAATTAGTTCCTCTTAAAAAAGGACCATGCTTGGATTCTTTGGGAAATGAAGTTGATGCCAGTGCGAAAAATGCACCACAAATTTGTTTTAGTCTAGAAAGACTGGCGGCTCGACTTAATGGCGACTCTCTTGAAAAAGAAATCTTAGCTATCATCATCCACGAGATTTCACATACAATTGGCACTACTGAGCGCGAGGCCGTTTATCTTCAGAATATCATCAGACATTCGACAGCTAGTGACGCTTACACTAAAATCCCAATGCTTGTTGAAACCTATGGAAGAAAACTAAAAGAAGCTTCAGAAAATGCTACTTTCATTTTAAATGGTTTATCTAACGCACGTTCTGTGCAAATTTGTTCTGGATTAACTATGATTATGACTACACAAGTTGAACTTTTTCAAAAAAACATGAATTCATTGCAAGACGGTATTGCTTTCTCTGCCAGTAGGGAAATATGGGGACTTAATGCGGCTTTACTTAAAGGCTTAAATTTAATGTCATACTGTCAGGAGGGAGAATTTAATGACGCTAAACGTTTGCAAAGTATTTTTAACGGACACCAAAAAGTACCAGTCAGCGAATATTATAGAAAAATTTATCCAACTACGCTCCACAATTATGGTGTGATTCCCCCACTGCCAAATATTTTTGTTCGCAGCCTTCAACCGGGAGATCTGAATTCTTTAAAAATTGAATTGCAAGATATTTTAGATTTAATACAAGATGCCTTAGATAACCTTTAAAAAATAAATACCTTGAGGCATTTATGAAAATCCTTACTTGCTTACTCCTGCTCGCTCTTTGCTCCTGCGCTTCTTCCCGGAAAGATATTTATTTCCGGACTCGCCTTCCAACGATAGAAACTATCGACATGGGCGAGGCCGGTCGTTTCGGTGTTAACCTGGATGTTGAAAGCCAGCGCTTTCAAGTTCAAGCAACAAACGACATTGTGAATAATCCAAGATTTGTTAAAGACCGTGCCCGCTATCTTTCTGAAGGCGAACTGAGTATCAAAGGGATGGATGCGGCGGTTACTTTTTCTGAAATGATTCGAATGATTCCCGTTCAGTTTGCCCTTTCATTGGATCATGCTGAATTTAAATTAAGACTTTTTGATTTGCGGAAAGAAGATAAAACCGGATGGGTGGGCTTGATCAATTATGGTTATTATCGAACGGCCACTTATGAAGAATCGGAGAGTTGTTTTTTTATTTGTCTTTCAAGTCAAAAAGATCGAGAAGCGGCTCAGGCTCAAAAAGACACTGTTTCTACGACTCAAAGCGGAGCTGAAGAAAAAGTCGGAACAACCCTAGGCTATTACTTATCAGAGTCATCTTCCATTTTTGGAGGATATAACTGGTACGATGCCAGAATAAAAATGGAAGCCTATTACATAAAAACTGACACCCGAATTAATTTTAATGAACGCTTTTATGGATCAGGATTCGGACTTGGATATCTGTATAAGTTTCCTAGAAACGCAAGCATTGCGCTGACTTTGGAGCATATCAAAATGGATTGGAATGGCATAGCCATGGAAACCGACATGGTTGGAGTTCGTTCCCATATTAGTTTCTAAGAAGTTTGGAAACTGCTTCACTTGAGTGTTCTTAGATTAACACACGCGTCGAATAAGATTAGTATTTCTAGATGCTTATCCTCTCTTTGCGGCCTTTCGAATTCCAC
>JAYSSI010000017.1:0-114286 GCA_043720615.1 Pseudobdellovibrionaceae bacterium | reverse complement strand
TCGAAATATCAGTTGAGCATGGTGGGCCTGGGAAGACTTGAACTTCCGACCCCACCCTTATCAAGGGTGTGCTCTAACCAACTGAGCTACAGGCCCATATAGATGCCTTCACTCTTTCAAAACTAAATAGCTAGGATTTTTTATTTTTGGGCGCTCGTAAACAGGGTTCATCTTTCGAATTCCCCTGCCTGACCTAGGATGAACTCTGCGTTTCGTCTCGGTAAACCGAAACTACTAAGACCGAGTTAGACATTCCTTAGAAAGGAGGTGATCCAGCCGCAGGTTCCCCTACGGCTACCTTGTTACGACTTCACCCCAATCATCGACCATACCTTGGGCACCTGCCTCCTTACGGTTAGCACAGTGACTTCTGGTACAGCCGACTTTCATGGTGTGACGGGCGGTGTGTACAAGGCCCGGGAACGTATTCACCGCGGCATGCTGATCCGCGATTACTAGCGATTCCGCCTTCATAGAGTCGAGTTGCAGACTCTAATCCGAACTTAGATTACTTTTATGGGATTTGCTCCCCTTTGCAGGTTGGCAGCCCTTTGTTATAACCATTGTAGTACGTGTGTAGCCCTAGACATAAGGGCCATGAGGACTTGACGTCATCCCCACCTTCCTCCGGTTTAACACCGGCAGTCCCTTTAGAGTGCCCAACTAAATGCTGGCAACTAAAGGCAAGGGTTGCGCTCGTTGCGGGACTTAACCCAACATCTCACGACACGAGCTGACGACAGCCATGCAGCACCTGTGTACCGACTCTTGCGAGCGACGACATCTCTGCCAGTCTTCCAGTACATGTCAAGCCTAGGTAAGGTTTTTCGCGTTGCATCGAATTAAACCACATACTCCACCGCTTGTGCGGGCCCCCGTCAATTTCTTTGAGTTTTAATCTTGCGACCGTACTCCCCAGGCGGGATACTTAACGCGTTAGCTTCGCCACTGAAGGGGTCAATACCTCCAACGGCAAGTATCCATCGTTTATGGCGTGGACTACCAGGGTATCTAATCCTGTTTGATCCCCACGCTTTCGGGTCTCAGTGTCAGTGTCGAGCCAGTTATCCGCCTTCGCCTCCGGTGTTCCACCTGATATCTACGTATTTCACCACTACACCAGGTATTCTAATAACCTCTCTCGCACTCAAGCTCAGCAGTATCGAATGCACTTCCAGGGTTGAGCCCTGGGCTTTCACACCCGACTTACCAAGCCACCTACACCCGCTTTACGCCCAATAATTCCGAGCAACGCTAGGATCCCTCGTCTTACCGCGGCTGCTGGCACGAAGTTAGCCGATCCTTACTCGTACGGTACATTCATTTTTTTATTCCCGTACAACAGAGCTTTACGAACCGAAGTCCTTCATCACTCACGCGGCGTCGCTGCGTCAGGCTTTCGCCCATTGCGCAATATTCCCTACTGCTGCCTCCCGTAGGAGTCTGGACCGTGTCTCAGTTCCAGTGTGGCTGATCATCCTCTCAGACCAGCTACAGATCACAGCCTTGGTGAGCCGTTACCTCACCAACTAGCTAATCTGACGCGGGCTCATCTTAGAGCGAATTGCTCCTTTGACCTCGAGATCCTTAGATCCTGTGGTCTTATGCGGTATTAGCTAATCTTTCGACTAGTTATTCCCCACTCTAAGGCAGATTACCCACGTGTTACTCACCCGTGCGCCACTAGTACTCACCCGAAAGTTTTCCCCGTTCGACTTGCATGTATTAGGCACGCCGCCAGCGTTTGCTCTGAGCCAGAATCAAACTCTCCAGTTATATTCTCTAACTCAATAACAACAAGCATAGCTTAATGTTAGTTTGTTTTTATTTTGATTTCGCGGAATCAAGTTCCGCAATTAAAACCCAAAAACTTTTTCTTCTAGCTATTTAGTTTTCAAAGAACGAATGATCGTTTTCTTCTTAATAATCTTTTTTCATTTCGAAGAGAGGATTACTTCTAAAGGAACCAGACTTTTCCGTCAATACCTTTTTTTTTATTTTTTTTAATTATTTAAAAAAAATATTTCCTCATCTTTTTTCGCCTTTTTTGCCTTGAAAATGTGCACTTTTACACTTTTTTTCATGGCGCAAATGGTGGAGGCAACAGGGATCGAACCTGCGACCTTCTGAATGCAAATCAGATGCTCTCCCAGCTGAGCTATGCCCCCGAAATTGGTGGTTGTTTTCACTTATTTAGACAATTCGGTCAATTGTTATTTTGAAGGAAATGCAAAGACTTCGTAAGTCTTTGATTATTGGTGAAATTTTTGAAGTTAAGCCGAAGCGCGAAAATTTGAGGCGATCAATCGGCTGATCCAAGCTTTCTCAAAGGCGAGATCAAAACCGACTCGCTCAGCACCACTAAGGATTGCAAAATAAACTTTTTTTAGAATTTCAATTTCGCTCTCTACCGTGTCTGTACTGAGAGCCTCCTCTATGGCCTCGAAGACGCTCATTAAATCAGGTGTTGTAACAACTTTCGGAAGACGAGTCATATCTAAGCCAAGTGCCTCTACAGGCTTGAAGCCGATCAGAGTGTCAGTCAAAAGAACTTTGCTTGAAGATTTAAAATTCACTTGGATAAATGGTTTTGCATCAGCATCAGTACGAGAGATAACCTCTGTGACTTCTGCAATTGAAAAGTTAAAGACTTTCCCGTCGACATCTTGATGAATGCGGATTTTTCCGTTGTCTAAGACTTGTGCTCGCAATCCATTTGAATGATCGATATAATTTAGAATTGTATCTAAATCAGAGAGTGCTGCTGCTAATAATGGCTTTGAGTGCCCCAATCATTCCTCCTGAGGAATTACGTCTGACAAACCTATCGTCGAACGGCGGTTGGGACTTAATGCTTTGTAAGAAGAACTCTACTAAAACTAGTATAATTAAGTGTCATTGGGGAAAGATGTCTCAACAGAAAACGTTCTTTGA
The DNA here is from genome assembly GCA_043720615.1 of Pseudobdellovibrionaceae bacterium. GTDB lineage: Bacteria > Bdellovibrionota > Bdellovibrionia > Bdellovibrionales > Bdellovibrionaceae > JAYWDA01. The sequence continues at coordinate 111,352 of JAYSSI010000017.1, read as the reverse complement.
CCCTTCAGGCCTTGCTTGATTGTCCCAACTTGAGATAAATTGGCTCTATGGTTATCACTCGCTGGCAGGCTCCATTAACGCCTTCAAAAGATCTTGCTTTTATGATTCTAGAATCTGAAGGGTTAGAACCTTTTGAAGAGGTTTATCCTCCCACTGTAAAAATTCAAGAGCATCGTCATCCCTTTTGCGAAGTTCGAATGATTGTTCAAGGTGAGATGATGTTTAATATCCAAGGAAATCAGTTTTTATTGCGAGCTGGGGACCGAGTTGAAATTCCAGCGAATACAAAGCACTCCCATATTGCTCAAGGCTCTGACGACTGTGTTTGCGTCTGCGGGCAAAGACCTATTTAAATATTTTATTCAAATTCTTAGGCTTGTTTTAGAGATCACTTTTAGGTTTAGACTCGGCCTTGAGCCAATCTAAATAATCAGTGATATTTTTTTCAAAACCTCTTTGATTGGGTTCATAAAATACGGAGTTTGAAATTTCTGTGGGCAAATAACTTTGCGAGGCCCACCCTTTGGGGAAATCATGGGGATAGAGATAATCTTTGCCGTAACCTAAATTTTTCGAAAGCTGGGTTTTTGAAGATCTTAAGTGCAGTGGCACTGGGAGGGAGCGGCTTTTAGCTATTTCTTCTTTGGCTTTATTTAAGGCCATGTAGGAGCGATTCGATTTTGGACAACAAGAGAGATACGTCGTGACCTGAGAAAGGGTGATAGCGGCTTCTGGCAATCCTATGGCCTCGACAGCTTGGAGGCCCGAAACAGCCATCGTGAGAGCTCGCGGGTCTGCATTGCCAATGTCTTCGGAAGCTAAAATAATCAGCCGACGAGCAATAAAAACCGGATCTTCTCCGCCCTCTAACATTCTTGCCATATAATAAACAGCCGCGTGCGGATCACTGCCTCTAACACTTTTAATAAACGCCGAAATAAGGTCGTAGTGAAGCTCTGAATTTTTATCGTAGGGTAAAGCTAAGGACAAAGCCTGCTGAAATTCGACTTCTGTTAGTTGTCGACCTACGTTTTTAAAGTAATTGGCTAAAACTTCAAAAGTATTAATCAGACGACGAGCATCGCCATCAGAATTTTCTAAGAGAAAAATTTTAAAATCAGGAGATAAAACTTGGTCAATTTTGACATTCAATGCTTGGGCTGCACGGCCTAGAAGATTTTCTAAATCTTCAATAGCTAATCGATTAAATACTAAAACTCGGCAACGACTGAGGAGGGCTTTATTGAGCTCGTAACTGGGATTTTCTGTGGTTGCTCCAATGAGGATTAAATCTCCTTGTTCGATAAATGGCAGAAGGACATCTTGTTGGCCTTTATTAAAGCGGTGGATTTCATCAACAAATAAAACTGACTTTCTTTGGTATAATTTTCTTCGTTGCCTTCCGTCCTCGCCAATTTGACGAAGATCTTTAACTCCGCTGTCTATGGCGTTAATTGCAATAAATTCGGCATCAAGTTCTTTTGAAAGGGCGAGGGCGAAACTTGTTTTGCCTGTGCCTGGAGGTCCCCATAAAATGAGATTGGGAAGCTGGCCATGAACTATTAATGATTTTAAAACTGAGGTTTGCCCAAAAAGATTTTTTTGACCGACAAGATCAGACATTGTTTGTGGACGTAAACGCTCGGCTAATGGCTTTAAACTTTGAGATTGATTTTGGTCGGCATGGTCAAATAAATCCATGGCCGGAAAGTAGTAGAACTAGTTTAAATTATCAATTGAAAAGGGTTGGCTCACGTTAACGGGAACTTGTTCCCCATCAGGAGCCGTCATAAAGCCGATCACTTGAATTCGGCCAGAGGCTCTAAAACCTAATTCCTTTGTGGTGACCCCTCCGCAACGTAGATCACAGGTCATCGCTGTCGTCGTTTTAGTATTATAGCTACCAGTGGCTGGAATGGAGGCTGACCAAGCAGTAAAAGGTGTTACTGCTAAGAAATTAAGAGCGGTCAATTCATCACCAGAAATATCACAGGTATATACGCCATTTAAATTATCGCTGGTAAATCGCAGACGAATCAAAGCGATACTTAATGCATTATAAGCATGACCCCAGGTCAACTTAAGTCCCCGAACCATAAAATACTTATCATTGATATCAGATGAAGGAGCATCACCACTGATTTTACTTGCAAGAACACTGGCGCAACTGGTGGTTTTAGCAGGGATTAAATATGCTGAGGGACTTAAAGTTTTAATTTCGAGAAAATTGTCGTCGCCAGTTGAACAACTGGGGAGACTTATGAGTGTCGCGGAAGCGATTACAAGTAGCATGAGTGAAAGGGTGGTTTTTCTCATCATGAGTCTCTTATCGGAAGAAACTCATGATTCTTTAGGGCTGGTTATTGTTCATTCATAGAGGGAAAAGTCTGGGCTGGAACCCCGACCTGAGCCCCGGCTAAAATCCTTGGAGTCAGGAAAATAAGGAGCTCTGTCTTCTCACGGGTCTGGTTATTGAAGCGGAATAATCCACCAATAAACGGCAAACTGCCTAGACCTGGAACTCGTGTTTCTGACTCATTCGCATCGCTAGAATAAATTCCACCAATAACTGCGGTTTGGCCATTTTTAATAAGGATTTTTGTATCCGCTGTTCTTGAATTAACTCCAAAGGATCCCGTGGTAGCATCCAAAGCGCCCTTAAGCTCTCGTTGAACTTGGACTTTCATCATGACGGATCCGTCGGCTGTCACCTGGGGAGTCACATTTAATTCCATCTTTAGAGCTTTATATTTTGTACTGACGGTTGATCCAGCACCTTGAACTAAAGTTGTTTCGTTGTACGGAATTTCTGAGACTTGATTGATTTTTGCAGGCTCATTTGTCAGAGTCACAATTTGCGGTGACGAAATGATTTTCACTTTATTTTCTACTTCATTGAGGCGTAAGTTCGCATCCAGCTCACCGAAGAAATCAAGAACTCCCAAGTGAATACCAAGACCCAAGGCTCCTCCCGAGTTCACCGTTCCTCCTGGCTCAATATTCAGTGTTGGCCTTAAATCAACTGGGCCATTTCTTGTTTTTCCAAGATTGACTGATCCATTATTTAGACTCCAAGAAACACCAATTTGACGTCCAAAAGATTCAGAGGCCTCAACAATTTTTCCTTCGATCATCACTTGCGGAGGCTGTACATCAAGGGCTGCAATCAGCTTTGTCACTCTCTCGATGCCTTCTGCAATGTCAGTGACAAGAAGGGACGCAGTTCTTGGATCGGCATCAATTTTTCCACGAGCTGATAAAAAGTCTTTAAGACTTTTTGCTAAGTCTTCGACTTTGGCATAACTGACAGGGAAAACTTTCACTTTAAGGTTCTCGGTTCCCATGCGCGCTAATGTGATTTTATTTGAATCGTCCTCTTCGACTTTAAGATCTGCTAAAGTTTCGATTCGGATCACACTACCTTGTCTGACGTAACCCAGTTTTTTTGCTCTTAGCAAAACAACAAGAGCTTGATCCCATGGCACGTTCTGAAGTTTAAGACTGACTTTTCCGGTCACTGTATCTGAAATAACTAAATTAAGTCCACTTTCGCTGGCTAAAAACCTGAGGGCTTCTGTCACATCGATATTGTCGACTTCAATTGAAATAGGCTGACCGTAAAACTTCATATTTCCCGATATAAAATCTTGAAGATTTTGACGGGTTAAAATTTTGTCATCATTTAAATCTTTATTCAGCCCATTGGCGAGGGCTGTATTATCCAGCGGCACTGGTGCCGCAATACTTGCGCTGTCAGGTGATGGCGGTGGAGCAAATCCACCAGAAGCTACGATTAAAAGACTGCGTCCCTCTTGTTGAACAGCTGGCTCTGTCGCGCCTTCACGAAGTTGAACAACAATCCTTGAGGTGTTTGAGTTTGGATTTTGATAAGCATCGATGGAACCAATTGAACCTTGAATATCTTTTGTATTGAGATTTCTTTTTAACTTGGCTGGCAAAATTGAATTGGGAATTTCAATAATAAACTGCCGATTGTCTGGATTACTGCGAGTTGTATAAGTGAACTGACGATCCCCTTCTAAAATAAGAGTTCCTCCATTGTCATTGGCTTTAAATTTTAAAGAAGTGAGCTCGACCGGTTTCTCGCTTGGCATCGAGGGTTTGGGACTTTCTGGAATAGTTTCTTCCGCCTGAAGTGGCTCAGGCATTTTTTCAACAGGTGCAGGCTCAAGAGAAGGTTCGGTTGGCGCCGGTGCTGTTTCAGCAGGTGGTACCGCAGCCTCATCGTTGAATTCGCTAAATTCGTCATTAGCAGCAGTTTCTTCGGCTGCGGCAGTTTCGGCGGCAGGAGTTTGTTCGGCTGATAAATCATCGGCCGGAGCTTCTTGAGATTCTGACTCAGATGATGCTCCATCTCCTAGAACAATATCTTCTTCAGACGATGAACGACTTGCGCATCCTATCGAAATCGCCATTATGCCTACCAATATTAGCCTCATGAATCCGTTCATCGGCTCCTCCTTAGTTACTGAAAAACTTTGTTGATCTTTGAATCGATCGTCGCCATTTTAATTGTTTTATATTGTTTGAAGGGGCGTCCGTCCTCTTCAGTGACTTCAAGAATAATCACTTCACCCTCGCGAATTCCAGCCACCACGCCATTATTACGCCCGATTTTTGTATCTCGCTTGATGGTATACGTGTTGCCACTTTTAGTTTTTACTAAAGCGCGAGGATTTTTGACATCCCATAAAACAGCAACAAGCTCAAGAGTCTCAATGTCCAAATTTTGCAAGGGATCAATACTTTCACTAACGCTTTTTTCTCGGAAGCCGAGGCCTTTTTCTGGCGGCTTAACAGCTTTGTAAGGCTTGAAGGGATCGCGCATGCCAGTCGGGTCAAAAACAAAATCATCTGGATTTGTGGAAACGGCTGTTTGCTGTACAGGAGCTGCTTCATCAAGAAGAGCATTCGGAACCTGATTTATTTCGGGAGCTGCAGGCGTCGGCTCTGCTGGTGGTAATTGTGCAGGCGGCGCTACTTCAGGTGGTGCTGAAGCTTCTGGGGTTTGAGCTTGAGATCGAGACATGACAGCCGATGTAAGGTAAAAAGCCAATCCGATGGCAATCCCAGACATGACAATATATGAAAGGGCCCATCGCAGAAGCCTCACTGTGCCCCCGTCTCTTTTTTAGGGTCTTTTTCAGGAGCCAATTTATAGCCGACAATAACGGCGTCTAATTTAAGAATATTGGAAAAAAAAGCTTGATCGGGCCCGCCCGCTGGAACAATTGACAAAGTTTTTACTCGAGTCAATCGTTCGGCCACAGAGATATTATAAATAAACTGTAAAATATCTGGATATTTTCCTTCTATTGAAATTTCGAGAGGCACCTCTTCAACAATTTCCATCACCTCGGGAATTCCTGGCTTGGTGGCTTTAATTTTTACTTGCGTTTCACGAGCATAAGTCTCGATAGCATTATTAATTTCGAAAGTTGAAAGCTGTCCCGGTAGTTTTTTTGAAATAATTTGATACTTTTCGGTTAAGATACCCACAGCTTCTTTCATCCTTTTTTCTTCGGCAAGACTGATATCGGTATCTTTTTTCTTTTGCTCTTCTAGCTGCACTTGCGCTCTTACGGCCGCCACTTCAACTTTCAAAGTGGATCCATCATCGAAAATAAATTGATAATAAATTCCGCCAAGTACTAAGGCACTTGCAAAGATTTTTTGAATGTCTAGAAACGCAATGGTCGAAAGAAATTTATTCATTTTCGACTCTCCAAAAGACAATTAAACTCAAAGCGAGTCAAAGGCGGCCCGCCATCGATTCGCTCTTCCGCGATACGTACGAGCTGCAGATCAGCCACTAAGATATTGTTTTTTAATTTCTCTGCAAAAGTATTCACTTCTGTATTGTTGACCGCCATGCCCACAATATTAGCGCGATTTTGAGCGAGATTAACACTATTTAGCCAGCCTCTTTCGGGGATTACATCAGCCAGAAGTTTTAAAATTTTAATTTCATTCGTTCGACTTTTTGAAAGTCTTTGCAAAGCTTCAATTCGTAACTGAATTTTTTCTTCTTCTTCCTTAAAGTTTTTAATTTCTCTCACCGCGGCTTCGGCCCGAGCATTGTAAGCTGTTAACTCAGCAAGCTTCGACTGCAAACTCCCTCTTTCACCTTTTAGCGTTGGGATATTTTGAAGCTCATAAATGTACATACCAATCACGGGCAATAAAATAAGAATCAGTTTTACTAAGCCCTGTTTTTGAATTTCCTTTTGATCGCCTGACGATTCAGCACTGGTTGAAGGCCCTACACTTGTCCGACCTCCTGAAGTTAATAAATTTACTTTTATCATTCGTCACCCAGAGTTCGAAAGCCTAAGCCTATGGCGACTGAAGAAAAAGAAGAAATTTGCGCTAAATAAGTTTGACTGATTCGACGACTATTAAAGCGAACTTTATTAAAAGGATTAAACGCTTCGGTGAATAAACCTGATGATTTTTTTACGGCTTCAATAAGGCCACTTGTTCCGGCACTACCTCCGGTATAATATAATTTTGTTAAATGAGTGTCTCCTGAAGTGGCATTTAAAAAATCGAGACTATTGCGGATTTCTTCTGAGATCATTTCATTCGTATTAGAAATCACATTATGAACATCATCGGGTACTTCTCGACGAGCGATTGCACTAAGTTTTAAAGATTCTGCTTCTTGCAAAGTCACGCCCATGGTTTTTGAAATTTCATTCGTGTAATTGGAGCCACCGACAGGAATATCTCGACAAAAAATAACTTCACCACCAAATGTGACAACAAAATTTGAGACAGATGCTCCAAAGTTAATTAAAGCTAATGTTTCATTTTTATTTTTTCCGTAATTTGCCTCAAAGCAGTTTGCTAAAGCAAATCCACTGACATCAAGAACACTGCAGTTTAATCCAGCGGCTGAAACCACTTGAGTGTATTGACTGACCAATTCATTTTGAGCCGCTACGAGCAGGACGTCAACGGTGTCTGGAGAAGTTGAGTTTTTTAAAAGATGATAAGAAATACTGACATTATTAATATCAAAGGGGATGTATTGTTCAGCATAAAAACTAAGTTGATCTCCAATCAGTTTGGCGTCCGACTTGGGAATCGTGATTCTTTTTACAATGACAGCGGTGCCCCACATGCCGGTACAAATATTTTTACGTTTAGATTTAATTTCTGAAATTAAGGCCTGCAGAGTGACTGCTAAACTTCCTGGATCGATCAGTTCGCCTGCTGAGACGGCATTAGGAGGCGTTTGAACAAAGCCAAAAGATTCGAGAGATGCTCCCCGTGAAGAGACATCCATCTCGGCCAACTTGATGGAGCTGGTGCCTATGTCGAGTCCTAAGACCTTCTTTGATTTAAAAAACATCCATGTTCCCTAAAGTCTCGTTTTGTCTCGGCTTTGGGCGCGAAACCAAATACTTAAAGTATTTCGATGAGCGGGGCTAAAGTCAAACAAGGGTCCTAGAGAAGTCCAGGCAAAAACAAAGATAAATACCACTGGCCTAAGGTCTGCCCACCCAATAGATATAAAATAGCTCCACCCGCAAGGAAGGGGCCGTAAGGTATCATCGTTTTTAATCCGTCCTTTTGCCCTCGGGCCATATAAAGACCAATAACGGCTCCGATGAAGGCTGAGGAAAAAATAACAAACGGAATCGCTTTCCACCCAAGAACGGCACCGATCCATGCAATTAATTTTATATCTCCGCCGCCCATGCCTTCTTTTTTTGTCATGAGAAAGTAAATGTAGGCTGTCATCCATAAAAATCCGCCACCCATCACCACTCCGATAAAGGCTTCCCAAAAATATCTTTCGGGATTTAAAAGGGCTCCAATTAAGCCAATAACAATTCCGGATAAAGTAAAAACATCCGGCAAAATCATATGGTCAAAATCTATGAAGCTACAAACCACAAGACCGAAAACAAATATCAAATAGTCGAGCAGTAACAAATTCCAACCGATAAAATGAAATGTCAGCGCAAAAAGCAAAGCCATGGTCAGTTCCACGAAAAAATAACGGAAAGAAATTTTCATTTTACATTGCCGACATTGACCCTTTAGAAGCAGCCATGAAATCATGGGTATATTATCGTACCAAGCCACCATATGACCGCAGCCTTGGCAGCGACTTCGCGGCTTTATCACGCTCTCACCTTTCGGAAGTCGGTAAATGATAACATTTCCGAAACTCCCTAAAAGAGCTCCAAATAGAGCAAAAACCACATATCCAAACCAGAGGGGCAAATCAGACAATGTCTTTTCTCCTAAATACAGCGACCGCTAGGACTAATAAAATAGCTATCCAAGATCCATAGTGCAGTAAAAGCTGATATATCTCTGCAGAAGCGACACCTTTTTCTAGAAAGAAATAATTTTTCCAATTAAATCGATAAAAATTAGGAAGACTCCACTTTGCAACCTCAGAAGCTGTTACAAAAAAAACGTCTTGGCTTTTTTTTGCAAAAAAGCTCATATCTTCGAGCCAACTTCCACAAAGAAAAATAACTACGCCGACTAGAACTGCTAAAACAGGTCTTAAAAAAACACTGAACATAAAAACAAGGGCTAAGATCACCAAAGCTTCAAGCCAAATACTGAGTATAATTTGACCCATGTGAGGGACAAGATCCCATCGATTAAGAAGTGTTAAAAGAGCTAGTGGCAGAGTTAAATTGAGTAAAGAAATCAGCAGCACAATACCGCCAAATTTTCCCAATAAAAATTCTGTTCGCGTGATGGGCCTTGAGAGCATTAATAAACAAGTTTGTTTTTCGATCTCACGACTGATCATAAATGATCCGATAAACAAAGCCAATCCCAGTGAAGAAAGCTGCACAGCTGTTAAACCTATATCAGCTAAAATTTTTTGTGACTCATCAAAAGAAAGCTCTCCCAGGAGCAAACTAAGTCCGATCAAAAAAACGGCAACAAAAACTATCACTAAAAAAAACTTTTCACGGATCAACTCTCGAAAAGTTGTCATTGCAATGACTCTGATTTTTCTCATGGGCGCTCCCTTCCTTTGGCGGCTTTAAAGGCCACTTCAAGGGAACTGTATTCAGCCATAAAAGTTTGCAGCGAACCGTCGTAAATTATTTTCCCAAAATTAATAACGACCAAATGCTGACAGAGTTCTTCCATGTCTTGTAACAAATGACTGCTAAAAAAAATGTTAACGCCTTTTTTTTGCTGATCACGCAAAATTTCTTTCACCATCAGTCGACCATCGGGATCTAACCCAGACATTGGTTCATCTAAAATTAACAAATCAGGGTCATTTAAAATAGCTTGAGCCAAACCTGCTCTTTGCAACATACCTTTTGAATATTGTCTGAGCTTTTTATCTCGAGCCTCAAAAAGATCAACTTTTTTTAGCGCTTCGTGGGCTTTTTCAATAAAATTTTTGGCTTGTCCATCATGGCAAAGATTCCAATGCAATCGAAGAAATTCCATCCCGGTTAAAAATTCATACAAATAAGGTCGCTCGGGAAGATAACCTATGCGCGCCTTCAGCTCGCGATCCATCTTACGACCTTTTAACAGAATATGTCCTTCGTCGGCCCTAATAAATTCAAAAATGCATTTAATAGTCGTGGTTTTTCCTGATCCATTGTTACCTACAAAACCTGACGTTGAACCTTCGGGAAGTCGAAAGGAAACATGATGTAAAACTTGTTTGCGCTTTTCAAATAAATTTCCATCAAATGATTTACAAAGATTTTCAACTTCTAACAATGGAACTTTTGAATTCATTATTATTTTTTTCCCACTTCGAGACTTTTAACCATCTCTCGCACGGAATCATATTGTCGACTGGTGGCAGGCATTAAATCATTAGCTCCCAGGACTTCAGAAAAACGGCCCGATTCTTTATGGCTACTTAAAATATCAATCAGACTAAACATTAAAGTATGAGTGAGTTTAGGATAGTCATTATAAAAATCCTGGCGCACGCAAAAGGGATCATTGGGAATTGGTTCACTGACCCAAAGAATGCGAAATGTGGAATCTTTTTTTCCAAATTTTTTCCAAGATCCATTTTTTCCAGAGGAATCGTCACTGAAAGTTGCAATCGCATCAGTTTCTTTATTTTCTAGCATAGCAACGGATTTTGAATGATTTCCAGAATACAGGATTTCTTTAAAGTCTTTATCCGTTAAGTTTCTTTTTCGAATCATCGCTTCAGGATGCAAATAACCAGATGCTGAATTGCTGTCGACAAAAGTAAATCTGTGACCTTTTAGATCTTCAATTTTTTTAAATTTTGAATCTTTTCTAACCAACACCACGGAATAATAGAATGGACCAATATAAACTTTTTTAAGAAGGACTTTTGCGCCAGCCTCTTTTTCTGCCACAGCAAAAGTCATTGATGATAGAAATGCAAAATCGACTTTTTTGTTTTTCATAGCCTCAGCTAAACCTGCATAATTTTTGGCAATGAATATATTCACTGGAATATTTAATTCTTTTTGTAAGATCTGTGCGAGATCAAGACTTTGTTTTTTTAAGGCTTCCGGATCGCCACCGGGGTTAAAGCCGATCGTCATCTCTTTCGGCATTATTTCAGCAAAAGCAGTGACACCTATAAACAATAGAATTGTTAAAAATTTTATAGAATGAAGCAAGAGCCTCCCTACTGCAGAATTGGCGAAAGAGGTCGCACCTCGATGATCTTAGAGCGAGCTCTTTTCAAAGCTAGCACAAACGCTTCTGCGGCGTCACTTTCTGTTAAACACGGGATGCTGTAGTCCGTGCAAGCTCGACGTATGTCGAAGCTTGCTTCAATGGACCTTCGTCCCGTTGTCGTATTGATAACAAAAGCAACTTCACCGGAACGAATACGATCTACGCAATGAGGTCGGCCTTCATGGACTTTTCGGAGGGACAAACAATTGAGCCCTCGGCTTTCAAGAAATTGCGACGTTCCGGCTGTTGCAGACAAAGTATAGCCTAAGTCCATAAGTTGTCGCGCGAGGAGTTGAATGTCCTCCTTGTCTTTATCTCGCAAAGATAAAAAAACTTCGCCCTTGTCAGGGAGCTTAATCGAACTAGAAATAAAAGCTTTCATCAAGGCCTCAGAATAATCGAGACCTCGCCCCATACTTTCACCTGTCGATTTCATTTCAGGTCCTAAAATTGAATCGGCTTCTGAGAACTTTTTAAAAGGAAAAACAACGCCCTTCACTGACACAGTTGAGTTATTACGCCAGTTCCAAGTTTTTAAATTTAACTCTTTAGCTTTGACTCCCAACATCGCCTTAGCTCCCAAATCAATCAAAGGAATGCTGGTCGCCTTAGCAATAAATGGCACCGACCGAGAACTGCGAGGGTTGGCTTCGAGCATATAAACTTCATCGTTTTTAATCGCTAATTGCAAATTAAGATGACCAATCACTTTCATGCGATCGGCAAGCTCTCGACTCATTTGCTCGATGCGCTCACAAGTTGAGTCTTTCAGACGTTGCGGTGGAAGCACGCCCATACTGTCACCTGAGTGAACACCTGCGGCTTCAATATGTTCAATCACTCCACCGATCAGATTCCAATCATCGCCTCGGACTAAATCGACATCAACTTCTAGAGCCCCTTCTAAAAATTGATCCATTAAGCAAGGTTTCTCATGAGAGAAAAATTCGTGATAACGGTCAAAGTAGGACTTAAGTTCTTCGGAATTTTCAACGACTTCCATACGACGACCGCCAAGAACATAGCTAGGTCTTAAAATCATTGGAAACCCAATCAAAGTTTCGGCTTTAAGGGCTTCTTTATAATTTCCGGCCATCGTCGAATGAGGAATTTTAAAATCAAGTTCTTTGCATATTTTTGAAAACTGAGCGCGATCTTCTGCAAGATCAATTGATTCCAAAGTTGAGCCTAAAAGTTTGTATCCTGCTTTGACTAAAAAAGGTGCTAACGTAATGGGAGTTTGTCCTCCCAACTGAGAAACAAATCCAGAGGGTTCAACAAATCGGAAAACTTCTATTAAACTTTCTGCCGTCAAAGGTTCAAAAAATAAAATGTCTGAAGTGTCGTAATCGGTCGACACAGTTTCAGGATTTGAATTAATCATGGCGACTTTTTTGCCAGACTTCTGAAAAGCTTTTACGCCGCGGACACAGCTGTAATCAAACTCGATACCTTGGCCAATTCGATTCGGTCCACTGCCAATAATGGCAACACTGTTTTTAAAATCAGGAAGTGGCACTGACTCTAACCAGTAAGATGAATAAAAATAAGGAGTGGCAGAGGCAAACTCTCCTGCGCAAGTGTCAACTTGCGCGTAGCCTGGAAAAATTTTAGCTCTTTCTCGTTGAAGTCGTATACTCTCTTCATTGACCTCAGACGTGGCACTCAAAATCTTAGCGAGCCTTGCATCGGAAAAGCCTTTGCGTTTTCCCTGTCTTAAAGCATCTATAGGATCTTGTTTGTAAAGGGTGACAAATTGTTTTTCAAAAGAAATCAGCCCTTCAATTTGTTCTAAAAACCAAGGTGTAATTCCTGTAAGTTCATTAATTTCGCTCACGGACTTTCCAAGTCTGAAAGCTTGAAAAATATGCCAAATTCTTTGACTATTTGGATACGAAACTCTGTCCACCGCATAATTAACTTCAGGAATAGCTTCGGGGTGCATTTCCAATGAAGCCAAAGCTTTCATTAAAGATTCTTGGAATGTTCGTCCAATGCCCATGACCTCACCCACACTTTTCATTTGAGTGGTGAGTAAATCTTTGGCCCCAAGAAATTTTTCAAAAGCAAATCTTGGAATTTTTGTGACAACGTAATCAAGCGCGGGCTCATAGCAAGATGGCGTCGTCTTAGTGATATCGTTTTGAATTTCATCTAATGTGTATCCAACGGCCAAAAGTGCTGCAATTTTAGCAATCGGAAATCCTGTAGCTTTACTAGCTAATGCCGAAGAGCGACTGACTCGCGGATTCATTTCAATCACCACTCGCTCATTGGTTACAGGATGAGTCGCAAATTGAATGTTAGCTCCGCCAGTTTCAACGCCGACTTCATTTAAAATTTTGCAGGCTTCGTCGCGCATTGCCTGATATTCACAATCAGGTAATGTTAAATGGGGCGCCACTGTAATACTATCGCCAGTGTGGACACCACAAGGATCGAAATTTTCAATGGAACAAACGACGACAAATGTGCCGGCGTTATCTCGCATCACTTCTAACTCAAATTCCTTCCAACCTAAAATGCTAGCTTCCACTAAAACTTCTGAAGTGGGGCTTTCATGCAAAGCTTGAACAAGCATACTTTTATAATCATCAGGAGTGTAAGCAATCCCGCCCCCGCCGCCGCCTAAAGTATAGTTCGGCCGAAGAATCAGAGGATATCCTAACTCATCGCCAGCCGTCAGACCGTCTTCAAAATTTCTAATTAAAAAACTGGCAGGATATTTGGCACCGACTTTATCTAAAATACCTCGGAATGTTTCACGATCTTCGGCAGCCCTTATCACTTCGGGCGTGGCCCCCAATAATCGCACATTATATTTTTGTAAAATTCCATCACCATGAAGTTGCAATGCCAAATTTAAAGCAGTTTGCCCGCCTAATGTTGGGATCACAGAATCAGGTCGCTCAAGTTCAATAATTTTTTCTAAAAATTCTACTTTCAAAGGCTCAACGTAAACTCGAGTCGCGATATCGGGATCCGTCATGATCGTTGCTGGATTTGAATTCACAAGGATGACTTCAAGTCCCTCTTTCATCAAGGCTTTACAAGCTTGAGTTCCGGAGTAATCAAATTCGCAGGCTTGGCCTATAACAATAGGCCCACTGCCAATGATTAAAACTTTTTTGATGTCCTGACGGCGAGGCATAGTCCCCCTCAAATTCAAATCAACGAGTTAATAGTTTACTGTCATTTGAGTAAATCATATCTGGCTGAAGATGTTTGTACTGTTCAAATTTGTAACGCATTTTAATCAGTCTCAAAATAAAATCAGCTGGATTCATATCAGGATCTTTTTTATGAGATTTAATTTCTGTAAGAATATAGGACGAAGCACTTTGAGGATGAAAACAAAGTCCCCGTGTGAAAACATATGTTTCTCCCACCGGAATCAAGCGGGCCTCAAAAAACTCGTCCGCTTCAAATCCATAAATCCAAGGAGATTTTTTTACGATTAATTTTTCACCCTTGAATAAATCCTTAATCGTGATGTCTTGATCTTTAATTTTAATAAATTGAAATAAGGAGTGTACATTTTTTTTCAAAGCCTCGAGCAGATGTTTTTCTTGATCTGAAAAGCGCAGCTCTCGGGCCATAAAACATGACTGCAACGGGGTTTGCCCATACCCACTTAAAGCGCGCGTGAAAAAATACCAGTCGTAAAACTGCGCCATACGCATTTCAAACTGCTCGGAACTTTCTTCTGAAATTGCGACATTGCCAAAAAATTGCTTTTTGGCCATGGCAAGCTCATCTTTCATTGTCTCGCCAGCAAACTGCTGAAGAATTTTCCCAATCAGTTTTTCAAATTCATTCACAGCAAAACCCTTTCAAGAAAGAACTTGAAAAGTTCGCGACCTTCATGCGGCCCTGGACAGCTTTCAGGATGATACTGAATTCCTAAGCATTTTCTTTTTTCACTAAAAAAGCCTGCGACAGTTTGGTCATTCAGGTTTATTTGCGTGACCTTGACATCAGCGGGCAATGTTTTTTCATCCACAGCATAGCCATGATTCTGACTGCTCATATAAATTTTATTTAGCAGAACATCTTTGATGGGATGATTGGCTCCGCGATGTCCAAATTTTAATTTGTAAGTTTTAGCACCCAAAGCGAGTCCTAAAATTTGATGACCCATGCAAATACCAAAAATAGGTGTTTTACCTAAAAGGTTTTGCACAGCTTCAACGGCCACTTGCACATCACCGGGATCCCCGGGGCCATTGGTCAGCATCACTCCATGAGCTTTGTAACTTAAAATTTCGGCGGCAGAAGTTCTTGAATTGAAAATTTTAAATTCAGAGCAAAAGTGAGCTAACTCTCGTAAAATATTTTCTTTACTGCCGAAATCTAATACGGCCATTTTAGGCCCGCGAGGATTTGTTCCTTTGCGAACTTCAGCCTCTTTCCGAGAAACTTGAAAAACCCAGTCTTTATCAATTTTTTTCTTCTCGTTGATCAAAGCACGAGCTCGCTCTTTTGCTTCTTCTGCTGTTGAGGCTACAACGATGGCACCCCAAGGAGTTCCCTGGCGCAGTCTAAGAACTAATTTTCGCGTATCAATGTCACTAAGAAGGGGAATTTTTTGTTCTTTCAATCGATTCTGCCACGAAATATCTCGTATCGAGTTTTGAATTTGAAGGCAGACAAAACCTTCAATCCAAAGGCGATTTGATTCCCATACTTTATCATCCACTCCGTAGTTTCCCTGCATTGGAGCAGTCATAACGACGATCTGACTGAAATAGGAAGCGTCAGTAGCTATTTCTTCATAGCCCGCATGCGAGGTATTAAAAACCACTTCACCTGCACGTTCAGCAGTTGAAGAAAGTTTTCCAGAAAAGACTTCCCCTGTCTCTAGAACAAGATGACCGTTTACCAAGTTCCCTCCCGACACATTCGTAATAAAGCTTGTCGAACGTAAACTCCACATCGAACTTGTTCAAGTATAATTGAACGAGAGTCTGATTTGATTTCCGGGGAAAGCTCAAGACCCCAGTTAACCGGCCCTGGGTGCATAATAAAAGCATCTTTTGCTAACGCTTTAATATTCTGCAAATGAAGACCCCAGTTTGAGTTAAAGTTTTCAGCAGTGAATTCACTTACATGTCGTTCTTTTTGGGTGCGAAGAGCCATCACTACATCGCACCACTGAAGTCCCTGTTGAATTTCAGAGAAATTAGAAATTTTTAGGTTTTTTGGCAAAAGGGATGGCGGAGCAAAAACTTTTATTTCATAACCTAAAATTGAAGCCAGCTCGAAATGAGATTGAGCCACGCGGCTGTGAGCGATATCGCCAATCAGTAAAAGTTTTTTTCCCGATAAGCTCGGCCATTTTTCAAAAAGAGTGAAAGCATCCAGTAAGGCCTGTGTCGGGTGCCCAATAACACCCCATCCGGCATTGATCACAGGAACTTTAAACTCACTGGAAAACTCGGTCAAACTGTAGTCATCACCGGCTCGCACAACTAGAACAGCAGGATCCATAGCCGCCAAGTTTAAAAAAGTATCTTCGAGGGTCTCTTCTTTTTCTAAGCTTGTCGCTGCTTTTCCTTGAATGACAACGGCGTGATAACCTTCGCGCTGACAGGCCACTTCAAAACTGACTCTTGTTCGGGTGCTAGGCTCAAGAAAAAGTAAAATGGCGGAACCGCGCCCCTGCAAAGAGGTCGACTTTTCCATCTTTAAGCTCTTTGCCAATTGAAAAAGACTGAGGATTTTTTCTTTTTTTACGTCTTTAAGATCAAGTAGACCTTTGAGGTGGGGCATTGAACATTAAGCTATCGGAGAATTCAGATACCTGTCAATAAACTCGGACCAATATTCGTTCCCAACGCATCGAGGGAAAACGGTTTCCAGCCCAGGGTTGCTGACGATCAAGAGATAACCAAATCAAAGAAACTCGGCCAAAAATCTGATCACTTGGAACAGTGCCCCAGTAGCGGGAATCATCACTGACATCTCGATTATCCCCGAGCAAAAAAACTTCGCCCGGTGGAACTACTAAAGATCGAAAAATAGGATTCGATTTTCCAATTTTATTTTTTTGAAAAATCACACGCCAGGTTAAATTTCCCACTTTTTCTTCATAAAGATCAAATAGATCTGGATTTGGGTTGTCCGCTTTATTGTCTAATAAAGTATAAGAGGCGGAATTTCCATTAATGACCAAGCGATTATTTTTGATCTCTATATTGTCACCCGCAATTCCGATCACCCTTTTAACGTACGGAGCTTCCTTCTTACTATTATAATAGTAAGTAACAATATCTCCGCGCCGAGGCTCTAGGGGTGCCCATTTACCCGAGCCTGGGATGTAAAATCCGTAGGCAATTTGTGAAACAAAAATAAAATCACCTGGTTTTAAAGCTGGTTGCATAGATCCCGATGGAACTTGGAAGGGGGCCAAGAAGAAGTGGCGTACGACGAAGGCACAAAGGGCCGCCAACACCACAACACAAGCCAATTCTTTCCAGCCTTTTAAGATCTTCATAGATTTACATTTTAACTGGTTAAGGGCTTGTTAGGTCAAACAATTCCACCCATGAACAAATTTACGGAACCTTTTGAAACATTCGGTTTGTTCGTAATGTGGAAAAATCACAAATATAGGGAGCCGAAACTAAGGTATTTTCACAACTGAGCCAAATCACCCAAGCATGACCTATTAAATATCGCTCTGGAACATATCCCCAAACTCGCCCATCGTTGGATTGATCTCGATTATCCCCCATAAAAAAGAAATGCTCAGGTGGGACTTCGTAGATTTTTTTTTCTTGTAAGGAGTTTTTATCTTTATAAAAACGAATGCGATGACTTTCTAATCCTGAGTTTTCCATAAAATATGAAAACTCCATTTCATCATCCGATTGAGGTTTGGCCGCTGAAGCTGACCACTCTTCGCCATTCACGCTGATTCGACCATCATCGACTTCGATTTTATCTCCAGGAATCCCGATCAGTCTTTTGATATAATAAACATTTGGATTTTCAGGATATTTAAAAACCATAACATCGCCTCGTTTTGGCGAAGACCAGTGCAGCAGCCAAAACTCACTGAAGGGTAATCGCAAACCTAAAGACGATTTCAAAACAAGAATATGATCATGAACTAAAAGATTCGGCACCATGCTGCTTGATGGAATGACAAAGGGTTCAAATAAAACCCATCTGAAACCTAAGATTAAAATAATTGGAAATATAAAACTTATGAGGGCCTGACCCCAGGTGGACTTCAGGCCACGTTTTGTCATGAGTTAATTGACGCCACGAAAAAAGCGTCCCCACCGAATCGTCAATGGATTACAAACCATCGACAAAAAGGGAATCGTTTCTTCACAACTCAACCAGACAAAGCTAGCTCGGCCTAAAATATAAGATCTTGGAAGGAAACCCCATTCACGACCATCTCGCGAATTGTCACGATTATCACCCATCATAAATAATTGATCTTCTTTCACGATTTCAGGTCCAAAAATATCATTTCCTTGACCCTTCCTTAGTAAAATATCGTGTTCTTTATCTTCAAGTTGTTCCGTAAAGTGCACATAGTTATCAATGGCGTCTTTGTAGCGACCTTCGCTATTAAAATCGGCATCGCGCAGCCATTTATAATCAATGTCAGTCACAGGAGCCTTTTTTTCCATTGGCTTATCATTAACGTAAAGAGTTCCGCGCTCATAATAAATTTTATCGCCCGGAAGACCCACCACCCGTTTAATAAAATTAGTGCTCATATCTAATGGAAATTTAAAAACAATCACGTCACCACGTTTAGGTTCAGCCCATTTAGCGATCCATGTCTCGCTAAAAGGAAAACGAATTCCATAAGCTAATTTATTTACAAAAATATGATCATGAATTTGAAGTGTCGGAAGCATACTTCCTGATGGAATGACATAGGCCTCAATCAAAGCCCAGCGAATCGTGAACGCGGCAAAAACTGCAAGAAATAAAGATCCCCAACCTTCTTTCCAAAAATCCCGACTTTTCAGATTCCAATTACTGTATTTACCCACTTATTCCTCCACCTTCAAAATAGCCAAAAAAGCTTCTTGCGGAACATCGACAGTTCCGATTTGCTTCATTCTTTTTTTACCCTCTTTTTGACGCTCTAGAAGTTTTCGTTTACGACTGATGTCACCACCATAACACTTGGCAGTCACATCCTTTCGCAAGGCACCTAGTGTTTCGCGAGCAACAATCTTTGCGCCGATGGTTGCTTGGATGGCGACTTGATACTGCTGACGGGGAATGAGCTCTTTCATTTTTTCAGTCAAAAGGCGTCCGCGGGTCATTGATTTAGATCTGTGGACCACAAGTGAGAGCGCATCGATGGCTTCCCCATTGATAAGAATATCCATTTTTACAAGGTCAGATTCCTCAAAAGACATGAATTCGTATTCCAAAGACGCATAACCTTTAGAAATTGATTTTAATCGGTCATAAAAATCCATGACCATTTCATTCATGGGAAGTTTGTACTCTATGATCACCTTTTTTTCAGTGACATAGTCCATTTTGATTTGCGTCCCGCGTTTGTCTTCACAAAGCTTTAAAATACTGCCGATATAATCTGTTGGAGTATGGATTGTCACCTTCACATAAGGCTCTTCCATTTTTAGAATGGCTGTTTCGACTGGCATTTGAGATGGATTTTCTAGATACATTTCCGTGCCATCGGTTTTGTAGATTTTGTAAACAACTGTTGGCGCTGTGGTAATAAGATTTAAATTAAATTCTCGCTCAAGTCGTTCTTGGACAATTTCCATATGAAGAAGACCCAAAAATCCACAACGATAACCAAATCCTAAAGCAGCTGATTTTTCCGTTTCAAAAGTAAGACTCGAGTCATTTAAAGCGAGTTTATCAAGAGCATCTTTTAAATTTTCGTAATCTGTCGCATCGATGGGAAAAATTCCAGCGAAAACCATGGGCTTTATTTTTTGAAAACCAGGCAAAGAGACAGTGGCTCCGCCTTTGTATGTGGTGACCGTGTCACCAACTTTGACATCACGGATATCTTTAATTCCACAAATAATAAATCCCACTTCTCCGGCCTCTAAAGCATCTCCATAAATGGCAACGGGAGCAAAGCGTCCTACTTTTAAGACTTCATAATCCCGGTCAGTGACCATAAATTTAATACGATCTTTTACTTTTAAAGCCCCATCCACCAATCTTAAAAGGACTACGACTCCTTGATAAGGATCAAACCAGGAATCAAAAAT
This sequence comes from Pseudobdellovibrionaceae bacterium, assembly GCA_043720615.1. Taxonomy (GTDB): domain Bacteria; phylum Bdellovibrionota; class Bdellovibrionia; order Bdellovibrionales; family Bdellovibrionaceae; genus JAYWDA01. Next base: position 91,415 of record JAYSSI010000017.1, on the reverse strand, counting down.
TAATGCTCTTAAAGGAAGAGATCGATCCGCATTGGGGGGCGGAATTTTTTCAACAATGGCTTCTAAAATTTCTGGGATGCCTTTTCGCTCTTTGGCGCTTGCATGAATAATTCCCGTGCAATCAAGCCCGATGGTATCTTCGATTTGTTTTCGCACGCCTTCGGGATCAGCCGAGGGGAGATCGATTTTATTTAAGACCGGAATAATTTCTAGATTATTTTGCATCGCCAAATACACATTGGCTAAGGTTTGAGCTTCCACCCCTTGAGCGGCATCAACGATCAGCAGAGCCCCTTCGCAAGCGGCCAAGGATCGCGAAACTTCGTAGCTAAAATCTACATGCCCTGGAGTATCAATGAGATTAAATAAATATTCGTTCCCATCCTTGGCTTTATATTTCAAAGCGACGGTTTGAGCTTTAATGGTAATTCCACGTTCTCGCTCAAGCTCCATATTATCTAAAAACTGAGCTTTTTGCTCTCGGTGCGAAAGCGCGCCAGTGACATCTAAAAGCGCATCAGCGAGGGTTGATTTACCGTGATCGATATGCGCAATGATTGAAAAGTTTCGAATTAATTTAGGATCCATTAAAGTTTTTTAGCCAAATCTTTCAATTGCTCAACTTTATTCAGGCGCTCCCAAGTGAAGCTTTCTTCGTGTCGACCAAAGTGTCCGTAGGCTGCAGTTAAAGAATAAATTGGTCGCAATAAATCAAAATCTTTTGTAATTCGAGCCGGCTTTAAACTCCATAATTCACGAATCGCTTTTTCTAAATTTTCAGGACCTAACTTGCTTGTACCAAAATCATTCACGGTGATACTGACAGGCTCTGCGACACCGATCGCATAAGCTACTTGCACTAAACAACGGTCTGCTAATCCTGCTGAAACAATATTTTTAGCAATATGTCGAGCTGCATAAGCCGCAGATCTGTCGACTTTAGATGGATCCTTACCAGAAAAAGCTCCGCCGCCGTGGGCCCCATGGCCGCCGTAAGTATCAACTATAATTTTACGACCCGTGAGCCCCGCATCACCCATAGGTCCACCAGTCACAAATCGACCGGTTGGGTTGATATGATATTTAGTTTTGCTATCAATCCACTGCGCTGGAATTACTTTTTTAATCAGTTCTTCCTGAATAAATTCTTGAATTTCTTTAAGCTGTACGGACTCTGCATGTTGAGTCGAAATCACCACTGTATCAATTCTTTTTGGAACGCCATTTTCATATTGTACAGTCACTTGGGATTTAGCATCCGGGCGGAGCCAGTTCACTTTATTGGACTTTCGAAGTGTCGATAATTCCTTCACTAATTTATGAGACATTGAAATTGATAAGGGCATGAGTTCTGGAGTTTCATTCACCGCATAACCAAACATCAAACCCTGATCACCAGCGCCTTGCTCATCACTGAGGGTTTCTTTAACTCCCATGCCGATATCAGCACTTTGTTGACCAACAGCTACGATCACACCACAAGTTTTATAATCAAAGCCCTTATCGGAATGATCATAGCCAATTTTTTTGACAGTTTCGCGTGCGATATCACCAATGTTAATTTTAGCTGAGGTGCTGATTTCTCCGGCGACGGCAATCAGACCTGTTGTCAGCATTGTTTCGCAGGCAACACGACCTTTTGGATCTTGAGCTAAAATAGCATCAAGGACAGCGTCGGAAATTTGATCAGCCATTTTATCTGGATGGCCTTCAGAAACAGATTCACTCGTAAACAAGTAATTTTTCATGATAACCCTTTGGCTTAAGCTTCAAAAAAGTTGGCGATTTAATTCGTTAAGAATGCCTGAGAAACTAACAAAAAGGGGTTATGGGGTCAAATAAAAACCCCGAAGAACCCATGGCCTTCGGGGGAGATTCATCAATGCGAAATCTTAATTAGGCGACTTTTTTAAGCCGAGTGACATATTCTAATTGCCGATTGATCTGCTTCATTCGACCAACTCTTGAGAGCTCAGGGCGCTTGTGATTCTTAATAGCTTTTTTGGTTTTTAGCAACTGGCGTTCAAGCTTGGCAACCACCTCATCCACAGCTGCGTAAATGTCTTCACTTTCGGCCGATGCCTTAAAATACTTGTGTGGGGTGTTAATACTTATTTCAACACAGAAGGCATGGTTCATTTTACTGTAATGAACGGATCCATCTCCCTCCTTCAGCAAAAAACGTGAAATTTCCATCACCCGCGTCTGAGTGTAATTGGTCACAGCGGTCGAAACATCAAGGTGGCGAAAAGCGTGCTTAAGTCTCATGAACAAGGTCTCCTTTTTAACTAGACTAAAGACCTATCGGCCAATGACTTAGGAAAAATGAGTTAGAAATTGATTTAGAAAATAAAAACTAAATTTTGAGCTGTCTCAACATGAGATTGAGATAGTTCCTGCCTAGATTTTCTTAAAATAAAACAGAAGAATGATGCCTAGGGACATGAGCAAAGAACCTAGATATTTCAACCATCGCCCTGGGTCATAATTAATTGAGAACACACTGGCCGTTGGCTCGCCTCGAGCATCTTCTTCAAAACTGGCTTGATATACCAAGAGGCCCTTCATTTTTAAAGGCTCATTCATACTGATAAGATGCTGACCCTCACCCTTCACTTCAACTAAACTTTTATATTCTGCCGCTTTTCGAGTGCCTTGATATCTTTCGATTTCAAACTTTTTTAATTGAATTGAAAAATCTAATGGCAATCGCTCTTGGGCATAAACCAAACGAAAATTTTTTCCTTCGTGTTCAATTTTCATCGTGTCATTTAAGACCATCCATTTTTCTTGATCTAAATATTTAACTTTGATCGCCGAGACTGTCAGTGGTGTAGGTCGTTCTTTCTCTTGAATGTCCCATCGAGATTCGGCTTGATTAAAAAAGCGCAAAATTTTAAGTCTTAAATCCATCCAGCCCAAAGAAATTACTTCGCCCTCGCGAAGTGTTCCCTGACTGTACGGAGCTGATGAATTTTTATGAAAAACTTTATACTGAATTTTTTCTCCCATGGGATTAAGAAGGATTGCGTTTCGCGCCGAAAGCTCAACCGACGCAGGCGCAAGAATAACTTGAGCGGGGCCTAAGTTTTGAGTGACCATTTCAGCCTGATAATTTTGCAGAATCCAATCAATATGATTCACTCGTGAATTAAACAATTGATATCGAAGACCAGCTCCTGCTGTTTTATCCTCAGTAGAAACAATTTTAACCTGAGGAATAACATAATTTTTATAATCAATGACTTGAATATCAAAAAACCCAGTTGATAAAATAAACGGGGTTTCTTGCCGAGGTTGGTTTAAAAAGAAATCGACATTTTTTTTAAAAAGCGGGCGTAGCTTCGATTCTTGATCTTCTGAGAAAAGACTGAGTTCTGTTTTTCCGGTGACGACAACCTGACCTGATTTATTTATTTCTACTCGCATGCTGCCATCAAGGCCCCAACGCTGAGTCAGCCAAGAGCCTAAGAGCAATAATAAAATTCCAATATGAGCACTTACAAAAGCCATGTGCCGTTTTTTCCAAGGCCAACGACTGAACATGACCGCCGATAAATTAATCGCCAAGAGGGATAACACCGACCACATCCAAAAAGTTCGATAAACTAATTTATTTGCAATATCAGCATCATATTTAGATTCAACGATGGTTCCAATGGCTACCAAAGTGCAAATTGAAACCATCACAATGACTGCTAATTTCAACGATGAGAGGAACTTAATTCCTTTTTGGAAAAGCATAAAATCTAACGCCAGCCCCAACCAACTCTGAGGGCCATATAGCTTGCAGTGACAGATGCCGAACTTGGAAATATTGAGTAATCAAAAACAACCGGGAGATAATTTTTGTCGCCCATATTAAAATCAACTCCACCGCTTAAGGTGATCGTGTAGGTTGAAGTGATTAAACTGCTATCAAGAACAGTGCTGGACTTAGAAAGCGCATAAAGAAATCCAAGTCCTCCACCGACCCATGCCGAAGTTGGTCCCTTGATGAAATTATACTTTCCAAGACCGTAGCCAGAAAGATAAGTGATATTCGAATTACAGGCGGCCAGCGTCGTGCAAGCTTCTGCCACTTGAAATTGCTCAATACCACCCAGTCCACGAAGCTGAAATCGGCTGCTAAGATCATAATCATAATACCCCAGTAAGCCAAAGCCTGTACCTGCCATCGCCGTCGAGTATTCGGTTCCATTGATACTAAATTTAACAGTCATTTTATTCATAAGATATGAGCCTAAGATGCCCATGTGACTGAGCTTTGATGAAGAACTGACTTGATTTGTAATCTCAGATTTTTTCTTGGATCCTGAAACGGGAAATAAAGTAAGACCAACTTCTGGATTGCCTTTTAAAACTTCAGCAATTCCTTGTTGTCCTTTGATGGCAGTGATCCGCAATAGAGTTCTTTTTTTTCCAGCTGAGTTGACGCCAAAATACTGCTCATTTATTTTTAAATCACTGCCTTCCGTGGCAACTAGAACTTTTGTTCCTTTTAATTTAGTAATAGTTGCGGCTTGAGCAAAAGAAACTTTTATACAGAGAAATAATAAAAGTGACAGAATTAATTTCATCTCCTCTAGTTTCAGTCATTTCAAAACAAGAAACAACATAATGATACTCATAAAACAGGACTAAGGGAGAGAAATACTTTTTACTCATACCAACTCATTTAATTCTAATTATTCTCTATTAATCATGAATAAAGTTTTTATTTTCCTCAGTTTATTTTTCGCCGTATTACCGTGCTGGTCTTATCCTGCGTTTATCGGTTATGCTTATAAATCCTGTGTGACTTGTCATTACAATGCTCAAGGCAGTGGAGCCTTAAATGATTATGGCAAAGCCTTGTTTGCCGCAGAAGTGGCTTCTCGCTCTTTTTACAGTGATAAAGTAACAGCTGATGAACTCGGCGAGCGATCAAGTTTTCCAGGGCAATCATTTCTGCCTAATTGGTATCGACCTGGAATTAAATTCAGAGGTCTATGGTTTCAGTCTGATCCTGGAAGTAAAAGCTCTAAAACACGAGCTTTCCCCATGCAGGCAGACTTTAGCAACGCTATTTTATTTGATGACGCTCAAAAATGGGTGGCAGTTGCAACCTTTGGGTATCAGCCAACTCCAAGATCTTTAGAAACAACAACCGGTCCTATCGAAAAACCTGGCAATGTGATTTCAAGAGAACATTATTTACGATGGAACCCGACACGATCGTGGCTTATTTATTTGGGATTTATGGATAAAGTTTTCGGAATTAGAACAAATGATCATACGGCTTTCAGTCGTCAAAAAACAGGGCTTGCAATGAATGATCAATCGCATGGAGCCATGATTATGTATGTAATTCCAACTTGGGAGTTTACTTTAAATCCTTTTATAGGAGATTTAACTCAAGCAGCTGATTTGCGACAGAAAGGTGGCTCCTTTATGCTAGAAAAAGATCTTGGTGAAAAGCATCGCATTGGTGGCGCCCTTTTAGTTTCAGAGAACAATTATTTAAAATGGTTTCGCGCTGAGCTTCATTCAAAAATTGGATTTGGCGAAGGGAATAGCTTACTGACTGAAGGCGGCTTGATTCAGGATCAACCTAAGGGCGGACAATCAGTTCTTGGTGCTTATGCATTTATCGAAGGACTTGCTCATTTAACTCGGGGTTATTTTTTTATGTCACAAATCGAATATTTTAATAAAACAGCCAGTGCGGTCAGCGCGGATCAAATCAAATGGGCCTTTGGATTTTTAATGTTTCCTGCTCCACGATTTGAAGTTCGATCCACTTTAATTAACTCAAGGTCGCAGTCAGATTCTGGAGTTAGTGCAGATCAGTGGCAAGCCCAACTTCAACTTCATTTGGCTTTGTGAGGATATATGATACAACCGTGGTTACTGACAATATTGATGATAGGGGCTTCGGCTCAAGCAAAGCAAAAAACAGTTAAAAAAACAATGGCAGCTCCTGCTAAAAAATCAGCCGTTGCTCCTGCTACACCCACCGCCCCTACTACACTCGTCGTATCAGCATTACAGAAACCTGTTGTAAAAGCCAATCGCTTTGCAACCAGGCACGGGATCGCTCTCGATTATAATAGTTGGTTTGAAAACATTAAAATTACAGGTGGGACACCTTTTCAGACAAAAGCTTTGCTTTATGGAATAGGTTTAACCTACGAATATAATAAATTAAGATCTAGTTGGGGTTGGGGCGTTGGGGCCGGATGGGTTCATGGCTTTGCTGTTTCAGGAGATGCTACTGATACTACGACTTATTACTCGAAGCGTGTGCCCTTAGAAATTGCCCGCTTCAATAGTCGTATTTTTCTCAGGATCAACCCAAGATTTGATGCGGGGATTTTAGCCTGCGCGCTTTACACTATCACCAACTGGCCTACCTCAAACGGATTCAATGTAGATAAAGCCGGGAGTCTTATGATGGGAGGATTCTTGGACACACGTTGGCGACTTGATGGCCAATGGGAGATCATTCAAGCTTTCGGAACTTATAACACAGGCCCCTCACTGGCATGGCGCATGGGCACATCTTATTATTTCTAGTTATTAATTAAATTCCAAGAATCCAAGTTTTTATAGCGACGATATCCTCGCTTGAAATACTACCTGAGACTGGCATATCTCCGACAAAACTAGTGCTATTACCTCTGATCCGAGTGTAAAGAATTGAGTTATCAAGACTGGTGGCAACAATGCGACCATTTGAAATAAACTGAGCCTCATTCCAAGAAGACCAAGATCCATGACATGCAAAACAACTGTTTAACATTACAGTTCGAGCCGCTAAAAAATTTGAACTCCCTGTAACATTAGATCCGTATTTCAAGGCATCAGACGTCGATGAGTTGTAGGGATTACGCCCACAACCCACCATCATTATTATTATTATTATTATTATTAAAAACTGAACTGTTTTTTGCATTTAGTAACCTATATTATTTATTTTCCAGGACGTGTTGGAACTTTAACATTTAAAACGACTTCATCATCAACACCAATGCCCATATATTTAATTCCAGTGATTTTAAAATCGCTCAAATTAATTTTGAACTGAGCTGCTAATTCTTGAGCTACTATTTTGTAGGTGCCACTGATTTTTTTCTCGATTCCTCTTATTTTTAACAGGCCAGTTCCCACTCCATTTTCACCTTCGGCGCTCACTAAAACAGCATCAGGAAACTTGGTCGTATCAAGATGTTTACGCGTATGCGTATCACGAAGATCCACACCTGTTTTTAAATTTTTTAGACTGACTTTAATATTGTCTGCTTTGACTTTACTTCCTACCAATGTTGCAAAACCACTGACATCGCTGGTTTTACCAGTGAAGTCACCGGCTGGAACTAAACGAACATCAAAAGTCGCTTCCGCAGCCATAAGATGAGAACTAAAAAACAACCCTGAAATAATCAATAACTTTTTACACATTTGAAATCCTCCTCAAAGAACAATGCTACAAAATGAACCTAATCTCAATATTTAAGTCTTTCTACAGACCAAGGATCAGGGAATACTATTTATAATTTCCTGCAGCTGAATTAAAAGAGATTCTTGTGCTTTTGCTAAATTATTTTTCCATTCTGCAGCAACACTTTTTTGTGAAGAATCAGAGACAAACTTAAGACTCACAAAAGGCACTCCTAATTTTTGACACACAAAAGCTAGAGCAAAAGCTTCCATATCATACACGTCACAAATAACTCTTGGTGGTTGCAAATCTATTCGATCTCCCGTTCCACAGATAGCCTGTGGTAAGTTCTTTAAATACTTTTTCGAACTTATAATTTTCCCCTCAACACCTGGAAAAAATCCTGGTTGAAATCCAGCGACCGACAAATCCACATCTCTTTCTACATAAGAACTCACTTCAACAACAGTACCCAACGGAATCGTATGACTACCACAAGTTCCCAGATTGATGGCCAATTCAGACGGCGTCGCCCTAAGGCCCTCGTAGGCAGCAAGGCAGGCTCGAATTTTTCCTAGTCCAGTATAAATAACAGAAATTTGATGGGGTCCGCTTTGCGCTGGCAACAAAGATCTTTTAATTTCTACAGAACTTGCGATGAGAACAGAAACTCTAGCCATTAAAAGAATTTTTTACGCTGGGAAGAGGGTAATATTTTTAACATTTCACGATATTTAGCGACTGTTCGCCGAGCAATTTGAATACCTTCTTTAGCTAATAATTCAGCGATTTTTTGATCTGATAAAGGAATTTTAAGGTCCTCTTTGCTAACAAGATCTTTAATTTTTAATTTGACTGATTCGCTGGCTAAATCATGTCCATCTGAAGATGTAATGCCAGAGTTGAAAAAATATTTTAATTCGTAAATACCTTGGGGAGTATGCATGTATTTAGATGTGGTCACTCGACTGACAGTGGATTCATGCATTCCAATATCATTTGCAATATCACGTAAAACCATTGGCTTTAAAAAAGCAGAACCTTTTTCAAAAAATTCCCGCTGATGTTTTACAATACTTTCAGCTACTTTATAAATTGTTCTTTGTCTTTGGTGAATTGATTTAATCAACCAAACCGCTGACTTTAATTTTTCTTGAATATAATCTGTTTCTTTTTTATTGGCTCCGGCTCCCTTGGTCAGCATATTTTTATAAAAATTTGAAATTTTTAATCGTGGAAGTCCGTCTTCATTAAGAGACACACTAAAGTCATCTCCCACTTTATAAACATAAACATCGGGACTGACATAATGCGTGTCTTGCGGCAAGAAAGAGCGTCCCGGTTTTGGCTCCATCGAATAAATAATTTTGCACATTTCTATAACTTCAGCGATATCTTTATTTGTCGTTTTAGCAATGGCTTCGTAGTTTTTCTTTTCTAAATCTTTCAAATGATTATTAATCAAATCAACAAGATCTTTTGTGTCTTCTTCTAAGTGAACGGCTTGAACTAAAAGGCATTCTTTTAAATCACGAGCTCCGACCCCTGGAGGATCAAATTCATGAATAAGACTGAGCGTATCTTCAAGATCTTCAATCGGAATATTTTCTTCTTGGCCGATGGTATCTAGAGGAGTTTTTAAATATCCATCATCGTCGATGTAACTAATTATAATCTCTGCGACGTTTTGCTCATACTCACTAAAACCATTCATTTTAGCCTGCCATGATAAATGCTCATGCAAGGTTTCAGTGGTTGTAATGGAGTTTTCATAATTCATAATTTCTTCGCTGCCAGACATTCCCTCACGAGGAGGTTTCATATTGGCTTCAAAGTAATTTTCCCACTCAAATTCATCCTGTTTTTGTGGATCTTGAGCGGTTTGATCGGGACCGGCTGGATCTATAACTTCGGCCGCTTCTTTGATACGTTTTAAATCTTCTTCTTTAAGGTCTTGAGATTCTTCCAGAATAGGATTTTCTTGAAGCTCTGCATGAACCGCATTTTCTAGTTCCATACGCGACATTTGCAGAAGCTTGATCGCTTGCTGCAGCTGCGGCGTGATCACCAGATTTTGGCTGAGATTCATTGTTTGGCGCAAAGCCATTTGTTATATCCTCTACAGTTTAAAGTTTTCGCCCAAGTAAAACTTACGGGCCAATTCGCTTTGAGTGATTTCCTGTGAACTACCACTCACTTGAATTTTACCATCCTTCAAAATATAAGCATAGTCACAAATCCCCAAAGTCTCACGGACATTATGATCTGTGATCAGGACCCCTATACCTTTAGCCTTAAGATCTCGTATAATATTTTGAATATCTCCTACCGCAATAGGATCAATGCCCGCAAAAGGTTCATCAAGCAAAAGGAACTTAGGCGACCCCGCAAGGGCTCTTGCAATTTCAACTCGCCGACGCTCACCACCTGACAAGGAATATCCATGACTGTCTCGAATGTGGGCAATTCTAAAGTCTGAAAGTAATAATTCCAATCTCTCAGCACGCCTCACGCCGTCGTAACCATGAGCTTCAAGTGCTACTGAAATATTGTCCGAAACTGAAAGCTTCCGAAAAATACTTGGTTCTTGCGCAAGATAACTCAAGCCCACCTGAGCACGTCGAAACATCGGCTCTTGAGTGATCACCTTTTCGTCTAATAAAATTTCTCCCGCATCGGGGGTCACTAGACCTACGACCATATAAAATGATGTCGTTTTGCCAGCCCCATTAGGACCTAAAAGTCCTACCACTTGTCCGGCTTGCACAGAAAAAGAAACTTGGTCGACAACTTTTCTTTTTTTAAAAGCCTTAGAAATGTTTTTTATTTCTAGCAAACTGCCCATATCACATCATTTCTTTTTATTTTCATCGAGTTTTGCTTTTATATTTTCTACTTTAACTTTTTTTCCACCATCAAGAAAGATAATTTGTTGGCCACTCAGCTCATCGTTATTTTGATAAACTTTGGGATTTCCAACAAAAGTAAACTTATTGGCCGCAATATCTAGGTTCATTTGTTCGCTGACGGCGTATTTATCTTCATTAATAACACGCACTCCTCCAGATAGAAGAATATTCTTTAAAGTAGATTTCTTTTTCTCATAAACAAATGTCGCAGCAGGACCTTCAATTTTTGTCTTGTCTAAATGAATGATAACATTGGAGAGAAATTTTGCTTCATGGGTTCGGCCACTAAATTCGGCTGTCCCACTCGAAAGCTCAAACTTTTTATTATCTTTAAGCTTTTTAGAAGCCCGAATACTTTCTTTGACCAACATGCGACTTTGATCAATATCGACAAGCATTTGCGAGCCGCTGACCTTAAGTCCCTCCCCCTGTTCATCCTTAGGGCCTTGCATTGAAATCGGACCCTGACTGGTAATTTGTCTTTTAATGGAATTGTATAAAACTTCCCCTGATTGAAAAACATAACCATTAGCTGAAGTAATTTTAACTTCTCCAGTAATTTTCATTCCCTTTGATTTCATATCTACTTTTCCAGACTTACCTGTCACTACAAAATCAATTGCTTCTTTATTGTAAAACTGAACTTTGACTGTTTTTAAAAGCCAAGTGCCATTGGCTTGTGTCACTTCCGCATCTTTTGCAAAAAGCTCCCAATCGCGACTGCCATTTTGACTTTCTACCAAGTGAATCCCAGCCATTTTTTGCTCGGCTTCATTATTTTCAGTTTTATTGGAAGGCGTAATAGAATCAGCTTCTATATCATCAAGATGTTGAGGGAATATAACAAGGACTTCAATAAATAGAAAGACGACTATAAAAATAAAAATTGCATTTTTAAAACTAGGAATCTTCATGAGTACAACTTAATTTGTTTTCGGCTCATTGAGTTTTTTAGTCACTGCAAAGTTAATTTCACCGGCTCCAGCTTCTGTCACTGTATACATCACTTTTTTAACCGTTAAAATATCAACATTTTTATCTGCTTCGATCGTCACTTTATTCCAGCCATTAGGATCATCTTTTGGATTTTGAACGGCTTGATCAACCGCATCCTTAATTTTCTTTCCGATCAAAGCGTTGTTTTCGTCCTTAGCCCGCTGCAATCCAGTTTTCATTTCATCGAATAGTTTTTGAATCATCCACTCTTTTTGAGTCTTAACGTCAGTGAAGGTGGCAACAACTGTTTTATCTAAGAATATTTCTTTATTTGTAACAACCACTACGAAGGCTGGCTTTAGATCTTTCGTTGAACTAGCTTCTGGTAGTTGCAGATCTTTATGTAAAATAAGCATTTGCTCTTGGCCGCTAAAATTTTGCAGAAGAAAGATCACAAGAACCGTGAACATATCTACCATGGCGGTCAAAGAGAGCATAGCAACGATGCCTCTTTTTCCTTTTCTTCGTTTTAAAATATTATGTTTGCGATGTCTTTCGCCGGGTTTATAAATGGCCATTAGTTAGGTCCTCCGGTCGCTACAGAGATAGCTGAAAATCCTGATATTAAAAGGCTGTCCATGGCTTTAATCAGACGTTCATACGCAAGATCATCAGAGACTGCAACAACGGCATCTTTTTTATCTGGATACAGTTGTTTTACTCTCTGAAGTTGAGCGATGAGTCCGGCTTCATCATATTCATTGTTAATGAGGGGCAAAGAAAAAGCCTGCTTTCCAACTGTTAAAATATAACCGCTGGTTTTAACATCTACTTTCAACACCATATCTGCATTGGTCGGTGGTGGCTGAGCCGGCTGTGTTTCAGATTTTTTTCCATATAAAGAGCTTCCAATTTGAATCATCGAAACTTGCGTCCATACCGCCGTGATCAGGAGGAACGATATCAACACACTCATCAAATCGATGAACGGCACAAGATTAAGATCCATATTGGAACTTCGACCGCCTCGTTTCGAACCTGAATCAACTTCTGACATACTCTATCCTCAATCCTTCATTTTTTCGCGATTTGAAGCGACAAGATTCATTAATGTCATGCTGCTTTCGATCACTTCATTTTCAGTTTTTTGAATTTGAAATTGAAACCATCCATAAGAAACAATACAGAGAATCGCAACCGTCAATCCAAACGCGGTACAGTTCAAAGCGTGAGAAATACCTTCAGCCAAAATTTTTGCTTTTTGAGCTGGATCTTCCGCGATCACTCCACGAAAGGCTCCAATCATACCGATGATAGTTCCCAGTAATCCTGCTAGAACCGCGACATTTCCAAAGACTGCAAGAAAAGGAACCTTGCCTTCGATTTTAGGAATTTCACGCATCACAGCTGCATCCATGGCGACTTGAATTTCTTCATCAGGACGCTTGTTCATAGCTTGAATCAAGCCGGCTTTTATAGTGTTTGTTAGCGGCGCCGGACGACTGTCACAAAATGAAATAGCTTGTCGTAAATCACCAGCCACAACCATTCTAAAAAGTTGATCTGAGAACTCTTTTTTATCAACAATCAAGGTTCGCATTTTCATGAAGCGATCCACAATAATGATCAGAGCAAGTATCAGAATAACGGCGATCGTCGACATGACCGGCAAGCCACCTTCTTGAAAGGCTCTGATGATAAAGTTAGTATTTTCTGGTTCCACGTTCTCTCCTCCTGTTATTTAGCTGCTCTAAAATTAAATGGATATTGTGATACTTCTGCTGTCATACCCTCGGGGACATCGGGAAAAGTGTAACTTGCGATACGGTCGCGCAAACAATTTTCTACCGCTTTATTATTTAGGGTCGAACTTCTGACTCTGACGTTAACGGCTTTTCCACCGGCAACAATTTCCCAAGTCATAACAACTTTACCTTCAACTTGCTTTCCTCTTTCAAGACGGTTTAATTCTTTGACATAGCAACCGCGAATTTCATTTTGATTATGTCGAATCACTCGGCGAACGGCTTCTTTATCAATGGTCCCTACAAATTGTGCTTCGGAATCACCTGGCTCGACAGCAACACTTGTTTTATCTCCAAATCCATCGGCACTTCCATACATACCCTGCCCTGTGCTACGACCTTTAGTTCCAATTCCAGAAATTCCTTCTGTCGCAGTTCCTTTTCCGCCAGCTCCAGTGTCTTTAAATTTAGAACCTAAATCATCACCTGCACGGTTGCTGTCCATACCACTTGTGCCTGTTGCCTTGTCAGCTTGTCCTAAAATTCCACCAGCGCCTGAGTAACTTGGATCTAACTTCGCACGACTTCCACCAGAACCAAAAGCACTGAACAAGCCTGCCTTAGAAAGATCTTTTTTATCACTCTGAGCATTAGCTCCGGCTTTTTCACCTAACTTAATGGCTCCGCCTTGCTTCGTAGAAGTAAATTTTTTCGGGCGATTTTGCGAGTTAGGTATTGGCGCAACTTCACTGGCTCGCCCAGCAAGTGCATTTTTTGCTGCTTTTTTCTCGGTTGAAGGCTGTCCCTGCTTTTGCTTTTCTTGCTTAACATCTCCAATTTTTATTTTTTCTGGTGGAGTTTCTACAGGCTTGGGAGGCGGAGTCTCTTGCGGTAGAGATTTTACAGCTGGCACCTTGGGAGGAGTATTAAATAAGATCTGTGCCGTTCTTAATATTTCATCCTCTGTTTGCGCCAGTTCTTCTGGTGGCTTTGTGACCGAAATGTAAAAAGCAAGAAGCCCCGCAATCACTAAAGCCATAATGACTGCTGTCAGCTCTGGTCCACTGAGTAAAAATGCAGGAATTAAGGGAACTACGGGCGCTTTAGGAGCATAGCGAATAAAAACTTGAATCTTACTTTTCATTAATCTGAGACAGATCATTTCATTTTGATCAAGACGAACAAAATAACCTTTAGGATTTTTTGTCGCTTTGCCTGACTTAATCATTTCTTGTAAATCTTTGCGGCCTTGACTATGAATTAATTCAAAACCCATATCTTCATCAACCGCCACCCGCACGCCACCTGAAATTTCAAGAAGCGGCCAACCTTTAGAGATTGCTGTTGCTGGAAGACTGACTTGATAATTTTCACCTGGACCAGCTCGAACAAAGCCTTTATCTTTAAAATGATACGTCGTTAAAATTCGTTCTTCCCAGGTAACAATAACTTCAACAACCTGCCCTTTGCCAGGTTTCAAATATTCTTTCAAATCTTTCACTTCACTCGGTGGAGCAAAAGTTTTTTTATTTTTCTTCACAGAGTTAATTCGTACCGCTGATCCTCGAATCTCAGGCTTAATAAAAACCTTAGGTTCTTCCTTTTTTAACACTCGAGGTTGCGGCTTTTGAACTTGAGAGGCACGCGAAGGTTGAGATGCTGGTTGAGGCTGAGGAGTTAAAACAACAGTTTTATCCGAACTTACAGGAATTGGAGCAACACCAGTCGGCTTTGGAACTCCAAAAAAGAAAACAATTTTATAGGGACCAATACCGATCTCATCACCTGAAGATAGAATAGAATCTAATACGGCTTGACCGTTTTTAAATGTTCCAGTTTTGGAGCCTAAATCAGAAACATAGTAACCACCGTCACGCATTTCAATAAGACAGTGAATGGCAGAAATTCCTTCACCCTTAAGATCTAAATGTACTTCCGCATCTTGCCCCAGAACAATTTGCTTCTGGTCATATTGCTTCACTTCAACCAATTGATTATTTTTGAAGACTCTTAGAATGACTGGAGATTTCAAATTCCCCCCCGAACCCGCTGCATGTCTTCCGTTGTTTTTCTCATTTCAGGAATAAAATTCTCTCTGAGCTTAATCAGGCGTCGATAATTAAAATTTTTCTTTTGAAATAAATAAAACATATCAGGCTTTTGCGAACTACCCTCCACCAACTCATCTTCGAAGCTTAAAGTCGCACGGCGCTCCTTAGGCCTTTTATCACCTTCTTGAGCAAGCGCAGAGACTCCAAAAAGAATCACGACGAAACAAATTTTGATGCAACTGATGAGCCTTTTCATAACTGAAACTCCAAAGTGCTGGCCATGTTCTATTGTAAACCTATCTTGACCTTATATTCCAAGTCCTTTATGCGAGAGCGCTGTTCTGTAGAGCCGCCTACGAACTTTAGTCTATTTAAAACATCTGATCCTTCTTTGTATTTATTTAAAACTTCAATAAGTAGAATGGCTTGATTTAATAAAATATCTTTGTTGCTGCTTTGTTCTTTTAATGCCTTTTCATAAATAGCCTGAGCTTGTGAACCTTTTCCCGTCGCTGTTAATGCTAAAGCATAATTATTAAGTACTCGAAAATCGCGAAAACCCTTTTGATAAGCAGTCTCTAGTGCAACTAGAGCTTTATTAAAATCTTTCTGCGCAACAAAAATTGCGCCTAAGTTTGCGGCAGCAACTCCATCCTGTGGATTTAAGGTGAAAGCTTGACGAAAGGCTACAAGAGCTTCCTTCTTTTCGTTCAAAGCCAAGTGGACAATACCTAAGTTATTATAAATTTCTGACGAACCTTGAGCCTGAATAGCTTTTAGCAGAAGATACTTTGCGGCAACCCATCGACTTTTTTTATAATTAAAAAGGGCTAGAGCATTTAGAGCTTTTACATCAGAAGGACTTTGCAAAAGAGCTTGAGCCGTTGCTTTTAAGATTTTCTCATCACTTTGAGAGCGAATCGCCTCATCAAGTGCGTTGGTTGTTGCTTTTTGAATCTCCTTAGGAACTTGTGAAGCTTCGGGCGTTGTCGGTGATTTACCAGAAGAGATAGGCATTCGGCTGTCTACTGATTCATCCTGAAAAACATTTTCCACCTTCGCACCTTCAGTGCTTGAATTTGACGACTTGGGACTTGAAGAACACGAGCTTATTATAATAAAGGCTATACAAAAAAATATCTTTATCATTTTGTCATCCAATTCACCAAGTGGCTATCCAAACTAATTTCACCACTATCATAATAAACTTTTGGATCTAATTTATGCATGTATTCAAAAGCAGTGCGATAACTTTTAGGGTAAGCCTCTAGCTCCCAAGCTTTTTCAACAGCTTTCTGATAACTTTCCCGAGCCTGTTTAAATTGTGGTTCTGCTAATTCCTTTTCTACTTTTTCTTTGTACATTTTTTGCTCATCAACAGTGAAACCTTTTGGTACTGGTGCTCTCGCCAAGCTCTCACCCATGTGTTGATAGGCTTCACCAGATAAAGTTAATCCAGAAATAATTTCGTCAGCACTATCAAAATCAATAACGTCTTTCACTATTTTATTTATATCTTTCAAAGCCTGGAGTTTTTCATCGATGGATCGTTTAAGTTTTGCGGGATCAGTGGATAATCTCACCGCTTTATATTTCAAAAAAGCTTCTTCAGCATCTTTAAATCGAGCTTTTGCTGCAAAATTAGCAACGCTTTTTCGTTTACCTACAGGAAGTCTACGATAATATGATAAAACTTTAGCACGTGATTTTTCAGTCTCATCAATTTTTCGCTGCGCTTGATAAAGCTCCATCAAACGAAAATGAACTTCCATTATCTTACTAGAATCTCCTCTTCCGTTTTCTATAAACTCTTCAAAACGATCAATCGCCAAGCGACGCTGGTCCGCCTTTCGATGAATTTGCGCCATACTATAAAGTGCTTCAGATCGGTCTTGATTCTTTTTACTAACACTTAAAAATTCGGCATAAGATTTTATGGCTTCATCATTTTTACCAGCCACTTCAAATAAAACTGCTGCCGTAAAAATAAGATTGGGCGCTAACGCATCCTTCATATCCTCGCTCGCAACTGTCTTGAATAGCCGGGCCGAGTCTTCAAATTGCCCCGCATCCTGCAAAAGCTTAGCTGCTAATCTTTTTGATTTAAGTTTTAACTCTTTATGAGTTTCAGATTTATGGTTTGCCACTTTTTGATAGCTCATTAAGGCCAAGACATTTTGCCCGCTCTTTTCATAATTAACAGCAGCATTGAATTGGGCTTGGATTACCAATTCAGATTTTGAATTTTGTCTTGCGAAATTTTCAAACTGAATAGCACTTTCAGAAAAGTTTTTAGAGGCTTCCAAGTCTTGTGCCTTTTTGAAACTTGCTTTTTCTAAAACATTTCTGATATCAGCCCCTGCCTTTGAATCTGAAATGGCCGGATTGAGTAAAAGCTCAGAACCAGTTTTTTCAAGGCCGACGTAATCCTTTTTAAGACTAAAAATATCTAGTATAAGATTGGCAGAATATTCAGAGTACTTACTGCGAGGATATTTTTTTACAATATTTTTAAAAATTTCGCTCGCTTCATCAAAATAATTATGTTGGTAGTATAAACGACCAATTCGAAATTGAATCTCAGCATTTTTATCTGACGTTGGAAAGTTTGCAATATAGAGCTTAGAAGCTTTAACAAACTGCTCTTCGCTGGCCTCTAATGGAATTGGATCCACAGAATTTCCAAGTTTTTTACTCAGCTCTTTATCTGTCGGTAAACCTTTTTCAACGGAGTGAATTAAATTTGCCGCTGCCTTGTTAAAAAATTTATTTTGTTTGGCGTTCTCCACCACCCAATTATATTGCGATGAGGATTCATCATACTTTCCCATATCATAAAGCAACTCGCCGTAATAAAAGTGCATATCGCCTATGGCTGGAGAATCAATAAAAGTCGCAAGATAAAGCCGATAAGCTTCACTGGCCTGCTTCTGAGAAAATGCAGTTCTAGAGTTCTGAGCTGTTTGATGTTGCTGGAGAGCATAATTTTTTAATGTCGCTTCGCGCAGCTTAGAAGAGTTTTCAACTAATTCTACATTCATAATATTTGCCTGAACCCATTCACTTTTTGAGCCATAGTCTTTAACCCAACGATACATTTCTTCTTTAAACTGAGGTGAATTTTTTGCGTAAAAATAATACTGAACGATTTGATACTGGTAATTAAACGCTTTAACTCCCGTTGGATTTTTAGCAATTAATTTTTTAAGAAGATAAGTAGCAGCATCTTTATTACCTCGCTCTCCGTAATAAGTAGCCAGCTTTTCCATATGGGGAGTCATTTCCCCACCGATGAGCTCAGAGAAATAAGTCTCTGCATTTTCAGCAGTTCCTGTTGCGGCGTAAAAAACCACTAAATCTCGAGTTGCCTCGGCTTCAAGTTTTGAGCGATTGACTGCTTTTTTACTAGCTAATTCCCCTTCACTTTCAACTTTTCCGCTTTTAATAATGTATTCGATATAACTTAGTGCCTGCTGGAACTTTCCCTTTCGATAAAGTGTCCATGCCCCTTTATACATAGCAAACGAGTGCAGGGGATGAGTTTTGTCTTTAATGATCGGTGAATAACTTTTATAAGCATCAATCCATTTATCGTTATCAAAATAATATTCAGCCAAAGCAAAGTTGGCCTCAGTGACAAATGGACTGTTTGGATATTTTTTAACTAATCGAGTGTAGTACTCGATTCCTTTTTTTTGATTTCCTAATTCATAATGGTTATACCCTAAAAAGAAGTAGGCCTGTGCTATTTTTGGATCTTTTGGAAAATCTCTTTCAAACCACGAGTACAATTGTAAAGCTTTACGATTGTACTCGCGAGCCTCATCCGTATCTAATTTTGGCTTTACCTTTGTTTTACCGGATTGATAGGCACTCAGCTTTCGATCATATTCATCTTGTCTTTTAGCATCGATATAAGAAGCTTTTTCAACATAAAGTTCAGCCAATCGAAGCCATAGCTCACCTCGATTAGAACTGCTTTTCATTTGACGGGTCAGTTTATACAATTCATTGATTTGCTGATCGAGTATTTTTTCATACTCAGCTTTTAAGCCACCTTCTCTTTTAAAAATTTCAGCTGATCTAGGCGGTTTTATGTCTTCTAAATTTTGTCGAGAAAGTGGCGTAAAAGTGACTTTTGAATCAGGCAGTGAAGTTTCATTTTTCTTAAGTTGAAATTTTCCGCCTCGACTTTCTTCTTTAACCTGAGCCATGAGTTCAGCAACAGTTTTCTTTTTTCCTGAAAACTTAGATGTCTTTTTTGCCAGCGCAGTAGGTGATGATAGCATCATTAAAGTTATTAGAAGTGATGTAGCTATATTTTGTCGATTCATATTTACTCGCAACTTTGTTTTCCGAGATAGTGGTAATTCCCTACCTCATCTAACCAATATTCACCTTTAAAAGGATAGTACTGGTATCCGTTTTCAATATAAAATTCTCTGTTTATTTTATCATCAATCTGACTGGACCCAATATCAGTTCCCGCAATTTTCTTTTTCAAAGTATCTTTTTTGCCACTGATCATCTCATACCGAATCAGTCCTGCTTGCTCATAAAGATCAGTTAAGTCAGAGCGCATATTTTGTAAATGAGCACGAACCATATCCCCAATCGCTAATTTTTTATTTTTACTACGACTGGCAATAATTTTTTGTGCATAGTTACCCAATGGCGTTCCACGAATAGCCATATTGGATTCAATGCGAATTTTTTCTTCATTAAGTGCTTTCAAATACTGAAATGCACGCCGAACATCGCCTTGATCCAAAGTATTTTTTAAAACCACGTAAGGCAGTTTTAAATTAGCCACAATATCTTTACCTTTTTTTAATTCATATGCTTTTTCTGCTTCTACGTAATATTCAAATGAAGAAGCATTCCGATTTAAAAAAACAGCTATTTGATTCTTAACAGGCCCGTATGTTTTTTCGAAAAGTGTTAAAACTTTTTCCATCTCATCATATTTACAAATATATAAATAGACGATAGCTCTTAAAAGCAAAGACTCGGGAATATAAAAATCTTCATAATAGGCCGAGTGAAGGCTTTGAAAGTTACTTAATACCGAGCGAAATCTCGCGCCTCGTAGCATAGCCCATGATTGTTCAAAAAGAGCTTGATGCCATAAAAAATGATCGCGAGGAACTTTAGCGTAAGCCTCAATAGATTCATCCCAATTTTGTTTCTGGTAGAAAGCGCGAGCCAAGGCCAGCTGTGCTGCCACTCGATTTGTATCTGTGACTCCAGATTTAGCTCGAATCAAAAGTAAATTTTTGAAAGAGTCTATACTTGTATCAATTTTATTTTGCTCTAGCTCAACAAGTCCTTTGCTAAAAAGGGCTTGATTATAGTAACTGCTTCCAGGCTGAACCCGGTTAAAATAATTAGCAGCACCTACGAAATCTTTATTTTTATTTTTAATTTCTCCAATTCGGAAATTGATCATATCTCTATTTAAAGCAGGGATATCGCTGACATCAACACGGGATATAGCGTAGTCTAAAAGAGTGTCATCACCTAGATGATCTGCAACAATAGATAATTTTTCGATGGCTTGCTTTTTATATTTTGTATTATCCATACGAATGACATCCACAAATTGAAATGCAGCAACCTGATGCATTTTTAATTCCATCAGCATGAGGCCTAAAATGTATTTTATCTGTGGACGATCCGCTTGAAGTTCATTTCGTCGAGACAGTGTATAAAGCTGACTGGCTGCATTTTGATACTGGCCTTTTCCCGCTAAATCAATGGCTTTAGCTAGTTGCTGAAGAACAGCACTTTGAACTTGGGGCTGGCTTGAAGAATAAGTTTTAGCAGGCAAAGATTTTTTCTCTTTTTGATTTTTTTTGCCGGCAGCATTCACCGTCGTGGCAGTGGCCAGAATTATTGAAATAAGACTGGTTATAATTAAGCTTCTCATCTGTATGTTGCCTCCGGAAAGAAGAAACTAGCGCCTACACTGAGGAATAGAAAATTAAATACACCCGTTGTGTTGTCTATGCCATTGGTAGAAAAATTATGCCAACTGAAATCCCACCGCGCAGCCATTCCCTTTGTAATTGAAAATATTTGTCCGGTACCAAAGTGAAGTGTTCCTGGTTTTTCATTGGATTGAGTGCTGGTAGATCCGTATCCAACTGAAAAATACATATCAAATGGAATAATTTTTTTATTAAACAAACTGAATTTCCCATACATAGGAAACCAGGTTAAATCGAGGCCAATATAGCTTTTTGGGTAGATTAGATTTTCTGTTGTGACATTTTGAAAAGACTTCAACTCTTGCGTCGATTTGGCTTCGCTTGTATTTAAATTAAGATAAGTTGCCTCTAATCCCCAAGTCTCATTTAGAAAGTAAGCTCCTTTAAAATCCACTCCAAAAGTTTCAAAAAAGGGATTATTTGTCACAAGATTTAATCCACCGAAAAACTGAAATCGGCCGGTTTTAGGCATGTATCTTTTTTGTATGACAGATACTTCTGCAAATGGCGAAAGTTCGCCCAATCCACCAAATGAAGTGTCTTTTAATTCTGATGGTTTTGTTACAGTTGTGGGTTCAGAGGTTTTCTTTGAAGTCGCCTTCTCTAGTTCTACTTCAATAACTTGTAAATCATCATTGTCAGAAGGCGAGTCATCTTGAGCGATGGCACAGATCGGTATCAGTGTCGCTTTAATGGCAACTATTATAATAATTTTTTTCAACATAAGTATCCTCTAAATTAAATATCTAAAACAAATAGCTGATGCCAAAATCCATATTTGTTGTGTAAGTCATGCGTTCTTTAAAATCTGAAAAACTTGGTCTAGCGCTGGTTTCTACAATGCCAGGATTTCCTGCCAAAAATGGAATTGGCGCCTGATGACCGTAAAGTCGTAAGTCAAAACGCAAGGCCCATTGCCGACTGAGATAAAATTTTTCTCCTACACCAATTGCAATGGCGGGATAGGCTTTGTGAGCGTATTTGATTGTTCCCACTGAAGCTGTTCCAAAGAGCGAAAGATTTAATATTAAACTTTTAGATAAACTCATTTTTCCATAAAACATCTTTAATTTATAATCTGCCATCAAGGTATAGTCTGGGGCAGGCGCTCTCGAGAAATCTAAAGAATATTTGCTATTAAGTTGATTGGCGTAGATCGACTGACCACTAAAGTTTTTGCTGTAAGTTAGGCCGAAGGCGTGATCTTCACTGGTGTGATAATAAATGACTGCACCTAATTTACTAACATTAGCTATCGGCTCAGTTAACGCTAACCCATAAAACCCACCAATTTCCACATGGCCATGGGTCACAACCATTCTATTTTTTACGCTAGTTGCATTGTCAAAAATGGGGAGTACAGACTCCTGTGCAAGTTCTTCTTTTGGTAGTTCGACAACATCAGCTGCAACAGCTGTACCCGTCAAAAATAAAAATGCCCCAATAAATTTTAAAAACATGCCAACACCGTTCCTAACAACGCTTATGATCAACTTCCAATACCGTTGAATCATTGTGGAAAATTAAATATCCCGCGGCAAGCGACGGCACGACCTCAGTCTGTTGAAATTGTGCAATGAATTTAATTCCTAGACAAAAGTCATAGTAAAATGCTCCTATCTTCTGATGCCGCGTACAACCTGGTCTCGTCTTATTTCTATTGCTCGACCTGAAGCAGTCTCTATCGCTTGGGGTTTATTCTTTCTTGTTTTGTCCAGTGGCGCGACATTAGCTTTTCCGCAGATGATTCGGTGGATGGTTGATCATGTTCTTCAACCTAAAAAAATAGAGATACTGGCTCCTGTTGTTTTTGGTTTATTTATTGTCTTTTCTCTGCAAGGAGTGGCCGCTAGTTTTAGATATTACTTGTTCACCATGAGCGGTGAAAAAATGGTTCTAAAGCTTCGTCAAAAATTATTTGAAAAAATTTTTTCTCAAGAAATTTCTTTTTTTGATTTTCACCGGACCGGAGAATTAACCAGTCGTTTAGCCGCGGACTGCACAACTTTACAAAATACAGTGAGTGTTAATGTTTCTATGGGATTAAGAAATCTAGGACAAGTGGTTGGCGGTTTAGGGTTTATGTTTTACACTTCCTGGAAACTATCGACTATCATGCTCATTCTACTTCCTCCTGTTGGCTTGGCGGCTGCCATTTTTGGTCGACGCATACGAAAATTTTCTAAACAATTTCAAGAAGCTTTAGCTCAAGCAAGTATTGTGGCTGAAGAAACAATTTCAAGCGTTCGAACAGTAAAGTCTTTCGTTCAAGAAAAATCCGAATCCCAACGCTATGAAAATTCTCTGTCTCAAGCTTTAAAGCTTGTACGCTCTCGAGTTTTAGCCATCACATCTTTTATGTTGCTAGCCATGATTGTTGGCTTTGGTGCTATTAGTTTTGTTCTTTGGCATGGTGGTCGCGAAGTTATTCTAGATCATTTAACAGCTGGTGATCTGACACAATTTTTACTTTATCTGGGACTTGTGGCTATAGGAGTTGGAAGTTTGGGAAGCCTTTGGGGTGACTTTATGGCTGGAGTAGGTGCTAGCCATCGAGTTTTTGAAATTATCGAACGGGAACCTGTTGTTTCTGACATTGGTGGAGTTTTAACAGAAATAAAAGGCCGCCTTGAATTTCAAAATGTTTTTTTTAGCTACCCCACTCGCACCGATATTGACGTTTTAAATGGTATTAATCTTGAAATTGCACCAGGCCAAGTTGTTGCTTTGGTAGGTTCAAGTGGGGGCGGAAAAACAACCATATCAAGCTTGGTTCCTAGGTTTTATGAACCAAAGTCAGGACAAATTCTTTTAGATGGAACGAATATTCAAAATCTTAAACCAAGTTGGCTTCGAGAAAATATTGGAATTGTCTCTCAGGAACCAGTCTTAGTATCAACCACCATCGAAGAAAATATCCGCTATGGAAAACCCAGCGCTAGTGATGAGGATGTCCGTATCGCTGCCCAAGCGGCCAATGCCACAGAATTTATTTTAGGATTTCCAGAGCAATTTAAAACTTCTGTCGGAGAAAAAGGAATTCAACTTTCTGGAGGTCAAAAACAAAGAATTGCTATCGCCAGAGCCTTATTAAAAAATCCGAAGATCTTAATTCTTGATGAAGCCACAAGTAGCTTAGACACTGCCAGTGAACACTTAATGCAAGAAGCTTTGCAAAGACTGATGCAAGGTCGCACGACATTAGTGATTGCACATAGACTAGCCACAGTTAAAAATGCAGATATTATTTTTGTCGTTCACCAAGGAAAAATTTCACAGAAAGGTCAGCATGAAGAACTTTCTCGTGATACTTCAGGTTTATATTATCAACTTTTAAAAAGACAATTTACAAAGGATCCTCAATGAGAAATATACTGACGACAGACAAACTTGATCAAGCCGCGCACCAGGCCATCCAGAATTTTCATCCTGAGATTGTTAAAGAGATCGAGCAAGCTCTACAAAAAAATGATTGGGTGATTGTAGGCATGGCACAAAACCCTGTGGTTTCAAAAGCTCGTAAATTTTTAAATGATAAAAATATTACTTACAAATACATCGAACACGGAAGCTATTTTTCAAAATGGCATCAAAGACTTTCCATTAAACTATGGAGTGGCTGGCCTACGTTTCCCCAAGTTTTTCACAAAGGTCGTTTAGTTGGCGGATGTAAAGAACTCGAAAAGTATCAATTTTAAAAAATACCCACAATTCGATAAGAATTGTGGGTGATTGATTCTCTATCACTTATTCCATTTGTAAGGCCTTTTCCAAGGCTTCTCGGTCAGAGACTCCCAATAATCTAATTTCTACTCGGCGGTTCATCTTTAAATCATCAGATGAACTTCCTTCATTCATTGGATCAGTCGAACCTTTGCCAACCACTTGAATATTTTCTGTATCCAAGCCATAGTTTTCCAAAGCGGCAGCCACCTGAGAAGCTCGCTCGACGGAAATACTCATATTCTTTTCAGAGTCACCGGTATTATCGGCATATCCAACAACTTCAATATTTGTGAATAGATCTTGGTTCTGCGAAAGCATTTCACCAATATGCTGAGCTTTTTGTTTTTCAGCTCTTTGCATTTTCGTGCTGTTAGAATCAAAAGTAATGAACCCATGATTGCCAGCGATATCTTGCAAATCTACATCTTCTAACACTGGCTCTGTTGCCCCAGTGACTTGAGAAGTATTCATGTCACTTGATAACGTATTAGAATTATCGATCTGAGTTGTATCTGTTTGCGGAGAAACCATTATGTCGGTTGGATTATTTTCAGCAAAAGATTGACGTCCATAACCGCCAAAGCCAAATTGAAAATCAACCATTCCAATATAAACTTGTTGCTGATCAACATTTAGATCTTGCATTGCTCTTGCACCGACGCGAGCTAGTCGACCTTTATTTAATGTGATTTCACGAATCACCTGAAGACCTGCAAATTGAGCATCAGCTTGATTAGCTCCGTAATAGCTGCCTTGCCCAAATATTGTATTACCAACTAAACCTGTTTGCCAGCGATTGGGCCATTGATATCTTCCTGCATACTCAAGGACTCCAAAATTAATCGAACGTGCGGGTAAAAGATCCGATGAGGACAGTTGGTTCATAGCCCCATAACCCAAATCAAAAACAGACTTATCGTTTTCAGGAAAAAATGAACCAATTAATTTAATATTAGAATTAGCACCTTCAATATCAAGAGTTTCATTTTTTGGCGTAAATCCCGCTCCTAATCCAATAAAAGGAGTCACACCAACAGGACCCATGGCCATCATTCGACCTCGATCTTGATTAACTCTGGTTACATTTTCGTCGGCAGCAATAGCCCATGGAACAGCAAATATAATTAAATTCACAAGAAGCAATTTCATAAAATCTCCTTTAAGTATTGATCAAAACTTTTATTAGAAAAGTTTTGTGGTCGGCTTGTCAGTCGACCGGTTAAAAGTTGGCATCCAAAAAACAAAGACGCCCCTTATGCCGCTAGCCTTCATGCGCTGACAAAAACAGTCAATCGATATGGATTTATGAAATAACATATGAACAAATCTTCATGATAAGAAGAACTAATTATCGAATTTTAGCTGTTAAAAGATCCTGCAAATGTAAAATTCCAACAGGTTTTTTGGGATGTTGAGAAGATTGATTTAAAACAAACAACATTTGAATTTTAAATTCTTCCATAAAAAAGAGCGCCTTCTCGGCCAATTCTTCTCCGTCAATCGTGCGAGGATTCAATGTCATTAAATCCATCGCCGTTCCACTGAAGGGATCTTGATTTTTTTGCAACCTTCGACGAATATCCCCGTCAGTCACAACACCGATTAAATCACCGCCGCTATTGATCACTCCGGCGGCACCTCGAACATCTTTATGAGTCATGATTGAGAACAATTCTTTCACAGAAGTTTTTTCTGTCACAAGTGGTAAGGAGTCTCCTTTATGCATAAGATCCTGCACTCGGGTCAAAAGTCTAACACCCAGTTTTCCACCAGGATGATATTCAGCAAAGTTTTCGGGACTAAATCCTTTTTCGCGAAGAACCGACATCGCTAAAGCATCGCCCATCGCTAAGCTGGCTGTGCTACTTGCGGTTGGAGCTAATCCCATAGGACAAGCTTCTTTAGCCACTTCAATATTTAAAACAATATGAGCTGCTTTACCAAGAGTGCTATCAAAAGATCCCGTGATCGCAATCAGTGAAACACCTTTTCGAGTCACGAAATTTAAAACACCGGATAATTCTGAAACTTCTCCGCCGTAGGATAACGCCAGAACAATATCTTTTTTATCTATGATTCCCAAATCACCATGCATACTTTCAGCCGGATGCAAAAAGACAGCAGGTGTTCCTGTGGATGAAAAAGTGCTCGCAATTTTTCTGGCAATATGGCCAGACTTACCAATTCCTGTAACTACCAATTTTCCTTCGCAATTTTTAATCATTTCTACGGCGGCAACAAATTTATCATCAATCCGATTTTTTAAATTTAAGATAGCGGCTGATTCAATATCCAAGACTTGATGGCCTTGCTCAATAATCCTAGATTTCATGTTCGAGCCTCTTTTTTTACATTTAATTTCAGGCCCGAAGTTGAAAGTATTTTACTTTTTGTCTTAATTAGACTTTCTACTAAATTTTTTCTTTGCAGAGAAGCTTTCACGAATTGACTGAACAAAGGATGCGGCGCCAATGGTTTGGATTTAAATTCGGGATGGAATTGAACACCAATAAACCAAGGATGATCCGGAAGTTCAATAATTTCGACCAAATCCCGCTCCTTGCAAACACCGGCAATGACCAAACCTTTTTTCTCAAATAAAGGTCGAAATTTATTATTAAATTCGTAGCGGTGACGATGTCTTTCTGTAATTCGAGAGGCTTTGTAAATACCTTCACACTTTGAACCCTTGGACAAATCACAAGCATAGGAGCCCAATCTCATGGTGCCGCCCTTATTAACAACGGCTCTTTGCTCGATCATGAAATCAATCACAAAGTTTCCACGAGTTTGACCTTCTTTAACAAATTCACGGCTGGTGGCATCTTGAATGCCGCAAACATTTCGCGCAAATTCAATCGAAGCCAACTGCATCCCAAAACAAATTCCAAAAAATGGAATTTGTTTTTCACGCGCCATTCGAATCGCTGATATTTTACCTTCAGCGCCACGGTTTCCAAACCCACCTGGGACTAAAATACCATTAACGTCAGCCAACGCATGCTCAACATTGCGATCGCTAATTTTCTCAGAATCAACATAAACAATTTCCACTTTACAATTATTTGCAATTCCCCCATGAACTAACGATTCATGCAAAGACTTGTAGGATTCTTTTAAATCCACATATTTTCCCACAACCCCAATGCGAACAACTTTTTCAGGATGATTTAAAACTTTAAAAATTTGCTGCCAACCTTTTAAGTTAGGTTTTTCAACTTTAAGCTGCAGACAATCCACAATTCTTTGATCTAAACCTTCTTTATTTAACATCAAAGGAACTTCATAAATTGTTGAGGCATCAGAGGCTGCAATAACGTTTTCAACAGGCACAGAGCAAAATAAAGAAATTTTCTTTTTTAAACTAGGCTCGATCACTTTTTCAGAGCGACAAACTAAAAAATCTGGTTGCAAGCCAATCTCGCGAAGCTCTTTGACCGAATGCTGGGTAGGTTTACTTTTTAATTCTCCCGCCGCTGCAATATAGGGCAAATAAGTGACATGCATTAAAACTGAATGACCCAACCCAACTTCAAGACGCATTTGTCGGATGGCTTCTAAAAATGGCTGACTTTCAATATCTCCAACCGTCCCACCAATTTCAACGATAACGATTTCAGAACCTTGACCTGCTTCATAAACTCTTGCCTTAATTTCATCTGTGATATGTGGAATTACTTGGACCGTTCCCCCTAAGTAATCACCACGTCTTTCTCGGGCAATCACCGCATCATAAATTTGACCCGTCGAAACACTGTTGGTTCGATTCATAATCGCAGAAGTAAATCTTTCGTAGTGACCTAAATCTAAATCTGTTTCCGCTCCATCTTCAGTGACATAAACTTCACCATGCTGAAAGGGAGACATCGTTCCAGGATCTACATTTATATAAGGATCAAACTTCATGATCGTGACTTTTAAGCCCCGAGCTTCAAGCAAAGAGCCTAAGCTCGCTGCCGCTAATCCTTTACCGACAGAAGACACCACACCACCAGTCACAAAAATAAATTTTTGCTTCAAAACTTTGGTTGTCGTTTTTTGAGTTGATATACGGACAGGTTTTTTATTTATTTTTTTCATTTCATCCCTTTATTTTTGGACGATATTATTTGGCTTATAATTTGACTGACTTTTTCGAGATCTTCCGGAGTGTCCACTCCCGGTGAAGCCTCATTCACTTTAAAGACTTTAATTTTTGCTCCCATGGATAAAGCTCGAAGTTGCTCTAGCGACTCAGTCTGCTCTATAATAGAAGGCTTTGTTTGACAAAATTTTTGCAAAAAATCATTGGTGTAAGCATACATGCCAATATGTTTTAAACACGCATCCTCAAACTCAGGACCCAACTGATTTGCGTCATCAGGCAAAATTCGCGAGTAAGGAATCGCATAGCGACTAAAATACAGGGCATAGCCTTGATTATCTCTGACTACTTTCACAGCATTCGGAGACATCAGTTCTTCATAAGAAATGGAATGTGCCAATGTCGCCATCTGAGGAGGGGGACTTTTTTCAAAAGAGGAAATAAGTAAATCAATATGTTGAGGATTTATTAAAGGCTCATCACCTTGAATGTTCACCACGATGTCAGCTTTATGACCAATGCTTGCAGCAAAAACGCGATCAGTTCCCGAAGTCAATTGCGGATCTGTCATCACGGCGGTCACCGACATGGCTCGAGCCGCTTTTAAAATTCTTTCATCATCAGTGGCGACAACAAGTTCAGATAATTTTTTACTTTTTTGAGCGGCTTCTATCACCCACTGAATAAGGGGTCTGCCATGGAGAGACACTAAGGCCTTTCCCGGGAACCGGGTTGATCCGTAGCGAGCCGGTATCACACCCAAGATTTTCAAATCCAACTCCTCTGTTGTTTTAGCTATTTGAAACTAATATCCATTGGTTAAATATATAGGACTCAACCGCCTCATGTCCCTCTTTTTTTAAGACAGAAACAGCAAAAATGGCCTCTAAATCAGCCGACTTTTTGATAATACGAAGTCGATTCAGCGCTGCACTACGAGACATCTTATCAGCTTTGGTTAAAACCACCATAAGCCCAAAGCCTTCGCGGTCCGCCCATCCTTTTATCATCTCTTCTTCATCTTCCCACTCGCGTCGAATATCCATCACCAAAACTAGGCCTTTAAGCTGCTCCCGATTAAAAAGGTAACCCTCAATCATTTCTTGCCAAGAGTGCTGCTCATCACCAGATCGAGAAGAGAATCCATAACCAGGCATATCGACCAAACTAAACTTGCCCTCATAGTTGAAAAAATTGAGCAAACGAGTCTTTCCCGGTTTACTTGAAACCAGGGCGACTTTATTACTACGAGCCAATAAATTGATTAAAGACGATTTCCCCGCGTTGGAACGACCCAGGATAGCCACTTCTTTTGTTCTTCCTTCAGGAAAATCCTTGGCAAGCTTGGCGCTTTTAATAAATTCAATTTTTCTCATAGGTGAAGCAAGCTATCTCATGGTTTTCGTCTAAAATCCAAGAATTCATTCTCTCAATAAAACTTGTCTACCATCAAACTCTATAGCTTTGCTGATAGGCCTTTTTGGGCATGGCTTTAAACATGAATATTCTAAGATTATAAGGAGATTTCATGGAAACAACAGTCCACGCTCAAGTCCAATTTATGGATGCCACTCAAAAAACGGTCAAAATCCAAGCTTTCACACTGATAGGTAACGATCCATCCTGTCATGTTTTAGTTTCACTTCCCACCGTCGCCGATCGCCACGCACGGATCGAAAAGAAAGACGAGGGATTTTTGATTCGAGATCTTCGTTCCCCAGTAGGAACTTATGTGAATGGTTTGCGAATTCAGGAAGCCTATCTCAGTGCCAACGATATTATCAAAATTGGTGATCAAGAAATGATATTTAGTTTAGAAACTGGCGAACCTGAAGAAATATTTCCCATCAAAAGTCGAAATCCCGAATGGCAGGATGAATTAACTTCTTTAATTCACGTAGCAAAAACTGAGTTTCCGGTCTTGCTGCTGGGACCGTCTGGAACAGGGAAAGATGTCATCGCAAAAGCTCTGCATGAAAAATCAAGCCGAAGCAAAGGCCCCTTCCTCAGTGTCAATTGCAGTGCCCTCACAGAAACATTAGTTGAAAGTGAACTTTTTGGCCATGTGAAAGGAAGTTTTACCGGAGCCATCGGTGATCGCAAAGGGGCCTTTGAAGCCGCTCGAGGTGGAACTTTATTTTTGGATGAAATTGGTGATTTAACTTATGGCTTGCAAGCAAAACTCCTGCGAGCTTTGGAAAATAATGAAATCAGGCCCGTCGGTAGCGATCGCACCACAACAACAGATATTCGAATCATTTCAGCCACTCATCAAAATTTAACTGAAAAAATTCGTGATGGCGCGTTTAGATCTGATCTTTATTTTCGTCTTAATGTTGTAGCTGTTCATCCTCCCGCTTTAGCTCAAAGAATGGAAGATTTTGATGATCTGCTGTACTCGTTTGCTCGCCAAATGCGAGTGCGCTTTAGCGTTGCTGCCATTATTAAATTAAAAACTCATGCTTGGCCTGGTAATATTAGAGAACTAAAAAATGTGGTGGCTCGCGCTTCAGCTTATTTTCCAAAACAATACATTGAAGAAAATCATATCGAAAGGCTGATTGATAAAATTCCTATGACTCATCCCGGAGAAATGATGAGCAGTGGGGCGCCCATGCCGGTGATCAAAGAGATTGAAAAGCAAATGATTATTAAAAGATTGATCGCTAATCGCGGTAATCAGCGCAGAACCGCTCAGGATTTAGGAATGCCTAAAAGCACTTTGCATGATCGACTTAAATATTATGAAATCGATATTCTACAATTTAAGGTTTAAGAATAACTGTTTTGAACATGACTTTTCGCACTCGACCTTTGGTTAAAATGCGATTCACTTCACGGCGCAGCTTCTCTAGCAGAAGCTGCTTTCCTTCGGCCGTCTCAAGCTGATTAAAACTCATCTCTTCAATATTTCGTTGAAATAAATCTTTAACTTCGTATTCACGATCTTTGACTTCAACCATCACATCCGGCGAATTTCCTTCGACATAAAATTCAAAGGCTCCCATGGGATTAGGGCCGGATTGGGTTCCAGATTTAATATTCACCACAACTTTTTGTAATGTCATAATATTTTGACTGGCCCGAGGCGAATCATAAAAGGGTTCAGCGTCTTTCTCAGGATCATAGGTATGAACACTGTCGGCCGAATCTTCTAAGGATAAAATAAATAAATCGGTGCCTGTTGTTAGTAATGGTTTTGTCGCCGCAAAAAAAACAAAGCCCACAGTGGCTAACACTCCAAAAATAAGACCAAAGGTGGCCATTTTTTTTCGAGCTGGCCAAAATGAAAATCGCCTTAGCCCTTGGCTGATGGAGTGTGAAAAAGAACTCAAACTATTTTTTAATTTTCTAAAATTTTCTGGCAAACCTTCTTTAAATAGTAAAAGGAGATAAGCGCTTAGGACTGTTGAAAAAATAATTATTCGACTGCGAGATTTAGTTAAAAAATGGCGCACTCGTCCTTGATTAGACATGGCTTTTTCATCCGCCATGTACTGATCTAAATCGACAAGCTCAATATTTAAATCTTCAGCGCCACTTTCAGGATTAAAGGCTTCCATTTGTTTTACAAATTCAGGGTCTTTTTCGGCGATCAGAGCTTCCATATCTTCTAGCGAAATAAGCTCGGCCTCTGCTTCCGAGGCATCAGTTGCGTTCGGTGCAGATAAATTTTCCTCGACCTTTGGAGAGCTTGTGTCGTTTTCGGCCATATATCCTTCGACCATTGTAAGAACTCATCAAGATTCTCTGCAAGAACATTTTGGGAGTCGAGGCAATTCAAGGTAAAATAAACGCAGGAGACCCTCATGAGATCACTTATTAAGATTTTTTTGCTTTGCCTGTTATCTGCGTGCGCCACGGTTGAACGTTCTCAGCAAAGTGGTTATTCAGATAGCGGTTACAAATCTCGCACTGACGGCTCAGATTCGAATACAGTTGATCATCAAAAAACGGCCTACGAGTTGGGATACAATCCAACCATGTCCTTATCTGAACAACAACTGCAGGCCATAGACGATCGCAGACGTTTGCATTTGCTGGAAAGACGCTTGGATTCACAAAAAGAAAAAGAACAATATTCAAAAATTTTACCCTGGTTTAAATCAGATACCGAAAGGATAGAGTTTTTATCCATTCCTAGTGTTGAAGGCCGTCAGGCGTGGGTTCAACAAAATAATATTTGGCGCCGAGCTCAAGCTCCTGAAAGTCATGTCAAAGAAGCTTTGCAAGATGGGGATATTTCAATGGGAATGGCGCAAGAGTTTGTTCGGAAAGCTTGGGGTGAACCTCAAGAAAAGCAAACTTCCGGCAACCCACTTTATAAAAATGAAAAGTGGAGATACACCCGCTTTGTTTCTTCGAGTGAAGGCTACCGTAAGGAAACTCGCCATGTTTATTTTGAAGGTGGTAAAGTCGTTGGTTGGGAGACAGAGTAAAGCAACAGCTTAAGCTTTACTAGTGGGCTTCTTCCCAATTTTGACCAGTACCAATGTTAACTTTTAATGGCACATTAAGCGATCCTACCGCTTCCATAGTTTTTTTAATTTTGGGCATTTCAGAATCTAGGTCTTTCTTTTGACCCTCAAAAATCAATTCATCATGAACTTGCAAAAGGAGTTCTAACTGGGTTGGCTGTTTTGCAAATTCGATCATAGCTTTTTTAACCAGATCGCTGGCTGTTCCTTGAATCGGCGCATTGATTGCCGCTCTTTCGCCAAATTTTTTCAAAGCATGATTTTTTGACTGGAGTTCTGGAATATATCGACGGCGACCTGAAAGAGTTTCAACGTAACCTTTTGCAGTCGCCTCAATAATTGTAGAATCTATGTAATCACGAACATTTTTAAATCGCTCAAAGTAACGTGTGATAATTTCTTGAGCTTCCTTGCGCGGAATTCGAAGAGTCTCGGCCAGTCCGAAGGCACCTTGGCCGTAGGCAATTCCAAAATTCACGGCTTTGGCTTTACGTCGATGCTCTGTCGACACATTATCCAAAGGAATATTAAAAATTTCTGCGGCTGTCGCCGTATGAATATCCAAATCTTCTTCAAAGGCTTTTTTAAGATTTGGATCGGCAGTGATATGAGCGAGCACTCGCAGTTCGATCTGAGAATAATCGGCTGACATCAGCTCGTAATTTTTATCTGCTATAAATGCTTTTCGGACCTGCTGTCCCCGCTTTGTTCTGATCGGAATATTTTGTAAATTGGGATTATTTGAAGATAATCGTCCCGTCGTTGTCAGAGCTTGATTAAAATGAGTGTGCACTCGTTTGTTTTCATCAGCCAATAATGGCAAGGCATCAACATAAGTGGATTTTAGCTTTGATAACTCTCGGTACTGTAAAATCAGCTTTGCAATGGGATGATCTAGCATTTCCAAAACTTCATTGTCCGTTGAAAAACCTGTTTTTGTTTTTCGCGCTGGAGGAAGCTGCATTTTTCCAAATAAAACCGTAGCTAGTTGTTTGGGACTGGCGACGTTAAATGTTTGACCTGACAAGCTTTGGATTTCTTTATCTAAGGCTTGGACTTCGGTTGAAAGCTCTTTGCTTTGATTATTTAAAAAGACCTCATCAATAAGGATTCCCTTTTTTTCCATTTTAAAAAGTATTGGCACAAGCGGTATATCCAGTTCATTCAAAACTTTTTCTGAATTTTGTTCAAAAATTTGAGCTTTTAAATAATCTTCAAGTCTGAGGTGATTTTGATAAATTTCTTCCACCGGAATAAATTCTGGGTTTTCAATCTGTAGATATTCCTTGATGGTCTCTTTAAAATCTCCTGTAGCGCCAGCTCGTAAAGCGTAAGCGGCAAGCATCGAATCCCAAGCGGCTTGCGGATTATTGGCGTGAATTTGATGCCAAAACTTTTTAACATCAAAACCCTTCCAGAAGATTTTTTTTTCATCAGTTAAAGTTCCCAGTGAAGAGATATCATCTTGAAAATGCACAAGCTGATCTTGCTTGGCTAAAAAAAGCCCTCGACTGTCGACAAAACCCCAAACTTGTTCTTGAGGCTTAAGCCAGTGGGCTACTTTACTCAGATTCATCGTTTTAAGATCTATTGTTTGAGCCTTAAATGAAGATTCCGTACTGGTCGTAGCAAGAGTAGTAGCTTGAGTAGGTTCCTCTTTAGGAATGACGGCTTCTGTGGTTTCATCACCCAGTAAGGTTTTTTCAAGGGCTTTAAAATTTAATTCATTGAGAAACTTTTTAAGTTCAGCGCGCTGGAAAGATCCTAGCTTATAACTTTCAATATTCGTGTCGACCTCACAATCGATACAAATCGTCACTAGTTTTTTTGAAAGAACGGCATCTTCTTTTGAAGCCATTAATTTTTCTTTTAAAGATTTACTTGCGACCTTATCAATATTTTTATAAATATCTTCAATCGTAGTGAATTGCTCAAGCAAATTGATGGCCCCTTTGGGTCCGATTCCTCGTACGCCCGGAATATTATCCGAGCTATCCCCGACAAGTGCTAAATAGTCGATAAATTGATCGGGGCGAACTCCCCATTTTTCTTTGACTCCATCCACGTCATATTTAACATTTTTCATAGTGTCATAAAGAAAAACACCAGGCGCAATCAACTGTCCAAAATCTTTATCTCCACTGACAATGTAGACTTCCATTTTATTTTTTTGGCCTAAATGAGTTAATGTTCCAATTAAATCATCAGCTTCATAAGTTGGCACTTCAACAGAAGGAATTCCTAAAAGACCTGCGACTTGTTTAAGATATGGCATTTGTAGAGCCAAATCTTCCGGCATTTCAGAGCGGTTGGCTTTGTAATCGGTGTACATCTCGTGACGAAATGTGGGCTCTTTGCGGTCATAGCAAAAAACAATGTATTCAGGTTTTTCTTGTTTTAAAAGTTTTATCACCATCGATAGAAAACCATAAATCGCATTGACCGGTAAACCCGAGGGCGACGAAAGCGGCCTGATGGCATAAAAGGCCCGGAAAAACATAGAACTGACATCGATCAGATAAAGCTTTTTCATCATTCTGATCTACCGGCAGAGCGAAAATTTGTCGATCAGTAATCGATTTAATTTTTGTCAAATTCTCGAAGTCCCGACTGACTGATTTGTCCGATATCTTTTCGATTGCAAAAAACTTCGGCGCGAACTGCCGATTGCGTATCTAAAACACAGGCCTCAGCTTGTGAAAAAAGAAGCTGTAATAAGCCAGCATGGTTAGCACTAGGAATAGACAATCCCGCTTCCCATTGAATAATCTCACTGACTTGACAGTTCAGCCGACGGGATAAATCTGATGGGGTCCATCCAAGTCGAAGTCGCAGAGATTTAATATTTAAAGTTGAAGCCATTTTAATCCTTACTAGCTAGAGTAATTATACTATTTTGAGAGCAAAAAACGATCAGTTACTTACTGCGTTGGAAATACAAATATAAGGTCATTTTCACTGACTAAATCCAAGCGATCTCGAGCCTGGCGCTCGATGTAGGCAGGGTCTCTTGCTTGATCAAGATGAGTCCTTAATTGCGAAATATTTTGATGTGCTAAAAGCATTTCATGGACGCGTCTGTCATGATCTCGATGCAAGGCCCATAGTCTCCAAAGGACACCATTTAAAATCGCTGTTGAAATAACAAAAATGATGCAAATGATACCAACCAGACGAGGTTGACTTAAAATTTCCCGAATCCAATTTCCAAACCGCTGAATTTTCATTGTTTCATTTTACCGCGAATGCGCTTATACGACACTTGGACAATGGTCTAATTTTCGCTCATCAATAACTTTAATCAATCCCTCTAGACCTTGGTTTTGAAAAACTTGGGCGACCCGAAACATCCCCGCAACAGAGATGGATTGTTGCCAGAAATCACCAGTGATTCCATCTTCAAGGATCTCTTCTTTATCCGCACTGAAATAATCCGGACGTAGCATATTTAATTTAGTTCTTAAAACTTGCGCTTCCGCTTCTTTCCACTTTTCAGAGTAATCGATTAAAATTTTTTCTCGTGGCACTGGTGCTGCTAAAAAATACGCCAGTCCATGAGTCAGAATCATCAATTCCAATTCGACAAGGGCGGTTTCGGAATCATGCTTTTTAAGTATGGGTAAAAATAAGGCCACCACCGCTTGCTGCAAAAGAGCTTTTGCTCCGATCCGAGTGATGCTATCCACTCGCCAAGCGCTCAAATTAAAAAAGATCGAGGTTTTGCCATTCAGTTTTGAAGTCCATACGTTTTTTGTTTGAACTTGGCCGCTGGTTGCAATGACAGGAATTTCAAAAATCATTTCTGGATAAAAATGATTTAAAAGTTTCATCAATAAATCATCAGGCATTTTTTCAAACTCTAAAACCACTCGGCGTAAGGTTTCTAACTCGTAACCATAAACAGAGTTTCCGATTGATTTTGTCGTTACGGGCGAAAAAGTAACAGGCAAGCTTTCCTTGGGTAAGGACTCCATTGATAATGCCTGTAGAGGAAAACTCAGTTGAGTCATAGTGCTATTTTAGAGCTACATTTGAAAGGAGGTCAAAAAATAAAAAACCCAGATCTTTCAACCTGGGCTAGTAAGAAATTTTAAAAGCTAATTATTTTCGGATATAAACCATTATACCAGAATAATCATTGTCTGCGGCGCAGGCTTTAGCAGCTTCATCAAATTTATTTGAGTTCACAAGCACCGCTTTATTTGCACAAATAAGATATTTTGAACTAGCACTCATTCGACATGAATAATTTAAATAGGCGTCTTTATTTAGTCCGTTACTGTAATTCCAATGTGAGAATTGAGGCTCCGCTGAAGAAACCGCAAAAGGACCCTGATCGAAAGAGTCTTCCCCAAAATTATTTAATTTTACCGAAAAAACTTTTGTGACATCCTCGGAAGATCCCGGAGGATTCGTTTTCGTCAAATTTAGAAATTCCAGTTCACTAAAAGTTCCATCTTTGTTCTTAATTCCATTGGCATCAGAAGTATCGGGGCTAATCATAGCACAAGGTAAAGATGTTGCCAAAGCAACCATTTTCCAAACGCCCGTTAATACCGCTTCCGTTGCCGGAACTCCCGCTAAATAACCTGGTTTCAAATCAGAAAAACGATAAGCGTCTGGACTAACTTCAACAGGAGGTGCCGCCATTAACTGCAAATCAGCCTGAGCATTCATTCCGACAGCACAAATCACAAGCACGGATAAAATCAATTGTCTCATAAATCTCTCCTAAAAAGGGTTTAATTTTAGCAAGTCATACGTAACAAACAACCTTTTGTCAAAGTGTTCAAAGCGACTATTCAAAAGCCGCTTTATCCCAGTACTTAGCACTTGTTCCTAGCTCTTCCTCGATACGAAGCAGCTGATTGTACTTAGCCGTACGCTCACTTCGACAAAGGCTGCCAGTTTTAATTTGATGACAGTTCAAAGCCACCGCCAAATCAGCGATCGTTGTATCTTCTGTCTCACCACTTCGGTGAGACATCACAGTTTTAAATTTATTTCGTTGCGCCAATGATACCGCTTCTGCAGTTTCAGTCAGCGTGCCGATTTGATTAACTTTCACAAGCAAAGCATTGGCCGCTTGTTTTTCTATCCCCGTTTTTAATCGCTTGGGATTAGTCACAAATAAATCATCGCCGACTAATTGAATATTAGATCCAATTTCTTTTGTGCTTTTTTGCCATGAATCCCAATCGTCTTCAGAAAAACCGTCTTCAATACTGATCAAAGGATATTTTTCTGTCCAGCCTTTGTAAATGCCCTGAAGCTCGGACGGAGAAATTTTCTTTTTCTCCCAGCGATAAGAGCCATTATCATAAAGTTCTGTCGCAGCCACATCCAAAGCCAAGAAAACATTTTGTCCAGGCTCATAGCCCGCGGTTGAAATAGCTTCCATCAAAAGATCTAAAGCATCTTGATTGCAAGTGAGGATAGGTGCAAATCCACCTTCATCGCCAACACCGGTTGAAAGTCCTTTTTTATTAAGAATTTTTTTGAGCGTATGAAAAATTTCAGCGCCCGCTCTTAAGGATTCTTTGAAAGAACCATTCACAGTTGGGACAACCATGAACTCTTGCACATCAAGACCATTGTTGGCGTGCGCGCCCCCGTTCACTAAATTCATCAAAGGAACTGGTAAATGATACGCTTGTGATCCACCAATGTAGCGATACAAAGGCAGACCTACTTCTTGAGCCGCCGCTTTTGCCACTGCTAATGAAACTCCTAAAATGGCATTGGCGCCTAATTTAGATTTATTTTCAGAACCATCAATTTGTCTCAGCAGTTGATCAATAAAAACTTGTTCAGAAACTTCTTGCCCTAAAAGTTCAGGGCTGATTTTATCTTGAACATTTTTAATCGCGTTCAAAACGCCTTTACCTTGATATCTTTTTTTATCGTCATCACGAAGCTCGTAAGCTTCGTGAGCGCCCGTTGATGCCCCCGATGGCACAGCCGCGCGTCCCATGGCCCCATCGGCTGTTGCAACTTCAACTTCGATGGTTGGATTTCCGCGACTATCAAGAATTTCACGAGCGTGGACATGAATAATTTCAGACATTAGTTTCAACCTCTTTGGTGACTTTGGAAGTTTGTTGATTTTGCCATTTTCGTAAGTGTTCAACACTTTCTGAAATGGTGCGTGGATATTGATTTTTAACGAAATCCCAATCCACTCGTCGCATAATTTCTTTGACGGAAGGACTGAGTTTACTTTGCGAAGCCAAAACTGTGACCAGTTGCTGCGCGCGAACCATATAATCATGCAGTCGAGACAAGTTTTGTGCGATCACATAACCTGGATCAGTTTCTGTAAAAGCTTTTTGCGACAGAGTTATTTCTTGAGGAATCAATTCAGGCCCGCGATTATTAAATGGCGACTGAATGTGACGTTGTGCTTGTTGAAGTTCTTCATTTTTTCTTTGAAGGTCTCGATTTTTTTCTTCTAGCTCGCGCTGATGCTTTTGCAATTCATCAATCACATTTTGCAAAAGCTCGGGACTGATTTGATGTCCAGGATCATCTTTAAACATCGATACCTGAGGCTCACTCCAACTTAATGACAATGTGATATGGTTCCATTCACATTGAGCTTTTTCTTGGCCGACATACAAAGGTAAAGATTCAAAAGCCGCCTTGAGGTAACAAGCCACATGCGGGTATTGCTCGGCAGGCAATGGCAAATCAAACGAAATTTTATTTTTAGAGCGAATGACGTTTTCGACCGGTGGTTCTGGCGAAATAAAATAAGAAAGAAATCTTTCAGGCTGTTGAAAAACGTCTTGCGGCCTTGGCATCATTTTAAGAACACTGTCTAAAACACCCCAAGCTCGATTTTGCGGACCAGCATGCCCTGCTGCTACAAGCGCATTATGTTCAGTCTTTGTGAGAGGCAAGCGCAGCACGGATTCTAAAAAGTTTTCCATATCAGGTGCACTGAGCCAGTAAGATGAGTCATTTAATAATTCTAAGGGCCAAGCCAGCTGGTCATAGAGAGCTGATAGGTCTTCCCCTTGATCCTCAAGATAAGTCAGAACAGCATTGGATATCTTACAGCTAAAATGCACGGATTTTTCTAACTTAAATCGTTAGCTATTGCTAGATAAGATTCTGTTAGTCTGAGGTAATAATCTTCAATTCTGCTTATTTTTTAAGCAGAATTGGCTAAATCCACCTTCTAATCTCGAAGAATATGGCAATTATAACCATTTGGGTTTTTTTGAAGATAATCTTGATGATCAACTTCTGCTGAATAAAAGGGCAATGCCTTCGCAATTTCAGTGACTAATGGCCTTTGGAAGCGACCCGAGAGCTCAACCATTTTTTTCTTTTTTAAAGCCACTTCCTGCTGATCTTTTATCTGACAAAAAATGGCAGAGCGATATTGAGTGCCCGAATCGTTGCCTTGGCGGTTCAATGTGGTGGGATCATGCAATCTAAAAAAATAATCGAGTAACATTTCAAAAGACAACTTGCTGTTATCGAATTCAATTTTTACAGCTTCCGCATGATTCGT
The DNA here is from genome assembly GCA_043720615.1 of Pseudobdellovibrionaceae bacterium. Taxonomy (GTDB): domain Bacteria; phylum Bdellovibrionota; class Bdellovibrionia; order Bdellovibrionales; family Bdellovibrionaceae; genus JAYWDA01. Next base: position 50,551 of record JAYSSI010000017.1, on the reverse strand, counting down.
ATTTCCCTTTTTTATGTCTTCATAAAAAGGTCTCACCATTTCGCCACCACAGTATCCCACTTCGGTGTCGAGCACGCCTGGAATTTTGCGCAAAATTTCCTCAACACCCCAAAAACATCCACCTGCTAAAATTGCAATTTCTTTTGCCATAAAAGATAACTACCAACTTATCTTACTAAAGACATCCGAAATCCTGTGTTGCGATTAAAAATCACTAATCGGTTGTTTCCATACAAACGAAATTCAATAAGTCCTGCCGTAAGATCCGCTGCACAGTTTGCATTTCCTGATCTGGTTTCGGAGTGCTGACTTTGCAAAATGTTGAAATGATTAAAACCATAATCTACGGGCGAAGTAACTTCCGCACTTAACTCGGGACCGTTGGCATAAAGGCAGGTTGCTACAAAGCTCATCGAGTCTTCTGTAAAAGAAAGATCTCCTGTTGTGTAAACATAATTATTATCAGCCAAAGGCGCCTCGACATGCCACTCACCATAAATGTCAGCAGAATTGACCTGCTCATGGGCTGAAGCTATTTGCGTGAAAAAGGGCAGGACAGCAAGAACCAATAGATTTAAAGAATTTTTCATTTTCTCTCCTTGTAGATTTGTATTCCCACAAAGGTCGGCATGAGTGTCAAACAAAAAGGCTTTAGTTATTTATTATGCGGCGGGTTTCACAAATTTTGAAATTGGAAATGGCAGGTTATTGTCAGTGATTTCATCAATAAAAGTAGGCACTTCGCCACTGGCTTCTAATTTTCCGTCTAACATACCATCGGTTTTTCGAACCAGGCGCGACATTTGAAAAATAGGTGTCACATTATAAGTTCCATCAGAATTAAAACCACTGACTTCACTAATGGCTGTCACTCGGCGTGAGCCATCAGACAACCTTGAAACTTGCAAAATTAATTCTACAGCAGAAGAGACCTGGCTGCGTAAAGCCTTTTCGCTAATTTTAGCATCTCCACCTTGAGCCAAGGCTTCTAATCTTACGATCGCATCTTCAGGAGTGTTGGCATGAACTGTTCCCATGCAACCTTTGTGGCCCGTATTCATCGCATTAATCAGTTCCATGGCTTCAGAGGATCTGACTTCTCCGACAATAATTCGATCAGGTCTTAGTCGTAAGCTTGATTTTAATAAGTCCCGAATACTGACTTCACCTTTTCCCATAGCATCAGCCATTTGCGTTTCAAACATCACAACATGATCGTAGTTAATTTGCAGCTCACTAGAATCTTCAATGACAATAATGCGCTGACCTTTTGGAATACGAGTGCACAAGAGACCCAGCAAAGTGGTTTTACCGGAACCTGTTCCACCGCTGACGATAATATTTTTTCCTAAAAACATACAGACATCTAAAAATCTTGCGCCATCTTCCGAGATCGCTCCTTTTTTGATGTAATCAGCAAATGAAATTTTATTATTTGTGAATTTTCGAATGCTGACAGTAGTTCCTTTTCGAGAACAAGGCGGAATCACCACTGCAAACCGCGAACCATCAGGAAGACGAGCATCAAGCCTTGGCTCTTCTTCGTTAATTCTGCGCTTCACGCTTTGAGCCACACTTGTCACTGCAGATCTTAAAGAGTCTTCGTCTGTGAATTGCGCTGTGGTTTTTTCAAGCTTACCGCTGCGTTCAACAAAAATTTCATGCGGACCGTTGATGAGAATTTCAGAAACCGTGGGATCATCCAAAAAAGGCACAATCGGGCCTAAGTTTTGCCGAATAGTTGTTTTAAAAACGTCAGAGGCTCCACCGCTCATGGCTAATCCTAACGTTGGCTTGCAGGCTGACGTTCGTTTGGCGCAACCACCAATCGACCTTCAACTCCTGATTCGGGAGATTGAAATGTGAAGACACCTTCAGTTTTTGGCGTGATCGTAAATGATTTTACTTTTCCGTAAGTCGTGGCGTGATGTTCTGCAAACGCATCTAAAATAAAACTAGAATTTTTGTGTTTCGAGTCGACATTAACAATATAAATTTTGTAGCTGCCGCCCTTTTTTACATTGATTTTATCAGGCACAAATCCGGTTTCGGTGTTGACGATCACAATGTCCTGAGAAACATCTGGAATGGTGAGGGCTCTTTGCAAAAGACCCAAAGGCTCTTCTTCAACTTGACTAGCAGGCAGGCGAGTTTGATTGGTGATTCGACTGAAATCGACTTGCCGTCTCGACAAATCAACATCCCAAGCCACAGCTTGGCTGAGCCATAAACACAAAATGATCATCAAAGTTCGGTTCATAAAAAACCTCTTTCTTTATTTCTACCTTTAAAATCTAATGCAGCTCTTTACGGTCATTGGCTTCACAAAATTCTCGTGCCACTTCAAGGGCCACAAAGTGAATGGATTTTTCTTCCATTCGATGAAGCTTTTGAACCATCAAATCTGTATTGCCTTTGCAAGCATTGATCGCAGAACATGCCGCGTGCAAAATATGGGGACTAGCTAACATTTGTTTGTTCACTGTTTCCCAATCCAGTTTTAAAACAGGATCGATCGCACCGATCGTGTAAAGAGCATCAAATACGGCTTGTAAATTCCCTTGCAAAAACATCTTAAACCTCCGAAATCCATTTCGAGTTTTAAATTCTGGTTCTAAATGTTTGTTCGGAGATATTTAGGAAAAACTTGAGTCGTTCTGAAACACTTTCTACTTAAGACTAGCTGGGATCGCTGGGAGGTGTAGTGGGTGGCGTCGCAGGCGGCGCGACTTTTGTCGCCTTCAGCAACATGTCGGCAATTTCTGATACCGAAACTGTGCTTTTCATCATTCTTAATTTTCTTTCATTTTGAGCTTCTTTGCTGATGCTGATCTTTGCATCACGAATTTTTTCGACAAGCTTAGTTTCAAAACTGGCAGTGCCTAAGTCTGGCTTCAATTGTGCTAATAGGTTTTCCATAAAAACTTGGTAGGTCACCTGCACATCAGCCTTAAAGTTTTTACTGTTTTTTAATGCGTTGATGGACTCGGTAGCGAGCTCTTTAAGGGATTTTTCCCAAGCATCATGACCTTCAAGCTCAGATTTAAGGGGACTTAGGACCTTATCCACCATGTTATCCTCATCGGGACGTCCCAAAACAGCTTGTAAAGCCTCTTTCAAGGGAACTATTTTGCCAGAATAAGATTTTTTGGACTCTTTAATTTTAGCTATGACCAACTCGTTCATTTGGTCCAAGTCTTTCAGTGCTAATTGATGATATGTCAGCAGTAAACCCGCTTGTGAAACAGAAGTGATGAATAACAATATGGACAAAAGAAGTGTCGGAAACCGTCTTAATTTTTTCATAAATTTATTATATGACTGGTTGAGTCTCCACAAAAGTCCAATTTCTTATTTTTTCGACGCAGGATTTCTGTAAGAAAAAGGTTCAAGAATCATAAGAAGTCGTGTCATTATAAACAGGCTCGATAAAAACAACTTTGGAGGACTTTTGAAGACATCTCAATTATTGACAGGATTATTATCAGGACTATTTTTAGTGATGGGTTTAACAGCCTGCGCCCCGACTTCTAAACAACTTAAAGAAGCGATCGAAAAAGATCCAAGTATCATTTATGTCGCGATCGAAAAAGATCCTAAAGGATTTTTTGAGACCGTAAAAAAAGCACAAGAAACTTACGCTAAAAAAGCACAAGAAGACATGGTGGTTGATGAAACAAAAAAGCGGGATGACGAATTCGCAAATCCTTTAAAACCTGTGGTAGAAGAAGGCCGCGTTGTTTTTGGACCTAAAGACGCTAAAATTACAATCGTAGAATATTCTGATTTTGAATGTCCTTATTGCACTCGTGGCTATCAAACGGTGAAAGAAGTTATAAAAAACTATCCAAAAGATGTGCGAGTTGTATTCAAACATTTACCCTTAGAGTTTCATCCTAAAGCTTTACCAGCTGCTAAGTATTTCGAAGCATTGGCTATGCAAGGTGACGATAAAGCTGAAAAATTTCATGATGCGGTTTTTCAAAATCAAGACAAGCTTAAAAAAGATGGCGAAACTTATTTGAAGTCTGTTGCAAAAAGCATCGGCGCCGACATGAAGAAGTTAGATAAAGATCTTAATGATCCTTCTGTGATGACTCGTATTAATGCAGATACAGAAGAAGCTAAGAAATTTCAGATCTCTGGAACTCCAGGCTTTGTGATCAATGGTGTCTCTTTACGAGGAGCTTATCCTTACGAAGAATTCAAATCGATCATTGACCGTCATTTGAAAAAGTAACCAGTCATGTTTTGATTAAATAATTCTAAAAAGCCCGGCGAACCCGGGCTTTTTTTATTTTAGAAATTAGCAATTAATGTTTGTCCCGTGAGCTTAACGCCTTCAAGACCTAACTTCGTTTTTAAAACAGTGACTTGCAGCCCTGCTGACATGGCTAGCTTAAGAATTTTTCCATATTCAGGGTCAATATCATCTGCGGTCTTAAAGCTTTCGCAATCTTCACGCTGAACCACAAAAACAAGTTCGGCTGAATGTCCTTGCTCCATCAATGTCATCATCTCTCGCAAATGCTTTTGACCTCGTGTGGTGACCGCATCTGGAAACTGAGCTTTTCCCTCACGCCTCAGAGTGACATTCTTCACTTCAATATAATGAAACTTTTCAACATTCATTTTTTTTAAACGAAAATCCAATCTTGTTTCTGCATTGATTTTAAATTCCGGATGAACTTCGTCCCACTCTTGCCAATGTTTCAGCATTTTTTCTTGCAGAGCTTGCTTCACTAAATAATTTGGCAAAAAAGTATTTATTCCTACCCAACTTCCTGAATTGGCTTGAACCATTTCTAAGCTGTACTTCAGCTTTCTTTTGGGATCGTCGTGCACTGTAAAAAGACAAGGGCTGTTGGGTTCGGAGCAGGTTTTAAGACTGCCTGTATTTGCAACATGGGCTGTGATGACCTGACCTTGCCACTCGATATCCGCAAAGAAGCGCTTATATCGTTTAAGGAAGATTCCTTGCTCAAATTGGGAAGTTGTTTTCATGATCTTACACTTACTGAGACTGCTTTTCAGACACAAGAATTTCAGCAGCTAAAATCCCCTAAGGACGCCTTGCGTAATGTGATGCACTCCGGAGTCGTGCAGAATAGAACCTACGCATGTCTAATTCAGCTCTTAAAAAACCATTTTTGCCCAAACCGGAGTGGCTTAAAGTTCGTGCCCCGACCGGAGAAAATTATGCCCGTATCAAGGACATGCTTGGTGAATTAAAATTAGCCACCGTCTGCCAAGAAGCCAAATGTCCCAATATGGGCGAGTGTTGGTCTGGCGGAACAGCGACATTTATGCTGATGGGTGAAGTCTGCACTCGTGGGTGTCGATTTTGTAATATTAAAACCGGAAATCCAAAAGGCGCGATTGATGCCTTTGAACCTGAAAAAGTCGCTTACTCCATTTCACAAATGAATCTTAAATATGTTGTGATTACATCTGTCGACCGAGATGATTTATTGGATCAAGGCACCAGCCATTTTGCCCGCACGGTCACCACCATTAAAAAACTTTCTCCGCAATTGATTGTTGAAATTTTAACTCCGGATTTTCGAGGAGATCAAAAATTGATCGAAGAGCTGGTAGAATCAAACCCGGATGTTTTTGCTCATAATATTGAAACGGTGGAAAGATTAACACCCAGTGTGCGAGATCCGCGAGCAACTTACCGGCAATCTTTAAGAGTTTTAGAAATAGTGAAAGAAAAAAATCCTAAGATGTACACAAAATCTTCCATCATGATGGGACTGGGTGAGCAGGATCAAGAAGTTCTGCAAGCTCTTCAAGATTTGCGCAAAGTCGGCTGTGACGTTGTCACCTTTGGACAATATCTTCAGCCAACTCCAAGACATCTAAAAGTTGTTGAATTTGTAACACCTGAAAAATTTAAATACTGGCAGACAACAGCAGAAGCTATGGGCTTTTTGTATGTTGCCTCAGGACCCTTAGTGCGAAGCTCTTATAAAGCAGGAGAGTTTTTCATGAAGGGTGTGATCGAAAAAAATAGAAAAGAACAGGAGACTATAGACCATGGCAAATGAGGTCAAATTACCAGAGCTAGGTGAAGGCGTTACCGAGGGTGAAATTGTTAAATGGTTAGTTAAACCAGGCGACTCTGTAAAAGCCGATCAATCCATTGTTGAAATCATGACTGACAAAGCCACGGTTGAAGTTCCCAGCCCTATTGCTGGAATTGTTAAAGAATTAAAATTTAAAGTCGGAGATGTGATCAAAGTTGAAAATGTTATTTTAACTTTAGATGGTGCTTCTGCGACGGCCAATGGCAGCGCCAGCAAAACTACGGCAGTTGCTTCCCCTGCTGCTTCAACAAAATCAACTTCGAAGCCCGCGACTGGTGGCGGAGCAAAAATTGATGTTAAAATGCCTGAGCTTGGTGAGGGCGTGACTGAAGGCGAATTGATCAAATGGTTAGTGAAGCCCGGTGACTCAGTCAAAGCCGATCAATCGGTTGTTGAAATCATGACAGATAAAGCCACCGTTGAAGTTCCTAGCCCCGTGGCCGGTGTAGTTAAAGAATTAAAATTTAAAGTCGGAGATGTGGTTAAAGTAGAAAATGTTATTTTAACTTTAGAAGGAACGAAAACTACTTCCCAATCTCCAATGCCATCAGCTTCTCGATCTGTTGAAGTCGGAACTGGCGGCTCAACGAGTGCTCAGTTTTATCCACCAGCAGCAGACTCTCGCGTGCTTGCAACTCCTGCCACTCGAAGACTTGCTCGAGAAGTGAGTGTTGATATCAATCAACTTTCAGGTTCTGGTTTAGCAGGACGTGTGACTCGCGAAGATGTGATGACCGCAAAAGGCGGCACTCAGCCAGCGGCCGGTGCTACTCGCGCAACGAATTCACAGTCATCTTCACCATCAAATTCACAAGTGACGACGATGACAATTCCTCGCCCTGCCTACACTGGTCCAACAGGAGCTTCGGAAACACGTGAACCTTTGCGCGGTATACGAAGAAAAGTGGCCGAAAATATGCAAATGGCAAAACATGTGATTCCTCATTTTACTTTGATGGAAGAAGCCGAAGTGACAGAGCTTGTGGCTTTGCGTGAATCATTAAAAGATTATGCTGAAAAAAATAAAACTAAAGTGACCTATCTTCCCTTTGTTGTAAAAGCGATGATTGCAACAATTCGGGAATTTCCGATGTTCAATGCCAGCATTGATGATGCGGCTCAAGAAATTGTTTATAAAAATTATTTCAATATCGGCTTTGCCGCAGATACTCCGCAAGGATTGATGGTGCCAGTGATTAAAGACGCTGACCGAAAATCAATTCTTGAAATCTCAAAAGAGATTATTGATCTTTCCACACGCGCTCGCGAGGGGAAATTAAAATTGGATGAAATGAAGGGCGCCACCATCACAATCACAAATATTGGGTCGATTGCGGGCCTTTACGCTACTCCGATTATTAATCACCCCGAAGTGGCCATTCTTGGCATGTATAAAATCCAAGATAAACCGGTGATTAAAGATGGCAAATTAGAAGCCATAAAAGTCATGAACTTTACCATCACTTGTGATCATCGATTGATTGACGGTGCTGTGGCTGCAAGATTTATGAAAGCTTTTGTCGGACGCATGCAAAAACCCGGAACGTTGATGATGGAGATGGCTTAATGCAAACATTTGATGTTGTTGTTATTGGCTCAGGTCCCGGTGGTTATGTAGCAGCCATTCGAGCGGCGCAATTAGGCTTTAAAACGGCCGTGATTGAACGAGAATTTTTAGGTGGTGTTTGCCTGAACGTGGGATGTATTCCTTCTAAAGCAATGATTACGGCCAGTCATCTTTTGCACAAAGCTCAGCATGATTTTCCGTTAATGGGCTTAAAAATTAAAGGCGAAATTGAAGTTGATATGAAGCAACTTCTTAAATGGAAAAATTCAGTTTGTGAGCGTATGGCGACAGGTGTTGGAACATTATTAAAAGGCAATAGTGTGACGGTTCTTCGCGGTGAAGCGAGTTTTAAAAACGCTAAAGAACTTGAAGTTAAAATGTCCACTGGTGGCATAGATTCTGTGACAGCAAAATTTTTCGTTATTGCCACAGGATCACGTCCTATCGAAATCCCTGGTTTTAAATATGATGAAAAAGATATTATGTCTTCTACGGGTGCTTTAGCTTTGGATCATGTGCCGAAGCGAATGGTTGTTATTGGTGGCGGCTACATTGGACTTGAAATTTCATCTTATCTTCGAAAATTAGGTTCAGAAGTCATAGTGATTGAAGCGCAAAATCAATTGTTGTCTGGCGTGGTCGATCCCGAGTGTGCTCAAGTGGTTGTTCGTAAGCTTGTCAAAAGCGGTGTGAAAATCATTTACGGCGGAAAAGCCAAAGGTCAGAAAAAAGTTTCTGGCGGTTATGAAGTGACGATTGAAAAAGATGGCAAAGATGAAATTATTAAATGCGATAAAATTCTTGTGACAGTTGGCAGAAAACCCAATGGCGATCAGATGAGTTTAAAGGCGGCTGGCATTCAAGTTGATGAACGTGGCTTTATCGCCGTCAATGCTCAGCGAAAAACTTCGATTCAAAATATTTTTGCAATTGGTGATATTTGCGGTCAACCGATGCTGGCCCACAAAGCCAGTTACGAAGGTGTGATGGTGGCAGAAATCATGAAGGGCATGAATCGCGCTTATGATGCGAAAACAGTTCCTGCCGTGGTCTTTACAGATCCAGAGATAGCTTCAGCCGGAATGCTAGAAGCGGAAGCGCGGGCACAAGGTTACAACGATCTTAAAATTTCTAAATTTCCTTTTGCCGCCAATGGCCGTGCTGTTTCGATGAGTGAAACAGATGGTTTTGTAAAAATGATTGCTGATGCAAAGACTGATATTTTACTAGGTATCCATATCGTTGGACCCGAGGCTTCGAATTTAATTTCAGAAGCAGCTCTTGCGATTGAAATGGGTGCAAGAATTCAGGACGTGGCCTTAACGATTCATCCGCATCCTACTTTAGGAGAAACAATGATGGAAGCCGCCGAGGCCACTTTAGGTCACGCGATTCACATCATTCAAAAACCTTTAAATGCTAATGCCAAATCAGCCCATCCTTAATCAAACCACTCAAGATCTAGGATTTGAGGATTGGGGCTTGGTGGATTATTCCCAAGCCTTAGAACGGCAGTTAAATTTATTAGAAAAAGTTGCGAGCTCTGATGTACCTGGAGTTCTTGTTTTTTGCACGCATCCCCCGGTTGTGACCTTAGGTCGCGCCACGCAAGTTGGGGATGTCTCTGACTGGCAAGGATCAACGCTTGAAGTTTCTCGGGGAGGCCGAGCGACTTATCATGGCCCTAGTCAATTGGTTGTTTACCCGATTGTAAATTTAAAGTGGGCCCGCAAATCCCGCAAAGAAAATGAAATCATAGGATTCTTAAGAGATTTTGAAAATGCCATCGTAAAAACTTTGTCTGAATATGGCCTTGAGGCTTATGGAAAATCCTTACAAAAAAAATCTGAAGGAACTGAAGATGCCACTGGTGTTTGGGTGGGAGATAAAAAAATTGCCTCTTTAGGAATTGCTGTTAAAAAATGGATCACTTATCACGGCGCTGCGATCAATTTAGACGCCGATCCCACGGCCTTTAAAGGCCTTAAGCCTTGTGGATTTTCTCCGCAAGTTATGACCAGCCTTGAAGATTGCACACATCACGCTATTTCCCGTGAAGAGTTTAAAACCAAACTTCTCGCACATCTATTATTAAAATTGTAATTTAATTTTAGGGTTACTTTTCTAACTCGGATTCGTCTTCATCTTCTGCTTTAAGATGAGTTGGCATCATGATAATCGCTTCGCCTTTAACACACACTTCACCGTCTTGATTTTTGCAAAAAGTTGAAATGGTTGCAATTCCTTTGCTTTGGCGAATGGCTAAAACTTTAAGTATTACCGTGACCGTATCATCAATAAAAACCGGGTGAATGAATTTAAGTGTTTGTCCTAAATAGATTCCACCCCGCCCTAACTTTTCAGCCAGGACTCGGGAAATCAAGGCTCCGCAAATCATACCATGAGCGATCCGTTTTTTAAAACGAGTGGTCGCTGCATATTCATCATCCAAATGAATGGGGTTATAGTCGCCAGACATTTCAGCAAACTGCTTTACTGTCTTATCTGTTACTTGAACAGATAATGAAATCTCGCTTCCAACAACCCAGTTTTCTATCACTTCGGACAAAATCTACCTCTTTGATTATAAAATATTTGCTGCTAACTCTGCTAGCTCAGATCTTTCACCCTTCGTCAGAGTGACATGACCTGCAATCGGATGACCTTTAAAACGCTCAACCGCGTAGGTCAGTCCGCTATTGGCTGAATCAACATAAGGATTATCAATCTGGTAAACATCCCCGGTCAAAACAACTTTAGTGCCCCGACCAGCACGTGTCACAATTGTTTTAATTTCATGAGGAGTTAAGTTCTGCGCCTCATCAACGATCAAATACTGCTTTGGAATACTTCGGCCACGAATATAAGTTAAAGGCTCGATATTAAGCATCCCTTGATTGATCAGCTCTTGCGCTCGACCCGAGGCTTTTTTATCAGCGCCCATTAAAAATTCAACGTTATCAAAAATAGGCTGCATCCAAGGGTTTAATTTTTGCTCAATATCCCCAGGTAAGTATCCAATATCACGCCCCATCGGAAAAATCGGACGCGAAACTAGCAATCTTTGAAATTGCCCTTCATCGAGAGTCTTATGGAGACCCGCGGCAATGGCCAACAAAGTTTTCCCTGTCCCCGCTTTGCCGACCAAGGAAACAAAAAGCATTTCATCGTTCAACAAACAATCGAGTGCAAAAGATTGCTCTACATTTCGAGCATGAATTCCCCAAATACTTTCAGTGGGACTGATCAGCGGAACAACTGCTTTTTGTGCAAAACTATATCGGCCAATAGCTGAATGATTTGGGTTTGAACTGTCCTTCATAATAATATACTGATTGGCGTAAAGTTTTTGATCCGTTTCAAAACGTTTATCTTTATAAAAACCATCAATTTTTTCAGGCGAAATCTCAAGCTCTAAGTAACCCTCGTACATGTCTTCTTGGCTGGAATTGGCAGGCTCGAAATCTTTAGCCACAATGCCATAAACATCGGCCTTAATACGAAGATTGATGTCTTTAGAAATCAATTCAACCTTAATATCAGGGAATTGTTTCTGCAAAGCCAGGGCGGACATTAAAATTCGATTGTCCGCTTTTTCATGATCAAGCTCAGTGGGAATTCCTTGAAACATGAGATCTGTATTTACATGCACGATACATTCAGAATTATCCAAAGGAACACCTTGCGAAAGTGGTCCTTTCGCTCGAAGCACATCTATGAAACGGCTGAACTGCCGAGCATTTCGTCCGTTTTCACCTTGGTCTTTTTTAAATCGATCTACTTCTTCAATGACCGAAATAGGAATATGCACATCGGCAGGTCCAAATTTCATAATTGCCAAAGCATCAAAAAGAATGACGTTAGTATCAATCACAATTCTTTTTCTAGGTTGATTAGCGCCAGATTTTTTCTCAGTTGCAGGAATCTTAAGATTGGAGTTGATCAAATTTAAATCCTTTCCATGGATTAAAAAGCCTGGCTCTATTCGACAACAGAGCAGGACCAATGTCCACGAAAAGAATACTTAGATATAAGACTCAAAAAGAATTAAGAACCTTGGGAAACTTGCAGATCGCCACTGTCTGTTTCGAGATTGGCGCTGACAGTTTCAAGAAACTTGACGAAGTGATGAAGCGCAACGTCGTTGACAGTTCCTTTCACGACATTCGAGCCATGGCGAACAATACCTTCTTTTTCAAAAAGTCGGACGTTGGCAACATCTACAACAAAGCCAAAAAAGGTTTTATGATTTATATAGATTCGCATCGCTACTTTTTCTTTTTCATTAAAATGGCCGTCAGCCATATCCATGTCAAAAGAGATGCCCTTTTCCGAGATATCAAAAAGGTTAACTTTTAAAAGTCCCCGCTCTGGCAAAATCACAAAGGCTCCAATAAAATCACGTAAAATAGTCCGACGAACTTCGCGGCGCTCATTTTTAATCGCAGAAAGGCGCTCTTCGGTGATACTTCGTACCGGCGCAGCTTCAATAATATTCAATTTTTCTTCATTATTTCCATGCTTTAGACGACCTGTAATGTCTAGAACCTTGCCCATTGAACCCCCGGGAAAACCAAATAATCACCAATAATTATATCGGAAGAATTTGTTTCAACTTGAGGCCAAATCATGGCCAAAAGGTTAGAAATGTCCTAAAATAGAACAGTATGTATCTGCTTCGCGCGGCCTATCTCAGTATCACGATCCATATCCTCATTTATTTAATGATGATTTTTATGCCGCCTAAATGGACGGAAAACCCGTTTTCTGAAGCGCAAAAACAAATCACTGAAATTGAAATTATCAATCGGCCCTTCGAGGCCAAAAAAACTCAGCAAATTGTTCGTCAACCCATCATCCCCGAAAAAATTAAATTTCGTGATGAAGCCAATGCCCGCTTTCTTTCAGAGCAACAGCAAAGAGTTATGCTGGAAACAAGAGCCCGCGAAACGGGGCTCACGCAAAATCGCGATTCGGCAAGCCCTCAGCCTAAAACTCCTCCCCAGAAAACCGCAGCCAATGATCCTCAAGGTTACGAACCTATTCGGCTTCCACGCCCGAATGAACTGACAGAACAAGGTCCTTCCACAGTGGGTGAGTCTTTACCAAATGATATTGCTTTGGGTTCTTTTACGGCGCTGAATACGGATCGCTTTAAATACTATTCTTTTTACGCTCGCATTGAAGAGCTTGTGCGCTTTCGTTGGGAAACTGAAGTGAGGAGCGTAGTTGCTAGTTATGATCAAAAGTATGTTGCAACCCATATTGGTCGAAAAAATTGGATCACGCAGATTGAATTTTTAATCACGCCTGACGGACATTTAAAGTCTGCAAAAATTATGAAGGAATCGGGTATCAGCCCCTTTGATAAAGCCGCAGTTTTTGCTTTTAAAGACGCCCGTTTTTTTCCTAATCCGCCCAAGGAAATGGTAGAGGCTGATGGCTATATTCATATAAAATATTCGTTCAATGTTTATTTTGAGCCCTCAGCTTTCGCTGCCCAATAAAAGGTTTATCCATTTTTTAGACTTCCTAGTCTTAAGTCCCTGGTCAATGGTGTTGACCGACTCTGTTTTAGAAGCTTCTTGCCCTCTCTGTTGATAAAATAAATCTATGAAAAAATGGCTCCTTATTTTCGCAAGTATGTTGTTCACTGAAAGTGCCTTAGCCCTCACCACTGAGATAGGCGTGCAATATTGGCGCAAGCAAACAAGTTTTGATGCCAATAACTATTTAGATTCAGAATCGATCACTGGTTCCTTATCATTTTTTTTCTTTGAAAGATTCGCGCTGGAAGCCAGTTACACGGATGCCAAAGCGGTGCGTGAAGAAAAGATTTATTCAGGTTCAACCGTGATTCAATCTCAAACTGTTGTGCAACTCACCAATGTCGTGGGAGCTGATCTTATATTTATGCTCTCCAATCGAAAAGCTATGTTTCAGCCTTACATCAAAGGTGGAGTGGCACAAATTAAGCGAAGACAAGAAGTGAAAGTGAATAATTTGAACACTTACACTCTAGAGCCTGAAAAGGCTCTAGTTCCAAGTTACGGTGCTGGTTTAAAAATTGCTCTGACTGAAACTTTTGGTATAAAAATCAGCTATGATGCTTGGCAAACTCCTATTGGTGGCGGTGCCGTCACTAATGATGCCCAACTTCGCGCTGGAGTGACCTGGTTACTGTGAAAGATTTGAAAAAATATTTTGTCATTTTAGGTATTGCTCTGCTGACGTCATCTTGTCAGATAGGGTATCTGATGAAAACTAGTTACAACCAAATGCATCTTTTATCCCAAAGAGTTTCACTGGAAAAAGTTTTAGCTGATCCTTCTGTCGAAGAAAATGTAAAAACCAAGCTTAAGCTTGCGCAAGAAGCCCGAGTTTTTGCAGAAGAAGTTTTAAAGTTAACTCCCACTAAAAATTATACCAGCTATGTGCAATTAGATCAGCCCTATGTTTCCTACGTCGTGAGCGCTTCTCCTAAATGGAAATTAGAGCATCACTTATGGTCATTTCCTTTTGTTGGAGACGTGCCTTACAAAGGCTTTGCCAAAGAGGCCTTAGCAAAAAAAGAACAAGATGAGCTCCAACAAAAAAAATTAGACACTTATCTTCGAGGGGTTTCAGCTTATAGCACACTCGGGTGGTTTAATGATCCCATTCTTTCTTCCATGCTTCGATATAAGAATCATCACCTGGTAAATACTATTATCCATGAAACAGTTCATGCGACTTTATATTTAAAAAGTTCAGCTGATTTCAACGAACGAATGGCTGTTTTTTTGGGCAACAAAGGAACCGAACTTTTTTATCAAAAAAAAGAAGGCGCAACTTCAGAAACCTTAACCCAAATTAAAAATGAAAATGAAGATGATAAGGTTTTTTCAGAATTTATATCTCTTGAAATGAAAAAATTAACCCAATGGTACACCCAGCATTCTGAAGAAAGCTCTTCAGAAGAGGAAAGAAAAAAATACTTTTTAGAAATTCAGGAAAATTTCAAAAAAAATATTGCAGAAAAAATGAAAACTGAGACTTATAAAAATTTCCCAACCATTGAACTTAATAATGCCAGACTGCTTCTTTACAAAACTTATATGCAGGATCTTTCTGACTTTCAGTTGCTTTTTAACCTGACGGATAAAAATTTTACTCAGTTTCTAAAGTGCTGCGAACAACTTAAAAAAGAAACTCGTCCTGAAGAGGGCTTAAAAAATATTATCAAGCGTCTTCAATCTTCCAATTTAAATTCTAATTTTTGCGCTTCCTGATTTATTCTTCGATCACTTTCGGAGGCGGAAGATCCGAGTTTTTCTTCTCGCTTTTTTCAGTCAGTAAAATTTTTACTTTATTGGTGAGTTCACGCTTTACATTTAGATATTTAGCAAAGCGCTCAGGTCCTAATATTTTTTTTAATTCGTCGAACTCGCGAATTTGAATTTTACTATATTCTACTAACTGCAGGCGATATTGATTTAAAAACTTAAGGCGTTCTTTATCATTTGTTTTTATTGCCATAAGGCTGATCATTTCGTCTTGTTGCTGACCGAGACTCATCTTTTTTTGATTTAAATCGCGAAAAAGATCTGAGAACTTTTTTTCTTCTTTGATTGAAAGCTTGAGCTCATCACTAATCTTCCAGATAAATAACTCTTCGATCTTATTTCTATTTTGAGTCATTTTTTCTGTGGCTTCACTCGCTAGCGCCAAGGATCCTGGCCAGCAGAAACTTATCACTACAATAGCCATCAGCCATAAATACAGAAGACGGGCTTTCATCTTAACTCTTCTCTCCTAGAATCTTCTCTCCTAGAAATAGGGAAGAAGACTAAGGTCCGGCCTCTCCCATAATTTCTCTGATATTTTCCTTAGACAGATCATGAAATGATCGTTCAGCAACGTCTACAAAAAAATCACTTTGGTTCTGATAAACGATCAAACTGTCTGAAAAAGCTTCAGGGGAATCCGTTGATTCCATATTAAAAGCGTCTTCATTTTTAACGACTTGCACGACATGGCTATCATTTAGAAAAGTTTTAACTAGGGTCGGAGTCTGCAGGGAAGCGATTAAAATCATAATGACACTCCCTCCCGAAACCACCCAATTTCGCCAGTGATCCCGTAGTTTTTGCCGTGGCTTTTGCCAAGCCGAGACGGGTGCTATGTCAGCACTCTCCACCGCTTGCATAATTTTATCATGCAAGCGTTCATAGAAAGCCTCATCCATAGGAAGTTCAACTTCATCATTTTTTCTAAGAACTCTTTTTAGTTCTGGATCTGTTGGGTTCATTCTGCCACCTCCATGATCGCGGCTGGTTCTGCCATATAACCACCCCAAACTTCGCTCATGTTCTGCAGATCCGTTTGTCCTTGAAAAACTTGTTTCAATTTCAACACCGCATGACGGTAATTGGCTTTTGCTGTGTCATAAGGGCATTCCATAATTTCAGCAATCTCATTAAAACTAAGATCTTCATAAACCCGAAGAACCAAAGCTGTTTTTTGTTTAAAGGGCAGCTTATCCACTTCTGCTTGTAACATTTCAGAAACGGCGACTTTAATTAAACTCGACTCGGCCACCGCATTCACGCCGATCTGTACATCTTCTAAATCGGTGGTGTCGTGCTTATTTTCGCGAAGTTTATTCCGGGCCGTATTGACAGTGATTTGATAGAGCCAGCTTTTAAAACTGGAACGACCTTCAAAAGAATTGAGCTTTTGATAAGCTTTTATAAAGCTTTCTTGCACAACATCTTCTGCATGATTCAAATCTTTCAAAAATCTTAAACTCATTCGGAGCAATCCTTTTTGGTGTCTTTTCACCAGTTCTGAAAATGCTTTGCGTTCTCCGCTTCGCACAATCTGAACCAATTCTAGATCCGTTATCGTTGTAAGATCCTGTCCCATACTACCGACCCGCCTCTGTCTAACTTCGGTTAATCTTAGTAATTTTTTTCTGGTGGCACCACCGAGCCCCACCCCCCTAAGTCTTTAAGAACCTCTGAATTCTTAAGGACTTATCGATTGGAAAACTAAAAAACCGAAAAACCAATCGTCAACCTTGCCTTAATATTGTGCAATGAAGAGGCCATGATAAGTGGTGCCGAAAAGTCACTAAATATATGAAACTACTTGTGAATTTAGATAATTAGTGATGCGATCCATAAGGCTTTCTTATGGGTTTTTTTTACATCTACAATTAGGAAGCGATAGTCACGCGGTTGCGACCAGTTTGTTTTGAATTATAAAGGGCCGTATCGGCACGCTGAAAAAGACTTTCCCATGTCACTTCATTCGACTGCTTGCCCGCGACTCCCAGGGAGACGGTCACTGGTATTCTGCGGCCTTCATAAATAAATTCAGAGGATTCAATGGTCTGCCGAATTCTTTCTGCAATGTCTGAAGCCGTGGGCACAGAAGTTCCAGCCAAAATTAAGACAAACTCTTCACCACCATAACGAGCAAAAAAATCAGCGGAGCGAATTAAATTGGAACCAACAATCCGGCCTAATTCTTTAAGGACGTAATCGCCGCCAGGATGTCCGTGAACATCATTCACTTTTTTAAAAAAATCGATATCAAAAACGATAACACTCAGAGGTTCGCTGATCGTCTCGGCTCTTTTAACCGCTTCAGGGGCTCGCTCTAATAAAGCCCCTTTTGAATAGGCACCCGTTAAAGCATCTCGATTGGCTTTTTCAAAAAGCGCTTGATGGCTCACGGCTTCGATACTGCCTTTTTCTAAAAATTTAAAAATAACATTGCCGGTTTTTAATTGATCATTATTTTTAAGAACACAAGGTGCCATCGAGTGCAGCACTTGACCATTAACGACAGTTTTATTGGTCGACCCTAAATCAATCACTGTGACTTCGTTGCCTTTAATATCTACTCGAGCATGCGATCGACTGAGACTTCGATCATCGATAAAAATTTTAGACTCGTGAGCTCGTCCAATCACATAACCATCTGATAATGCAAATTGCTTCCCTTGCAAAACTGTTGGACCAAGTAGCACAACTAAAACGGGAGGCGCTTGCTCCTCGATGGATATTTGCCTTTTAAATGTTTCGCCAGAAGCAATAACCGTTTTCTCTTCCGAGTTTGTGCCTTCTTCGTCGTTTTTACCCATACATCCTTAAATCAACTTTTTAGGAGTTTTTCTTTCGCTAAAATCTTTCCTAATTCTACTCCAGGTTGGTCAAAAGCATCAATTCTTTGCGCTTCACCCAGACCTGCAACGACCAGTTCAAAAAACATAAACAAAAATCCTAGGGTCGACTCATCCAAGCCTTTCGACTTAAAAGTCATGGTTGAGACTCTATTGTGCTCTAAGGCCTCTTGCGTCGATAAAGTCTCGACCTTTAAAAGCTCGCCCATTGATTTACCTTTAAGCATTTCCGTTTCTGGAAAATGTGTCTTTGATAGGATATGGGAATCATTTTCAAGATGTTCGAAACGAAAAAACAGGACAAATTTATCCCGCGCCCCTTCCATCACTTGCTGTAGAATTGAATGTTGATCGCAAGCTCCAATGGCCCACATCGGAGAGCTAGCTCGAGGCGCTTCACCCTTTTCGCGGTTGGTTGCTTTACCTAATGATTCAGCCCACAGTTGCTGCAACCAAACTCCAAACCATCGGCAGTTCGAATTGTAGAACCAAAATAAAGTGATCCACTCTTGACGCTGAAAACTTTGAAGCACCTGTGCCATCACATGAGAAATTAAAGATGTTTCCTTTAAGGCAGACATTGCGCCTTGTCGAAAAGACTCCGTATTTAATCCGACAAAAGCAGCCGGAAAAATTCCCACCGGGCTTAGAATAGAAAATCGTCCTCCGACATCTTTAGGAATTTCTAATGTTGGAACCTTATGCGTTTGCGCCCATTTAAACAAAGAGTTGGGATGATTTTCGGTGATCACCACAGATTGCTCGACAAGATCCAAACCCTTTTTTGAATAGATCTCTAATAAATATTCCAGCGTGCACAAAGTTTCGATGGTTGAGCCGGACTTTGAAATAAATGCCCAGCAAACTTCTTCGAGGTCACCAATCTCAGCGATTGTACTTTGAAATTGCAAGGGATCCACATTATCTATAAAGAAAATATTTTTCTTTTGAAACATCTCGCAGATCGCTTGCGGTCCCGCCGAGCTTCCGCCAATACCAACAATCACAAGTCGTTTAAATTTTGCTGACATTTTTTTTGCAAGATCAGCACTGGTATTCCACAGGGGCATTCGAAATGGGAGATCGGAAAAACCAATATCTTTCCGCTGCATAAAATTTTGCAAACCTTTTTGACTGATTTCGAGATTGGCATCCAATGTCTTGTGAGTTTTTTGAGAAATTTCTAACATAGCTGGGCTCTCTTTCTTTGGGAAAGATTACGAAACAGCTACATCCTCTTCAATTCGATGATATCCACGCCACTCCTTTAAACGTCCTCTGGGCCGTCCACCAGCCTCAGGATATTCAAGAAGGACATAAGTCAGCTTTGTAATCTTACCGAGGGACACAATATCTAAAGAAGTGATCTCCGTCCATGTCCCAGTGTTAAAATACTCTTTATCTGACGACCATTGGCGATATTGGTAAACGTGAGAGTGACCAAAAATCACGGTATGCACTCTGTCATCTTGCAGAATTTTACGTGCTGAATCACTTAGGTCAGGAAAAATAGCGCTCTCAAGAAAGATTTCAAGGATTCGACGAAAACTAATCTGTTTTCGAGGATCTTTAATAAAAACTGACTTTAAAAAATACCCAATGCCCATAATAAAAGCATTAAGTGCCATCGTTGTTTCATTCAAAAAGCTCCATCGAATCATTTTTCCAAAAGGTCGAATTTTATCGATATGAGGGTATGTCTGCTTAATTTTAAGCACTAACTCGACAAAGATATGTGACCCAAAAGGCAGATTTAAAATGGGTTCTGGTAAATTTTTTTTTAAGAAAAACTTTTTTGGGTCCATGCGATTAGCGGCCTCATGCATATGACCATGTTCTATATGGACACCATCAAAAAAATGAACCATGTTTTTAAAACGGACTGGCTTACCAATCGTGGTATTTAAATAGGCGCGACACGCGGGCCACAGCATGGCTTGATCATGATTACCTACAACATAAGTGATGGAATTATTTGGTTTCGAAGCAAAGTGGGCAAGAGCTTTAAAAACTTTTTCATGTCCCTGAATAATAGATTTCATCACCTCTAAAGAAATATCTTCGGTGATAACTGTTAGGAAATGACCTCGATAATCAACTTGAAGAAAATTTAAAAAATCACCATTGATCACTAGTTCCACTTCAAAATCTTGGTAAATTCCTGTGGAGTGATAATGAATAAACTCGACTAGCTTTTCGCCAAAATAAAACTCTTCCAGGGAATTAAGCCCACCGTTTTTTAAGATACGACCTTTTCCCAAGTGAAGATCTGAAATAATAATTTTGATTTTTTTAATCGGCTCAATGACAGGTTCAGCGGTAAGGGTGACCTCAGACATGTTATTCCGCTTTCTTCAGTGGAATAACATCTTCGTCTTTAACTTCAAGATTAGTTAAAGCCATTTTTAGAGCTCGCGCCGTTCTCTTGAACTGTTCTTTTTGAGAATCAAGACTCTTATTCAGCTCAAGACACTTATCGCGGTAATTATCAATTTCATGTTGAAGCTGATCCACTCGCCGCTTGAGATCTAAGATGCTATCATCTTTAGCTCGCACCAGAGTGGCTTTTTCAGCTCGAACAAGTTCTAATCGGTTTTCAAGTTCACGCTCACGCACGCGGATTTTTCGAAAGTCATTTTTTATTCGCACTTCCAAGTCATCAATTTTATACAAGGCCGTGGTCAGTTCTTTTTCTTTAAAATTTAATTGTCCTTTTAAAATCATTAATTCAGTTTCACTGCTTTCACGAATATCGACTTGTTCACGTTCAAGTTCTTGAATACGAATGACCATTTCATCACTTCGACTTTTAACTGTGTCCGCCGCCGAAGAAACTTCTTCGTGATCACGGCGCAAGCGATCCACTTCTTCTTCCAATTGTAAAATACGGGTTTGCGCAATCCGTAAGTTTTCGGCTTGCAATAAAGAAGTATCCAAGCTGGCCATGATTGAAGATCCAGCACCTTTGGTTTCATAAGGTTTTGATTCAGGATAAATGGGTTCTTTAAAAAGAGGCGATGGCACCGCCTTTAGGGGAACTGTTTTCTCATCGCTGGCATTAACATTTTCATGTTTCTTTCTCGGCCGCTCTTTTGAAAAAGGTGGAACTGTACTTTCCGCTTCTTCATTGGGAACTTTATTATGATCTAATCCCACCGGAAATTGCGCAGAGGCTGTTGGTGCCGCCGTTTCAAATTCTGAAAATTCTTCGGCCTCAGAGGACGAGGAATCGTCTCCATTCATATCATCAAGTAAAGACTTGATAAGATCATCTGCTGCGCTTGAGCTATTTTTCTTTGCCATACCTTGAATTAACTATCGGAAATGTCCTGTCTTTTCTAAAGGACCTATCCATTCTTAAAGGACTTCATGCACAATATCAGGCTGATTTTAGACTGGACCTAGAATCCTTACCTCATTAGACTGCAAATCCTATGCTCTCAACTCGAAAACGTCCAGCCTATCGTCCAGTTATTTTGATCACAGGTGCAGGTTCAGGTCTGGGTTTAGCCATGGCTCGAATGTTTTCAAAAGTTAAGGGTTACCGAACTGTTATCACCGCTCGAGAGTCATCAGTTCTTAAACTTCGGCAACATTTTATCGAATCTGATGAAGTTATGATTCATGTTCTTGATGTCACCTCAGAAGTTAGCCGCCATCAACTGATCCAAACTATTGAAGCAAAATGGGGTGGCGTAGATATTTTGATCAACAATGCTGGCATCACTTATCGCGCCGTCATTGAACATATGACTGATCAAGACGAATTAAATCAGCTTCAAACAAATTATCTAGGTCCAATGGCATTGATACGACTTGTCCTCCCATTAATGCGCGAAAAGGGACGTGGAAAAATTATTAACGTTTCTTCTGTCAGTGGGATGTTAGCGATGCCAACAATGGGATCTTACAGTGCTTCAAAATACGCTCTCGAAGGAGCTAGTGAGTCCTTGTGGTATGAGATGAAACCTTTAGGTATTAATGTCACCTTGATTCAGCCCGGTTTTATAAAATCAAATTCATTTCAAAATGTCTATTATTCAGAAAAATCCAAACTGGCCGCTTTGCAGGTAGGCCCTTATAGCGATTACTACGCTGCAATGACACCTTTTATAGAAAAATTGATGAGTCGTTCTTGGGTGAACCCTTCAAAGATTGCTCGAAAAATTTTAAAAATTGTCCGAACCGAAAACCCACCCTTGTGGGTTCCCGTAACGCCGGATGCCCTTGCTTTTTATTTTTTACGTCGAATTATCCCGCGACGATTTTTACTACAAATTCTGTTTAACTTCTTACCAAAAGCAAACAGCTGGGGACAAGATTACACCAAGCGCCGGGCAAAAATACGTCACCAAGATTTTGATTAATTACTTATAGCGAAATAGCTTTTCGATATTGCGACATGCGAGCTTCCATTTTTTCCATTGTAACTTGCGAAAGACCTTTCACACTGAAATCTTGAATAGTGAAGCTTGCTAAAACAGTCCCAACGACACACGCTTGTTTTAAATCGCTCACTGTTGGCTTTTTCTTTAAGCTTGCTAAGTGACCAAAAAATCCACCCGCAAAAGTATCGCCAGCCCCTGTTGGATCAATCACATTTGGCGTTGGCATCGCAGGCAACATAAAGAAGCCTTGCTCTTTAGAGTACATTGCAAAACCGTATTCGCCTCTTTTTATCACAACCGCGTGAGGTCCCAATTGAGTGATCTTAGGAGCGGCCGCTATTGCATTTTTCTCACCCGTCAGCATTTCTGCTTCAGTTTCATTGATCAAAACAACATCCACTTTGCTGAGAACTTTTAGTAAATCTTCCTTTTTTGAAGAAATCCAAAAATTCATTGTATCCATACCCACAAAGTAAGGAGTTTTAACTTGTTCTAAAACTTTTAACTGAAGATCTGGGGAAATATTTGCCAAGAAAACAAATTTAGAATCAGAAAAATGAGCCGGTAATTTTGGATTGAAATGTTCAAAAACATTCAAATCTGTTTTTAGTGTTTTTGCTTCATTCATGTCGCCTTCGTAAAAGCCTTCCCAGTGGAAAGTTTTTCCTTTTACTTTTTCAAGCCCTGACAAATCAACTTTGCGTTCTTTCAACATATTATAATCTTTATCGTCGTAATCTTCACCAACGACACCGACAACACGGACGGGAGCCAACAAAGATGCGGCTAAAGAAAAATAATTAGCAGATCCTCCCAAAGCTCGGCTGACGGAACCGGCAGGAGTTTTAATGCTGTCGTACGCTAGACTCCCCACCACTAATATCTCTGCCACGTTTTCCTCCTAGATTAGAATTTGAAATATCCATTGTTTCGTTATCTTTTAAATGAGCCGAGGTCAGTTGTCCACAAGCTGCAAAAATATCTCGACCCATCGTTCGACGCAAAAGAACATGGGCGCCACTGTCCATTAATTCCTGATGAAATTTTTGAACCTGCTCATCATCTGGGCGTTCATAGCCAGAACCTGGATGTTCGTTAAATGGAATAATATTAATCTTACAAGGGACACTTTTGGTAAGAAGCGCAAGCTCACGGGCTTGCTCCACGCGGTCGGTGACACCCTTAAGTAATACATATTCAAAAGTAATTTTATCCCCAGTTTCTTTATTGTATTCACGACAAGCTTTAAAAAGCTCTTTGATGGGCCATTTTTTATTAATTGGCATGACCTGATCGCGGATTTCATCATTGGGAGCATTTAAAGACACCGCTAATCTCACACCGGCGGCTGCAATTCTCCACATTTCTGGAACAATGCCTGAAGTGCTAACAGTAATTTTCTTTTTCGATAAATTCATGCCCCAAGTGGAGTGCAAAATTTCAATACTTTTAAAAACGGCTTCGCAATTATCTAAAGGCTCGCCCATCCCCATAAAAACGATGTTAGAAATTCTTTGACCGGGCTCAAGGCGGTCATGACACTGCATAAATTGTCCTACAATTTCTTCAGTTTTTAAGCGTCGTTTTAATTTTTGTTTTCCTGTAAAACAAAATTTACAGGCCATATTGCAGCCCACTTCTGAAGAAATACAAAGAGTCAGTCTTCCGTCAGAAGGAATTAATACGGCTTCCACTGTATTTCCACCGCCCATATCAAAGAGCAACTTCTGAGTACCATCGACACTTTTTAAATGTTTTAAAACGGCTGGCATTTCAAAGCTAAAAGATTTCGGCAGCTCGGCTCTAAAATCTTTTGAAAGATTGCTCATTTGGGAGGGATCGGTCACGCGGTGTTCGTAAAGCCATTTAAAAATTTGCTGAGATCGAAATTTTTCTTTTCCAACTTTTTTAAATTCTTGCTGTAAGTCTTCAAGGGTCAAAGAGTAAAAATTGCGAAGAGCAGCAGTCACCGGCAGAATTTCAGAAATTTCTGGCTGAGCATTTTCGTAGGCACTAAAAGTATTGGTTGATTGATCAATTAATTCAACAGTTGTGAGCGGCGTGTTTTCAGACACAG
Organism: Pseudobdellovibrionaceae bacterium; assembly: GCA_043720615.1. GTDB lineage: Bacteria > Bdellovibrionota > Bdellovibrionia > Bdellovibrionales > Bdellovibrionaceae > JAYWDA01. Next base: position 26,256 of record JAYSSI010000017.1, on the reverse strand, counting down.
GACCTCCAAAGTCACATTGGGGTTGGACGGCTTTATTCCTGTAACCGCCCGAGCTTACTTAAATTTCAGCAGTGTGTGAAACATATAGTAACTGATTGGAATTTCAAGCACTTTTGTTTTAAGATTAACTTGATACATTTCAAAACGTAAAATTTTCTTAAAAACACTCAAGCCTTACTTAGCGCAGAATATATTCTTTAAGCTCCTGCAGTTCACAGGGGACACACCCGACTTTGCCCACGACCACACCCGCTGCAAAATTTGCTAGCATACAGGATTGCACTAAATCAAAGCCCGCAACGATACCTAACGCCATAGCGGCAATGACCGTATCACCCGCGCCAGTGACATCAAAAACTTTTCTAGCAAATGTCGGAACCTCGGTGATTTCATCGCCGGAAAAAATAATCATTCCGTCTTTACCACGAGTGATAATAATTTGTTTTGCTCCCGTCAAAGATTGCAGCTTGCGACCAGCTTCATACACTTTATCGGGATTATCACGCAGGTCATCTGTATCCATTCCTGCCAAAGCAAAGGCTTCCTCATAATTGGGCTTAATTAAATCAACACCCGCATAAAAACTGCCAATGTTATTGCGATGGGGATCGACAAATAAAGGTTTTTTATTCTTGCCACATGTTTTTACAACTTTAGCAATGAGCTCAGGAGAAATCACACCTTTGGCATAATCTTCTAAAATAACTCCGTCCACTTGCGGAAGAAATTTTTCTACATTGTGAAAAATCTGTTGTTCAATAGCTGCTGAAACATACTTTTTAACTTCGTAATCCACCCGCACCAAGTGATGGTGCTTGGCCATCACCCGGGTTTTGCGCGTGGTGGGACGTTTTTCATCAACAATCATTCCATCCCAATTGACATGAGCTTTTTCGAAAAGCTCTTTTAATATTTGTGCCCCAGCATCTTTTCCTACCACAGAAACAGTGAACGGCACACCACCAAGGCTGAACACATTGGTGGCAACATTGGCCGCTAAACCTAATCGCTGATCTTCACCTTCAACTTCTAAAACGGGCACGGGCGCTTCGGGACTGATTCTGCGAACTTCGCCCATGATATATTCATCTAAGCCGACATCACCAAGAACTAATAATTTTTTCCCTTGAAGCCGCGATAAGTTTTGGATCAGAAAATCTTTTTCTCGAGGACCCAATGTGGCTTTTGTGACTTTGAATTTGGACATTTAATAAATTAATCCCTGCTCATCCCAGAAAGCAAGCTCAAGAGCATTAAAGAACACTCGGCCATTGAATTTTAGCCATTATCTTGTCCCCGGCGACTTCAACCTGGACTTGCAGGTTCTGGTTCAACCATCTTTCGACAGTGACTTTTTCAGGCTCCGCCAAAGGATCCCGAAAAGTGAAATCTAATTCTTTAACTGGCAACAAGACAGTAAAAATCTCATGACCTAATGAGGATTTGAATTTCACCAGTACTTCGCTAGCACTGGCCCAACTTAAATCAAAGATAGGATCTTTAATTTGAAGTGCTTTCTCTGGCGCCAACTGACCAGAAATATCTAACACAATTTCTCTTAATTTGAGGCGCGTGTTTTTATCTTTACTCATCACGCGAGCATTTAGCATGGCAGCCACAGTGGACCAATCATACGACACTGGTAAAGTGCAATGGTAACCTTTTTCAAACAGGACAGTTCCTAGATCACTATTCCAAGATTTTGAATTATTTTTCAGCCAATTGAAGTTTTTTTCCAAGGGTACCAAATGGTCTTCGACGGTAGCCATAACCAAAACTGAAGACTTATTGTTTCTATAAAAAGGCCAAAAATTATTAGCTCCCCAAAAGTCTTTGACCTGCTCTAGTTCTGGCGGCAGAGCAATGCTTCCTTTCTGGGAAGGAAACTCCGAATACATTTTTAATAAATAATTGATCACTTTTGGTAAAAATACGGGTTCAAGCTTCAGCGTATCCCACCAGCTTATATCTAAAATTTGAGGAATTCTTTTTGTGAGTCCAGCCAATCTTAAGCTGGCCCATTGATCGACAACCATTCCCTTAACTCCAGGAGCCGTCATGTTTTCCATGGTTTCTTTGAGATTTATCACAGGACAAATTGCAGTGAAGCTTTGGATCGGACGCTTGTCTATTTTTCCATTGTATTCATTGAGTAGACTCGCAAATAAAACTCCGTGCCCACCCAAACTGATTCCCATGAGATGAACAGATGAAATTAATTGCGATAAGGGTGAGGCCGAGCTTCGCAGCATTTTTACGACCTGCAAATTTTGTAAGCCCTCATCGTAGCCCCCCATGGACCAGCGCTGATTATTAGCGATATAATCAGCCCCTGTGGAGTTTTCTAAAACTAAAACATTGGCAAGGCCTTGCTCAAAAAGCTGCATTAATAAAAATCTTTCAGGTAAAAACTCTTCAACATTTGAAAAAACTCCTAAACGCATAATCACAAATGGGCGTTTTTTCAAATCGCCTTTTAAGGCCAATAAGCCCTTGAGCTTCACACTCCCTGGTAATTTAAAAACAATCGGATGAATCAAAGCATGATGATGAACATCAAATTTCATGCTCATCATTTTTAGGGTATTGATGGGTCCTAAAAATCGAGTATTTTCAAAAGATTTTTGGCAGCGATTTTTATGGGCCTCAATCACTTTGGCCTGATCTTTAGCATCACCACTTTCCATCATGGACCGAGTTAAATCTTCCGGACGGCAACCTTCAGAATAATTACTTTTTTGACCTGTCGGGGTCCACGCCAGCAAGTCCTGAAACAGAGTCATCATCCATCCCGGGTAACGCCCTGGGTTGATACTCATAAAATCGGATTCTTCAGAGGGAAAAAGAATTTTTGGCGTTTGAAAACTTCTCACGAAATCATGAGAAACTGAAGCTCGAGCCAAAGAACAAAATAAAAGCGGAGCCGTTAAAAGCCCCGCTACGAAATGACGGCCAATTTCCATACCTTTGTAAGTGAATGGTTTTAAGCGCGAAGAGTCAATGAGTCTTTGATGACACCCAGTTTTTACTTAATTAGTATTCATCCTAGTGTTTTTTACTATTTGGGAGACGATTCATGGATGTTCTGAAGACTGATTTTCCACCATCAGAAGCTCACTTAAACGGACCACTTTTTCAAAATGCAATTTTGACTTTAGATGAGGCTGCAAAATTGATCAATTGCGATCCGAATGTGATGGAGCGTCTTAAAAGACCGCGTCGCTGCCTCACAATTTCTGTTCCGGTGCGAATGGATGATTACAGCGTTAAGGTATTTACCGGCTACCGCGTTCAATACTCCGCAACGCTAGGGCCCTATAAGGGCGGAATTCGCTTTCATCAAAATGTCGATCTTCCAGAAGTGGTTGGACTGGCGGCCTTGATGACATTTAAAAACTCTGTTTTAGGATTGCCTTTGGGGGGAGCTAAGGGCGGCGTTGCCGTTGATCCCACGAAACTTTCGCGAACTGAAAAACAAAATCTCACCCGCCGGTACACCTCTGAGATTGCACCTTTTATCGGACCCACCAAAGATATTCCGGCGCCTGATGTAGGAACTGATCCTCAAACAATGGCTTGGATGATGGACACTTACTCGCAAGAAATGGGAGGCTATGCCCAACCCGGAGTTGTGACTGGAAAACCGGTTGAGATTGGTGGATCATTAGGTCGCAACCACGCAACAGGTCTTGGTGTTGTTTATGTTGCTGAAAAATCTTTTGAAAAATGCAAAATTCCCATGGAAGGCGCTCGGATTGTCATCCAGGGATTTGGTAATGTGGGATCTTTTGCCGCTTTGTTTGCGCATCAAAGAAAAGCAAAAATTATTGCTGTCAGTGATGTCAGCGGTGGTATTTTTAATGGTGACGGTCTTAATATTCCCGATCTGATTGAATATGTTCGTGTGAATAAAACGATCAAAGATTTTCCAAAATCTCAGCCTGTTTCAAATAGCGAATTATTAGAACTTAGCTGTGAAGCTTTGTTTCCCTGTGCCTTAGAAGGCCAGATTGATTCGCATAATGCCGAGAAAATTAAAGCTAAAATTATTGTTGAAGGTGCCAATGGTCCCGTCAGCAATGCCGCCACTAAAATTTTACATAAGCGCGGGGTTTTTATTGCTCCTGATGTTATTGCTAACGGGGGCGGTGTGATTGTTTCTTACTTTGAATGGGTACAAGATATTATGTCTTTCTTCTGGGACGAAGATGAAGTGAATGGTCGACTAAAAACAATTATCACGAAAGCTTTTGATACAGGATGGAAATTGCATCAGGAGAAAAACGTCGATATGCGATTAGCAGCTATGGCCGTAGCGATTCAGCGACTCGAAAAAGCCATGTTGCTGAGAGGATTGTACCCTCGTTAGTATGGAAAATAAAAAAATAAAACCTTGGCTATGGCTTCCGACAAGTTGGGCTCATTCTCTGAGTTTCATTGCCTTGCGCTGGCTGAATCATTTTGGTGATGGTCAGCCTTTGGTTTGGAAGTCACGCACTTGGCGAAATTTAGTTTTTAAAAATCCCTTAGGTATTGCTGGTGGTCTTGATAAAAATGGTGAATTTTTAAAAGCGTGGTGGAATTTGGGGGCTGGTTTTGTCGAGGTAGGCACCGTCACACCGGAATCACAAAAAGCAAATCCTGGAAAAATCATCTCGAGGAATAAAAAGGCTCAGGCTTTATGGAATCGGATGGGTTTTCCTAGTTTTGGGGCTGACGAGGTCTTTTATAATTTAACTGCTTTCAAGCCGTATTTGACTCCCGTTTTTGTCAACGTTGGAAAAAATCGAGAAACTTCTTTAGAGTTAGCCGCCAATGATTATTTGCAAGTGATGGATCGATTGAATTCTTTAGCTGATATTTTTGTCATAAATATTTCAAGCCCTAATACAGTGGGCCTTCGTGATCTGCAAAAAAAAGATAATCTGTTAAAGTTTCTGAAACCGCTCGTACAGTTTTGCAAAGATCGAAATGATAAACCATTATTAATTAAGCTCAGCCCTGATCTCAGCTCTGGCGAACTGATGGAAACCGTTCAAGCCGCGAGCGAAGTAGGCATCAGTGGTTTTGTATTGGTCAATACGACATTATCAAGGCCCGATGAAATTCTATTTCCTAAGGACGGCGGTCTTTCGGGGAAACCTTTGCGCTTACAATCCGAAGAAATTTTAAAACAAACAATTAAAATTTTAGGACCGAATCGATCCGGAAAACTGATTGTTAGCGTCGGCGGAATTTTTTCCGCTGAAGATGCGATGATGAGACTGCAGTTAGGTGCCGATCTTGTCCAAATTTATTCAGCTCTTGTTTTTGAAGGTCTTGGCTTTTTTAAGAAAATTTCTTATGACTTTCAAAAACGAGCCGATGGATGAGAATTAAAAAATCCCACTGGATTCCTGTTGTCGCTGGATTTCTTAAAAAAGATGGAAAAATTCTTGTGGGCCAGCGTCCCGAAAATAATACATTAGCCGGTCAGTGGGAATTTCCTGGTGGAAAAATCGAGCTTGGAGAAACTCCTGAACAAGCTTTAATTCGTGAACTTGACGAAGAACTCGGAATTCAAGTGGAAGTCGGGGACCTTAAATTAGCCTGCACTCATTCCTATGGTGAAATTGGAATTTTAATTTTATTTTATGAAATTCTTTTTTGGAAGGGAGAACCCAAAGCAAAGCATCATATGATGTTAGAATGGGTCCATCCCGAAGAGCTAAAAATTCGCAATATTCCAGAGGCCAACCGAAAAATCTTAGAAAGAATTTTCAAAGCTTTGGGGGTTGAGTGGCAAAAATCTTATTAGTCAGTAAAAAGGTCACCCGCACGGCCTGGCAACTTGCCGAAGCTTTAAAGTCTCAACAGCACGAAGTGATTTTTATCACCAGCCATGGTGAATCAGTACCCTATTCTAATGATATTGATTTTATGGCTTACTTTAAAAATTGGAGCGCACTTGAGATCGCTCGACTTCTGCCAAATTTAATCAGCAAAAGCCCACAGATTGTTCACTTCGTGCTTGAAAGCGAAAAAATCACTGCGGCTCATTTAGGGCTTTGGAGTTTTGCAAAAGTTCAAAATTCGGTTGTTTTTACTCTTTCTCTTTTGCATCTCGAAAAAGGACTTAATGACAGAAACTGGGTTCGCTACTTAGTTCAACAGTCTGATATTGTAACTTGTCCCTCTATCGACTCCTTGGCTTTACTTCGAGGAGTTAATATTAAATCCAAACGTCAAGGCCGGGCCGTTCTTCCTCCTGTTTTATCATTTCATGAAGAATCAATCCTTACGACAGATGAAGATTTGGAATTTGAAGATCTACTACAAGGACATCCCTATTTGGTCAGACCTTTTTTGCAAAATAATTTCGATCCCCATGCGCCGTTTTTTCAAGAGCTTTTGAAAACATTAAAACTGTGCAAAGTTGTTTTATTAGGAAGCCAAGATAATTGGAATTTACGTGAGCGAAAACAATTTCAAACTTGGCTTCAAAATGAAGGACTAGAAAATCAATGGTTTTTAACCGGTCACCAATCAGCCCATGAATCCCGACATTTAATTAAAAATTCAGAAGCTCTTTGGCTTTCTGATCTAGACCTAAGCCCGATAGAGCTGACAGAGTATTTCCTTGCTGCCATCGACACTCATTCAACTTTAATTCTTGATCATCATCAAGAGCTTCTCCATGCCCCTCTCTGGCGGAACAGTGAAAATTGTTGGATTTTTGAGAGCTTCGAGCTCAGTCAGAAATTAAGTTTAAATTTAAGTCAAAAAAGTTTGGGATTAAAATTAACCTATGAACTGGACAGACACTCGGTTGAGCGTAAAGATTTAGTGGATGCTCCATTAAATGAATTAAATCGACTTTATAATAGGGCTTTATCGCATGTCAAAAACTAGAGTGCCTGATTCCCTTAATATTTGCCTTGTCGGTCAACGCATTCAGATTCTATCAAGATCTTCTGACCACGGATTTTTATGGCCGATTGCTCGAGGACTTGCCAAACAAGGACATACAGTCACAGTCCTTTCAACCTTGAGCTCAGTTGGTAAAGCAGAAGTCGATCGAGATGGAGTTAAAGCTTTTTTCTTGCAAGAAGATCCAGATTCAAAACATCAATCTTTTGAAGATTTAGCTTTTAAAAAATTTAAACAACTTCATGCAGCTCAGCCTTTTCATATTGTTCATTGCATGGACAGTTCAGGCTATATTATAGGAAAAAATAAGAAAAATTTTAAAATTTCTATAGCCTATGATATTGAATCAACCCAGATGTCCCAACTTTTTTCTATTTTAGGAATGGGACAAGAGACTCTGCGAAGTTTATTAACAACGGCGCTAGCTGTGGCTTATAAATTTTTAAGCACTTATTTTGGCAAGGATCGAAAACTCTTAAAAACCGCCGACGGTATTTTTGTGACCAATCCTCAGCAAAGAATTATTCTTGAAAGATATTATTTGTATCCGGATTATCATATTTATCAAGTCCCTTACGGTGTTGATCTGGGTGACCTTACACCTCGAGAAAACCCCACTGAGCTGCGAAGAAAATTAGATCTTCCAGAAAATTCACAAACAGCTGTTACCATTTCTGATATGACAGAAATCCGCGAAATTATTCCTTTACTGCAAGCCTTTGAACGTGTGGCGATTAAAAAGCCCAACGCTTATTTGATTATTGTGGGAAATGGTCCTTACTTTAAAGAGATCGAATTTGAAGTTTTAAACCGAGCGCTAGGAAGTCGAGTGATTATGCCTGGAGCGGTAAAAAATCTAGAGCTGATGGATTATATTTTAGTCGGTGATGTCTATATCAACTTAAGCTCTCGAACCACGGGATTTGAACCCAGTATGATTGAGGCCATGGCTCAAAAAAGAGTGATCATAGGCTCAGAAGTCAGTCCAATTGCTAATGTCGTTGAAGATCGAGGGGACGGATTTCTTATACGCCCAGCCGATACAGACACTCTTACGCAATTGCTGATTCAAATTTTTTCGGGCGATATTCCAGTGGAAGAAATGGGTGAAAAAGCAAGGGCTAAAGTCGTGGATTTGTTTGATCCCCAGCGAATGATTCAATCAGTGAACGAAGCTTATCGAAATATTTTGCTCAGACGTGGCCATTATCGGCAATGACTTTGTGGTGCATTGAATCATCTAACAAAATCTCCTTTTCCACTCTGACTTGATCTGTATAATTAAGTCATATCAATACCTTACGTGTATACATTTTTGGGGTTAAAGAATGACGAAAGCGGACATGATCAACTTGATCGCTGAGAAGGCTGGCATCACCAGAGTTAAAGCTGAAACAGTTGTGAACACAATTTTTGATTCGATGGTTGAAGCCTTAATGAAAGATGATCGTATCGAAATTCGTGGTTTCGGTTCTTTCGTGAATCGACAGTATGGCGCCTACAAGGGAAGAAATCCTCGAACTGGCCAAGTCATTGATGTTGAAGAAAAAAAATTGCCATTTTTTAAAGTCGGCAAAGAACTCAAAGAAGAAATTAATAAAAAATAATTTTTCTCTTATTCGATTTGATAAGGGAAGAGCTTTGTATCTTCGATATTTTTTATATCAAAAAGCACCATAAAAAGTCTTTCAAGCCCCAAGGCAATTCCCGCTGAAGGTGGCATTCCTTTTTTTAATAAATTAATAAATTCTGGGTCCATGGGAATCAAGGTTTTTCCTAATTCCTTTTTCTGAGCTAAATCTTTTTCGAAGCGTCGTACTTGCTCTCTAGGATCATTCAATTCATTAAACCCGTTCGCTAATTCAATACCCCCAAAATAAATTTCCATTCGGTCCGCCCAACCTGTTGATGTCAATCGGGCCAAAGCCGCTTGAAAAGGTGGGTAATCTTTAACTATCAAAAGTTGATCCCGTGGAATTTGAGGCTCAATTTTTTCCATAAAAACCGCGAAAAAGTAATCATCAATACTGCTTGCGCCTTGAATAGAAATATTATTTTTTTGTGCGATTCGTTTGTAATCTTCTAATGTACTAAAAGCTGTGATCGTACTTCCCGCCAACTCATAAAAAAGTTCTGCCACAGTGGCTACTCTATAACTTTGCGGAGAAATCATATTCATCAATGGAAACTGACCGCTTAAAAAACGGAACAAATCGCGAATATCAGCTTCGATAGCATCTAAGTTTTTGTAAGCTCGATACCATTCTAACAATGTGAATTCGGGTTGATGGTGCTTTGAAAATTCATTATTGCGAAAACAGTTTTTTATTTCAAAAACTTTTTCGCACCCCAGACACAGTGATTTTTTTAAATGCAGTTCAGGACTAGTTGGTAAAAATAATTCTTTAGATTTTGAACCTTTATTAAGTTTTGTTGAAAAAACATCTAGGCTTGGCTCTGTTCCTGGGCAAATTACTAAAGAAGGAGTTTGGATTTCTAAAAACTCTCTTTCAGAAAAAAAGTTTCGAATTTCTTGATTAAATTTTTGCCAAAGTGGCAAGTTTTTTAATGCTGAAGAAACTTGAACCGGTTGCCCTGGAACTAAAAGATGAATTCTTTCAAAGCTATCGACAGAAATCAAATCACCCGGTTGCAATACTTCAGCTAAAGCTAAATCACCCACCGAAAATTGGCTGAGCTGCCGAAGTCCTTGTTGATATTTTTCTATTTCTAAATTTAAAACTGAGCCTTTTTTTTGAATGGAAACCAATCGACCAGAATATAAAATATCAGCCGGCGCCGAGGGAAACTGAGACCAATGTGTTTGAAGATATTCCTGACGATTCATGAGCCCGAAGATATCCTGAAAAAAGCCTTCAGGTCATGCGATGACTCAAAAGTTAATGACAGATATTTTGTAGACGTAAACGATTCAACATAGACATTAAAGTCCCTAAATCACTCGCACCAAAAAGCGCCTCACCATTAACGAGAAGCCTTTGTTTTACATAATGACCACTGGTAAGAACTCCTTCCGTGGTCAGCTGGCAGTCGTGAACGGCAGGTGTACAATGTTGTTTACTTTCTAATTGATTCAAAAGTTCTAAAACTTCTTCTAGATGACTAGCTCCTGCTAAAATATGATTTGAACTTTCAATCCGAATATTAGCGAAGTTTCCATCAGTAAATCCTGCAGGAATCAGAGAACATTGAGCCTTTATTGTCACTTGTTTATTTTGACCATAACCCGAGACAAGCGCCTGTGCCTTGGCCTCATAAAGCATGACAAAAACTAAACTAAGGATTTGAATAGATTGAATAATCGTCGCTTTCATAATTCCCCCAATGCCCATCAGGTTTTCAGTCTGGGAGCGCTTTGCACCCAGTTTCCCTGTTACTACTCATAAAGCAAATAGAGGACCATGACATTTCGGGGACTTCCTGATACCACTTTGATATGCAATCCCAAATTTTGTTGAAAAATTTTCTGAAAAATCATCAAGGTCAGGTCGAGTTTTTAGGCCTTCGCTCTATTTATGAAAAAAGCAACACGACGTCTGTTCGAAATGAAATTTTAGAATCCGCTGAATTAAGAACCAATGAAGGTGTGATGGTAGAAGTGATGCTGGAGGGCCACTTTGGATATTCAGCCACTTCCGATCTCTCAGAAGATGGTCTTAAAAAAGCTTATCACTTGGCTTTCGAGCAGACCAAAAAAGCCGCCCTCTACAAAGTTTTTTCATTTCCAAAAAGCGTTCGTCCCTCTCACGAAGGAAGTTATTTAAGCCCGCGAAAAAAATCTCTTAATGATTTAAAACCTTCCGATGTGATCGAAGTTTTAATGAAAGCATGTGTCGGTTTAAAAACATCTGAGCGAGTTGTCACACGAAAAGCTTCCACTATTTTTTCAGCAAAAAAATCTTTTTATATCACCAGCGAAGGCACCGAGATTGATCAAGATTCAAATCTTGTGATGGTCGAAGCCACTGCCACGGCTCAAAAAGACACGGAATTTCAATCCCGAACATTAAATGGTTGGGGCAGTCGCACTTATCAAATGGGAGCAGAAGCTTTATTTGAAAATACTCTTTTCCATGACTGCCAACGCGTGGGTGAAGATGCGGTCGAATTGGTTTTTGCAGACAATTGCCCTGCCGGAGTGATGGATTTAATGATCGCTCCCGATCAAATGATGCTGCAAATTCATGAATCCATTGGGCATCCTTTAGAAATGGATCGTATTTTAGGAGACGAAAGAAACTTTGCGGGTTGGAGCTTTATTAAAATGGCTGATATTGGGTCGCTTCAATATGGCTCTCCCATCATGAATGTCACTTTTGATCCCACCGTTCAAGGCGAAGCCGCAAGCTTTGCGTTTGACGATGGCGGCTCTCCAGCTCATCGCGTATTTCTAATTAAAGATGGAATATTAAAATGCGGATTAGGGGCTGCCGAATCTCAGGTCAGATCTGGCAAACCAGGTGTCGCTAATTTTCGCGCCGCCTGCTGGAATCGAGCCCCCATTGATCGAATGGCAAATATCAACCTTGAGGCTGGAACAGATCCATTAAAAGATATGATTGCTTCCGTCGATCGTGGAATTTTAGTCAGATCCAATAAATCTTGGTCGATTGATGACTATCGCAATAAATTTCAGTTTGGTTGCGAATATGGTCAATTGATTGAAAATGGAAAACTAACAAAAACAGTTAAGAATTCAAATTACCGAGGAACGACTCTAGATTTTTGGCGCAGCCTCAAAAAAATAAGTGATAAGGCAGAAACTTTTGCCAGTCTTTATTGTGGAAAAGGCGAGCCCAGTCAAGTGATTCACGTCGGTCACACCTCTCCTTATTGTCTGTTTAATAAAGTCGAGGTTTTTGGGGGATGATTGAAATCGCAATTTAAAAATATTGGTCAAACGCTATTTTTACTCTTAAAAAAAAATGAAACAGCTTCCCTGAGGTTGACCGGAGAAGACACTTTATATATTCGCTATAATTCCGGCAAAGTCAGGCAAAACACGCAAGTTCATCAATATATAGTGACTTTAGTTTATAAAAACGGAAAAAAAGTACTTTCCCAAGAGTGGTCTATGGGAAATGATCCCATTCAATCCGTTGAAGAAGCAAAAAAACATCTTCACTCTTTACGGGAAGAAGCTAAAAATATTGCTGATTCTCCCTTTGAACCCGAGATGGTCAATCATGGTTCTAGTGAAATTGACCATAAAGGTTACTTGCCATCTTTTGAAACTATTTTTCAAGAGATCGAACAAGCCTGTGGCGGAACTGACTTTTGTGGATTATTTGCTGGTGGAAAACAAGTCCTAGCGACGCAAAATTCTAAAGGGCAATTTCACTGGTTTTCTAAAGAAAGTTTCTTTGTCGATTACTCTTTGTATTTTGGCGAGAGAGCTGTGAAATCTTATTACGCAGGTTCAGAATGGTCTGGGGAAGATCTTAAAGAAAATATTAAAAAATCGAGCGCGCATCTTGAAGTGATGAAACAGCCCCAGGTGACTGTAAAACCGGGTGCTTACCGAGTGTTCTTAGAACCTGCCGCCGTGGCGGAGCTGCTGAGTTATTTATCTTATTCCAGTTTTAGCTTTCGCAATTTTAAATCCGGAGGAGGCCTTTTAATTGATCTTGCCCATCAGCACAAATCATTAAGTCCCTTACTGACTATTCAAGAAAATTTTGAATCGGGCTTTGTTCCCTCTTTTAATTCTTTAGGAGAAATGAGTCCTCCAAAAATGAGTCTGATTGAAAATGGTCAGCTTAAAAATTGGTTGATTGCAACCTCCACCGCACAAGAATTTAAAACTGAAAGTAATCATGCAAGTCCAGGTGAATCGCCGCGAAGTCTTGAGATTTTACCAGGGGCATTGCAGAAAAAGGACATCTTAACTCAATTAGGCACCGGACTTTATTTAGCCAATTTGCACTACGTGAATGCGAGTGACCAAAAATCAGCTCGGCTTACAGGCATGACACGCTTTGCAGCATTCTGGGTTGAAAATTGTAAAATTATCGGACCCATTAACAATTTGCGCTTCGATGAAACACTTTATAAAGCGTGGGGTGTAAATTTAATCGCCCTCACCACTGAGACCGAAGTGATTCCTGATACTTCAACTTATGGAGCTCGAGCTCTATCAGGGAATAAATTACCTGGAATGTTGATCGATCAATTTTCATTTACACTCTAGGCTTACAAAATCTCAAATTTTGCGCTATGAATGTTTATATAAGGAGGCTTTATGGCCACAATGACTTTTCAGAAAATTTTAGGTAACCTATCAACCAACAAAAACGTAAAAAATATTCTTTCTGATTTTCAAAAACTCAGCAAAGAATTGCGACAAAAAGGCGGACAGCTGAACACTCGTTTCACCAGCGAAAAAGCAAAAACGATGCAGCAGGCGCGCACTCAGTACAAAAAAATCCTCACTAAAGTTGGAATTTCACAAAAGCAATTGGACCGTGAAGTCGATAAAGCTTTAAAGTTGATCAAAAAATCAGCGGCTAATGTTGAAAAGAATTTGCATTTTTACAGCAAAAAAGCGACCGAGCAGTCTCAGAAAATCGAAAAAATCATCAGTAAAAAAGCGGCGGCTCCAAGATCTGCTGTTAAAACGACAAAAAAGAAGGCTTCTCGTAAAGCCGTTCGCAAATCCACAAGAAAAACTGTTTAAATTCTACCCATCTTTGCTTTAACGGCGTGTTAACCGCACGCCGTAAGGCTTTATCCCAGCATCTCTTTATGTTAGGCTTCTAATCACAAAATATGCCCCTACCATTTTAAAGAGGTTTTATGCCTAATTCTATTCTTGATACTCGTCACGAATTTCAGTCACGACATATTGGACCCCGTGAAGCCGATATCGCAGCCATGCTTAAAGAACTGGGTTTTTCCGACCTTGAAGAAATGGCCGCAAAAATTGTTCCCAAAGGTTTGCGAACTGAAAAACCTTTTCTTGTCGGCGAGGGAATTTCCGAACACGATTTATTAAAAAAAATAAAAAGCATGGTCGGTCAAAATAAAATATATACCTCTCTGATTGGTATGGGATATCACGACACCATCACGCCGACAGTCATTCAAAGAAATATTTTAGAAAATCCAGTTTGGTACACAGCTTACACTCCTTATCAGGCAGAAATTGCTCAGGGTCGACTGGAAGCCTTACTTAACTTTCAAACTATGATCAAAGATCTGACTGGGATGGAAATCGCAAATGCATCTTTGTTAGATGAGGGAACTGCCGCGGCTGAAGCCATGGCGATGGCTTATTCTTTAAGTAAAAAAAATGATGTGAATAGTTTCTTAGTGTCACCACAAATGCATCCCCATGTTTTGGAAGTTTTGGGAACTCGCGCTGAACCTTTGGGTCTTAAAATGATTTTGCAAGAGCCTGAGCACTTTGATTTTTCAGTGCCCATCTTTGCGGCCTTCGTTCAGTATCCCAACACAGAAGGTGTGATTGAAGATCATCGCTCTTTTTCAAAAAAAATTCATGATCATGGGGCGATGTTGATTGCTTCGGCTGATCTTTTAGCTCTGACAATTTTAACTCCTCCGGGAGATTGGGGTGCAGATATTGTGGTAGGAAATTCCCAGCGCTTTGGTGTGCCTTTGGGATTTGGTGGACCTCACGCCGCTTTCTTAGCAACAAAAGATGCCTTTAAACGATCCATTCCCGGGCGTATTGTTGGTTTATCTGTGGATTCGCAAGGAAAACCGGCTTTAAGACTGGCCTTACAAACTCGCGAGCAACATATTCGTCGCGAAAAAGCGACTTCAAATATTTGCACAGCCCAAGTTCTTCTAGCAAATATGGCTAGCATGTACGCGGTCTATCATGGACCCGAGGGATTAAAAAGAATCGCTCAGCGGGTGCATTTGCTAACTGGAATTTTGGCTCATGGCCTAAAAACCATGGGTTTTGATGTTGGTCGTGGTTCTTTCTTTGATACGATTAAAGTTTCAAGCGCTCGCCTGAAAGAAGTTTTATCAGCTGCTGATAAGCTGCAAATTAATTTTCGTCCTCTTAACTCGGAAAGTGTCACGATTTCACTGAATGAAACCTGCAATGAAAAAACAGTGGAAAATATTTGGACGGCTTTTGCTTTAGGCGAATCGACAAAATTTACTTTTTCGGAAATGATCACGGCCATTCATTTGGCTTGGCCAGAACACTTTGTACGAACTTCAAACTATTTAACCCATCCGGTTTTTAATACTCATCACAGTGAAACTGAAATGCTTCGATACATTCATTTTTTGCAAAATAAAGATGTCACCTTAGCGCATTCGATGATCCCCTTGGGCTCTTGCACGATGAAACTCAATGCGACGACGGAGCTTGTGCCTGTGTCTTGGCCTGAAATCAATCAACTTCACCCCTTTGCGCCTGTTCATCAGGCCAGCGGATTGATTGAGATGATTAAAGATTTAGAACAAAAACTTTCTAATATTACAGGTTTTGCCGCGATCTCTTTGCAACCTAATGCCGGTTCTCAGGGAGAATACGCAGGGCTTTTGGTGATAAGAAAATATTTTCAGTCAAAAAACCAAGCTCATCGTAAAATTTGTCTGATTCCAAGTTCAGCCCATGGAACAAATCCTGCTTCTGCTGTGATGGCGGGGATGGAGGTTGTTGTCGTCAATTGCGATGAACATGGCAATGTGAACATTGAAGATCTTCGATCTAAAGCGATGGCTCATAAAGACGATTTAGCCGCTTTAATGATCACCTATCCTTCCACTCATGGCGTATTTGAATCAGGCATCAAAGAAATTTGTAAAATCATTCACGATCATGGCGGCCAAGTTTATATGGACGGTGCCAACATGAATGCTTTAGTGGGATTGTGTCGCCCGGGCGAATTTGGCGCCGATGTTTCACATTTGAATTTACATAAAACTTTTGCGATCCCCCATGGCGGTGGAGGTCCTGGCGTAGGACCTATCGGCGTGGCAGAACATTTAAAAAACTTTTTACCAACTCATAAATCCGTGCCCGAGTTTGGACCTGAGAAAGGCATCTCAGCCACGACCAGTGCCCCTTGGGGAAGTGCAAGTATTTTACCCATCTCTTGGGCTTATGTTTCCATGCTTGGCGCTGAAGGAATTAAGAAATCCACATTGGTCAGTATTTTAAGTGCTAACTACATTGCAAAAAAACTAAATGATGCTTTTCCGGTTGTGTATAAGGGCCGTGAGGGCTTAGTCGCGCACGAATGTATTATTGATTTGCGCGGATTTAAAAAAACAGCCGGAATCGAAGTCACTGATGTTGCTAAACGTCTGATGGATTATGGCTTCCACGCGCCCACGATGGCTTGGCCGGTGGTCGGCACCATGATGATCGAGCCCACCGAAAGCGAATCAAAGCTAGAAATAGATCGGTTTATCACAGCGATGCTACAGATTCGCAAAGAGATTGCGGACATTGAAAATAAAAAAATGGACGGCGAAAATAATCCTTTAAAAAATTCTCCGCACACGGCTGAAATGCTAACAAAAACAGAGTGGAATCATCCTTACACGCGAGAAACAGCGGCTTTTCCAGTACCTGGTATTATGGGAAATAAAATTTGGCCCGCTGTAGGCCGAGTTGATAACGTTTATGGGGACCGCAATTTAGTTTGCGCTTGTCCCAGTGTAGATTCCTATCGCTCATGAAAAAAATCGTCCTTATCAGACTTGATAAAATTGGCGACTTGATTTCGACTTTACCCTCGGATCAAGTTCCATTTTTAAAATCCTACGATATCAGTTGGGTGATTTCTGAAGGACTTAGTTTTATTCCAAATCAGGCCGAACCTGTTCGAAAATTTATTGAGCTTGATAAAAACCAAGCCAAGAAAAGTTTTAAAAATTTAGTCGCTTTTTTAAAAAAAGAAAAGCCTGATATTGCTGTCAGTTTTCAAGCGCCTTGGTGGGTGTCCCTGGCTTTACTATGGGCTCGTGTTCCAGTGCGAGCGGGAGTTCGCAGTCAGTGGCATAGCTTTTTATTTTTAAATAAAACGTTCAGACAAAAACGCAGTGAGGCTCGTCAACATGAGGCCGATTACAATTCAGATTTATTAGCTTTTGCCTGTGATGAACTTGAAAAACGTCTGATGAACCAAAAAACCACCCAAGGCGTCAGCTACTTAAGTCCTTATTTAACTTTAAAACCACAGACGTCAGCTGACATTTTAAAAAAATGGAATCTTCAAAATAAAAATTTTATTGTGGTTCATCCAGGAATGGCAGGATCTGCTTTAAACTGGCCCGTTCAAAAGTACGTTGATCTTATTTCTTTTTTAGTGAAAGAAAATACTGTTGTTTTAACTGGCACGGCCTCCGATGATCTATGGCTTAAGCCCATTAAAAAAGAGTATTCTCAAAATGCTAATGTGCTTTGTTTGCAGGGACAATTGAACAGCGAAGAGCTTATATCTTTGCTGTCTGCGGCCCAAGCTGTTGTGGCTCCTAGTACGGGTGTGGCTCATCTTTCAGCGGCGGTTTCAACACCAGTGATAACGCTTTTTTCACCGATTCAAGTGCAGCACCCTAAGCGATGGGCTCCGCGGGGAGAAAATGTGAAGACTTTATTGCCAGCTGTAAAATGCCCCGCTATTTTTGAATGTCTTGGACCTGGTTGCGGTTATTATTTTTGTATGGACCGGATTTCTGTAGATCAAGTTTTACAGGAAATTAAAAAGATTCAAGAAGAAGGCCCTTTGTGAAACGCGAATTTTCAATTCCAAAAGATTTAGAGTCTCAAATCTCTGAAGGATTAAAAAGCCTTGGCACAGATTTGTCGGACTCAATAAAATTAGCAGATAGCATTTTACAACTTTCAGATTTTTTTATTCGCTCGGGTAACCAATCCACCCCTTGGAAAGAAAAATGGGCCCAGATCGCCTATTTAGCTTATTTTTTACCTCTTAATTTTTTAAGAGTGCAATCCGTGATCAAGGAAGGCGAAAAAGCAGGATTTTTTAAGGGCTTAGATCGCGCCATTGATTTTGGAGCTGGTCCCGGCACCGCGGCTCTGGCTTTAAAAAATATTTTCCCCATTGAAAATTTACATTTGATCGAATGGGCTCAGCAAGCCATGCAACAATCAAAGTTTTTTGCTAACTTTAAATATTCTGAAAAATTTGATACCAAGATTCTTAAAAACCCCGCTCAATCCTTAGGAGTATTTTCTTATTCTTTGACTGAACTGAATGCTTTTCCCTCTTGGGCTACAGATTGTGAAGCTTTAATGATTTTAGAGCCCGCCACACATGTCGACGGTCGTAAGTTGCAAGAATTACGGAGCCGATTGCTTGAAAAAGGGTTTTACGCTTGGGCACCATGCACTCATCAGCAAGCTTGTCCTTTGCTCGTTCATTCAAAAAAAGATTGGTGTCATGATCGCATCTTTTTTAATGCGCCAAAATGGTTCGAAGCCATTGAAAAATACTTGCCTATTAAAAATAAAACCATCACTTATAGCTACTTATTAGCTCGAAAAACCAATCCTGAAACTATTTTAAATCAAGGCCGACTAGTGGGCGATCAGTTGCAAGAAAAAGGGAAAGACCGACAGCTTTTTTGTCGAAATGATCGACGTGAATTTTTAAGCTGGTTGCATAAAGCAGGCCCAACCCCTCTCCTTTATCGCGGAGATTTATTTGAGCTGCCTGAAAATTTTGAAGAAGTTTCAAACGAAATTAGGTGTCTGACTTAACCGGCACAACAGGCTTTGCATTTGGTTCCGCCATGACGGCATCGATGGCGATGACATCCTTTTCAGGTGAATGATCTCCCGCGACTTCGCTGATATAATGATAACCGACTTTTCCATCTGTTTTAACAACTAGAATTCCTCCCAACTGCCAAAGATCGCCATTGCCAGGATTGTCTTCCCCTTGACGACTGCCTTCTTTATATAATCTTCTACCGTTCGCCAAGGCCTTCGGACCCAAAGCTGCTAAAAATCCGCGGCGAAAACCTGCGGCCCTAAAGCTTAATAACTGGGGATCCGTCAAAATGGGAGCTCCCTCAATTTGCAAATCTTCACGAAATTTACTGATTAAAAAAGGTGATCCATTGCCAATAAAATAAATTTTTGCTCTGGATTTTTCATATTGAGCTCGCAATCCCCACACTTGCTTCGCGTGGGCCCGACAGATCAAACATCCAAAGTGTCTAAGGAAAATAAAAATGGCAGTTTGCTTTTGCCACAAATCATAAAGTGAAACCTCTTTAACCGATTCATCCAAGACTTTGCATCGAGCCAAATTCATAATATCAACTTTTTGAACGACGGTTTCTTTCACTTTAAAAGCCATAAATAATGGTCAATCTTATCGGCAACTTGGTCAAGGCCAGCCAAGGGTTGACAAGACTACCTCGCAATTGCAGTCTGAGCAGCGATTCAAAGACATCTTATTCCGAGGGAATCATGAAGAAAACTGTGCTTTGCCTAGAGCATGAAAAGTTGGGCGCTAAAATGGTCGAATTTGCTGGCTGGCTTATGCCCATCCAGTACAAAGGTCTGCGCGAAGAACACGATACTGTTCGAAATAACGTTGGCTTATTTGATGTATCCCATATGGGTGAAATTCGCGTCAAAGGTACAAAATCTTTAGAAACTTTAGAATGGCTAACAACAAATCGTGTTTCTAAATTACACGCCACTGAAGCTCACTACAGTTTAATCCCTAATGATCAGGGCGGACTTGTGGATGATATCATTGTGTACTGTTTAGTTCCCAATCAGGATTACTTGGTCTGCGTGAATGCCTCAAATAAAGATAAAGATTTTGAGTGGATGAAAAAAAATAATCGCGGCGCCGAAATCACGGATGAAAGTGATCTTTGGGGTCAAATTGCAATTCAAGGTCCCAATGCTTTAGAGTTGTGCGACCGAGTGTTTGGTTTTTCTGTCAGTCAGATGAAAAGTTTTACGATTCATCAAATGGATTTCAAAGGACACAAAGTAATTATTGCGACCACTGGCTACACCGGCGAAAAAGGTTGCGAAGTTTTTATTGAAAACAAAGGTGCCCCTGAATTGTGGCGAACTCTTTTAGATAAGGGTCAAGATTTAGGCGTGCAAGCGATTGGCTTAGGCGCCAGAGACACCCTAAGAACTGAAATGAAATATTCATTGTACGGAAATGAAATCGACGATGTTTCAAATCCCTATGAAGCCGGGCTCGGTTGGGTGATTAAACCTGAAAAAGATTTTATGGGTCGGAGTCTGATTTTGAAGGTCAAAGAAGAAGGCCTTAAAAGAAAACTGATTGGCTTTAAAATGTTAGACAAAGGAATACCAAGGCATGGCTATTCCGTGATGACTGAAAATGGTGAAAAATTAGGCATTGTGACCAGTGGAACGCATTCGCCGACTTTGAATGAGCCCATTGGTATTGCCTATGTTGACGCTCGCCACAGCGCAGTAGGAAGTACAATTTACATCGATATCCGAGGGCGAAAAGTCAAAGCCGCAGTGACGCCCACACCATTTATTCAAAAGCCTTAATTTTTATAAGAAACAATGTTATTCGCTAATGAACGAGGAGCACAGAATGGCATACCTAATTCCTGAAGATTTTTATTACTCAAAAGATCATGAGTGGGCTCAGGTCGACGAAAATATCGTCACTGTCGGCATCACTGAATTTGCACAGGATCAATTGGGTGAAATTGTTTACGTTGAGCTTCCGGAAGAAGGTCAAAAAGTGACTCAAAACCAACCCTTTGGTGTGATTGAATCCGTCAAAGCCGTGAGCGATTTATTTGCTCCTGTTTCTGGAACTGTGATCGAAGTGAATATGGGATTATCTGATGATCCTTCTATATTAAACGATGATCCCATCAATCAAGGTTGGCTTGTACGAATTGAAATGGACACTGAAAAAGAACTTGCCAATTTAATGCGTGCCCCAGATTATAAAAAACTTATTCAAGTATAAACACGTGCCCAGCTGGTGGAATCGGCAGACACACTAGGCTTAGAACCTAGCGCCGCAAGGCATGGGGGTTCGACTCCCTCGCTGGGCACCAATTACTTTTTTTGTAGGGAATAACTAACAGAGCGACCTTTTCTAGAATTACGTTTCAATAATTTCTGTTGGTCAGTCCGCCATCAAATCCTAAAGGCTCGGCTTCCAATAACGGGTCAATTAATGACCTGATTAAAATAAAATTTTGATAATCGAAACTGTGCCTCATTTTGAAACAATTAGTTTTGTATTTGGCCCATTGCTTGCTGGTAAAATAGGATAATGAGACTATTCAAGTATGGATTTTATTAAGGGAGATTTAATGCGTTTCTTTTTGAGTATATTTATAGCGACATTCGCTTTAACGGTGAACGCGAAAGGTCCCAAGAACCTGCCCGTTGAGGTTGTTAACAGCATTTCTGAAAAGAGTTTTTTTGAGTCTGAATTAGCACCAATTCTAAGAGCGATAGATACGGATAATGTTACCGTGTACGACAATAATTGTAATTACACGTCTTATGTTCAAACTAGGGATTTGGCGACGGCAAGGGTGAACGGGCAAGACTATTATGTCGTACTAAACCCATCAATCATAAATGGTGTTACTTACAGCTCTAGTCATTGTGAAAAAACTATTCTAACTGACGGGTCATCAGAGGTGGATTGCGTAGCAAATGAACTTCGACCAGCGGTTATTCCTGGCCGAACGCAACCGTTTAGTATGAAATACAAAAAGCAGTCCCAAAATCCTGTTCATTATTTAATCTACAAATGCCCTTGGGCTGGACAATAGTTGTTCAAAAGTAGAACATTTATTTTTCTTATCACAATATTTGTTTCGATAACTGTGATTTTTTTATTTCTATTTGAATTTCCAATAAACATTGCAAAATTGAATGAACTTGAAAAAGACTATCGCAATGCTGACGGTAGTCTGCATTATCATTCTCATGTCAGATTGCCTTTGAACCCAGGTCTACCGCGCTTTTTAGCTAAATACAGAGATAAGGTTTTAGAAAGGGACGCTAATTCAAACATTGTTTTTTTAATAGTCCATAAATCTGAAGTACCCAATAATTGGGGCGATATTGGTGGACTAGGATTAAGGTTCCTGAGGCAAATTAATATTGGTAATGGTATCGATTTTGGTCACGTTCAATGGGGCTGGTCATGCAAGATTCAAAACCATCGAATTGACGGTGCATCAGGATACACGGGTGAACAAACAGATCAAGGAATTGCGTTGGCATTTAAGGGTTGGGGAGTTACTCCAGCATTGATGACTTTTAATGATGGTTACTTTGAAACTCCCTGGAGTGTTCAGGTGAAAGCGCAGGTATCAAGTCCTTCTAACTTTTTGGTTTTAACTGTTTTAACAAGTAACGAGTCCTGCGAAAATTTTTTAGCCTCTTATCAGGATCTCAGGTTTAAAAAGAGAATACAGGACTTCCAATTAGTTTCTGAAAATAGTGAATTCAATGTCGATCTCAAAGAGGGGATTAATTGTAGCACTATCGCTGCGGTCCTGTTCTCTAATATAAAAGGTTTTCCCATGAAAGTTTTCAAGGAAAGCCAAGAAATGTGGGAATTGCCTATCCACTACTTTGGTTTACCTGCTACTGGCCTTCCAAGTTCCGCCAAGATCTCCACTCACTGGCTGAACCAAGTGAGTGAGGTCGGCGGAGTGTCAGTTGATATAAGACATACGCTCACAAGTTCTATTAACAGTGGGCGAAAAATTAAAGTTTTCTTTTTGGATCCGCAAAAACTGTTCGGCGCTATTAAGTTGCTGCCCTTGATCTTGGACCTAAGGAATATAAGTCAGGCTACGACTAGGCAATAATCTAAATTGGCTCTCTTCCAAATTGCCAATAGCGACTTACTTTTCGCATTTTCAAAATCTGACCAGGTAAAATTCTGAGAAAACTGAGCGGCAACAGTTTCTTTGGGCTTAACCATCCTATGGCCTCTACTACAAAAGGGAACAGTTATAAGTACTTAAAATCATTAGAATCAGCTTCTTGGTCATGGTACCGTTCTTGATAGAGGAAACTTTTGATCTAGCATAAATAAGCGTTTATACTTAATCTAGCAGTATCAATTTCATGCTGTGGCGTTTTTTGTGATTTCTTTTTAAATGAATGAAATCCTAAAAACACCTGCCGAAGATTTACCAGAAGCTTTAAGATTCCAGAGCTAACACATCACCACCTACTGAGAAGAACCAAATTTTACAGTGGCATATATTTGATAACGCAAACTCCACTGCCGCCATTGCCATTAGTTCCAAGATCACGACCACGACCACCACCACCGCCACCGTAACTTCCACCAGCCCCAGCAGTTCCGGCTGCGTTACGTCCACCACCACCACCACCACCACCGCCACCAGCAGACGCTGTCATATCAGTTCCATTTCCACCAGCACCAGCATTTGAAGTTGCCCCAGTTGAATCCCTGTCGCTACCTCCACCGCCACCACCATTAGTACCAGCCCCTGATGGAGCGGATCCAGCACCCGTACTTCCAAAATTGTTTCCACCAGCGACTCCTGGATCACCAACTGAACTTGCTCCGACTGATCCTCCTCCGTTACCACCGCCGCCACTGCCGCCTGCACTTGCAGAGCCTCCTGCACCGCCAGGTCCGTTGGGACCTCCCGCTCCGCCGCCACCAGCTCCGCCATTTCCCGCTAGTCCGCCAGTGCCGCCTGATTTTTTAATTGTTCCTGTACATGAAGTATCTAAGCCTCCAGCCCCGCCAGTTTCGCCTGCTCCAGTCATTCCACCCTTAGCGACAATAACGGGTGTGGCATTTCTAGTAAATGTTGAATCCCCTCCGTTACCAGTCCCTCCTACGCCTATGGCGTAAGTAATTGTATCGCCGATATCTAGATTATAATTTGTCACTTTTGCATAAGCCCCACCACCGCCACCACCGCCACCGTTACCACCATTATTAACTCCTGCGCCACCAGCACCGATACATTCAATTGAGTTGTCACCGTCATTCCAACGATAGGGAACAGTCCAGCTTGTACCGCTCGTAAGAATTATAGTTTTTCGAGTTTTGAAACGTTGAATAAATGAAAGTCCCGCTTGCGCTGGCAATGGATTGGTCATGATAATTATGATCATGGCTAAAAAAAGTAATTTTTTTTTTATTACTTTATGGACATTGGTTCCAAACTTGCGCGCCATACCAGTTCGTATCTCCATTAATTTTTATAAATTGATAAATTGTTTTTAGATTTGCCGTCTCACAAATAGTAGGAGTTGCGCTTTGATTCCAAACAATGGCGTCGCCAGAAGGTGGCGCCCAAGTCAAAGTTCGTGAGCCTGTCCCATCCTGAGTAAAAACAACTACTACTTGCGCCATCCCATTAGTGACACCCGGATCGCTAGGAAGAGTGATGGTTGCGTTGCCTGTTAATGTTACGCGGTAAATATTTCCACTTGTGAGTGCACCCAAAGTTAAAGCTGTTCCCGAATTAGCACTGGTCTGCATTTTTTCCGTAGTGGCGGAAAAAGCTCCTGCGACTTTCACATTGCCAGTGACTTCTAGTTTTTCACCACCACTGGCTGCGCCGATTCCGATGTTGCCAGTAGCATCAACGCGCATTCTCTCGGTTCCTGCTGTCGAAAAACCTAAGATATTTGTTCCAGCGTTAAATAAACCTAATGTTGCTGCACCTATTCCGATTGTGGGAGCAGCGGCTGAACCAGCTCCAGAGATCAGCGCCCCAGTCATTGTATCACCTGATTTATTTACGGGTGTAAATCCAAGAGAGGCCTGTGCTGTGAAATATTCCCACAAAGTACTTCCATTATTCCATCGTAAAGATTGTCCGTCTTGACCAGCAATAGGTGCAACTCCGGTACTGCCAAATAATTTTGTATCCGCATAGTTTTTAGTTGCAGCGTCCTGCGCTGAAGTTGGATCAGAGACGAATGTTAACTTATTTGAACCCATTGATTGGGTCGAGGAAAATGAAATCGAGCCATTTTTATGGATGTAATTTGCTGCAGCCGTCGATGTTGATGAATCAACATATTGTTTCGTTGCAGATCCTAAATTGACAGCAGGATCGGCAGATAAAACTAAAAGTCCTGACATTGTGTCACCAGCTTTATTTACTGGCGTATATCCAAGTCCTGTTATGACATCTGCATTTACTAAATCTGAATTAATCCAGCCAGAGCCATTGTATTTTAAAAAGTTCCCTGAAGTTAATGATGAGATCGAAAGTGCTACGCCTTTTAACTTATCAACACTTGTTGCGTTGTAAACTCCGCTCACATCACCAGCAAAAGTTGAAGTTGTGCCAAGCTTTGAGTTAAACGTATTCCAATCAGCTGAAGTTAATAACCCTGTGGTTGTGGTATTGGATGTTGGAATCGCAAGATTTGTAACTGCTGTTAATCGACCTTGTGCATCGACTGTTAATGCAGGGACACTTACTGAAGTTCCATAACTTCCGGCTGTCACTGTAGTGCTAGCAAGTGAAATCGTGCCATTAGTTGTGATTGGTCCACCAGTTAAACCTGTGCCTGTTGCTACATTACTTACACTGCCAGCTCCTGCTGTGTAGTATTCCCATGAAGTGTTACTTTCATTCCAACGAAGTGATTGTCCGTTTTGACCAGCAGCTGGAGCTGTGGCTGTTTTGCTTAATATTTTTGTGTCAGAGTAATTTTTAGTTGCTGCATCTTGAGCTACGGTTGGATCTGCGACGAAAGTTAGTTTATTTGATCCTAAAGATTGAGCTGCAGTAAAAGCCACTGTGCCATCTTTACGGATATACGCTGCTGCGGAAGCTGTTGTTACTGCATCAACATACTGCTTAGTTGCAGATCCTAAATTGACTGCAGGATCGGCTGATAAAACAAGTAAGCCCGTCATCGTGTCGCCAACTTTATTTACCGGTGTGTATCCTAATCCTGTTATAACGTCAGCATTTTCTAAATTTGAATTTACCCAAGCGGAACCATTGTATTTTAAAAAGTTTCCTGATGCTAAAGTAGCAATCGTGACTGCAGTGCCTTTAAGTTTATCAACACTTGTTGCATTGTAAGCTCCACTCACATCACCTGCAAAAGTTGAAGTTGTGCCAAGCTTTGAGTTAAACGTATTCCAATCGGTCGAAGATAAAAGTCCTGCCACACTTGTCGTTGCACTTGGAATCGCGATATTTGTAACTGCTGTTAATCGACCTTGAGCATCGACTGTTAATGCCGGAACGCTTACTGAAGTTCCGTAACTTCCGGCTGCGACCGTTGTGTTTGCAAGTGATATGGTGCCATTTGTAGTGATTGGACCACCTGATAAACCTGTGCCTGTTGCAACATTA
>JAYSSI010000016.1:0-10960 GCA_043720615.1 Pseudobdellovibrionaceae bacterium | reverse complement strand
TAAAAAAGCTGGTCAAGATGCAAGTGCTGTAATAGCAGAAATGGGAAAGCTTTCAAGTTCTGTCAAAGAGATGGAACAAAAAGCCCAGGAGATGGACCAACAAGTTTATCAATTGCTTTTAACGATTCCCAATAAACCGCACTCGCAAGTACCAGTGGGAAAAGGCACAGAAGATAATAAGCTCATGAAATCTGTCGGTGAGCCCCAAAAATTATCTTTTAAAGCCAAAGAGCACGGCGATTTGGGTGTCGCACTTGATATTTTGGATTTTGACCGAGGAACCAAAGTGACAGGCGCGCGGTTTACTTTTTTAAAAGGAGCCGGGGCTCAGCTTGAGCGCGCGTTGATTCAATTTATGATGGATCTTCATAGCACCAAGCATGGCTACACAGAAATGATTCCACCGTTTATTGTGAACGATAAAAGTTTATTGGGAACAGCGCAGTTACCAAAGTTTGCTGAAGATCTCTTTCATTTATCTGGTACAAATTATTATTTAATTCCCACTGCCGAAGTTCCAGTGACAAATTATTTTGCCGGTGAAATTTTAAATGAAAGTGATTTGCCAAAAAGTTATTGTGCCTACTCCCCTTGCTTTAGATCAGAAGCCGGAAGCCATGGCAGGGACACCAAAGGTTTGATCAGGCAGCATCAATTTAATAAAGTTGAATTAATGACGTTTTGTCATCCCGATCAGTCTTATGAACTTCATGATGCTCTTACTTCTCATGCTGAAAAAATATTAATGGAACTTGAACTGCCCTTTCGACGGATGCTTCTTTGCACCGGCGATATGGGATTTGGATCAGCTAAAACTTATGACTTGGAAGTTTGGTTACCAGGCCAGAGTGAGTTCCGCGAAATCAGCTCTTGCTCTAATTTTGAAGATTTTCAAGCTCGTCGAGCCAATATTCGGTTTAAGTCCCAAGGGGGAAAACCACAGT
Source organism: Pseudobdellovibrionaceae bacterium (assembly GCA_043720615.1). GTDB lineage: Bacteria > Bdellovibrionota > Bdellovibrionia > Bdellovibrionales > Bdellovibrionaceae > JAYWDA01. The sequence continues at coordinate 10,016 of JAYSSI010000016.1, read as the reverse complement.
TCGTGCATACGCTGAACGGTAGTGGGCTGGCGGTGGGACGGACTTTGATAGCTGTCCTTGAAAATTACCAAAGAGAAGACGGCAGCGTCGCAATTCCTAAAGTTTTGCAGAACTATATGGGCGGCAAAACTGAGATCAAAAAGCCATAAATCCTAAGATCACCTGATGAAATTTTGGACATATTTTAAAATGCATTGCGCCAAATATGATTGTGATTGAACGAGAGACTTAAGTTCACTAAAACGGTCGACGGAGAGCTGGTAGAGCGGTTGAATACAACAGTCTTGAAAACTGTCAGGCCTTCGCGGGCCTCGAGGGTTCGAATCCCTCGCTCTCCGCCATTTTTATTCTAATGATTTATTTCATGCTGAAAGTGATATCGATGTAGCCGTTTTTTGGAAAACATCATGTGATGAATTAAAAAAACAGCAATACCGACAATCCTTTGAAATTTTAAATGCACACGGTTCTTTTAAGCAGCAGGAGTTTTGTCGTTTAAGTAAAATCTTTCCTTAAAAGATCAAATTTTTTCGCGGCCAGCGGCAGATCATCAAAGGCGTATTCGGGAAGCAATTGAGTGGCCTTCATGAGTGACCTATCAACGACATTCATCTCGCCCTCTTCGCACAATTGATAAAAGTTTTTGGTGATCAACGTGAGGATTTTCTCGATCAACGAGATCGCCTCATTTGTCGAAAGCAGGAAATTATTTGCGCTCTCTATGCAGGTCTTTAGTCGACTTGTTCGATCCTCATCGGTAATAAACATGGCCTGATTACTTTCTCGCCCACCGCGTATTTGCGGACAAATATCATAGGCCGGAGAAAGACTAAGACTTTTTCCATCCCAGAGGGCTGCGTGATTTCTTGCATGGTCATCGTTATTGCTGACGAGAATATTAAAAACGAGGCGTTTATAGAGCTCACGCAAAGTTTCCTTCGGTTTATTAAAACGCACGCGTGCAATCTCGGCCAAGCCCTTGTAACTTGCGTAGCGCGCCATCATCTCATCAAGTTCGAGGAGCGTGAGGGCCGAAACGAGAGCTCTTCTTTCGTAGCCCATTTTAGTTTTCACGCGGTCAAAGCGCTCGATTAAAAGAACGTCTTTTCCGGCCGCTCTTTTTAAAAGTACGGGAGCAACGGAAATTCCTGAGATCTCCGCTAAGCGCATGGCCACGAACTCGGTCTTAACAACGTTGTAGGTGTCAGAATTAGACGAGAATTTAGCGATATACTTTTTATCGCCATTATCGATTAAAGCCTTTGGTCTAGCGCCACCAATGGAGCTTCCGTGGTGAAGGGCCGTATCAAGTTCAAACGTCAGCGGAATACCGGTCTCGACTCTCTCCGCCGAGGTGATAAGTTCTTCAAGGGTCGCATTGTGGCTTGCTCTCGGAGCGTAGGTTGTTGCAGAGGTTTGAAAATCAAGGGCCCCGATTCGGTCTGAACCACTTTCAAGTAAGTAGCCAATCTCGTTTAAAGGATCTTCGGTCTGATTAAAAACGCTCTTGCCAAACTTGCGATTTAAAATCACGCGCCGACCCCAGGCATCGGGCGCAGCATCGCGAATAGCTCCAGGGATTGTAAGTCCCGTGAGGGGTTCAATAAGTTTAGCCTTAAGCGGAAGCTCTCGGTCATAGATAGCAATCGCATTTTTTCGTTGAAGATAACTCTGTCCGTAAATAAAGTTCGTAATTAGACCTTGAGCTTCGAGACGGCCAGCCACGACGGGCTGAGTTTCTCCTGGGAGCCATATCCAGACATAAGCCTCTTTGGTGACCCCCGCTTCCCTTATGCGCTTAGAAGGCATCGTCAGATTCCTTGGCTGCCTTTAGGCGAATACTTTGAGGGAGAAGAGCCACTTTATCGCTTGCTTGAGAAAAGGCTTTCTGAAGGCCTTTAGCGCTCTCAGATTCAAAGAGTTTCACACCGACGATGCTTGCAGCTTCAAATGCGATTCCGATTTCGGTTGTAGGCTCGCCTCGCTCAATTTTTCTTAAGGTCACGCGAGTGATCCCGCATCGCTCGGCAAGCTCTAAGGCCGTGATCTTTTTTGATTTTCGATGAAGTTCAATCTCTTTTCCGAGAAGCTTTAGAGCCTCTTTGGTGTAGATTGAATATGTACGTTGGGCCATGGACGAACCACTCCTATTGAAGGTTATAATATCCATATAATATCTTTAAGGATATTATATTATCCATTATTCGTCTCTTCAAAAGGGAAAGTCAAACCGATTTTTGATCAGACTGAATCCAGGTGGACTTACTGATAACAATATTATTTAGATCAACAGTGTAGAATGCCAAAGGATGTTGATTTTTATTATAGTACTCTAAAACTTTAAAACTGTTAGAGCCATATTTTTCAATATTAGTTTCACTTGGTTTTCCGATATCCTTTTTGAAGTTTTAAGCTATGTTGCAGATTTCTTTCCAGCCAAAATCTTTTTTGTATCGTACTAATATTTTCGACCACTCTTTTTCCATAAGTAGATGAGTGATCTCATGAGCTATGACCCTAGTGAGTTCGTCATTTGAAAGAGAAAAAGACCGTTTAAATAAAAATATTTGATTCTCTGTGCTGGATGCTGGAGTTAAAATTGCAGATAAATCGATTGGTTCATTAGCTTTAGCGAACGACTTTAGAGCTTGAGGGCGCCAATCCTTAGGAAGGCGTGAAAGGGCTGTTGCTATTTTATTATATTCATCGGCAGAAAATTCCTCAAATGAAGTTGACGCATTTAATGCTTTTTTCCAGAAATTATCGATTTCGCACTTATTCGTTTTACAAAATTCGTCGCAACGATTGGCGCAAGCAAAGGTCGACATATCTTTGATAATTGTATTACAATCTACAATGCACCCCTTGCTATCTGGACTAATACCTGAATCTTTAAACCACTTTAAGCGAGTTATACCCTTGTCCATCATGATCATCATCAGCGTAAGGATAACTCATAACAAAACCGTATTCATGCGCATGCAACTCTAACCAATTCATTGATTTTGTTTTTGTGATGGGGAATGAAAATTTAAAATTCATTTCTCTAAAAAAAATTAGTCGATTCTTAAAAATCAAAAGCCAGTTTCAAGGCTCCGTTATCAATCCCAAACAACTTGCTGTATTCAACAGAGATATTAAAGAAACCAAGATGAAGCTGAGTTCCAGCAAAAATCAGGTCCGTCGAGTGTGTCTTAGATTGATCTAAAGTGAGCTGAATCGTAGTGCCAAATAGTTCAGCAGTGCCGCTTCCGTTCAGCTTACCTTCTTGTTTCATACTACCGAAACCAATATAAGGTTCAATAAATGCGAATCTTTTACCAATGCTTAAACTGCCCCCTGTTATCGTCGAGTTGTAATTGAGGGTTGATGTGCCGCTTTCGACAAATAAAGAAGGCTTTGTGTAGGATCCCCTTAACGCTATATCAAAGGGCAAAAAAGTAAGCAGATTTTTTGAGAGTGTCCACTTTAGATTTGCTCCTATATTACTTATCTTACCAGATGATGAGGCTGTAGACGGAATAACGCCAATTTCAGCAGCGAGACCCCAAGGCGCATGGACGCCTAAATAAATGTTTCCTGAAGGTATTTGATCAGGAATATTTGCGGTTGGAAAAGTATCTTTTAGTTTTTTTCCAGAAGTTGTACTGGCGATAACACCAAAGGAAATTCCAAAGACATCTGCTTTCGCCGATGGGGGCTCAACAGGGCGAAAGATAAAGTTAGAACCAAGAGTTGCAAACACGGCCTCTAGCTGCTGCTCGGATAAGTTAACCCCTGCCACAGGCGTACCCGATCCTCCACCCGGAAATTGGGCATTGGCAAAATCAATTGGCAGTATCAGCGTGCAAACAAAAAGAAGAGTTATAAAAGACCATTTTACAAATCGAGAAAATAACAAATCTTTAAACTTCATAGTAGGTCTCCATCGAATAATTAGTATTCATCTGTTCGACTTACTTTAAAGATATTCACACAATTAGCAATATCTACTAGGCTTAAGGCAAGGCCAATTTTTCCCTCTATCCAACTTAATTTTCAGTCTCAAGCCTGACTCGCTAAAAAGTTAAACTAGAAGCAAACATGTGAATGGAAAAATGTGAAAAATCATCAAGATAAAAAATTCTTCTCTGCAAATTTTCGTAAAACTTTATTGTTGCGAGCTGAGGAATTGATCCAATGTCAAACCTGATGACTTGAAAGCTTTTGCGGCTTCAATCCCAACATAACGCCAGTGCCAAGGTTCAAAATAATACCCCGTTAATGAGTTATACCCTTGTCCATCATGATCATCATCAGCGTAAGGATAACTCATTACAAAACCGTATTCATGTGCGTGAAACTCTAACCAGTTCATCGATTTTGTTTTTGTGATTGCGAATGAAAATTTAAAATTCATTTCTCTAAAAACAATATCTAAAGTGGTGCCCAATTGATGCTGACTACGACCAGGCTCTGCACTAGATTTTCGAGCATAATCAAGTCCCTTGCTAGAAGATTTAAAACGCTGTGTCCACTTAGAAACCTTGGCTGCAAAAGTTTGGCATTGGTTATCAAAAGATCGATAGGCCGATTGAACGTACAACTGAACATTTTCTTTCTTTGCAGCATCAGATATATTTACCAAAGCCTCTAAAGTTTCTGCACGCAAAGACTGATTTTGGTCTGTATTAGGAGACATTAAGCGAGAAGGAATTTTAACAAGATCTTTAGGTTGCCAGTCTGGAAGCAATTGATTGGCAGGTTCTTTATTGATCAGAACTAATAAACTATCACCTGTTTTTGTTCCACTTCGACTTTCTTCACATCGTCGCCCTGCTTGAGCGGTTGAAAGGCTTAATAATGAACCTAATGTTAGTAAAGTGATCAATCGATTCAAAGAATCAGTTTTAAGTCGCATATTTTGCCTCACTTTATTTTCTAAATTGATTATGAAGCGAATTTTATGCCTAGCTATAATTGATTTAATGGGATTAGAGACAGAATAGTTGTCGACTTCATACCGCTATTAGACACAAAATGTCGCAGCCTTGTGTTTCAAGACATCGCTTCTATCTTACAGGATCAAGTGCTCGAAAATTAAAAAAAGGTCGGGATTTTGCTTACTAAGATAAGACTGGCTTAAACTTACGTATAAATGATTTGAATCCCTTTATAGGGGCTTAATTTAGGTCTCTGTTCATAAGTTCATCAGCTACCAAATTCATAATAGGAGAATTTATGAAATCGATTTTAAACTTTTCTATTGCAACTCTGATCTTAAGTTCAACGGCGCTTGCCGTAGACCCACTTGAGCCTTTACCTGAGTCTATAGCTAAAAGGCATGTCGCCATTATGGGTGACGTTTGTGACCTAGAATCTCCCAGAGCCACAGAAATTCATGAGCTTGGGATGGGATATAAGTTATTTATCGTTCCTTGTATTATCGGAGCTTATCAATTATCTGCCAGGGCCTATTTAGCGGATGAAAAAGATCAAAATATTACGCAAGTGATGGTCTTAGCTTACAGTGAGATTTCAAAAGCCATCGTTCCTACTTTAGATCTTGGTAATCCTGAATATAATCGAAAAACAGGAATTTTATCGACCATGGAAAAAGGCCGTGGGATGGGCGATTGTGGGCAATCTTCAAAGACAAAAATCACTCGAACCCCCTACGGAATGGGAGTTCACACTCTACAAGTTAACGCAAAGCCTGAATGCGATGGGAGAATGAAAGATTGGCCAAGCATTTTTAAGCAAAAATAGTATCAGCTAATATTTTTATGGGCTCAGTCATAAATCAGTGATACAAAAATTTATGTTCATGACTCCATCTGAAAAAATTCAAAAAGCTCGCACGTGGCTCTCGGAAAAAACATTTCCCCTTTGGATGAAAAATGGAATTGATCCTTTGAATGGAAGTTTTATTGAAAGTTTAAGCTCTGAGGGAAAACCCACTCAGGCTTCAAGGCGAGCCCTGGTTCAAGCCCGTCAGATATATTCCTTCTCTGAAGCTCTAAAAATGAAAATTTTGAATGTTGATGAGATCAAGCCCATTCTTAAAAAAAGCACTGATTATTTAATGAAAAAGTACTCTCAACCCTCAGGTGCTTTTATTTTCTCGATCCAAGCGGAGGGTCAACCTGAGGGCCGGCAACTAGAGCTTTACACGCAAGCCTTTGTTTTATTCTCTCTTGCCAGAAGCTACGAAATTTTAGGGCAGCCTGAAATAAAGCAGGCCGCTAAAAAACTTTTAAAATATTTAAAATCCGAGCGTGTGGCCCCCCAGGGTGGCTTCACTGAAATTAAAAACGGTCAGATCGTATTTCACTCAAATCCCCATATGCATTTATTTGAAGCTGTTATTGAGTGGATGAAAGTCGATCCGGACCAAGAGTGGAAAGAATTGAGCATTTCTATTTTTGAACTTTGTAAAAATAAATTCATAGATCAAAAAACGGGCGCTCTGTGTGAATTTTTTGATGAAACATGGAGCCCGCTGAAGGAAAATGGAAAATTTGTTTTTGAGCCTGGCCATCAGTACGAGTGGGCTTGGCTGATGATTCAATTTAAAAAAGTAACAGAAATAGATATTGGAAAACTGCCTTATCAATTATTTGATCTTGCAGAAAAATACGGGCTTCGTGGGACTTCGCAATTTGTCATCGATGAAGTGTGGAGCGATTTTTCGGCAAAAAAAACAAGCTCAAGGTTTTGGCCACAAACGGAAAGAATTAAAACGGCGGTGAGCTTGGGATTAGTCAGTCCCCCAGAGCATCATCAGCGTTTTGCAAAGGCAGCCGATGACGCGATGGAGACTCTCTTTAAATACTTAGAAGTTCCCATTGGCGGTCTATGGAAAGACACTCGGGATGAAACAGGCAGCTTCGATCGGCTGCCTTCAAAAGCAAGTTCTCTGTACCATATTATAAATGCATTTTCAGAGTACGAGTCTAAACGCCGTCTTTTTTAGGTTCACTTTTTAATTCTTCATAGCTTGAGCCTTGAGACATAATTTGCAAAAAGCCTGGACCAGAAATTTTTTCTGCAGCTAAAGTCACTGCTGGACCGACAGGAAGAATTGTTGTTCCGTTTTTTCCGATAGATGAAATTAAACTTGTCTCAGTCACGTTGATTTCTCGAGCTCTTATGGAAAATAAAGATTCCAAACCACCAATCATAATATGTGTAAATTTATTTAAAATAACATTCTTAGCAGTGATAGAGATAAGTGCTGCCTTAAGTGGGCTGTTTCCACAGAGTAAGACTGTGCGAGCATTGATCGTAGAAATCTCATTCGAGTTTTCAGTATTAATTTTTTTCTCAGTTAAGCCCTTAAGATCAGTTCGTCCTGTAATATCGCAACCAAGATTGATAAAAGTCTGCTCTTCATTAGCCAAAGCTAATGTTTCTTCAAGATCAGCACCTAGATCAGGATCAACAACCACATCGCCAGCCTTCATGAGGGCTGGCTTTAAACTTTTATCAAGACCCGTTTGAGTCATAATTCTTATTTTTTTTATTAGAGTCTGAGGTCCTACAGATGCTTCTTTTTCAAGAGCGCCCATTTCTTCAATAAGGGCTCTTCCTGTGATTCTAATAGGCCCAGGTTGGCCTCCGCCTAAGGTTTCTGCAGTTTTGTTATCAAGGACTTGAGCATCGATTTTATCACCAGTTTTTTCTTTAGAAGATTGAGATCCGCAAGAAAAAACTGTCAAACATGTAAGCAATGCGACCGCAATTGTTGTTCTTTGTCCCATAGAATCCTCCAGAAATAGTTTTAAATTTTGTCAGACCATACAAGAGCAACAATAAGACCAACAATTGCGAGAGCAAAATTAGGGAGTTTGAGTTACAGATTCCTTTTCACGAGTTTTTCCATAAGAAGACCGCGCGTCATGTCGACCGCCTGTAAATTCATACGAAGCTTATCGGGATTCATGACTCCACCTGGAAGCATCAATGCATCAAATTCTTCGGCAGAAGTTTCTTCGAGAGTGAAGTCAACTTGAACCTCTTGGCCCCAATTTGTTTTATTCCACGCTTTGATTGACCCTCGCCGGGAACTCACCACAAAAACTTGAGCGCCCGCCCGCTCCAAAGCTTCCTTTGGAAGCAAAAGCTCGGATTGCTCAAATCCATTTTCAGAAAGAATCGCAACTTTGCATTGATCAAGTTTTGCTTGGGCCATAAAATTCTCCTTATTTCCTATGTCTAGGATGTGTCTACTTTCAATTCAGGTCTACCCTTAGTAGTTCAGAATTAAGTAAAAACATTAAATCTTCACAATTTCATCTTTTGATCACAACTTTGAATTCAAGATTTAAAACCAATTAAGAAAGAGAGAAAATAAATTTGTTGTCTGTTATGAATCTCGTCGTCGTCTCATTCTGAGAAACGGCTAACACTTTTTGTTTTGGTGTTAGCCTTATAAGGCCAGTTTTTTTCTAGATTCAATAGACTCGATATCAAATCCAAAAATTTCTGGCACAGGCTCTGCATTGATTAAGAGTACTATGAAATACTTAATTCTTTTACTCATGACTGTCCCGATGCAAGTGTCTCAAGCTGAGACAACTTTGAACGAAATGACTTTTAAAATGAATTTCCAAGAAGACCGTGGAGAGTTTCGTCTGTGGAAAGATCAAGGCAAATTCTTTATCGAACACTTTGGAAATACGGATCGCAGTCCCTCCGAGGTTCGCAGATCAGAATTAACTGAAGAGCAAGTCAGTTTCTTACAATTAAAACTGGATGAACTTAAATCTTTAAAGGATTCACAAACCTGTGATAATCGCGTTGTCACGACAACGTATTCCATCGGCAATAAAACTTATGAACACAAAGGGTGTATGAATTCTAAAGACAAGATTTCCACTCAGTTAAATCAATTGTCTTCGATTATGATGATATTGATTTAATCATTCCAGTGTTTGAAATCTTTAATCTTCGCGACAATGTAGAAATCAGAGCCTGTGACCAAGCAGGCTTTGAAAAAAGAACTAAATCTAAGACTCCGCTAGGAATTTCAATCAATTCACAATCTGTCAGGGCTTGAACTGTGGCAAATCTTGCTTCGTGATTAATATGGGCCATTTCTCCTACAAATTCTCCGGATTTAACTCGTCCTAAAACCACAGCCTTGCCATTAGAATCTTTAAGTGCAGCCAACTCTCCTGTTTTAACAATAAAAACACTGCCCCCGGTTTCACCCTCGTAAAATAGAATTTCTTTAGCGGTCAGAAATTTAAGTCTGTAAGTCGAATGATCTTCTAGCGAAACTCGATTGAGTGCTCGGGCTAAAGCTTGCGGCAATTTTTCAGAAATCTCTGCATGAGTTATAAATTGCACCTGTCGAGTTACGACTTGATCAATGAAATGTTCTTTATCTGGTAGTGAGCAGAGCAAGATCACCGAAACGCTGTGATCTTTTTGAAACTGCAATAGTTTTTCAGTCACTTCATAACAAGAAAGCTTGGTCAAATCAGAGTTTAAAATCACGACATGGGGATAAACATTGTCGACCTTAAAAAGGGCTTCTTGTCCGTCGACGGATGAAAAAATAGTCGATTGTTTAATGTGCTTAAGAATTTCTTTTTCAACAATTTGGGTGATGAGAGGATTGGCCGAAGCGATAAGAAAGATTCTTTTAGATTCAAGTTCTGGTGATTGCATGACTTGATGGTAAGTCCGAGCGTTTTTTATTGTCAAACATGTGTTGAGTGCTACACTTAGGTCGTGATACATAATCGAAAAACCCTAGCTACCATTGTTTCTTTGTTACTGACGACATCCCTTTTTGCGGGATGTGATCCAAGAGAGAATTTATCGTCAGAAGAATCGGATTCGATAATTCAAGGAAAGCCTCAGTTTGTTCCAGCTGCAGGTTATATTAATGGTAAAAGATGGAACTTCAAATCGGGTCGCGCTTACCATCGCTCTCGTTTTTTAATTGTGAAGCTTTGGAATATGGATGTTAATAATCCTTGCGATGAAATGCCGAAAACTCCCTTACAAATCAGACTAAAAACGAC
>JAYSSI010000015.1:0-118287 GCA_043720615.1 Pseudobdellovibrionaceae bacterium | reverse complement strand
CATAAAGCTGCTAACGGCGAAAAGCTTGAAACACCATTAGCCTATGCACGCCGAATCCGATCACACAGTCAACCTGCGTAATACGCAGGGGTTACGCTATGAGGGCGGCTTTTGTGATGTTAAAACTTTAAAAAATATAAAAGTAAAACTAAATGTTAATACTGAAGACTACAATGGACCTCATGATGAAGCACCTGGGGCTGATACAGACGCTATTGTAATCACCCGCTCCTGAACATATTCTTAGCTGTTAATGCGCTAAAAGTTCCTATTGAATATTTCTAACCAATTTTTACGCAGCTGATACATCGACTTTAATTTTGAATTTAAGTATCAATCCTTACATGGCAATATTTAATGGCTGCTCTTTTATGCTTTGAGAGTTTTGAAGATCACTTGCAAGATCTTTAAGCTCTGAAAATGCCTTGTAAAGAATTTGGGGCTTAACCCCTAAACGAAAAAGTGCCTACCAAAAAATAAATCGGACTTATTGTCCCATCACGGGCACCAGTCATCACGCAGATCTTTTTCCCTTTAGAATCTTTGAGAAATCATATTTTGGAAAAGCTAAAGAAATTTTCTCAAGCATTTCTAGCGTCGTATCTTCTCCAGCTTCAAGTCTTTGATAATGCCTCAAAGTGATTGCACCGATAATCCTTGCCACCTCGTCTTGGGTTAGACCCTCAAAGGCTCTGATCATTCTAAGATAGGCTGCAAGTTTAGACGTTAAATGTAGAAAATCGACCTCAAAAACACTACGGCTTGCATGCTCAAACGCATAACCTACAACCTCATCAGTTGCTTCTGATTTAAAGACCATGATCTCATCATTTAAATTATCACCATAATTAGCTTCTTTTTTAAAAAATATTTCCATGTAATCAGTGTCTTTATCGTATGAAATATTCATAACTACTCCTCCTCATTTCTCTTAAATACTGTTAATCCCTTTTTCATACTACTCGTAGTCATTACGGAAGAAATAAAGTAGCCAGCCTGAGTGCTTTTTACGATGACATTTTTATATCGCAACTTTGGCTCTTTAATTTTGATCGCATAATACAGCTCAACATTTGCAGACTGAGAGCTTTGGCGAACTTCAATGGGATCTATCAACGTATCAGAAATGTCTGCTTCAGATATTTCCGGATGACTTGCCTTAATATGAGCCCAAACTTCATCTGATAAACTCACCTCTCGACCCTGGAAGTCTATGAATTTCATAATAGTGACATTACGACATATTTGTCGTAATGTCGAGAGATTTGTAGAATTCTTCGTGCATTTAGTCATTTATCCCCTCCCAGATCGCTTGGATATGTTTAAAGACAGTTCGTACATTACGGCTCTCACATTATTGATAGGTTTCATTTTTCCTCCGTCAAAGATTTTTAGGGTTTGTCCACTTACACAAAATGTGACCGTGGACAAATCAGAAAAAAGGCTGCGGAATGAATCAGCCCGAAATTCAATCGAGGCAAGAAGCATGACATGCAACCAAGGGGCGCGTGGCGGGCTTATATGTCCGAGAAAGGAACCAAAGTGATTCAAGGAGCGGACGATCTCGCGGAGGTAAACAAGGGACCTAAACATTGTGAGCTACTTTAACAAGGTAAGATGCAGCCTTAGGGTATTTCTTAACACATACGCATTTCCCAACCGAAAGCGATTTAATAAGATTTGGGTGGATGTTGAATTCTTCAACTTCCCTTAGTGATTTGCTGCCGCTTGGAATATCAAAAAATAGAAATTTGCTCGATTGAACGGTTTCTTTCCAAACTTTTCTTGTTCCTGCCATGCCGGCAATGGCTTCCGCACTTTCACTGTTTTTTTGTAAAAATGCGTACAAGGTTGATGTGTTCCCCGTAAGCCTTGCTGAAAACTCTGGGCTTATCCGCTTCAAATCACTCAGTTCTTGATGTGCTATCACCACTGACATTTTAGACGACCTTGCCCGATCTAAAAATCCTATAAAATCTTCTTGAGCAAGATCAGCGAACTCATCAATGATGCAAACGAAATTTTTGCGGTTATCTCGTGGAATTTCTGCATCGATTCTAGCTGATACCATTTTTAAGTCTTGTAAGATAAAGCGGCCTACGGCTTTTGAGGACTCACTATATCTTCTTGAGTCTAAGAATATATAGATGAGCTTATTTGAATTAATAGCTTTAAAGAAATCCAGACCATTTCTTTCTCCGCTTATTAAGTCGCCAAAGTCTGAGAAAACTAAGCTTTCTAATTGGCTCCGAAGCCCTTGCAATGAATTAAAATTTTCTTTTACTTTCATAAATTGGATGAGGTCTTCGATGTGTTGTAAGACTTTTAGGCTTTGATGGGTTTTGATACGACTTATTTCTATAAATAACTCTTCCAGTTCGTCCGCTGATCTTGCGTATTTAAGAACGTCACCCAAACCAAAAGTCTTATGTAACACATCTCGAAGGAATACTAATCCTATTAATAGCCTTAAAAGAAAACTAGAGGACTGATGTTTGTAGTATTCCTCGCTCCAAGTAAGCGAGCTCATGATTTTATCTTTTAACTGCGTAGCCGTTCCTTCAGATATTAAATTATAAGGAATTGAATCTGGATGATTTAAAGAAAATATCTGTAAATCCTGTTCTCTGCCAGCCTCCACCGCATATTTTCTAAATTTATCGATCGTATCTAAATCATTTTTTAAATCGATAAATAGAAGCCCTTTATTTTGGCAAATGCTTTGCTTTACAATTTGTGAAATTAATACGGTTTTACCAAAGCCGCTTGCTCCCACAATATGCACATGGTGATTTAATTGGTTTTCTGTGAGCTTCTCTTTTTGAAAAAAGAGGGTGCGTGGCACCCTCCCTAAAGTTATATCTTGAACTTTCATTTCGAATTCTCTTTTATGTATTGAGAGAGCATTCGAACTGAGAAAAGTTGTTTAAAATCAATTGTGGCGGAATCTAGAATTTCTTTGACCTTCTCATCGGTACAAAGAAACATCACGCCTTCTATTTTTTGGTCTTTGATAGCGGATGCTTGAAGGACGCGCTTATATTCCTCAATTCGGTCCATATACCTTTGATTAGTTTTTCTGGATATTTCTAATTCTAGAAATACTCCCCGCCCGTCTTTTTTTATCATTAGCGCGTCAGGCATGTCTTTAAACTCTCTCATCATAAATGGAAGAGTTTTTAACATATTCTCCGAATACCACCTTTCAACCATTCCTAGCTCTTCGATTCTAATTCTTAGATCTATGAGCTTTAAGTCATGGTTTACTTCTGGCTCAAAAACTCTTTTTACCACAGAAGGTAGTAGTTTACCTTCTGCAATCTTTGAAAGATATTTTTCTCCCTCTCCAGTTACCATTAAAAGACCTTTGGAATTTTCATGAATGTATTTTAGGTCTTTTAACTTAATAACAGCAGAAGTTGTGAATGTTTCACTTTTTTCAACGGCAAAGCTGAAAAATTTTGTTTTGATTTGGTCTTTTCTCATATATTTCATTTCTAAAATATACTTAATAATGTCCTGATTTCTTTTCTCGATTAATTTATAGAGATCAGATGACATTTTTTGTTTTGCCTTTATCACTACTTCTGAAACTTTTGGTATAAAAATTGTTTTCGGAATTTCCTTTGGCTGTGGGTTAAATGTTTTCATTAGATTTTTTGTTCTAATGATGATGCTTGGTTTATGTGTTATTGGGATTGGCTTATGTGTAACTGCTGTTGGTTTTGAAATGATTTGTTTATTCATATAATTTATCCTTTTTTCTTTAAGTTGATATTAGTTTTTGGTGATATAAAATTTGATAATGGCTCAATTGTGAAGTGCTCAGGGTAGAGCTTAGTTTCACGATTGAGATGCTCGCCTACGATGTTTTTAGCGTAGACGAAGTGAACTTTTGAAAAAGGTTTCACATCACGAGAAGAATTTAGAAGACAAATGTACTTCCTCACCTTCTCGCGATATTTGTCTTTTCCTTTAAGTGCAATTTCTAGCTCAAAAGCGATGTTTGTTCCGTCAGGCATAGTATAAATGCCGTCAGGAACATAACCACCGGTCAGGCCGCCTGCTAACTCTGGAAAACATCTGAGTTTGCGGTCTGAGAGCCAAGAGGTTATTTTTTTAGAACTTTCAAGCTGAAGTCTTAGACCAAGAAGTAAGTAATCGTGGAAGATTGTTCTTCCATCAATTGAACCTTGTGGTCTCACTAGAATTTTATCCGGATAAAAATTCGATAGAATTATGTAACTTCTCATAGTCCCAAAAAAGAGACGTTTAGAGTTAAAAAACTCTTTTGTGGATTTTAGAAATCCACATTGTTCTAAATGAACAAGTCTCTTTTTAGCGTAAAAGAAACCGAACTCATTTCCATCTATATCGAAATTTTTGAAGAACTTTTCGTAAACCTCTTGGACTGAAGCAAACTTCATATCCAAAATAAACGCTAATACTTCATAATCTCTTTCGGATAAAATTATATTCTTTCGTAGGCTTCCAGCCTTCTTTGTAATTTGGTTGTTTCCTGTTTTCACAGGAAACTTTTCAAATGGAAAATGCAGTTCTGCTGCATTTGTTTGTAAGTACATTCTTTCTCCTAGTTTTAAGTTAATTGCCGCCCTCTAAGTTCATAGAGTTGTGCTTTTCAAGATTGTTTTTTGGCCGGGCCTGGTGAGATCTGACTACTGAGCACCTGCCATCGTAGAGGGCGGGTGCTCAGTAGTCGGAGTGAACCAGGCCCGGCCAGTTTCCTGAAACATTATGGGGGCTTAAAGGGCGGCAAATGTCCCTCGGACATACTTCTATTGGAATGATTAATCTGATGAGTTGCTTTGTTGGATCGGGTTTTCCATGAAGCCAACGTGAAGCCAAACGAAGCCAACGTTAGTCCCCAAGTGTCCCTTCCAGTCCCTGGAACTGGAAAATAGCTGTCTAAGCCTGTGTTAGCAGGTCCTATGGAGTTACTTAAACTTAGATTTTTGCTGATTTTTTGAAGGCTGTAAAATGGGGTGACCGACGGGGCTTGAACCCGCGACCCTGGGAATCACAATCCCATGCTCTACCAACTGAGCTACGACCACCACTAGTCTCTTGATAACAAGAGAGGTCGAATCTAATGAATTTTTTTAGTAATCGCAAGCTGAAACAAAGGGCTTTGCCTTACATTTAAGCAGAGCGGTCGCAGATTCTAGGTTGGTTTCCTCGCCCCAAAGGCCATTAGCATTACAGCGGCGGCGGACGCAGCTCACACCCGTCAGCTCGGCTAAGCAATTATTTCTTTCATGCTTTGGGTTTTGTAAGCAAGACCACGAACACTCATTCAGCTTCCCACCGGGTTTGGCGCAGATCTGCCCCACCCCAAGGGTTTCACTTTTGGCTTTGGCTTGTAAAATCTTTTTCAGATCCGCTTTTTTGCGATCTGCCACGGCTTGTGAAGAATAAATTTTCATCAATGCTTCAGGCAGGTCTTTCGTTTTTTCTAATTGTCCCTTTGGAATTCGACGACCTTTTAATAAAACGTCATAAGCGACTTCTCCGTCTTCTTTGACGCCTTTAAATTTCACACTTTTTCCTGCTGTTAAAATCACCGAAGTTTCGGCGTTTAAGGCTGAAAACTCCATGGCTCCCGCATAAATTTTTGCCTCTGCCAAAACGTTATTTTCATCATATAAAAATCCTGAAATTCCGATGGGAGGCTTCACTTCAAAAACCGGAGATTTGATCACAATATTATTATTTGGAGCACTGTCTTGCTGCCACATGATTTCGCCAGTCTTTATGATCAATTCAGCAAATTGTCCGCTCTCCCACGCGATTTCTGGAATGCCCACTTCCGAAGATTCTAAAACTGTCACCGTCCGGCCTTCATCGATCCCAATGTCTATCCGACTGTTGGCTTCGGTTTTAATAATCACTTTTTCTCGTAAAATTTCTTTCACTTTGGCTTTTCGGAACTTATTTTCAAGACCCGATTGAATAAAAATATTTCCGTTGTAAGAAAGCACTTGCGGGTAGCGAACAAGTTTCACCTGTTTATCCAACCGTGCCGCAAAAGAAATCGTAGAAAAAAAACTGAGCCACAATATATTAAAAGTAAAATTTATTTTTGAATTCATAATTGATCCTTCGACTTTTTGGAATTTTGCGATTCCAGCTCCCAAAGCTTGGCCCATTTTAAAAACACCGAATAGGCCGCACTGATGGAAATGATGAAGCCCGGCAAGCCGTCCCTAAAACCCCTTTTCCAAAGATAGGTTTCCAAAAACTTACTGTGGGGCTTTACAAATAATTTAAAAAAAGAAAATTTTTGTCCTTTTTTAAAAAGCGATTCTGCCATAAGACCAGAATACCGATTATTGGTTTGAACTTGATGGGAGATATTTTTAAAAACAAAATGATGAAGAGGGGCTGTCATTTTTTTTTCGCCAGGACTGATCACTTTTTCATGAATTTGGGCTTGATCCCAATTTGAAAATTGGCGGTTGAACAGTCTTTTTTGATAATCAGGATACCACCCGCCTTTTAAAATCCATCGCCCTAGATAAAATGATTTTCTTGGCAATAAATAACCAATCTTCGGTTCAAGACTTAAAAATTGAGCTTCAATGTTTTGCTGTAGTTCCGGACTGACAACTTCATCGGCATCAAGGGATAAAATCCAATCGTGACTGGCTTTTGACACGGCCAAGGCTTTTTGGGGGCCAAAACCTTTCCATTCCTCGCTAAAAACCCGAGCACCCAGAGCTTTTGCAACTTCAACAGTTCGATCTTTAGAAAAACTATCCACCACAATAATTTCCGAAGCAAAGGGAACAGACCCTATGCAGCGCGAAATATTTTTTTCCTCATCAAGAGTGATGATAGTGACAGTGATTGGTA
Organism: Pseudobdellovibrionaceae bacterium; assembly: GCA_043720615.1. Lineage (GTDB taxonomy): Bacteria > Bdellovibrionota > Bdellovibrionia > Bdellovibrionales > Bdellovibrionaceae > JAYWDA01. The sequence goes on along the minus strand of JAYSSI010000015.1, from coordinate 111,414 downwards.
GCTTGTTCACAAGAATTAGTTTCTCGTCGGCTGTACTTCTTGTCAAACCACTTGCAGGCCGATACGATTTAATTCTTCACTTGTTCAGCCAAGGAGCCCTATGAAAGCTTTTAATCTTATTTTGATCAGCCTGCTGCTTGGAAATGCACCTTCTTGGGCCTATCTTAGCGTCGGCGAATCCGGCGAGATTCAAAAAGTGGGCTCGAACCAATTTGGTCTTGAACCACAAATCTTAGGCAATGAAGGCAGCGGAGTTAATATTGGCGCATTTTTAGATATGCCCATCCGTGAAGAAGTTTCGACTCGGTTTAGCTTAGGGGCTGGAAAAATTGATTTTCATGCAGGGGCTGCCGTGAAATGGATTCCTTTTCCTGACGTTGATCAGCAGCCTGCTATTGGTCTTAAAACAGCCGCTTGGTATGCAAGACAAAGCAGCCTTAATGTTTGGACGATTCAAGTGGCTCCACTTTTTAGTAAACGAGTGAATACTGATGCGGGGCTTTTTATTCCTTATGCGGCCATTCCATTTAATTTTGTAAGCTCTACTGATCGGTCAGCCACTGGCAGTCAATTTGCCATTGGCTCTGAGCTTTACGCCAAAGATCTGACAAATATGCATTTTTCTGCAGAGCTTGCTTTAAATTTAAAAGATTCTTACTCCTTTCTTTCTGGAACTGTTGTGTTTCCTTTTGATTCAGAAAAAGGTTTTCAATTTCGAGGTCAATAATGTTTGATTGGTTGCGATCGGACCGTGGAACTGCGGCTGATATTTATATTGATTTAGGCACGGCCAATACAATTATCTCGGCTCGGGGTCATGGTATTATTTTAAATGAACCCTCGCTAGTGGCTTATTCAGAAAACAGCCCCGGGAAGAAAAAGATTTTAGGCGTGGGTTTTGCCGCCCAAGAAGTTTTATCAAAAACTCCGGGTCATATTATTGCCCAAAAACCTATCAGAGATGGCGTCATTGCAGATTTTGATACGGCCCAAGAAATGTTAAGAAATTTTTTGTCGAGGCCTCAGGTTAAAAAAACTTATTCGCGCCCCCGCGTGGTTGTTTCCCTTCCCTACGGCGTGACTGAAGTTGAAAAAAAAGCGGTGATCGAAGCCTGCCTTTGGGCGGGAGCAAGACAAGTTTATCTTATTGATGAGCCTATGGCTGCAGCCATAGGTGCTGGGCTTCCGGTGAAGTCAGCTCAAGGAAATATGATTATTGATATTGGTGGTGGCACAACAGAAATTGCTGTGATTGCCCTAGCTGATATTGTTTACTGTGAAGCCGTTCGAGTTGGTGGTCACAGATTAGACGAAGCCATCGTGCAATATTTTCGGCAGGTTAAAAAATTAATTATTACAGAAGCTTTGGCTGAAAATTTAAAAGTTTCCATTGGCACTGCTGTTTCTAAAAAAGATATTCGCACTTCCCAAGTGACCGGCCGAGATGCTGAATCAGGCCTTGCTAAAACAATGGAAACAAGTTCTGAAGAGATCGGCATGGCAATGAACGATGCCATTGGTGAAATTATTAATGCCGTTCATAAAGCCTTAGAAAACACTCCTCCAGAATTAGTCTCAGATATTATTGAAACTGGCGTGGTCCTAGCTGGAGGTGGAGCCTTGATTCGAGATCTTGATTTACGACTTCGAAATGAAGTCAGACTTCCTGTTCGAATTGCTGAAAATCCTTTAATCGCTATCGCTCATGGTGGCGAAAAGGTTTTAGACGATCCGCATTTGTTAGAAAAAATTCAGCTCCAAGTATAGTGATCTGATCCTGATTTTTGATCTTCAAGTAAAAGTTCAAGTAAAGCTTTAGCAATGGGTCCTACTTGGCCACCATTGATGGGTTTACCTTCATACTCAGTGACGGGTAAGACATCTAGAGTTGTGCCTACCATCATTACTTCTTTGGCGGATATTAAATCACTTTCAAGCATATTTTTTTCACCCACTTTTTGAATCATGCCTTGAGAGACTAAGTTCTCAGCCAGACTTAAAACTTTTCCCATGGTCGTGCCTTTTAAAATAAAATCAAAATGCGGCCGCACAAGTAAGTTATTTTGTGTGAGCACAATAATATTTTCGGTGCTTCCTTCTGTGATAAAACCCTTCGGATCAATGCCGATGGTAAAATCGATTTTGCGATCGATGGCTTCTTTTTTCATCATCACATTGGGAAGATAATTACAGGTTTTAAGCTTTGCCAGCCAAGATTCTTTGGGCGGAATTTGACTGCGACCCGTCTTGACCCCGCTTAAGTATTTTTCAGTCGGTGGATTTGAAATATGGGTGACCATAACATACAGCTGAGATCCAATAGAGTCGTAAGGATTGGTTGAAAATTGTCCCGGTCCTCGGCTGACAAAAATTCTTATGATACAATTTTCTGAGCCACTGGTTTTGATTGCTGCTTTGACTGTCGCTTGCACAACTTCTGCTAAATTTTCAGGATAAATAAGACCTAATCCTTGGCAAGAATTTCTGAGCCTTTCGGTGTGAGCCGTCCACAAGTATACGCGCCCATTTTTATATTTCATCGCTTCAAAAACACCATCTCCTCGATGCACCAGATGATCATCTACGGGTAATGACATAAATGATGGATCGGTTGTGATGCCGCCAAGAACAGAGCTATAATAAGCAAGATAAGTCTTTTGAGCAGGATGTTGAAACTTCTGCCAAGCCTTGAGACAAACTTCAGAACTAAGTATTGAAATCATAGATTTTATTGTGAACTACAGGTTGACAGGTAATCAACGACAAAGATGAACTGAAGCTATGTAATTATTTAGGGAGGATTTAAATGTTATCAATGAGGCAAAACCTTATAATTTTTTTGTTGGGACTGTCCGCCCTCTCTTCTTGCTCAAGTCGATCAAAGCAAAATGAATCCGAGTTTTTTCCTGAATTGAATGAATCGTCAGGACCTTCTGAAGCAGAATCTAAAAAAAGAGATGCTGAGCAAGAGGCTGAAAATGTCGTCATTACAATCAAACCAAATGGCAAATCACCCGCTCCACAAAAAATGGCCTCGGCACCAGTGATACCACCACCAGTTTTAGAATTGGCGCCTGTTTCAGATAAAGATTTTGAAAGCATGAAGGCTGCTATAGAAACCCCTGCGCCAGCTTCTTCGGGAAGAACGCCTGGCTCGGTGCCTTGGTCAAAAGCTTTGGGTTGGCTTAAAAATGGAAACACTCGATTTCAAAAAGGTCGCTTTCGAAACGATGGACAATCTTTAAACGATGTAAAGCGTTTGGCCGTGGGCCAGTTTCCTCACTCGATTGTATTATCTTGCTCGGATTCTCGAGTGCCACCGGAACTGATTTTTGATGAAAAACTAGGAGAGCTTTTTGTCGTCAGAGTCGCTGGAGAAATGCTTAATTTTGGAACCATTGGAAGTATTGAGTACGCCGTTCAACATTTAGGTTCTAATCTTATTCTTGTTATGGGGCATACCTCTTGTGGGGCTGTTAAAGCTGCCCATACGACACTTAAGGGCAGCTCATTAGGCAGTGTGCATTTAGATCTTTTATTGGCTGATATTCAACCAAGAATTAGCGCTTATGCTGGTAAGCCTGCAAGCCTTGGCCATGTAAAAGAATCTTGGGCTAATGTTAAAGGCGTTGCTAAAGATTTAATAGATCGATCACCCATCGTGGCCGCCGCCGTACAAAGTGGAGATTTAAAAATTGCTGAAGCGATGTATGACACATCATCAGGAGTTGTGACTTTTTGGTAATCACGTTATAGCCAAAGACCTTAAAGAAAGTACCTTATGACAACTCCACGAAAAATTTTGATAACTGCGGCTCTTCCTTATGCCAATGGCTATATTCATATTGGCCATATGGTGGAATATCTTCAGGCCGATTTTTGGACTAGGTTTCAAAAAATGCGCGGCCATGATGTGGCTTATATTTGCGCCGATGACACTCATGGAACAGCGATTATGATTCGCGGTCGCGAGATGGGCATTTCTCCAAAAGAAGTGATCGCCAAAGTTTGGCAAGATCACAATCAAGACTTTAAAGATTTTGGCGTCGAGTTTTCGCATTTTTCTTCTACGGATAGCGAAGAAAATCGAGAGCTTTGTGAAGAATTTTATCAAGAAATGAAATCGCAGGGACATATTGCTAAAAAACCGGTGGAACAGCTTTACTGCGAACATGATAAAATGTTTTTAGCCGACCGCTTTGTGAAAGGCACTTGCCCCAGCTGTGGCTCAAAGGATCAGTACGGTGATGCTTGCGATGTTTGTAACTCCACTTATTCGCCTAATGAAATGAAGGATCGCTACTGCTCACTTTGTCGAAACCCACCGATTAAAAAATCCTCAGAGCATATTTTATTTAAAGTGAATGATTTTAAAGATTACTTACGAGATTGGCTGCCAAAACATTTAAGTCCCGAATTTACAAAAAAAATGATGGAATGGTTTAACGAGGATCTGCGCGACTGGGATATCTCACGTGATGAACCCTATTTTGGATTTAAAATCCCCGGCGAAGTCGGAAAATATTTTTATGTGTGGGTGGATGCCCCGATGGGATACATTTCCTCCACTTTACAGTGGTGTAAAAAAGAAGGCCGAAATTTTTTTGACTACTGGAAAGACGAGACAAAATCTGAAGTTTATCATTTTATTGGAAAAGATATTGTTTACTTTCACACGCTGTTTTGGCCAGCGCTTTTAAAAACCGCAAAATATAGATCTCCAAATGCAGTTTGGGTGCATGGCAGGCTTATGATCAACGGTGAGAAAATGAGCAAATCAAAAGGCACAATGATTCCTGCTCGTGCTTACTTAAATCATTTAGATCAAAATTACTTACGATATTACTACGCCACAAAATTAAATTCATCGTCTGATGATTTTGATTTAAGTATGGATGATTTCACACAAAGGGTGAATTCGGACTTGATTGGAAAAATCACCAATTTAGCTTCGCGCGGCGCTCAGATGCTGACCAAAAAAATGGATTCGCAAATGTCTGAGCCCGACGCTGAGGGATTAAAAATAATCCATTCCATTCAAGCCGGAGAGTCTGAAATGGCGCAAATGTTTGAAGGACGAGAATTTGCAAAAGCCACGACTCGTATTAGGGAATGGGCTGATGAAGCCAATCGCTATTTTGATGAGAAAGCCCCTTGGAAAACATTGGAAGCTGATCCTGCGGCCACTAAAAAAGTTCTGACTTCAACTTTAAATATTTTTCGAATGCTTGCGATTTATTTAAAACCTTTTATCCCTGCTTATACTTTGCGAGTGGAAAAACTTTTTAATGAAAGTTCTTACACTTGGAAAGATTTAAATAAAATCTTAACCCACTGTCGTTTGAATGATTACGAACATCTTGCGACTCGAATTCTTCCTGAACAGGTGAAAAATATGATAGATGAAAGCAAAGCCATCAGCGACACATTATCAAAAGAACGACAAAGCGCGACAGTTGATCGTAATGCCATGGGTTCTGAGATGATCGAAATTGATGATTTTACAAAAATCGATTTACGGGTCGCAAAAATTATTGAAGCTGAAGAAATCAAAGAAGCCGATAAACTTCTTCGTTTAAAAGTCGATCTTGGAGGTGGCGAAACCAGGCAAATTATTGCGGGTATCAAGTCAGCTTATAAAGCAGAAGACCTTGTTGGTCGCCTGACTGTTATTGTTGCTAATTTAAAACCCCGAAAAATGAAGTTTGGTGAAAGCCAAGGTATGGTGTTGGCTGCAGGTCAGGGAGGCTCTGATCTTTATATTTTATCACCTGATTCTGGGGCTCAACCGGGACAAAGAATTAAATAATGTCGACAGCCGATTTAAAACTTGTCGAAGAAATTTATCGCCTTCTTCGAAAATGGGAGATCGAATTTCCTAATCTTCATAATCTTCATAATCTTGAAAATCTTCAAAAAAAAATATCTTTATTAAGTCAAGCTTCAGTCATTGAAATTAAAAAGCTGGGTAATTTATCTTATCATTTTAAATCTGACATAGATCTAAGACAGCTTACGAATTTAATCATACCTTTTGAAAGAGCTTTAAATAAATCTTTGCGAGATGATGAATTTATAATTTCAGAAGTTGATACGGTCCAAAAAAAATTAGAAACATATCCCCTGATTCTGATTTTAGAAAATTTTAGATCCGCTTTTAATGTAGGATCTTTTTTTAGAATGGCCGAAGCCCTGGGCGCTCAAGAAATATGGCTTTGTGGCTATTCCCCGACTCCAGAAAATGATAAAATTAAAAAAACGACGATGACGACAGAGCAATGGATCTCATGGCGTTTTTTTGAAAATACCGAGGCCGCCATAGTAGAAGTCAAAGCCAAAGGTTTTCGGGTTGTAGGAATTGAAACAAGTCCCAAAGCTTTATCTATTACAGATCCTTTTCCACGAACGCCCATGGCTTTTGTTTTCGGTAACGAGCGTTTTGGAATTCATTTGCCAACACTTCAAGCTTGCGATGAGTTACGAAAAATTAATTTAACAGGACAAAAAAATTCTTTAAACGTGGCCAGCTGCGGGGCTATTGTTTGTTATGAATGGATCAGGCAATGGACGAGTATCAAATAAAACCCATCGGTTATTTTAGATCTCCTTTTAAAAATTTCTTGGAAGCTCCAAGACAGCCCACCCATAAAGTGCCGGATTCTTATATTGAATTGCTGCCAAAAAATCAGTTTGAACAAGCCTTAAAAGATTTAGAAGGCTTTGATCGAATTTGGGTGATGTTTCATTTTCATTTAAAAAAACAGTGGCGCCCTATGGTGATACCGCCCCGAGGATCTTCTGAAAAACGCGGTGTCTTTGCTACCAGATCCCCCCTTCGCCCCAATCATTTAGGACTTAGTTGCTTACAACTTTTAAAAATTGAAGGTTTAAAAATTTTTGTCACAGGATCAGATCTTTTAGAGGGAACTCCAGTTTTTGATATTAAACCTTATTTACCTTATACCGATTCCTTTCCTGATTCTAAAATAGGCTGGCTTGAAGGCGCTGAAACTGAACGCTGGAAGATTCTGTGGGCACCAAACACAGATCTTGCTTTGGCCTGGCTAGCAAGCCAAGGACTTCATTTAGATCCTATTATTAAGAATCAATTGGAATTTGATCCCACCAATTCTGAGAAAAAAAGAGTGCGTCCTTTTGATAATGAATTTGAATGGGTTTTTTCTTACCGAACCTGGAGAATCTTTTTTAAAATTAATTCTTTAGAAAAAAATATTTTGTGTTTTAAAATCACATCAGGCTACACAGAGGCTGAACTGAAAAATCCACAAGACCCTTATCAGGATAAGTCTCTCCATCAACAGTTTTTAAGCCGCTTTTTCTGATTCCAATAAATTTTCTTCTTTTTGCCAAGTTCTAATCACTCGAATCATTGAAAAGGCTAATCCAAAACGTAGAAAGCCACCAATAGCAAAAACTGACATGTAACCAAAACTTGTCATTCCAAACATCATCAAAAGTTTTCCACCAATGGCAGTCCCCACAATAATTCCTGCAGCACTTAAAATATTATAAACAGTTAGAAGTGGTATTTTTTCTTCACTTTTTAGATCTCTAAAAAAAATTAAAGACAATCCTACTTCGTAGCAAGCCCATGCCATTCCAGCCATCAATTGCAAAGTGATAATATAGCTATAATTTTGACTTAAACTCCAAAGAATGGGTGATGGACAAATTAATATCAGACCCCACATAAATAACTTAAATGGATCCACCGAGTCTTGTCGTTTTTGAATGGCTGTCATCATTAAAATTTTTCCGATCAAAGCCGCAGCAAGGGATCCCATATAAGAGGCATAATCAAGCTTAACTTGTGCTAACAAATAAGGTGTTACAAAAGGTGAAGATAGGTACACCGCTATTTGAAGTGGAAAAAATGAAAGAAGAAATTTTCTTTTCACACCGCACTTCATAAAAAGCTTGAGTGAATCTTTGAGCCCACAATACTTTTGCCCCGACGTCCAATCCCTTTGAAAGTGATGCGCACTTAAAAGAAGACTTGAACCAATTCGACAGAGAAATCCTAAAAAGAAAATTAAACCAAAGACCGAAGAAAAAGGACCTAGTTCAACTTTGTTATGCAGACAAATTCCGCCCCCAACGACGCCGATCAGTAAAGCAATCTGTGAAATTCGCGCGCGCTTAGCAAAATACTCGCAAGCATGTTCTTGTGGAATCAGATGCCCCATCCAATAGTTCCACGCAGGTCCCACCGCAAAATTCGCGGCCCAGTAAAGTGTTAGAATTAAAAATAAAGTCCAAAAATTCGGCGAGCCCTGATCCGAGAAATAAACCAAAGGCAAAAAAGCCATGGCTTGTAAAGCTGTGGATGCGACCACCCAAGATTTATGAGAGCCAATTTTTTTAACACCTTTTGGAGTGAACAACTGTAAAAAGGCGCCACTAACGAGTGGCAGACTGGCTAAAATCCCCGCAAAAACTTCATTCAGACCAATTGATAACACATAAGCTGGTAAATAAGTTTCACCAACACCTACCATTAGACTGCATAAAAAAGCATCGATTAAACTTAAGCGTAATGTTTTTAAAGTTGAAGCACTCAAAGGGATACTTTCTTTTCAAAGCGAATGCTTTAAGTATAAACCCTTTTATAAGTATTGCAGCTGGATCAAATCCCAACCGGACTTTACTCCAAGTCCCACGCCCCAAAAAAAAGTCAAAGAAGCGGCACACAAAAGATAACTCAAAAAAACCACTAGACCATCCTCCTCGAGTTCACCGATCACATTTACGATAATAACAAGGGCTGGAATATTATTTGAAAAGGGAATTGGCAGCGGTAAACATAATAGAAATGCTTGAACACATAACACTAAGGTGTTGAATCCTCTAAAGAACTGAGTTTTAAAAAAAATACTGCCGCGCACCCGAATGAACTTTTCTAGAAATTGCCAAATTGTTTCAGCAACTCGTAAAGTGCTTAAAAGCAGCGGTTGCGAGATGGTTTTATCTTTATACCGGGCCGGCAAAAAAACTGGCTTTCCCAGATAATTATAAATGGCCACAATGATCATCATTAAACCAAAGACCGTCGAAAGCCCTGGAAGCGGAATGGGCTGCATAAAAGGCAAAGACAATAATAAAATAAAAACTAAGTGACTGCGCTCACCAATGATTTCAAAAACTTCTTTTAGCTTAAGAGGCTTTTGCCGAGCTTGATTTTCCAAAGATTCGAGAGATATCAGAAAGAAACTTTTCACAAGAAATTCACCTCGACCTTTCTGAATGACTCTGTCATTCTGCCACCCTTAGGAGGTTACAAGCAATTATGGATTGGAAAATATTTTTAAGTACTTTTGTCACAATATTTTTAGCTGAAATGGGAGATAAAACCCAATTTGCGGCTATGGCGGCCTCTTCTGCTTCTAAATCAACGTGGACTGTTTTATTCGCTGTTATCTTAGGACTTAGCTGTGCCGGCGTGATCGGTGTCGTTTTTGGTCGAGCCATTGCTGATATCGTTTCGCCAACAACCATAAAATATATTTCTGGCAGCTTATTTATTATGGCAGGCCTTTGGATTTTACTAGTTCGTTCATAAAAAAAGCGACAGTTTTTTCCGTCGCTTTTTTTTAAATCTTAAAATTTCTTTCAGTTAAAATTTTGCAATCAACTGTGCAATCAATAAAGACACAACGCTCATCACTTTAATAAGAATGGCAACGCCCGGACCTGAAGTATCTTTGAAGGGATCACCCACAGTGTCTCCAACCACGGCCGCTTTATGAGCATCACTTCCCTTTTTGTGACCCGGTAATAATCCTTTTTCAATATACTTTTTAGCATTGTCCCAAGCTCCGCCAGCGTTTGCCATAAACAATGACATCGTAGCACCGACTGCTAATGATCCCGCCAGCATTCCAGCTAGAGATGCGGGGCCCAATAAAAATCCCACACCCACAGGCGCAAGGATCGCAATCAAACCAGGAACAATCATTTCCCATAAGGCCGCTTTCGTCGCGATATCAACAATCTTTGCAGGTTCTGGTTCCGCTTTACCTTCACGAAGACCAGGAATTTCGTCGAACTGACGTTTAATTTCTACCACAATTCGTTGAGCCGCACGACCCACCGCTGTCATTGTTGTTGAACCAACAAGGAAAGGCAGAATAGAACCTAATAAAATTCCAATCAGAACTTTACTTGAAGTCAGCTCTAAGGCCAATTTTCCCATTCCAGCAATTTCTCGGTAATGATTCACTTCCATATTGAAAGCTGAAAAAAGGGCGACTACTGTCAAAATCGCAGACCCAATGGCAAAACCTTTTCCTATCGCTGCCGTTGTATTTCCAACTGCATCTAATTCATCGGTGATATCGCGAACATTTTTTCCTAATCCTGACATTTCAGAAATTCCACCAGCATTATCTGCAATCGGTCCGTAAGCATCCACTGTCATAACTACAGCAGTTCCAGCAAGCATTCCAACTGCGGCCAAGGCCACTCCGTAAAGACCTAAAACTTGATCCGCCACATAGGCTGCAATCACAACTACAAGCATGGGAATAGCAACTGATTCCATACCTACTGCTAAACCGCGAATAACATTTGTACCTGCACCAGTCAGAGCGGATTCTGCCACTAAACGTATCGGACGAGCCGCTGTATAGTATTCAGTGATAAGACCAATCAAGCCGCCACCAATAGCCCCCGCAGCTAAAGCAATTGTAACACTTTGTGAAATGCCCCAAGAACCTAGTCCAAAATAACAAACAGCCGTCAAAATAATCGGTGGAACAATTAAAGCATTTCTTAAAACAACAGCTGGTTTTGCATTAGCAAATAAACGCGTTACTAAAATCACAACAATTGAAATCACCATCCCTAGAGCTGACAGCATCAAAGGCAAAGTGACTGATAAATTTTTTGCACTGGCGGCATCACCGTTAGTCACAAGATGAACCAACTGATCTTGCGGGATTGTTAAACCAATCGCCATGGCAGAAACAATCGCTGCCACCATTGATTCATAAATATCAGCACCCATGCCGGCCACATCACCGACATTATCGCCGACGTTATCAGCGATCACACCAGGATTTCTTGGATCGTCTTCAGGAATTCCTTCTAAAACTTTACCGGCAATATCTGCTCCGACGTCAGCCGCTTTCGTATAAATTCCGCCACCGATGCGAGCAAAAAGAGCAATCGAAGAAGCGCCCACCGCAAACGAGTGCAAAACTGTTCCTACAATATCAGTGCCTTCATAAATATAATAAAGAAAACCCAAGCCCACCAGCCCAAGTCCTGCGACCGAAAATCCCATCACAGCTCCGCCGTCTAAGGCGACAAGCAAAGCTTTTGCTTTTGATCCCGCGCTAGCGGCTTGAGTCGTGCGAACATTGGCGTAAGTGGCCGCCTTCATTCCAAAAAATCCTGCCAGTAAACTTAAAAAAGCTCCCAGTAGAAAAAAGACAGCTGATTCAGTGCCTAGAGATAAATAAAGAGCGATACCAACAATCACAGAGTAAGCAGCAAGAACTTTATACTCGCGTCCTAAGAAAGCCATCGAGCCTTCACGAATATATTGCGCAATACGATTCATGGTTTCGTTGCCCACGGGCTGAGCTTTAACTCGGAAATAAAGAAGCAAGGCAATGACAAGACCGACTGCCCCAGCCCAAACTGGTGCTAACAAATACGAATTAAACATGTTGTGATCTCCTTAAGACCCTAGGAGTTACGAAAATTTATGCTTAAAGTCACTTAGCGACGCCGCTCGTCAAGAGTTGGCCATCAAGCTCAAGCCAAACTTCAATGGGAAAATGATCCGAAGAAAAAACCTGATCATGAATTAAAGCTTGGCTAACTCGAAATCCACGAACAAAAACATGGTCTAATTTTAAAATTCGAGGATCTTGATCAAATTCAATCGGCTTAATTTCTAACTGTGCAAGTATTCTGAGCAAATGAAACCACCGCTTGAAATTCCAGGTGTTAAAATCTCCGGCGATGATCAGGGGTCCTTTATGAGGTTCCACCATTTCAATCAGCTCTTCAACAAAACGAACATAGGCCGCCGTTGTCGTAAAATTTACGACATGAGTATTAACCACTAAAAGCTCATGATCTTTTTGTTCAAGCTTTGAATCTGTGAAAAGATATTTTGAAGCTAATGATACTTTGGGAGTCCAAAAAAATAATTCCCGCTCCTTACCTCTTACGAAATCGATAAACGAGGCTTGGAAGCGCGAACCCGTAGCAACTCCCGTCTTACTTTTTTTATAAGAAAAACTGGTCGCCATTTTCCAATGATGATCAGGGCAATCATTCAACCAAATATTGGGCATCCATCCATCATCTAAAGCTTCCTGCAAAAGAATTAAATCTTTATCCACGCTAAGACTTAAGAAATCTTTACGCCATTTTTCGCGGTGTCGACCCTTATAAACATTCCAGACAAGAAGTTTAATAATTTCCGGAGTGCCAATAAATTTACCAACACCCATTTCTTTTAAGCTGTCAGGTCGTTTCGGTATTGAAAATGCCATTATCTAGGAAGACTTCCTCATCGCGTTTTTTTGCTGATACTCTAATATCTTAGAGTTAAGATAGTTCTGCGCGCGGTATTTGGAAAGGTCTTGAGCTTCACTTTTTCTTATATGCAGGTGTGTCACACCCATTTTTGACAATCTATCCTTTTGCTGGACATAGAGTTTAGCACCTTTTGGCGTATATAGAACATAGCGATTATTGGCGGTTAAATAAATATACAAGTTAAAATCAACTTGTATATTTCCTTGCAAGTCGTCCAATTTGATCGTGCCCATCTCGGCCGCTGCAGATTGCCCTAATTCATTTTTGACAGGAGAAAATGGAAAGAAAGCCATGGCGATTTCGTCACCATTATGAATTGATTTTCTTAAGAATGAGGCATATTCAATGGCCCATCCTTCAAAATCGACTTCTCTGACTTTAATAGCAAATCCTTCTTCTTCATTAATCTCTTCGCCTTGTTCTTTTAAAAATTTAACCATTCTGTTTTTAACTAATAATATAAAATTTTGATCGATTTTACGGTTTTTACCCATGGCAACGACAAGATATCCTGAAAAACGTGCTGACTCGACAACAATACACGCCACATTACTAGAGGCTTCCAACTTATTTATTAGTATTCTATCTCCAGTATTCACGGACTCAGCCAAAGCTTTTTCAGCACTTCGACTAAAAACAGATTGACTGTGATTCGCACGTCCACTGGCCTTGGAATCCAAACTTAAATTATAAGGATTATTATCAGCCGATTCGGGTTTTGTCTGATCAAGCGGCAGATTTTTTGCCAACAAGGGAGCCACATTATTTCTTTGAGCTTCGCTTAAAACGTTGCTTTGGCTAATATCTTCTTTTTCATTTAATTTTTTTGGAGTTTGTGAATTTGCAGTTTTCTCTTCTATTCCTGTAGCAACAATCGCTGCTTTTGTGCCCTTCGGTTCAAAATTCAAAACAGGGGCATCCATTGGCTTTAATGCTCCCGACTCATCTAAAATATCGTCTTCATGATATTGCGGAACGAAACCTTTATTCGATGAAGTGTTGGACGATGTTTTTGAATTTAATAGCTCTGGATTATTTAATACATGTTGTTTGTTCGGCGCTGGACTGACTTTTAAAAGAGATTCCCCTTGTCGACTTGAAGATGATTCTTTAGGTTTTGCTTCACTGTGATCAGGACGATAAGCAGGACCTTGCTGAGCCGTTCGACTGTCTCGTTGAACTGCAATAATAGCCTCTGCTACCAAATCTTCCGAATCACCTTCGGACTCAGCAATTTTGTATAGTATCGAAGCTAATTTTTCAGCTGTTGCCGTATTACTAGCGTCTGCGTTAACATTTAATTGCGGGGAAATTTCTTTTCTTTCTATAGAAATTAAATTTCCTGCTTTATACTCAGGAAGGCCTTTAGGGCTTTGAAAATTCATCATTTCAGAGGGTTTGTGCGATTTTTTATTATCCACACTATCTAGTAAGTTTTTTTGAGTATTAAATTTTTCTGCCCGAGCTTGAGTGGCATCTGCGAAGTTTTGTTGATTTTTTAAAAACTTATTAACTGCTCTTTCAACCGCAGGTCCCGTGGCGGGAGGATTTATTTTATATTCCAAACCGCTGTCCATCAGCTGACCGTAAGATTGTGTGGTTGAAGCTTCTGCATAGCCAATCACACAAACTGGAAAAGCTTGGGTCAAAAGTTTTGGCAAATTTCTCACTTTTTTATTGGGATGATCAACGGCCACCATAACAAAAGAAGGTTTATTTTTTACTAAATATGAGAACGCATCTTTGATATCAGTTGTGCTAAATACAACCCAATCACGATTGTTCAAAAAGGTCTCCAACGCGCCAAGCGCCTTGGGACTTCCTTTAATAATAAGAATCGATTTTCTTATTTCCACATCACTCTTTTGTTCATAATTACTTAACGGCATATTTTTAAATAAAGTTAAGGTTGTTCCAGGCCTTGGTCTTGCTTAATTGCAAAAAAGAAATTACCTTCTTTTTGTGAAAATATTCTGGTTTTTTGTCCTGATCCTTTTCTTGGCTTTCGCCTATAATGCGAGCTCCCCTCTGCAGGGCGTACATACCATAAGACAGTCAGATACGACCTTTGCGGCCTATAGCTATTGTTACGAAGGCACCGAATTTCTTAAACCAAAAGTGGCTCATCGTGGGACGACCAGCGGTATTGCCATTGGAGAGTTTCCCCTTTACAGCTTTTTAATGAGTCTCCCCTGCCAAATTCGCGGAACTTGGTCTGAATATGATCCAAAATTTTTAATTCTTTTTTTATGGGTTCTCAATTTACTGGTGTGGACGGCGTGGGCTAAAGTTTACTTGAAACCTCACAAGCCCGAGGCTTTTTCTTTATTTCTTGGATTTTCAACTTTTAGTCTGCTGTTTATGACCATTGCTTTACCGGATAATTTAGCCTTTTTTTTAATAGGACTGGCGGCATATTTAAAAACTTATTCTCAAAAAAAACTTTCTTTAGTTGTTAGCAGTCTGCTTTTTATTTTAGCTTTTGCGATAAGACCCTACTTAATTCCGCTAATTCTTTTAGTGAACTTGAGCTGGATTTGGATCAGCCTCACCACTTTAGGTTGCCTGATGGTTTACATATTTTGGTATCAATTTTGGGTGCTTCAAAGTGAGCTCAATTACTATTATTTATCAATTCCTCCCTTGGCTGAAACAATTTCTCATTTGCCTAATTATGCATTGCCATTGCTTAACAATATTTTACGAGACTGGTTTCAATATATTTTTATCTTTTTAATTATTTGGAAATGGCGAAGTCTTCGTCGCTTAGAAGTTTTTGGCATTTTTGGTTCAATCGCGCTCTTAATTTTAGCTCGTGGCGAGCATCTTGTAATTCATAACTACTATTTGTGGGCTGCGGCCGTGTTTGCCTTTTTATGTTTATTTCGAGCTCTGATGACTTTACCGCGAAAACTTCAAATCACGGCATTAATCATTTATGGACTTATGGGTTTTGCGCAAACTCAGCACGAATTTCACGGGCAGACATTGGCTCAATCCACAGAAATTCAAAATCTTTTACAGACTCAAAAAGTTCCGTTAGAGGCTAAAATCGCAATTTTTGTGGGACAAGGTTCGTGCTCGACACAATATTTGTACTGGATGAAACATATGGGTTGGTGTCTTTATGTTGATCAATTTAAAGGCCCTCAGTCTTGTCCGAAAGGGGCCGATTATTATTTTCGCTTCAAAGACAAAGAGCCTATTTTGCAACCCTGTGAGTTTTCTCCCATTGATAGGCCGACTGACAAATAATTTTTAAATCATCAAACTTTGGCTGCCAGCATAAAGTTTTTCGAATTTTTGAACTTTCAGCAAAAGATTGACCCACATCTCCGGGTCTTCGTGGCTTTCTAACAATATTAAAATTTTTCCCACTAACTTTTTTCATGGTCTCTAAAACTTCTAAAACCGTGAAGCCATGGCCGTAGCCACAATTCAGAATTTGATTTTCGCCATTTTGTCTTAAATATTTTAAAGCTAAAGAGTGTGCTTCCACCAAGTCTTCGACATCAATATAATCTCGAAGCCCCGTCCCATCTAAGGTCTTATAGTCATCGCCATAGACATCCACATTTTCTCTCAATCCACAGGCCGCTTCAGCCGCCACTTTTATCAAATGCGTGGCATTTTCAGTGCGTTGACCGTTGCTAATATCCTTTTTAGCTCCAGCGACATTAAAATATCTAAGAATAACGAATTTTAATCCATAAGCTTGGCTCATGTCTTGAATCATCTTCTCGCCCATTAATTTACTAAAGCCATAAGGATTGCTTGGAGCCAGTGGACTTTCTTCTTTAATAGGAACAATTTCCGCCGCGCCATAAACGGAAGCTGAGGATGAAAAAATAAATTGATTTACATTGGTTTTTTGACAAGCCTTTAAAAGCTGTAAAGTCCCCATCACATTATTTTCGTAATATTCAAGAGGTATGGATACACTTTCGGGCACCACAGATTTAGCGGCAAAGTGCATGACAGATTCAACCTTATGATCTTTCATCACTCGGGCCAAAAGTTCGCCGTCTCGAAGATCACCAAAAATAAATTTCGCCTCTTTGGCCACGGCTGATTTTAAGCCAGTGGATAAATTATCATAAATAACAACTTTTTCATTTAAATCTAAAAGATTCTGAACTGCATGGGAGCCAATATACCCTGCGCCACCTGTGACTAGAACACTCATTTTTCAGTCCTCACAACAGCACCGGAGCTAACCACTTTTCGATCTCTTCATCACTCCATTTGCGTTTTTCTTGCATCCATTTTTTTTGATCTTTTTGAATTTTTCCCACATGAAAGTAGCGAGCTTCGGGATGATTAAAATAAAAACCACTGACTGAACTTCCCGGCGTCATTGAAAGATTCTCGGTCAGCTTAACACCAATGCGTTTTTCCGCGTTCATTAAATTAAAAAGAGTTAGCTTGGCGGTATGGTCAGGGCAAGCTGGATATCCCGGGGCTGGCCGAATGCCTCGATATTTTTCAGCGATCAGCTCTTCGGTTTTTAAATTTTCTGTCAGTCCAAATCCAAACAGTTGGCGATACTTCTTATGAGTTAATTCTGCCAAAGCTTCAGCTAATCTGTCTCCGATGGCTTTGACTAAAATGCTCGAGTAATCGTCATTTTTCTTAGCATAACTATCAGCGATAATTTCAACTTCAGCCCCTGCTGTCACGACAAAGCCACCTAGATAATCTTGAACCCCTGAATCCACTGGAGCAATAAAATCTGAGAGGCTGTAATGAACTCCCGCCACGGCTTCTTTGTGACGCTGCTGCCGTAAAAAATAAACACTGTCTAAGTATTTATTTTCCTCATTCATGATTTTAATTTCTTCATGAAGGGACTGCGCCTTCCAAATCCCTATCAAAGATTTTGGCGTAAAAAGATTTTTTTTAATGATTTCTTGAAGCAATTCTTGAGCATCATCAAAAAGTTTTTTGGCTTCAACTCCATATTTTGGATGTTCAAAAATCTTTGGATAAAGCCCCTTCATTTCCCAGGTCCAAAAAAATGGCGACCAATCGATATACTCGGAAAGCTCTTTTAAGCTCACCGGAATTTCCATTACTCCCATTTTTTTAGGCTGAGCCATATCCACTTTTTTCCAGTCACATCTGAACTTTTTTTGTCTTGACTCCTCAAGACTTACAAATTGAGAGGCATCTTCAGCAGACTTTAAGTAGTGCTCGCGAGTCAGTAAAGACTGTTTTTTAATTTCTAAAAGATTATTTTCTTTTTGCGAGCCAAGTAATTTATTGCAAGCCTCGACCACAAGTGAGGCATCAGACACATGCACCACAGGCCCAGCATAATGGGGATCAATTTTTACAGCTGTATGCACTCGAGAGGTCGTAGCTCCACCAATCAAAATAGGAACAGTTAATCCCTGACGTTGAAACTCTTTGGCGTTAAATATCATTTCTTCAAGCGAAGGCGTGATCAGTCCACTCATGCCCACAAGGTCAGCTTTATGTTCGATGGCCTTGCGGATAATCTCTTGGCAAGAAATCATCACACCCAAATCGATCACTTTGTAACCGTTGCACGCAAGCACAACACCTACAATATTTTTTCCGATATCATGCACATCACCTTTGACCGTGGCGATTACAAAAACACCTTGATTCTTACCGGCGCTTTTCTTTTTTTCTTCTTCCATAAAAGGCTCAAGAACAGCGACCGCTTTTTTCATCACGCGAGCACTTTTCACCACCTGGGGCAAAAACATTTTACCCTGGCCAAAGAGCTCGCCCACAACTTTCATACCCGTCATCAAAGGGCCTTCAATAACATCTAAAGGCCTTGGGTATTGTTTTCGCGCTTCTTCGGTATCATATTCAATAAAAGCATCAACCCCTTTTACAAGCGCATGCGTGATTCTGTCTTGCAGGGGTAAACCGCGCCAGTCTTCGGTCACGATTTCTTTTTTTTGATTTTTAGATTTTAAAGTTTCGGCTAAATCTAAAAGTTTTTCAGTGGTGTCATTAGATTTATTGAGAATAACATCTTCTGATAATTCTCTAAGCATAGGATCAATATCTTCATAAACCCCAAGCATTCCTGCATTGACGATACCCATATCAAGACCGGCTTTAATGGCATGAAACAAAAAAACCGTGTGCATGGATTCTCGGACAATATTATTGCCGCGAAAACTAAATGAAAGATTTGAAATCCCACCAGAAGTCAGAGAGTGAGGACAAACTTCTTTGATCTGTCGAACGGCTTCAATAAAATCTAAACCGTAAGTATTATGTTCCTCAATCCCTGTAGCGACAGTTAAGACATTGGGATCAAAAATAATATCACAAGGATCAAACTGCACTTCATCCACTAAAATTTTATAAACTCGCTGACAAATCCTAATTTTATCTTCTTTGGTGGCTGCTTGCCCTTTTTCGTCAAAAGCCATCACCACAACCGCTGCTCCATAGCGCTTGATCAATTCGGCCTGGCGTTTAAATTCTTCTTCTCCTTCTTTGAGAGAAATAGAATTAACAATAGGCTTACCTTGAACGCATTTAAGACCGGCTTCAAGCACACTCCATTTTGAACTATCAATCATGATGGGAACTTTACAAATATCAGGTTCAGAACCTACATAATTTAAAAACTTAATCATACAGGCGGCTGAATCCAACATGCCTTCATCAAAATTGATATCTATAATATTTGCGCCATTTTCAACTTGGCTGCGAGCCACAGTTAAGGCCTCTTCAAATTTTCCATCTTTGATTAAGTTTGCAAATTTTGGCGAACCTGTGACATTGGTTCTCTCACCCACCATTAAAAATGAGCGCTCACCTTGAGCTGAAATATTTAAAGGCTCAAGCCCCGACAGTCTGGTCTTTGGAACTAGCGTTGGATTTTTTCGAGGAGCCTTTGCGCTGAGCCTTTTTACTATTTCAGCAATATGTGGAGGTGTCGTTCCACAACAGCCACCCACAATATTAAGCAAACCTGAATCAGCAAATTCGGCAATCGTCTTAGCTAAGCTATCAGGAGTTTCATCATAACCCGTCGCCGAAAGCGGATTTGGTAATCCTGCATTAGGATAACAGCTGATATAACAATCAGCGACCCGTGCAAGATCTTGAACAAAAGAGCGCATTTCTTCAGCCCCTAAAGCGCAGTTCAATCCAACGCTTAAAGGTTTTACATGTCGTACAGAATTCCAAAATGCTTCGACTGTTTGGCCTGAAAGTGTCCGACCTGATAAATCAGTGATGGTCACAGAAATCATGACGGGAAGCTTTTGTCCCAATTCATCTTCTAATTTTTGAATCGCAAATAAGCAGGCTTTAGCATTTAAAGTATCAAAAATAGTTTCCGGTAATAAAATATCTACGCCGCCATCTATTAAGGCTTTGGCTTGTTCATAGTAAGAATCCACTAATTCATCATAATTAACGGCGCGAAAAGCAGGATTATTAACGTCTGGAGAAAGCGAAGCGGTTCGACTTGTAGGACCAAGAGCTCCTGCGACATAGCATTTTTTTTCAGGATATTTTTTATGAAACTCATCAACAGCTTCGCGAGCGACTTTGGCTGCGGCTAAATTGATATCTCGAACATGGGCTTCTAAGTGATATTCTTTTTGCGCAAGACTAGTGCCATTAAAAGTGCAGGTCTCGATGATATGCGCCCCAGCCTCTAGATAAGCCAGATGAATTTCTTTAATCACGTCAGGACGAGTGATCACGAGTAAATCATTATTGCCTTTAAGATCAGAAGGATGATTTTTAAAGGGTCCCTTTTTAAAATCTTCTTCTTGCAAATGATATTGCTGAATCATCGTCCCCATAGCGCCATCTAAGAATAATAACTCTTTAGAAAGACGGATCTGAAGCTCCCGCAGGCAAGGTGATAAAGGCAATTTCATAGATTAACTACTTTTGAAAATGTTTAACAATTTCTACAACGGCAGGCGTATCGTTCATAATATAAAAATGCACACAGGGCACACCGGCAGCCAAAAGACCTTCGGTTTGCTTTAAGGCCCAGCGCTTTCCTATTTCTTCAACATGATCTGGAGATTTATGCACTTCATCGACAAGATCATCGGGGAAATCAATATGAAATGTTTTAGGAATGGACCTTAATTGAGCGACACTTCTTAAAATTTTAATTCCAGGAATAATAGGAACTTGAATTCCAATTTCACGTGCAGCTCGAACAAAAGAAAAATATTTTTCATTATCAAAAAACATCTGTGCTGTAATATAATCTGCACCCGCATCCACTTTTTTCTTTAAATTCATAAGATCTGTTTTAAAGTTGGCCGCTTCAAAATGTTTTTCGGGGTAGCCCGCAACTCCAACACAATAATCCAAAGCTGAACTATTAGAAATTTCTTCTAAGAAGATCCCTTTTCTTAAATCACATAGTTGTGTCACTAAATCGGAAGCAAAATTATTGCTCGATCTGTTTTTGCCAATTTCTTTTTGATAGTTAGGTGAATCGCCTCGTAAAGCTAAAACATTGTGGATACCTAAAAAATTAAGCTCAATTAAAGCATCTTCAGTTTCTTCTTTTGAAAAACCCTGACATAAAAGATGCGCCACTGTATCGATGCGAAACCGATTCTGAATAATCCCACAAATTCCCATGGTCCCTGGCCGCTTACGAACAGTGCGACGCCTGATTGTCCCATCAGGCTTTTCTTGAAAATAAGCACTTGAGGCATGGGAAGTCACATCAATCCACGGAGGATTGAGTGGCACTAAGGCTTCAGCGATATCAATAATATCTTTGACGGATCGACCCCGGGGAGGAGGTACAATTTCATAACTAAAAAGCGGGCTCTTAGCTTTTGCGAGGTGTTCTGTAACTTTCATAGTGGCGTTATTTATAACCTTATCTGCTCTAAAACTCAAAGTGAGTTTTAGGTGGCTATCAACCAATGAACAGATAACGCAGGTTGCTAGTGGCCAACGCTCATATTCTGCAAATCTCCCTGTGTAATACGATGAATTTCATCTGACTTAATCTCAAGGCGACTTGCAGATTGATAAGTTTGCCAATTTTTTACCAGCTGATCTTTACTTTCAGCACTCACAATCACAGCCGAAAAAATTTTTTGTTGAAGCACATAAGCTAGACATAAACTTTCCATGGTTATTCTAGACCGACCGGCTAGATCTTTTAACTTTTTTAAAGATGGTGCAAGGGACTGAAATTTTTCTGGAAGATTTTCCGACGGCTCCGTTAATATCCCTTCAAAAAATGGAGCTTTTGCTTGCAAGGTTTTGCCAGCCTCGGCTGCTTTTTTTAAACTGCTCCCAAGCTTAAGAGAATTTTCGAACAAATTAAAAGACACCTGCAAAACCTGAAGTGCGGGAATTTTGGCAGCCGCTAAAATAGCAGTTTCAGAACTGACAATAGCTCCAATATTTTGCAATCGACCATTTTTCTTAAGTTCAAGCAAGTCCACCAAAGATTGAGGATTATTTTTTATATCTTCAACATCCTCAAAAAAGAATGACTCTAATTCATTCACCCCTAAAGTTTCGCAAGTTTTTTCAAAAACCTCGTTCATACCAGATCCTAGCGGCGAAAGGCGAAGCTGAGTTTGAACTTTACAACTAGATTTTTTTGAAAAGCGATTCACAAAGCGAGTGATGTTACCACCAGGAGGCGTGCTGATACGAGTGATGCCAAGTTCAAAAGCTCGTCCCAAGAACAATTCAGATTCACCTGTTACTTCTTGATTGAGTCCTAAAATAAAATCTGGTCTTTTCATTATCTTCCTTTTCCAAGTAATACTACACTGATCGTTTTAAGCAGGATTTGCAAATCCAGCAGAAAAGAAAAGTTTTTAATATAAAACAAATCATATTGTAGTTTTTCTTTAGAATCTTCAACGCTCGCACCGTAAGGATATAGAACTTGAGCCCAACCCGTCAAACCTGGTCGTACCATATGCCTTAAATTGTAGTATGGAATGGCCTTTTCAAGTTCAACATTAAACTCAGGCCTCTCAGGTCTTGGGCCAATAAAACTCATATCTCCCAAAAGAACATTCCAAAGTTGCGGAAGCTCATCCAATCTTGTTAATCTTATAAATTTACCTACTGATGTCACGCGCTGATCATTTTTTTGAGCCCACTGAACTCCACTGGCTTCTGCATCACCGCGCATCGATCTAAATTTGTAGATCGTAAAAATATGCCCTTCTTTTCCGGTTCGAATTTGCTGGTAAATCACGTTATCAGCCAGACTATCGATTTTGACTAAAAGTGCAGTTATTAAAAGTAACGGCCAAGAAACCAAGATCAAAATCGCAGAAAAAATAATATCTGTCAGACGTTTAACTCTCAGTCGAAATCGATTAGCTACAAGGGAAAATCCATCACTTAAAAAAAACCAAGCCGCTCCCAAGTGAAAAACGGGAATTTTCCTCCATGTATATTCATAAAATTTGGAAAGATCGATAATTCTTAATCCAGAAAATCGCGCCTTTAAAAGCTCCGAGCCAATTTCCTTTTCTATTAAGTCCATGGGGGCTGCAATCACCCAAGCCGACCAAGATTTATCTAAAACCGGTGTCAAATCCCGCCAAGAAAACTCATCAATATTTTTAATTTCACTGGGCACCAAATCTCGGAGGGCCCAATACCAATGGCCCAGAAAGCGATTTTTTTTTAACTCGATTTCCAAAAATTCCCGATCTTTTTTTTCAGCAAAAATAAGAATTTTTGCAGCACTGCGGACCCGGTGAAAATAGCGCCATAAAACAAAACGAAAAAAGGCTCCAAATACAAAGTAAAAAAGCAAAGAACCCAGCAAAATCCCGCGGCCAAAAAGACCCGCTCGGTCAAAACTGATCAGATAATTTAATAAAATAGTAGCCACAAGGGTCGAAGCAACAGCTAAAGCGATGCGAGAACCTAAAGGTAAAAAATTATCATCTCGATCTAAATCATACGTTCCAAAAATATATAAACTGGCCAGCAACACTAAAGAAATAAGCCAAAAAGCTGGCGCTTTGGCTAAATCTTGAAAATGACCACCTAGCCTGAAACGAAAAACTAATGCCACAATCACAGCAAAGACAAAACCGTCTAGGGCCATGATCCAAGCTTTGGTTTTTGGGTTCAGTCGAAAACGATCACTTCTCATTTTTCTTATCCTAAATTATCTAAGGCAGATTATAGTTTTAAAGTTTTCAACCAGTCACCGACCAGTTTCGTAAAATTCATATTTTCTTTCACAAATTTCAGATTATTTTGACCCCGAGCGTTCACCTCAGCGTCTTTTTGGCAAAGCTCCAAAATCATATCTTTAAGCGCCTTTGGATTTTCGGGAGGTACAACCCATCCCCCCTGACATGATTCAAGTAAAGCGGCTCCTTCGCCAAAACCTGCGTAAAGAACGGCCTTCCCCATAGCCATCAAGGGAAACATTTTTGCCGGTCTTGTTTCAAGAGCTAAGGGTGAATTTCGGACATGAATCAAACCCATAAATGAAACTTCAATGTAGTCTGCCAAAAGCACAGGATCAACAGGATCCACAAAAATAATTTGTGAGAGTTTTTTTTCTGAAGCCAATTTTTTTAAGCGCTCCTTGTCAGAGCCCCCGCCTACCATTAAAAAAACAATTTCAGGATGATCATGAAGTAAGGCGGCGGTTTCAATCACAGTATCAAGTGCGTGAGCAAATCCGTGATTTCCCGCATAAATAAAAGATTTTTTATTTTGCAGTTGATATTTTTGAATTAAATTTTGGCTGCCCGATCGTGGATAAAAAATTTCCGTATCCACTCCATTGGGAAGAAAAAGAACTTTTTCAGGAGGAAGATTTTTTTCATTCAGTAAAATCTCTCTGACACCTTCAGTAACAGCCACGACATATTTGGAATTTTCATAAATAAAGGCTTCAAGCTTTAAAGCTATTTTTAAAAAAACCTGAGCCCCTAGACCTTGCAAGTGTTCTACGGATCTTGGCCACAGATCAGCGACATAAAATACCATAGGAACCTTAAAAATTCGGCTATAAATAAAACCCGTCAGTCCCAAAAATAAAGGACCTGAATTAACCATCACCAAATCCGGTTTTTTAATTATAAAAATCCCCATCAAAGAAGTGAGCATTAAAGATAAATAGGTCAGCAATCGCCTCAGCGTTTTACCTTGTGAGGTCAATAGCCAAAATCGATGAATGATGGCACCTTGAAATATTTCATGATGATAAAAATGTCCCCGATACTCTGAAGCCACAACGCCATGGGGATAATTTGGCATGGCTGTAACAACTTCAACCGAATGACCTAGTTGTTGCAAGGATCGTGAAGTGGCTGCCAATCTAGTTTGAGCTGCACCAACTTCGGGCGGAAAATATTGAGTGATGATTAAAAATTTCATAGCGGTGACTGAAACAAATCTCGCAACTCGGCGGGTCTTGGATAGTTGATTAAAACGCCTCGTAATTTACCATGAAAGACAAACATTGAACCGGCCGCCACGGCAGAGGCTCCAGCCCCAAATATGGCACGGTGAAAATCCTTAAGCTCATGCGCACCACCGCAAGCAACAACAGGAATTGATACTGCTTCACAGACTTGCTTAAGGATGTCTAAATCATATCCTGATCTTGTTCCATCGCGGTCCATGGAATTGAGAATAATTTCTCCAGCCCCTAGTTCTTCCATTCGACGAGCATACTTAACGGGTGCGACTTTGGTGGCTGTTCTCCCATAATTAACAAAAGTATCGTATCGACCCCAAAAATTTTTCTTAATATCCATCGAGGCCACAACGCTTTGATTGCCATAGGCTTGAGCCGCTTTTTCTAACAAACTTGGAGTCAAAAATGCAGCCGTATTAAACGCAATCTTTTCTACACCTAATGAAAATAATTTTTCCACCTGTGAATATTCTCGAACGGCGCCACCATAGGTCAATGGCATAAAAGCTTCGCTGATAATTTCTGATAATTTTTCCCATTGAGGACCATGGCCATTTCGACCGCTGGTGATATCAAGTAACACCAATTCATCAACTTCGCTGTCATTAAAGATTTTCATCGCATTGATGGGATCCCCAATATATTTAGGCTGATCAAATTGGGTCGTTTTCACCAGCCCGCCTCCGCTCAGAAGCAAAACTGGAATGACTCGAGGTCGTATTTTTTTAAGAGCTAATGTCATACAAGCTCCGCAAAGTTCTTAAATAAGGTCATACCAAACTTGTGGCTCTTTTCAGGATGAAATTGAACTCCGTAAAGATTTTCCCGCTGAATCGCAGACGTGAAAGTCACTCCATAGTGGGTTTGCAATAAATCATGATCTGGGACTTTTGTTTCCATGTAATAGGAGTGCGCAAAATAAAACCGCGGCTCATCTCCAAAATTTTTTAATAGACTTGAATCGTGGAGAGGTTTCACCCAGTTCCAACCCATATGAGGAACTTTTAAATCAGCTTTGCTTTTAAATTTTTTGACTTCAGCCGGAATCCAACCCAGCCCTGCTTCAAGGCCTTCTTCACTTTTTTCAGCAAGCATTTGAAAACCCACACAGATTCCTAAGGTGGGAGTTTTTTTTACCAATACTTTTTCTTGAAGTAAGGGAATCAGACCTGATTTTTGCAAAGCTTGCATGCAAAAATCAAATCGCCCGATCCCAGGCAAGACAAGCTTTGTGGCTTGTGAAATCACAGCAGGGTCCTTTGAAATTTGCGAGGCCGCTCCGACTTTTCTAAACATATTTTGAACAGAGCCGAGATTGCCCACTTCATAGTCAATTATGACGATCATGGATTCAGAATACGGGCCTTAAACGCTGAATGTCAATGAAGGGAGTTGCAAGCCACTGCACTTAAGTGATTCAGTGAATTAATGAACCGGGCATTTAAAATCTGTCAGCGCTGTGTGATGGATACCACAGATCTTAATATTGAATTTGATAGCGCAGGAATATGTAATCACTGCAAATCTTATACTCAACTTAAAGTCCATTGGCCGCTTGAATTTGATCTTAAAGAGAAAACTTTAGAAAAGCATTTTTCTGAAATTAAAAAAGATGGAAAAGGCAAAGAATGGGATTGCCTGATCGGACTTTCTGGCGGCGTCGATAGCTCTTACATTGCATATTTAGCCCACCAACATGGCTTGCGCCCCCTTTGCGTGCACTTAGATAATGGCTGGAATTCCGAGCTTGCGACGGCCAATATTCATGGCATCGTTTCAAAATTGGGTTTTGAACTTCACACCCACGTCATTGATTGGGAAGAGTTTAAGGATTTGCAAAAGGCCTTTTTCAAAGCCCATGTTGTGGATATTGAAATGCTCAGCGACCACGCTATTTTTGGAGTGATTTTAAAACTAGCCCGTAAATACAACTTAAAGCACATTTTAAGTGGAGCTAATCATTCCACCGAAGCCATCATGCCAAAGGCTTGGGTGCATAGAAAATCGGATGAAAGAAACATCAAGTCCATCCATTCTCAGTTTGGCTCTAAAAAAATAAAAACTTTTCCTTTTGTGAGCACGCTTGAGCACGTCTTTTACATGTACGGAATAGGCTACCGTGTGCATAAGCCACTCAACTGGATTGATTATAATAAAGCCCGCGCCAAAGAAGTTTTAATGCGTGAATTGGGCTGGCGGGATTACGGTGGAAAACACTATGAATCTATTTTTACAAAATTCTACCAAGCTCATATTTTACCAGTTAAATTTAATATTGATAAACGAAAAGCTCATCTTTCAACCTTAATTAATTCCGAGCAAATCAGTCGCGAAGAGGCACTGACAGAGCTTCAGAAACCTCTCTATAATACTCAGGAATTAGAATCTGACACCGAGTATGTCTGTAAAAAATTGAGCTTTAGCGCCCAAGAGTTCAAGGATTATTTAAAAGGACCACCTGTGGCTCATAGCAGCTACGGTTCTGACCAGCCAATTTATGATATCCTGTATTGGATTCGCGAAAACATAGCCCGCCACACTTGAAAAGAATTAAAAAGCCAAGTAATTTAATCTCACAAGGAACGCTCAAACACTTGCCTTCCTTTGAAGGATTATAATGTTAAACTTTGCACTGCTTGGTTGCGGTCGAATCGCAAAACGTCATAGTGAACTTATAGGCTTGGGCCAAATTCCTGGAGCCAGACTTGCGGCTGTTGCGGATATTGAATTAAGTCGAGCCCAAGGTATTGGTGAAAGATTTAAAATTCCTTTCTATAAAGACTTTCATGAAATGCTTAGAAAAGAAAATATTGATGTTGTTGTTATCCTCACTCCCAGTGGGCTTCACGCAGAACATACTGTGGCTGTGGCTGAATACAAAAAAAATATAGTTGTCGAAAAGCCGATGGCTTTAACTTTGGCTGATGCTGAAAAAATGATTGCTGCTTGTGATAAAAATAAAGTTGAACTTTTTGTTGTTAAACAAAATCGATTCAATGTGCCGGTGGTTCGCCTTCGGCAAGAATTAGAATCAGGACGCTTTGGGCGTTTGGTGATGGGAACCGTCCGTGTACGTTGGTGCCGAGATCAAGGTTATTATGATCAAGATTCATGGCGCGGCACTTGGCAATATGATGGTGGCGCTTTTACAAATCAAGCCAGTCATCATGTCGATCTTTTGCATTGGATGATGGGTGACGTGGAATCTGTTTTTGCAAAATCAGATACTTTTCTGGTTGATACTGAAACCGAAGATACCGGCGTTGCCATTTTAAAATTCAAAAATGGAGCTCTTGGCGTGATTGAAGCCACCACCGCTTGCCGCCCCAAGGATCTTGAAGGTTCAATTTCAATTTTAGGCGAGCGCGGCAGTGTTGAAATCAGTGGCTTTGCAGTCAATCAAATGCGCACTTGGAATTTTCAACCGACAACACAAGAAGATCAAAATATTATTCAAAATTATTCCGTCAACCCGCCCAGTGTTTATGGCTACGGTCATAAATCTTTTCTAGACCACGTGGTCGAGTGTTTAGTTGAAAATAAAAAGAGTTTTCTGAATGGCGTCGAAGGTAAAAAGAGCTTAGAGCTGATCACGGCCATTTACGAATCTATTGAAACAAAAAAAGAAATTACATTTCCTTTCACCGCGACACATTGCCGCTTGGGTAAAAAATCATGATTGCTAAAACTGCTATTATTTATCCTAATGTTAAATTGGGCGCTAATGTTGTCATTGAGGATTATTGTATCGTTGGAGCTCCCCTTAAGGATGGTTCAGAGCCTGAAACCGTGATTGGCAGTGATTCTTATCTTCGCTCTTTCACAGTGATTTATGCTGGCAATCAAATTGGCCATCATTTTCAAACAGGAAATAAAGCCAATATTCGCGAAAATAATAAAATTGGGAATCATGTCAGTATCGGAGCTTTAACTGTCATCGAACATAAAACTATTATTGAAGATAATGTTCGTATTCATACCAATTCCTTAATCTGTGAATTTTCAGTATTAAAAAAGGGATGTTGGATTGGTCCTCATGTTGTGTTTACAAATGCCAAAGTGCCGCTTTCTCCCGACGCTAAAAATAACTTACAAGGTCCGATCATTGAAGAAAAAGCCATTATTGGTGGCAATGTTACGATCTCCCCAGGTGTCGTCGTTCAAGCCAATGCTTTGGTGGGTTCAGGCTCTAATATCACAAAAAGTATTTCTAAAGATCAAATTGCCTACGGTAATCCAGCTGTGGAAAAAAGGAAAAGATAAATGGAAATTCCATTGATGGACATTCAAGCTCAATACTTAAGCGTGAAAGAAGAAATTGATCACGTCGTCCAAAAAGTAATTCATCAAGCGCAGTTTGTGGGTGGTGAAGAAAAAGATCTATTTGAACAAGAATACAGCCAAGCCTTCGGAGTTAAACACACGATTGGTGTGGGCAATGGCACGGATGCGATTTTTCTTATCTTAAAAGCTTTGGGAATTGGCACTGGTGATGAAGTTGTCACTGCCGCAAATTCATTTATTGCATCTTCTGAAGCAATTTCAGCTTGTGGGGCACGGGTTGTATTTTGTGATATCGAAGAATCGACCTCGCTGATGGATTTAAATTGTTTAGAGAAAATTTTAAAAAAGGGCTCTGTAAAAAATGGTGGTGAAATTAAAGCCGTTTTACCAGTTCACTTGTATGGTCGTATCATGGATATGTCGGCCTTAATGAGTCTGGCTGAAAAATATAACGTTAAAATTATTGAAGACTGTGCACAAGCTCATCTGGCTCGCTGGCAGGGTCAGTGCGCTGGTACTTTTGGTGCAGCTGGAACTTTTAGTTTTTATCCGGGAAAAAACTTAGGCGCTTTTGGTGATGCCGGCGCCGTTGTCACCAATGATACTGATCTGGCTAATAAAATACGAAAACTTGCCAATCACGGGCGAATTTCAAAATACGATCATGATATAGAAGGATTCAACTCCAGACTGGACACTTTGCAAGCAGCCGTTTTAAGAGTTAAGCTTCGCCATCTCCCCGCTTGGACTTTGGCTCGCCAACAAAAAGCTCAAAAATACCACCGAATGCTTGCCGATGTTCAGCAGGTCCTTCGTCCCGAAATGCCACCCCAAGAGCAACATGTTTTTCATCTTTTTGTGGTTGGTGTCGATCAGCGTGAACAAGTTATTGAAGGTTTAAAGAATAAAAATATTCATGCCGGCGTACATTATCCTATCGCACTGCCTTTTTTAAAAGCTTACTCTTATTTAAATCATCAACCCCAAGACTTTCCCGTTTCTTACCGTCTGCAAAGTCGAGCTTTAAGTTTACCTCTGTATCCTGAAATGACAGATGAACAACAGACTTATGTTGTGGAAAGCTTGAAGCAAGTCCTTTAAGACCTAGTAGAATCAATTTTTGACGTCAATGAGGGGATTGCAGTAGGCTACAGAGATCATTAAAGTTTTATTTTTTTAGGAGAAGTTTTATGCAAATTTCTGTTTTTGGAACAGGTTATGTTGGGTTGGTCACAGGAGTTTGCTTTGCGGAAATGGGTAACGATGTTATTTGTGCCGATATCGACACAGTTAAAATTGCAAAACTAAAAGACGGCATTTCTCCAATTTATGAACCCGGTCTTGATCAATTAATTACGAATAACATTCAAGCCAAACGAATTATTTTTACGACAGATTTAAAAACCGCCATTGATAAAAGTGAAATTATTTTTATCGCGGTGGGTACGCCCAGCGATACCGATGGCTCTGCCGATCTTAAATATGTTCTCAGCGTGGCCGAAACAATTGCCACTCAGATGACTGAATATAAGCTTATTGTGACAAAATCCACAGTGCCAGTGGGAACTTACTTAAAAATTAAGGAACGAATAGAGCAGACCTTTAAAAAACGTGGCCAAAGTTTTCCCTATGATGTTGTTTCAAACCCTGAATTTTTGCGCGAGGGTTCGGCCATCGAAGACTGTTTAAAGCCCCACCGAGTGGTCGTTGGTGTTGAAAGCGAAAAAGCAGCTGCCATCTTAAAACGTATTTATGACCCTTTTTTAAAAAATGGGAATCCTTATCTCACCATGGATCCCTTATCCAGCGAAATGACTAAGTACGCAGCCAATGCGATGCTTGCGACCAAAATTTCGTTGATGAATGAATTTTCCAGACTTTGTGACAAAGTCGGAGCTGATATAGAAAATGTTCGCCGGGGTTTAGGCTCAGATCCTCGGATAGGGCCGCACTTTATTTATGCGGGTGTTGGTTACGGCGGATCTTGCTTCCCCAAAGACGTGCGAGCCTTAATTCACACGGGCCGTGAACGCGATGAACGTTTGGAAATTTTAGAAAGTGTTGAAAATTGCAATCACACTCAAAGAAAAAACTTTTATGGAAAAGTTCAAAAAAAATTAGGATCTTTAAATGGAAAAACTTTAGCCATCTGGGGAATAGCTTTTAAACCAGGAACAGATGATATTCGAGAAGCTCCCGCCATGGATCTTATAGAATGGGGATTAAAAGACGGTGCTACAATTCGCGCCTTTGATCCCGTGGCTGCAGAAAATGCCAAAAACCATTTTGCAGAATCTAAAAATTTATCTTTTTTTGAGGACCAGTATGAAACTTTAAAAGAAGCTGATGCTCTTCTTATCGTGACGGAATGGAAATCTTTTCGTGAACCAAATTTTAAAAAAATGAAAGAGTATTTAAAAAATCCCCTGATTTTCGATGGGCGCAATATATACATGCTTGCTGATGTGACTGAAATGGGTTTTGAATACATTTCTGTCGGGAGACCTTCTTAATGACAGCTTTAAAAGCCGCTATAGTCACTGGCGCCGCAGGCTTTTTAGGAAGTCATTTATGTGAAAACCTTTTAAAAGAAGGCTACTTTGTCGTTGGCATTGATAACTTTTGCACAGGAATGAGTGGCAATGTCGATGATTTGCAAGCAATAGCTCAAAGTATTACATCCATCGATAAGAGATTTGTTTTTATTAATGCGGATGTGACCAATAATTGGAATTGGAAAAATCAAATCCCCGGCGAATGGCTTGAAAATTTAAAATATATTTTTCATTTTGCTTCCCCAGCCTCGCCTCCGCTCTATCAAAAATTGGCCTTTGAAACTATCAAGGTCAATACGGTCGGTTTAGAAAAGGCTCTCTATTTTGCAAAGGATCATGGGGCTCGATTAATTTTTGCATCCACCAGCGAAATTTATGGTGATCCCTTAACCAGTCCCCAGCCCGAATCTTATTGGGGCAACGTCAATTCTTTTGGTCCCAGATCTTGTTATGATGAATCAAAGCGACTGGGCGAGACCCTTATTTTTGAATTTAATAAAAAGTTTGGCTCTGAACATGGACTTGTCCGAATTTTTAACACTTATGGTCCTCGTATGAATCCAACAGATGGACGGGTTGTGATTAACTTTTTAGTCCAAGGTTTAAATGGTCAGAATTTAACGGTTCATGGTGACGGCAAACAATCCAGATGTTTTTGCTACGTGGATGACCTGATTGCAGGTATTTGGAGTTATGCTCAAAAAAATATTTATGAGCCGATGAATATTGGCAGTGAATTTGAGTTCACAATTTTACAACTGGCTCAAAATGTTCAAAATATTTTTTCAGACAAAAATTTAAAAATCGAATTTGTTGGCAGGCCTACTGATGATCCGCAAGTCCGTAGACCCAATCTAACCTTGGCACGAACTCAATTGTCTCCATGGACGCCTTCGATACCTTTAGATGTAGGGTTAAAATCATTGTTAGATTGGCTGAAGGAGGACTGGGTCGATTTAATGGCCAGCTCTGCCACCAAAAAGGCAAGTTCGCGGGCCTGAGATTCTAATTTTTCATGTTCGCCAGTTTTAGTCCAATCTAATATTTCTAGCAGCCTGTGTGGAATTTCAATATTTTTACTTTCCCAGTGATCCATCAAAACTGACATAGCATTTTCTTTTTCCATCGCTCGCAAAAAATCCAATGAAAGAACATTCGTTGTTCCTTCCCAAATACTAAAAACTTGAGCATCTCTTAGCAGTCTCGGAATTCCCGTATCTTCGATGTATCCGGCACCAGCAAATATCTCCACAACTTCGGACACCACTTGCATGACTTTTTTTCCGGTATATAATTTGACTATCGGAGTTAAAGCTCTGAGCATAATTTTTTCATTCTCAGTAGCTTTATTGACTTCTTCTTTGCCCAAAAGCTCGATAACGAAAAAAGTAAATTTGAAACAATCCTCAAATGTGGCCTCTAAACTCTGTAGTAAATTTTTATGCAGAGGCTGATCAATTAATTTTTTTCCGAAACTGACTCTTACTTTTGAATAACTCTGGGCCCAGTCTAAGGCTCGTCGCATTTGCCCCAGAGCACAGATCGAATTATAAAGCCTGGTAATATTAAGTAGTGCTGAGATTTTTTTTACGCCGCCACCAAGATCACCTACTAATTCTGCCGGAGTGTCCTTAAGGGAAAGTTCGGCCGTTGGTAAGGCTTTAGTTCCCAATTTATCTTTCAAACGATGAATTTCTATATTTCTTAACTGATGATTGGCATCGCGAAGTTCAACATAAAATAAACTTAAACCCCGACTTCCCGCCTCTGCCCCTTCGGGCCTGGCTAAAAGCAAAGCCATTTGAGAATGGGTCGCTGACGTGAACCACTTGGTTCCACTCAGTTTCCACTGATGACCATTTTTTTTTGCTATCGTCGACGTCCCGCTGACATCACTTCCACCTGTTCGTTCGGTCATCCATTGACCAGAAGTCCAAAAATTTTCAGGATCCCTTGAAATCAAATGAGAAAAAGCCTTTTTCTTCTGAGACTCAGTTCCAAAAAGTTCGATGGCACGAGCTGCGCCATCTGTCATCGCCAATGGACAAGAAACAAAAGCACTCGAGGGATGAAAAAGATACAGCAACGCCATTTGATAAACTCGAGACCATTCACCATATTTTTTTTCATAGGCCGTAGCGATGACACCTTCTCTCGCCGCTGCTGCTTCTAGGTTTTTCCAACCAGAACTCATTAAAATTTGATCGACCTTTTCACCCCAGGGACCAAAAGGAATATGTTGAGGCTCTTGTTTTTCAGCCTCCTCCGCCCACTTAAGCCAAATAGTTGAAGCTAATTCTCCGACAGATTCTAAATGTTTAAAAATTTCGGGCTGAGCCGAAGCTGGCAGTCGTTTTTTAAGGTAATTTTGAAGGAGATGGTCACTCTTAAAAGTGTTGGTAATTTGAGGTGGCGTTTGAAAGAAATCATCCATTCATCTATTAGAATTTTTTTTAAACAATCTGTCAAATCCGTTGGAACATGGCGGCCAGCTTCTTCACATCAACCAAAACGTCCCGTGATGTAATTTTCAGTTCTTTGTTCATTAGGATTGGTGAATATTTTTTCACTGGGACCATATTCAATCAAGTCACCTAAATACATAAAGGCTGTATAATCAGAACAACGAGCCGCTTGATGTAAATTATGAGTTACAATAACAATGGTCCATTGTTTTTTTAGTTCAGTGATCAAATCCTCAATTCGAGAAGTGGACATTGGATCTAGCGCTGATGTGGGCTCATCTAAAAGCAGAATTTCAGGCTCGGTAGCAAGAGCTCGAGCAATACAGAGTCTTTGTTGCTGACCTCCAGAAAGTGCGGTCGCCGAGCCATGAAGTCGGTCTTTAACTTCTTGCCATAAGCCAGCCTGCTCAAGAGAGCTTTCCACTCGTTCTTGAATAAAACTTTTTTTCTTAATACCGCGAACTTTAAGACCATAAGCTACGTTTTCAAAAATGGATTTGGGAAAGGGATTTGGTTTTTGGAAAACCATTCCGATTCGCATGCGAACTTCCATGGGATCAATTTTAGGATCTAAAATATTTACTTTTTCAGGATAAAGAAGAATTTCACCATCACAGGTCGAAATATTATACAGATCATGCATGCGATTAAAACATCTTAGCAAAGTTGTTTTTCCACATCCCGAAGGCCCAATCAGCGCCGTGATTCGATTTTGATAAATTGGTAAAGAAACAGAATTAAGGACTTTTTTAGGCCCATAATAAAAGTTCAAATTTTTAACTTCGGCTCGAAGATTTTGCGACATTTCCGTTCCCAATTTAATTCCTACCACTTCATTTTTTTGCGAAAGCGATACCGAATATAAATGGCCACACCGTTCATGACCAGCGTCATTCCCAGTAAAACCACTCCCGTTGCAGCCGCGTTAATATGAAATCCAACCTGGGGCCTAGATATCCAATTAAACATCTGTATGGGTAGCACTGTATAAGGATCATTAAGCCATTGAAAGCTTAAAAAAGGAGGTTCTGCAATGATGGGAGATCCCGGCAAAAAAGCAATAAAAGTCAAAGCGCCGATCGTGATTAAAGGCGCCGTTTCCCCAATGGCTCGAGACAAAGAAATAATAACACCGGTCATAATTCCACCCGAACTATAAGGCAAAAGATGATTCCAAATTGTTTGCCACTGGCTAGCTCCCAGCGCGAAAGAAGCTTCTCGAATCGATTTAGGAATTGTCCTTAAAGCTTCACGACTGGTGACAATAATTATTGGCAATACCAAAAGTCCTAAAGTTAAGCCTGCTGAAAAAATACTTTGCCCTAGATTTAACTTATAAACAAAAAGCCCCAGCGCCATCAGTCCATAAGTGATGGATGGAATCCCCGCTAAATTATTAATATTAAGTTCAATCAGCTGTGTGAATATATTTTTAGGAGCATATTCTTCAAGATAAATTCCGGCCGCAATCCCCAGCGGAATAGCGCAAAAAGCAGTGGTCACCATCACACAAAAACTTCCCACCCAGGCTGATAAAATCCCAGAGTTTTCAGGAACACGAGAGGGAAAGCTTGAAAAAAAGGCCTGACTTAATCTAGGCACGCCCGTGATGGCTAAATCTGTAAATAAAGCAAGCAAAGTGACTAAAGCAAAAAGCAATGAAAGTAGCCCCACGACAGAAAATAAAAACTCACGAATTTTTTGTTTTTTAAGATTGTCGGAAAGATCTTTGGAAAGCATTACTCCGTCTCCATAAATCGTTTTTTAAGCACAAACCCAATCAAGTTAAAAATAAATGTAATCACCAGCAAAGTTAACCCCGCCACATAGATGGACTGATAACCAATAGAACCATGAGGAAGATCGCCAAGACTCACTTGCACAATAAATGCTGTAATCGTAGCCGCTGGCTGCAAAGGATTAAGCGTAAAATTAGGTTGCATTCCTGCCGCAATAGCGACTACCATGGTTTCACCTAAAGCCCTCGATATTCCTAAAATATAAGCCGATGAAATTCCCGAAAAAGCCGAGGGTAAAATAACTCTGAAAACAGTTTGAAACTTAGACGCACCCATGGCGAAAGATCCCTCACGAAGATGATCAGGCACGGCTCGCATCGCATCTTCACTCAAAGAACTGATATAGGGAACGATCATGATTCCGATCACAATTCCTGCACTTAAAATATTAAAGCCACTTAGGTCAGGAAATATATTTTGCAGAAGCGGAGTTACAAATAATAAAGCAAAGTAGCCATAGACAACTGTGGGTACAGCCGCCAAAAGCTCAAGCATAGGTTTTAAAATTTCGCGAGAACGAGGCTTAACATATTCACTCAAGTAAGCCGCTGAAATAGTTCCCAACGGAATCGCCACGCAAATCGCGATAAAACTAGATAAAAACGTTCCCGAAAGAAGAGGTAAAATTCCAAATTTGGGTGAGGCAAACATCGGCGACCATTCGGTCGTAAATAAAAATTCAGTCAAAGGAACTGTTCTAAAAAAAGGCAAAGACTCAGTGACCAGGATATAAACAATACCCAATGTAATAAAAATCGAGCTCGCTCCTGCTATCATCAGGATGAACTCGATAATACTTTCTTTAATGCGTTGGCGAAATCGTCGGCTTAAAGCCAGCGATTTCTTACTTGTACCAATCACTACATTTTACCTTCACGCTTCATTAAATCTTCAATTTTCATTCCAATCGAAGAGTGTCCACCAAAAAGCGTTCCCAATTTATTTTTTTTCAAGTTTTCTTTGCCTATAGCATAAGCTTTAGCAGGTAAAGCAACGTACTTAACCTCTGGCACCAATTTGGGAGCATTCGATAAGTAAAATTCAGCGTATGCTTTAACTTCAGGTTTTTTCATTGAAGCTTCGCTGACGTAAATAAAAATAGGTCGAGACAGTGGAAAATACGATCCATCGATCACTGTTTTCGAAGAAGGAATAACGCCTTTATTTTTCTTAGGAGATTTCTCGCCACCAATAATTGCTAAAGCCTTCATTCGACCTTTATTTTCTTCATAGTAAGATAAAGGAAGGTAACCTAAGGCAAACTTGTCTCCCGCAATACCTGTCACCAAAGTGTTGTCGTCTTCACTGGCAGTAAAGTCTGAACGGCTGGCTTTTGACTTTCCGTTAATCGCTTCAGTGAAATAATCAAAAGTTCCTGAATCTGTACCCGCCCCATAAAGCTTAATATTTTCTTTAGGCCATTTTGCGTTGATCTGGCTCCACTGCGTGATTGTCTTTTCAGCGGCGGGCTCCCACATTTTTTTTAATTCTTCCAGTGTGATTTCTTGAGCCCAAGTGTTTTTAGGATTTACGGCAACAACAAGAGCGTCATATGCAATAGGAAGTTCGATGAACTTTATACCTGCTGTTTTGCAAGCTTCCATTTCTGACTCAGAAATGGGACGAGACGCATTTTGAATATCAGTTTCACCCCGGCAGAATTTTTTAAATCCACCACCAGTACCAGAAATTCCAACGGTGACGCGAGCTTTGTCAATTTTTTGAAATTCTTCAGACACAGCTTCAGTGATGGGAAAAACGGTGCTTGATCCATCAATTTTAATAACAGATTGGGCATGAACTTTTAAAGATGCAGCTAAGAGAATGAGCGAAATCATTTTCGTCATAGAAAGCCTCCTTTTTGTAGAACCAGAGACTACCACTCTCTTAGCAAGGGTCATGTCAGGGAAGTGTTAAGATTATTTGCTCAACATACTTCTCAGCATCCAAGCAGTTTTTTCATGAATTTGAAGCCGTTGGGTTAAAAGATCCATGGTTGCCTCATCGTGGGCTTCTTCGGCCGCTGGGATTAAGGCTCGGGCTGTACGACAAACTGCTTCATTACCAGACACTAGCTCTTGGATCATTTTTTCTGCCGTTGGAACTCCCTCAGTTTCTGGAATTGTCGTTAATTGGCTAAAATCTTTATACGATCCCGGTGCTATGCTCCCCAAAGCGCGAATTCTTTCAGCAATGGTGTCCACCGAAGTCCATAATTCAGTATATTGCCCTTCAAACATTAAATGAAGAGTTTG
Organism: Pseudobdellovibrionaceae bacterium; assembly: GCA_043720615.1. Taxonomy (GTDB): domain Bacteria; phylum Bdellovibrionota; class Bdellovibrionia; order Bdellovibrionales; family Bdellovibrionaceae; genus JAYWDA01. The sequence goes on along the minus strand of JAYSSI010000015.1, from coordinate 73,068 downwards.
AAACATAGGACCCGTCACATTCCAGTGAAAAAAATGGGTTTTAAGATAAAGCGTATAGGTATCGGCTAGAAAATGACTCAGGCCTTTGACGATTTCATTGCGGCTGGATTCAGTGATTCCAATATCCATATTTTGACCTTTCATTCTTTCCCCCTTCAATTGAGTTTATTTTAATATCTTAATAAGTTTAGTGGTAGAAAAAAAATTTTTCCATGTAAACCATAAATGTGATAATCATATCATATTATGTCAAAAACAGACCGCGCTGACATTGTTCAACTTCAGATTTTTTATAGCTCCGCTCTTGTTATCATTTCACTGGATCAAATAACTAAATATTTTGCCCAATTGGCTTTACGGGGGCAGCCGGCTCAGATTTATTTAGGTGATTTTTTTCGTTTCGATTATGCAGAAAATCCTGGTGCTTTTTTAGGCATGGGGGACAGCTTATCTCACCCAACCCGTTTTTTGATTTTTACCATATTAGTGACGGCCATGATGCTTGTTTTAGCCGTTATTCTTCATTTAAAAAAATTCACTCGCAGCGAGGCCTGGGCTTATTCCTTAGTTTTTGCGGGAGGCGTTGGAAATGTTATTGATCGAGCCTTCCGAACCGAAGGCAAAGTGATTGATTTTATGAATATGGGCATTGGCTCTCTACGCACAGGCATTTTTAATGTGGCTGACATGGCCATCATGGCAGGACTTATTCTAATTCTTTTTTTCAGTAAAAAAACTGAGACTAAAAATCAGGCTCGGCGCTCATCAACTTAAGACCCGGTTGAACTTCTAGATCTTTGCTGGTTTGCCATCGAACTTGTCCTGAAATTTCTCTTAAATAATATTTCTTTAGTTCTCGAGGAAGTCTTGTCATCCACCAGTTGATACTGGCCATAGCTGATACAGAAATTTGTGGACCGATAGGCTCCAACCTTTCCTCAAAACCCGTCGAGTCTATCATGTAAATATGAAAGCCTGGTTTTCCAAGCATAGTTTCATCATGGGCTCGATTAAATAAACAATGTCCGAATTCATGAAGAAGTAGTTTAAATAAAAAAGAAGTGTCGCTATTTTTACGTTGTTCGTTTAAATATAAATCCATCGTCTTTTTTAAAATTCCAATATAGCTTTGCGATGGATTCTGACCTTGATGACAGTAAGCAAGCGCACCTGAATGATCCGAAAATTTTTCCACCACAATCACTGGAAAATCTTTAAAGTTTCCAACCACCCCTACCTGATCGGCAAGGTCTTGAATTTCAGATTTTACAACTTCAATATCTTGGCGATCTTGTTCTGACGAAATATCAGCGGGTGGATCCGTCTCATCAACGAACTTCGAAACGGCATTGCAAGAAAACAAACATAAGATAAAAATCCAATTCAGTCTCATTTTCTAACGCTAGCACTACCCTTCTGTGAAATAAATGGGCGTGACGAAATTATCATTCTTGATTTTATAGAGAAGCCAGAATAATTTAAGCTATTGTTTGCAAAGACAATGTCGGCGTGTGGCGCAGCCTGGTAGCGCACTTGCTTGGGGTGCAAGGGGTCGCAGATTCAAATTCTGTCACGCCGACCAATTTTTTATATTCCACATTGTATTGCAAAAGTCGCTTATTGCCCCATCACGAGATTTATTGAGCTGTTCCTCGATGTCTCCAAAGCTCTTGCGATGCATTAAATTCCGTCACACATGAAGATAAGACGAACATGTGTAGCTAATCGCACGTAAAGGGAACACCGTTTATTTCTGAATTCTAGATTTCATCTTTTTTTCATCAATTTTACAAAAATCAGGTGGTAGAAGTGTCCAAATTAACCGTCAGGCTTAAAAAAAAACAAAAAGCGACTAGAAAAGTAACAGGTCCTAAAACACCCGCAAAGCAGATGGGATCCTTAGAAAAATTTCGCCGAATGGCCACGGTGATTCAAGATTCCAATGATGCCATCACCTTCCAAGATTTAGATGGTAATATCTTGGCATGGAACCGGGGTGCTGAACAAATTTACGGCTATTCCGAAGATGAAGCACTAAGCATGAATATCGTGGATACGGTACCGACTGAATACCAAGAAGAAGCTCGTGAGTTCCTTTCCTCTCTCAAACGTGGAGAGCTGGTCCCAAATCTTGAGACCAAACGAAAACACAAAGATGGCAGGATTATCGACGTTTGGTTGACCAACACAAAGCTCACTGATGACAAAGGAAATTTAACTGGTATTGCCACCACCGAGCGCGACATCACCGAACAAACGAAAACTTTAGAGAAATTTCGTCGGATGGCGACGGTGATTCAAGATTCCAATGATGCGATCACATTCCAAGACTTAGAAGGAAATATTTTAGCATGGAATCAAGGCGCAGAAATTATTTACGGCTACTCACAAGCTGAAGCTTTGCGCATGAATATTGTGGATACGGTACCGACCGAATATCAAGAAGAAGCACGTGAGTTTCTTTCTTCTCTCAAGCGTGGAGAGTTGGTTCCAAATCTTGAAACCAAACGAAAACACAAAGATGGCAGGATCATTGACGTATGGTTGACCAACACGAAACTTACTGATGACAAAGGAAATTTAACTGGTATTGCCACCACCGAGCGCGATATTTCCGAAAGAATGGGGGCTTTAGAAAAGTTTCGTCGAATGGCCACGGTGATTCAAGACTCCAATGATGCGATCACCTTCCAAGATTTAGAAGGAAATATTTTGGCCTGGAACAGAGGCGCTGAGCAAATTTACGGCTATTCAGAGGCTGAGGCTCTTAGTAAAAATATTGTCGATACTGTGCCCACGGCCTATCAAGAAGAAGCCCGCGGATTCCTTACCTCCCTCAAACGCGGAGAATTGCTACCAAACTTAGAAACTAAAAGAAAACACAAAGATGGCAGAATTATCGACGTTTGGCTGACCAACACGAAACTGACAGATGATAAAGGAAAATTAACTGGCATTGCCACCACCGAGCGCGATATCACCGAACGAAAACAATCAGAAGCCTCGCTTCGAGAAAAATTTCGTGAACTTGATTATTTACGCGAGGGACAAATTGCTCTGTCAGAAAATATGCGTGGGGAACAAATTATTTCACGTTTAGGTCAAAGTATTCTAAGTCACTTAGTGCCTTTCACAAATGCACAGGTGGGCGCCTTTTACTCAGTTTTAGATGATAAAAGACTCCAAAGAGTCAGCGGTTATGCATTAGCCGAAAACGAAGCCTCAGAAAAATCCTTTAAATTTGGCGAAGGCTTGATAGGTCAAGTTGCCCTAGAAAAAAAATCTTTACTTATCGATGATGTCCCCTCAGATTATTTTAATAAAATTGAATCCTCTTTTGGAGTTATGGTTCCCCGGTCACTTTTAATTTGTCCGATTCTTTATGAAAATGAAGTGACCGGAGTGATTGAGTTAGGTTCGCTGCATCCATTCACTGAACATCAACGAGCTTTTTTAAGCCATGTTTCAGAAAACATTGGAATTGCAATTAATACCTCTGATGTTCGAAAGAAAGTTCAAAAACAAAATGAAGCTCTGAACAAAGCCCAAGTCTTACTAGAAGAAAAAGCAAATGAGATTCAACGGGCCAGTCAGTATAAGACCGAATTTCTAGCTAATATGTCCCACGAATTAAGAACCCCCTTAAATAGTACTTTAATTTTAGCAAAGCTTCTCATGGATAACTCCGAAGAAAATTTAACCGAGGAGCAGATTCAGTATGCCGCCTCTATTTATTCTTCTGGTAATGATTTACTAAGTCTTATCAATGATATTTTGGATCTTTCCAAAGTTGAAGCTGGTAAACTTGATATCAGAGTTGAAAAGGTGGTCATTCTTAAAGTCCTTGAAGGAATGAAGCAGACTTTTCAATCTTCCGCTCAGGAAAAACAATTGATCTTTGAAGTGAATCAAGAAGCTGATTTACCTCTTTACTTTTTAACGGACCGACAACGACTCGATCAGATTCTGAAAAATTTAATATCTAATGCGTTAAAATTTACCGAAAAAGGTTCTGTCAAAGTCAGACTCTACCGGCACTCCAGTGCAACCATCGCCTTTGAAGTCAGCGACTCAGGTATTGGAATCCCTAAAGATCAGCAGGCGATTATTTTTGAAGCCTTCAGACAAGCCGATGGGACTACAAATCGAAAGTATGGCGGCACCGGACTGGGACTTTCAATTTCTCGAGATCTCGCAAAACTCTTAGGCGGTAGTATCGAAGTTGAAAGCACCACAGGTAAAGGCAGTCTGTTCACATTAATCTTGCCAGAAAGTCTCCATCAGCGAATATTACCTGAGCCTTCACAAGAGTTATCTTTCCGAAAAAAAGTAACTCCTTATAGCCATTTCGAAAATTCATTACCTCTCCCCCCACTTCCCTTTGATGATGATCGGGCCAACCTAAGCCCGGGAGGTCGAACAGTTCTGATTATAGAGGATGATATTAAGTTTTCTCATATTATACTTAATCTTGCCCATGAGCTTAATTTCAAATGTATTATTGGGCAGGGCGCCGATGAAGGATTCGACATGGCCCTCGAGTACAACCCTGATGCGATTTTACTAGATATGAGACTTCCAGATCATTTAGGCCTGACGGTGCTAGATCGACTTAAAGAAAACCCTAAGACCCGGCACATACCAGTTCAAGTGATGTCCGTCGAAGACTACTCAAAAGAAGCTTTACAAATGGGAGCGATCGGTTTTATGCGAAAACCTCTTGAACCTATTGAAATTAAAAATGCCCTTCATCGACTAGAAGCTAAATTTTCTCAGAAAATAAATAGGGTTTTGATTGTTGAAGATAATGAGACTCAAAGAGCAAGCCTTTCGCAACTGATTAGCGATGAAGCCACTGAAATAACCATGGTTGCATTGGCTAAAGAGGCTCTGCTTGAACTAAAAAAAACCACTTTCGATTGCATGATTTTGGATCTTAATTTACCAGACATGTCGGGTTATGAACTTTTGAATCAGATGTCTCATGAAAAATTGGCTTCATCTCCGCCTGTCATTATTTACACTGGAATTGACCTGTCAAAAGCTGAAGAGGACAATCTTAAAAAGATTTCAAAATCCATTATCATTAAAACGACACGGTCCCCTGAAAAGCTTCTTGATGAAGTCACATTGCTACTTCATCGCGTCGAATCACAGTTGTCACAGAAACAAAAGCAGATGATTAAAACCGTCAGGAATAAAGAACAAGTTTTCAGAGGAAGAAAAATACTTTTAGTCGATGATGACATTCGAAATATTTTTGCTTTAACCTCAGCCCTTGAACAAAAGGGAGCCACGGTCTTTGTCGGAAGAAATGGAAAAGAGGCCTTAGAAAAACTGAATCAAGATCCACTGATGGACTTAGTTCTTATGGATATTATGATGCCTGAAATGGATGGCTTTGAAGCAACCAGAAAAATCAGGAAGCAAAAAAGATTTGCCCATCTTCCCATCATAGCGGTGACAGCAAAGGCAATGAAAGACGATCAAAAAAATTGCCTCGAAGCTGGGGCCAATGATTATGTCTCAAAACCAGTTGATCTGGAAAAGCTGCTCTCACTGATACGAGTTAGAATTCCCCAATTGGAAAAACATTGATGCGTGCATTTGATAAAGTTAAAATTCTCTTGGTCGATGATTTAAAGTTCAATCTTTTAGCCTTAGAAGCATTACTCAGGCGCGATGACGTCACTATTTTTAAAGCTAAATCCGGCACTGAGGCTTTAGAATTCATGATTCTCCATGAATTTGCGGTCGCGCTGATCGATGTTCAAATGCCCGAAATGAGCGGATTTGAACTTGCTGAACTGATGCGAGGAGCAACTAAAACCAAAGATGTTCCAATTATTTTTGTCACTGCGACGGCACAACACCAAAGCTTTTCGTTTAAAGGTTATGAAAGCGGCGCCGTGGATTTTCTCCTGAAGCCGCTCGACACTCATGCCGTCAGAAGTAAGGTGAATATTTTTATTCAACTTCATCATCAGAAAAAGGAACTCCGGTCGGCCGAGGAAAAATTTCGTGGTCTTCTTGAAACCGCACCAGATGGTATCATTATCGTTAATGACCATGGCCAGATTGAACTGGTCAATCAGCAGGCTGAAAAAATCTTTGCTTATGACCGCTCGGAATTAATAAATCAATCGATAGAGATGCTGATGCCAGAACGTTTTCATCAATCTCATTTAATAGAGCGTGGCGTTGAGCTTTACGGTCGACGAAAAAATGGGACCGAGTTCCCGATAGATATTTCCCAAAGCCCCCTTCATACAGAAAATGGGACTCTTATTTCCTATGCCATTCGAGATATCACAAAACGGCGTGCTTCGGAAAAAGAGCAAGAGGAACTTTTAGAAAAATTTAAGAAAATCCAGACCGACCTTCAGCAAGCCGTTCAAATCGCCGAAAGAGCTAACTCATCAAAAACACAGTTTCTTGCCAATATGTCTCACGAAATCAGAACACCGATCGGAGCTATTCTGGGCTTTACCGATCTGATGAAAAATCCTGCCAACACCACTGAAGAAAACCGCAATTACATGATCATCGTCGAACGCAACTCGAAACAGCTCTTAAGGCTGATTGACGATATTTTAGATCTCTCCAAAGTAGAAGCTGGAAAAATGTCGTTCGAAAGCATTCCCTTTTCTCTCGCAGAAACACTGGCTGACGTGACCTCAATCATGGAATTTAAAGCCGCAGAAAAAGGAATTGGATTTAAATTCAGCGCAAGCACACTTTTTCCCGATATGATCTGTTCTGATCCTGTGCGCCTTCGGCAAATTCTTACCAATGTGGCTGGCAATGCTATTAAATTCACAGATAAAGGTCATGTTGAATTCATTATCTCGTTTGCAAATCCTATCTTAAAATTCATAGTTAAAGACACAGGTGTAGGCATTTCAAAAGCTCAAGCAGCTAAACTTTTCCAGCCCTTCACCCAAGCCGACACTTCTACAACTCGGAAGTATGGTGGCACGGGTTTAGGTCTCATCCTATCAAAACGTCTGGCTGAAAGCTTAGAGGGAAAACTAGAGCTTTTTGAAAGTAAAGAAAGCTTTGGGAGTACATTTTTAATAGAAATCAAATCACCATTACTTCCCCATGCAAAGCTTGTAGGGAAAGATGCATTAACTCTTATTACAGGAGTACTTCCTATCCTTCATAAAAATAGTGAAGCCTTGCGTGGCCTTAAAGTTCTCCTAGTTGAAGACTCTCCAGACAACCAAGTTCTTATCAAAATGTATCTGAACAAAGAAGGGGCGCAGGTGAAGACGGCCTCTGATGGGAATGAAGGAGTGAAGCTAGCTTTGAGTGAAACATTTGATGTGGTTCTTATGGATGTTCAAATGCCCATCCTAGATGGGCATGAAGCAACAAAAAAACTTCGCCAATTAAAATATGCTCAGCCAATTATTGCACTCACAGCCCACGCTATGAAAGAAGAACGAGAAAAATGTTTTGAATCCGGATTTTCAGAGTTTTTAACAAAACCCATTCAGAGAGCTTTATTGATTGAAATCTTAGCTCGCTATATTCCCACCAGTGAAAAAGAAGTTATCAGATAACTAATTATAAGTTTAGCGGAAGAGCTGGCGGACGCGACGTACTTCAGCGGCTAAAGTCATCATTCGCTCGTGGTAACTTTCAAGCTTATGAACAACTTGCGAATAATCTTTTTCTTTACGAACAAAGTTTTTTAGTTCCTTAAGTGCATTTCTTGCACCTTCAATTGAAAATCTATCTCGATGTAATAACTTACGAATTAAAAAAGCATTTTCTACATCTTTACGCGTGTACATGCGCTGATTGTTAGAAGCTTTTTTAGGTTTTAAAACTTCAAATTCACTTTCCCAATAGCGAAGGACATACTGCTTAATCCCCAATAGCTCGGCCACGTCACCAATTTTGAAACCCATTTTATCTGGAATTGTATTAATTTCTTCAAGCAACTTGTCGTCACAAAGAGCTGCTGGGAGACTTAATGGCTGACTGGCCGTCACAGGTGTTTCTAAGTTTTCAATAAAACTAAGGTCATTCAGAGAAAGCTCTGAAGGTGTATTATTCGTTGTCGTCATCGTCGTCCTCATCATCTTTTAGATGTGCGTACTCTTCGCCGTTCAACATGGCTTTTAAAACCTGCGAAGGCCTGAAGGTCAAAACACTGCGAGCAGAAATTTTAATTTGCTCACCGGTTTGAGGGTTTCTTCCGACACGTTCATTTTTTTCACGAACTACAAAATTTCCAAAGCCAGAAATTTTAACTTTTTCGCCATTTTGTAAAACATCTTTCAAAGTTCCAAAAACAAGCTCAACCAGCTCGGAAGCTTCTTTTTTTGAAAATCCAATTTTTTGATAAACTTTTTCGACAATATCAGCTTTAGTCACTGTCGATTTTCCGAGATTTTGACCGGCCATAATCACTTCACTCCTAGAAATAACTTTGCTTAAAAAAAGCGTAACAACTTGTTGAAAACAATCAACTTTTTTATCGAATAGTTAAGCTAAATTGGGTTTTTAGGCCCTCAATGACCTTATTTTGCAGATCTAATAGCTGATTTTCTTGCAGTGTCCCATTTTTATCTTGAACAGATATTCTAAACGCCACAGACTTCTTTCCTGGTTCAAGTTTTTCCCCTTCATATAAATCAAAAATTTCAGTCTGCAAAAGTAAGGGTCCAACAATTTTTTTAATTTCTATTAAAATTTCGCCGACCTTTAATTGCTTTGGCATTACAAAGGCAAAATCCCGCTGAACCACAGGCATTTTAGAAATGCTTTCAATGCGGTAAGAGCGGGTCTGGCTTTGCAATAAAAAATGCACGTCAATTTCAGCTAAAGCAGCGGGAACTCGAACTTTATCATCATCTAAGTAAGCTGGGTGAATCGATCCAATAAATCCCACTTTTTTACCTTCAACGACAAGTTGGGCATACTGCCCTCGATGAATAAATGGAGGAACTTCACCCCGATCAGAAGGTGTCAGCCAAGAATAAGAACTGATATTTAAACTGGAAAGTATATTTTCTAAAGCGGCTTTTAATTCAAAAACTAAAGGGGCTTTAAGATCTTTGGTCCACAAGTTTTCTTCAGATCCCCAGGCCACTAAACCTAAGTGTTGGTTTTCACCATAACTCTTGTCAGTTTTAAGCCAAAAGGTACTACCAATTTCAAACAATCGACCCTTTTCATTGGCGTGATGAAAATTCTGTAACAAATTTTTGTACAGTCCATAACTTAACGTCGACCGCATGGTATTAAGCTCATCAGATAAGGGATTTATTAAATTAATTTCTTCATCAGAAGCTTCTAAACCCGCCGCTGTTAATCCACGGATTCCTTTCAAAAAGCTTTTTTGACCTTGAGAGCTCGTGAATGAAAAATTAAACGCCTGATGAAAACCGCTGGCTCGAATGATTTCACTGAGTTTTTGTTGAAGTAGAAAAGCCGGATCATGAGCGGCAGGCACTTGCGCAAAAACTGGTAAAGTTTCCGGAATTAAATGATACCCCTCAAGCCTTGCGTACTCTTCAACTAAATCCATTTCATGTTCGATATCGACTCGAAATGTCGGTGGTGTCACTGAAAATTGTCCCCCGTTAAGAAGCTCCACTTCGCACCCTAGGCGACGCATATAATCCATAAATTTATCTTGATGAGCTTCAAATCCCAATCGATCCGTCACGGTTTGAATATCAATGTTGATGGCACTTTTTTTCACAGGCTCGGGGTAAAAATCATGTTGATCAGAAAAGGCTTCGCCTCCTGCGGTTTGCAAAATAAGCTCAGCAGCACGATCGCAAGCTCTTAATGCTCCTTGCGGATCCACGCCTCGGCTGAAGCGATAAGCTGAATCCGTATCAATACCTAAAGTTCTTGAGGTTTTTCGTACACTCATTGGTAAAAAATAAGCGGACTCTAAAAATATTGCTGTCGTTTTTTCAGAAACACCTGAGTTGATTCCACCAATGGCTCCAGCAATACACAAAGCCTTTTCAGAATCCCTAATTGTCAGCTCTCCACCTAAAAGTTTTAATTCAGTGCCATCAAGGGTCGTAAACTTTTCGCCCGCGGCAGCTCTATCAACAATGACAGTTGAGCCTGTGATCTTGTTGGCATCAAAGGCATGCAATGGCTGACCTAACTCCATCATCACAAAGTTTGTAATGTCGACAATATTGTTAATCGATTTTAAGGCAACAGATTCAAGCCGAGTTTTTAACCACGCAGGTGAGTTTTCAACGCGAACACCTTTTATAAATCTACCTGTATAACGAAGACATAAATCAGAGGCTCGAACATCTAATTGAATTTGTTTTTTAGTTGATTCTGTTGATAATTTAAAAACAGGTTGTATCAGCTTTAATTCTTTTTTTAAAAGACAGGCAATCTCTCTCGCAAGACCATAGTGACTTAAACAGTCGGCTCGATTCGGAGTGACTTTTAATTCAAAAGTCACGTCATCAAGACCTGCGTACTCAGCATAATCTTTTCCGATCGGAGCATCGGTGGGTAAAATAACGATCCCATCACCTTGTTCTTGCTGACCCAACTCTTTAAATGAACATAGCATCCCACTGGATTCGACGCCTCGGATGGTTGAATTTTTTATTGAAAAATTCCCTGGTAGAACCGCTCCTGGTAAAGCCACTATCACTCGGTCATTGTCTTTGTGATTTTGCGCTCCACACACAATTTGATGAATCACACCTTCGCCGGTCGTTACTTTACAGACACTTAATTTATCAGCATCAGGATGTTTGCCTTTTTCTAAAATCACACCAATCACAACATGGGCTAAATCTTTTCCCTGTTGGGTGATTTCTTCGACCTCTAAACCAGCTTGAGTTAAAATCTCACCCAATTCTTCAGGTTTTCTAAAATAATCACTAATATCCACATAATCATGAAGCCATTTTAAACTGATTTTCATATTTTAAATTGTCCTAAAAAGCGAACATCATTTTCAGGAAAAAGTCTGATGTCTTCAACGCCGTACTTAATAATTGCCATTCGTTCAATACCAAAACCAAAAGCAAAGCCCTGCCACCGGGGATAATCAATTTTAGTAAAGCCAAAAACTTTGGGATTTACTAACCCACAGCCACCAATTTCAATCCACCCACTTTGCTTACAGAGCGAACAGCCTTTGCCTTTGCACATTGGGCAAGAACAATCAATTTCTGCCGATGGTTCGGTGAAAGGAAAATAGCTGGGACGAAATCTTGTTTTTAATCCTGATCCAAAAAATTCTCGCACAAAAAAAGCAATGGTGCCTTTTAAGTCAGCCATTGAAACTTTGCGATCAACACATAAAGCTTCAATTTGGTGAAAACTAGGAAGATGAGAAATATCACTGTCACATCTAAAAACAGGGCCCCATCCTAGAACCCTTAAAGGTGGATTTTCACTTTCCATAGCATGAATCTGAATCGGACTGGTATGAGTTCGCAAGACATGAGTATCATCAACAAAAAAAGTATCTTGCATATCTCGAGCGGGATGATGAGCTGGAATATTTAAAGCTTCAAAGTTATAAAAATCTTTTTCAATCAAGGGGCCTTGGCGAATCGAATATCCCAACCGAGACATCACTTTAAAAATTTCATCCGTCACTAAATGTATCGGGTGTTTTTTACCCATAGTTCGAGGGACCGAAGGAAGAGTTAAATCCAACTCCTCCCCTTGCATTTTTAGATCAAGTTCTTTTTTCTTTAAGCCGGCTTCAATTTCAGCATAGGATTTTTCAAGGCTGTCCTTGACTTCATTTACTTTTTTTCCAAATGTCGGGCGTTCTTCTTTTGAAAGCTTTCCCATATCCTTCATGACTTCTGTGATCTGTCCGTTCTTCCCTAAATAGTGAACCTTGAAGTCATAAAGTTCTTTGGCACTTGTGGCCTTTTCAAAGTGCGCTAAAGCATCGTTTTTAAGCTGTTCGAGTCGGTCATTTATCATCAATCCAATATCCCTAAAGCTTGTAGTATTTTCAAGAACTTAGCTGTTGCCGGAATGCATAAAACAAGATAATTGCTTTGAGCATGGCCCACAAAAACAAAGACAATGTAAGTCCCTATACACATCGCCAACCGCAGGGACCGCGCAGTCTAAAAGGCAAACACGAAAAGCCAGAGCAAATTTATGACCTTGAACAAGCTAATGATCGCCTTGCAGATATCTTTAAAAATCACCATTTCGATTTAGTCACCCACGAGCAAAGAAAAGCCCTAGCGCGCTTTTATCAACTTTTGATGGAACAACAACAGACCCAAAACTTCACACGACTTCTTAAGCTTCGAGATATTGCGATCAAACATTTTATCGACAGCCTTGTGATCACTGAGCATACAAAGTTACAATTTCCTTTATTAGATATGGGCACCGGCCCAGGACTGCCAGGAATACCTTTAAAAATTATTTTTCCAGAAGAAAAAATTATTTTGGCAGAAGGCGTTCAAAAGCGAGTCGAGTTTTTAAAAATCGTTCGAGACGACATGAAATTAAAAAATCTTGAAATCATAGGTCGAAATATTGGCCCTGATTTTATGTATCCTTTGCAAGGCGTAATCACGCGCGCGGTAGAAGATATTAGAAATTCACTTAAAAATATTCAAAACTGTTTAGAGGTTGGCGGCCGCGCTTATTTTATGAAAGGCCCCAATGTCGAACCTGAAATCAAAATGGCCCTCGATGAATGGGGTCAGTACTTTCATTTAGTATCAGATATCCACTATTCTTTACCTGAAACAACGCATCTTCGACGTTTAGTTATTTTTGAAAAAATCAAACACACAGAAGTCACTGAGGACGAAGATTGATTCGTCCCATTCAGTCCCCTCAAAATGAAAACTTCAAAATTTGGAAATTAATTTCTAACAGCAAAGGCATTCGTAAAAACAAATGCTTTTTTTTGATGGGCGAAAAACTGACCAAAGAATTTTTAAAAAATTCTTTAAATAAAGATAAGATGAGTTTTGAAATACTCGGCGAAGTGATGGGTCCTGATCACCGAACACTGTTAGAGGGTAAAGCCTTTGACTACGTTCCAAAATATCAACTTCCCCAAGAAATGTTTGATGAAGTCGATGTGATAGGAACACATTTTAATTTGCTGCTTTTAAAAGAGCCAGAAATGACAAGCTTGACGTCCCTAGTACCAAATAAATTGCAGCTTATTTTACCTCTGGGTGATCCCACCAATTTAGGAGCTGCCATCAGATCAGCTTGCGCATTTGGTGTCGAAAAAATTATTCTCACCGAAGAAGCCAGTCACCCTTTTCATCCAAAGGCCGTAAAGTCTTCGGCTGGTGCATGCTTGATGGTGAGTTTTGCAAAATTAGCAGGAGGCCTAAAAGCCAATCTAGAGACTCTTCCGGCAAGAGCAAGTTATGCCCTTGATCAAAACGGACAAGATATCTCAAAGTTCGAATGGCCCAAGGATTTATTTTTAGTCGTTGGAGAAGAAGGCCCCGGACTCCCAGATCACAAGCTCCCCATTCTCTCTTTTAAAACAAATCATATCGAATCACTCAATGCAGCCGTCACTGTCAGTCTTGCCTGTTACTCCTACCAAAACACAAAATCAAAAAAATCTTAAAACTATCTTCTCATTTTCAATATTTAAAAGATCATCAATATTAAAAAGTAATTATAGGAAAAAGATTATTTGAGCCTATAAGCGAGAGTCTTAAGTATCGATGTTGACCGTTGGAACATTGCAACGAACTCGGGTTACTATTCTCTGGGATTGGGTTAGTCCGAATTTTAAACCTTGAGTGCAAAAACCTCGTAAAGATTTATAGCCGATGCGAACATAAGTTCGTTGTTGATCAATTTTATAAAGATGGTGCAGTAATTCACTTTCAAGTTCATGAATTCGATCCGATAACTCTAAGGCGCGGATTAAAGATTTTCTAATTGAATTTAAATCTGAACTAAATATTTGGTGATAAGTCATAAATAATTACCTCAAATATTATGTTCTGCAAAAAATCAACAAGGCCATAAACCCAATGAGAAACTAAATACATTAAACCAGGAGCGAATTTCGAATATCGCAGAGAGACGACGTCCAACATTGGAGTCTAAAGAGATTCCAGTAAGCTTTCTGTAAAGGAATTTTATTTAGTTTCTAATCTATCGAATCAAATATTTTGATAGTTATACTTCGCTTTGCTTATTTAAGATTTTATAATTTAGATTTTAATTTAAAAGCAGGGAATTAGTTTTTCGTTGAGAGTTGCGGGTGGTTCTTCGTCCCAGAGGCTAAGAATATATCCACCGCCGCCTGAGCCTGTGGGCTTAACGGCGAGAGCACCTTGATCTTGTAACCATTGCATATGTTTTTCGGCGGCCCCTTCGGTGAGACCCCATTGATGAAAACAAGAGGCTGCTTGATCAATACCTTCTGCCAACATTTCAATATTATTGGGATCCTGCGATGAAAGAGCTTCTATACAAGCTTTTACGGATCGGCTCATTTCTCGGTCAATTTTTTCACCTAAATGAGAGTGAACACTTAATAAATTTTTGACCTTTGTCACACAGTCAACCGTGACACCTCTTTTATCACTGTAAGAAATATAAAGTTTTGGTTGCCATGCCGGAGTAAAATCTGTGGGCTCTTGGCCTCGAGTAAAAATCAGCGGCTTTGCGGATAGAGCCATGGCGATATCAACCCCACTGCTTTCACCATGAAATAAATTTTCGAGTTGTCGTGAAAATTCATAAACTTCCTGAGACTCGACATAGCCTAAACTTTGAAACCACTTTGTCATGGCGACACAAAATGCAGCCGAAGCCCCCATGCCAGCGCCTACGGGAATACTGTTATTTAAACAAATATCCCCTGTTAAAGAGGATCTGGAAATTTTTTTTAATTCGCACACTCTTTCCAGGACTCCCCAAAAAAGAAGGTGCAATTCTTGACCGTAGGGCCCAGTTAATTCTAGTTTTAAATCACCCTGACTTAGTCGATAGATAAGATCTAACTGTCGACTTAGCAGCGGAAAAACTAAGGCTGGGCAGCCCCGCAAAACAGAGTGCTCTCCAGACATAATCCATTTTCCAAAGGTCCTAGTTTCAAAACTTATCATTGTTTACTCGCTTGCAATAACGGGATGTTTTTTAGAAAATGATTGCTTCATTTTAAGAAACATCCTTCTTTGATTTTCCTTGAAAAGCAAATGGATATTAGGTCCTGCGTCCATTGTAACTAAAGGTCCATCTTTTTCTTGCGCCCAAACTTTTTTGCACTCGTCTAGTGCCTCTTTTGATTTTCTATTACGGTAAGAAAATGCAGGCTGACTGGTTTCAAAAAGTTGATGCATATCTTCAAATTCATCCCATGTAATTTGAAAGGCTTCTTGCCATTGACCTTTTTTAAGAGCGCTCAGTAATTTTTCGGTACGAGCTTCAACCCGAGTGTCACGATCTTTAAAAAGTGGACTGCTTTTTACTCTGATGTGAGCTTCAGACGAGGAGACTTCTTTTTTTTCTTCATCAATAAGAATGACTAAATGAAGAAGGGGTCTTTCAAGGTCATGAATTTTTTCGATTTGATCGCCATTCCATAAACACCAGGGAGAAAAAAAAGATCGACAGCTAGATCCTGAACCTAAACGACTGAGTCTTGCTAATTCAACCGGAGTTTCTTTGCGATCAAAAAACTGAGCCATCGCTAAAGTTAAGGCCGCAAAACTTGAAGCTGAACTGGCAATGCCACAATCAGCTGGAAAATTATTAGCCGACTCAATTTTTAAAACTGTATTAAAACCCCAAAGTTCTTTCAATCTTTGCACGTGCTTTAAAAATTTTTCCTGTCCTTTTTCTGAAAGAGCAAGGCTTTGCAAACCCGGACCCACCAAAGGCGCCCATTGGTCTGAAACTATTGACGCTTCAGTAATTTGCACAATCGATTTTAAATGCGGCAAAGTATAAGATATTGAAGGATTCGTTGCCACATTAGCTGCCACATTGGATTTACCCATATATTTAATCAGTGCGATGTTTGAAAAACCCTCAGCCCGAATTATTTTATGATCTGATCTCAAGGTAAAATTCCTGAATTAAAAGGCTCCGTCCTTAATTCAAAATAACCGCTGATATCGAGGCCCTTTGTCATATGATGTCTTGAAAAGTAAGCTCGGTTGTCATCTTTTAATAGCGCTTCAAATAAGACTGACTTCGATTTTTCTACGATGGCTAAAACAACATCGGCGCCTAAAGCCCCACAGCCTTTGGATGCAAGAACTCCAGGGATTGCATTCAAAGTTTGCAAATAATCTTTAGTTTTTTCAAAAACCCACTGGCGATTTTCAAGCTCTTTAGAAATATGATGAATGCCTTCGACAAAATCGAGTGGATTATTTGAACTAAAGGCGATTTGAACTTTTTGGACATAAGACTCAAGTTGATCGGTATTAAAAGTTTTAAGTTGTTGCAAATGTTCATGGGTTGCAACTTTTTGACCTGTAGGAATAAGATAAAATTCTAAATCCTTAAAAGACCAGTTTAAAGAATTGATAATTCCTTTTCGTTTATCATAAAAAGTAAAGCCGCCTTTTAACTGTCCCACCAAGTCAGCTCCCGACGGTTGAATTCCCTGCCCGTCCCAAGCCACTTCTTTATAAGTGGTTAACATATGGGGAATTTCTAGAGTGTCGAGAATTTGGTTTTCTGGGTGAGCCGCTTGAGTTTCTTGCCAATGCATCAGCGCGTAACAAGCCAGAAACTGCGCTGCTGAAGCGCCCCAACCCCCACGACCCCTGTGTGGATCCATAAATTCCAAATCAAATTGGTTAAAAAATAAAGGATTTTTTTTAATTAACTTTTCAGCCGGAGAATCTTTGTTAATTCCAGACAGCCAACCTGCCCCAGTTTTTACTTTTAACTCAAAACGAGGTGCTGTGGATACGGTAATAGCAGGTCCACCATTCAGTGCAGAATACTCTCCGACAAAAAAACTTTTGCTAGGAACACTGATCACTAAAGGCATCCTGACCCCCCCCTTAAAAATTTATTGATGAACTCCTGAAGCGCGCAACACCTTCAGCGCGTCCACCGCATGACTTAAAGAAACTCGGTTGCTATGAGCTAAAATTTCTTCAAGTCTTTTTTGCAATAAAGGCATCTCTTTTTCTTGAGCTCCAGCTCCTAAAGATAAATTCTTAATATGTAATTTCATATGACCTTCAATAATCCCAACCGTGGTTAAGGCTCGCAAAGCACCTAGATTTTGCACTAAGCCCACCGCGGCCATGACTCGCGATAACTCATTGGCGGTGTTTGTGTTTATTAAGCGTAAGCACATTGAAGCCGTAGGATGCAATGTCGTCATTCCTCCGACTGTTCCCACAATCAGAGGAGCTTCAAAAACTCCGACGAGCTCTTCGTTTTCTATCGTCCATTTTGTAATGCTACGGTACTGACCATCACGGGCAGCATAAGCATGAATCCCAGCTTCGACCGCGCGCCAGTCATTTCCTGTGGCAATTAAAATAGGATCAATTCCATTCAACACACCTTTGTTATTTGTCGCTGCGCGATAAGGATCTTGCTGTGCAAACAAAGATGCTTCTTGGATTTTCTGAGCCAGCTCAAGATCAATATTTTTCATTCGTACTTCAGCTCGGGTGATTTTAGTGTCAACCAAGTTTGAAAGAATACACATTGTTACTTTTTCATCAGAAATTTCTTCGATAGGAGCGCGTAAAAATTCGCAGACCTGATTTATAATATTAGCGCCCATGGCATCACAAGGATTCATATGGACATGCACAACGCCCATAAATCCCCCTTCAGGGCGAGGGATTGTACGAACTAAAATGTCCGTGACTCCGCAGCCACGACGAACCAATCCAAATGCCACTTCGCGATTTGAATTTTCGATTAAAATATTTTTTTGTTCTAAAATTTTTCTTGTGAAGCTGTCAGGGTCTTTAACTTTAGCAACTTGAATTTGGCCGATAATATCTTGGCCTACTATTTTTGTTTGAATCGAGCCATTTTCTCTGACCCATTTTGCCGTTTTACTGGCAGCCGCAACGATCGAAGTTTCCTCAACGGCCATTGGGATCACAAAGTCTTGACCATCAATATTAAAATTAGTTGCAACACCCAATGGGATTTGAAAATAGCCAATGACATTTTCAATAAAGTTTTCACCTAAAGAAAAATCCTGCAAGCCACCTTGTTTTAAAAATTCAATATCTGCAGCTTCTAGAAGCCCAGTTTCAAGCAAAGCATTCAAGCGCTCGCTGCGATCTAATTTTGAAAAACCTTTGAAAATATCTTTTAAGTCTTTGGATTTAGTTCTTGGCGCCATTTCCAAACCTTCTTTCGCTGAATCTCATCAATATTTTTACAGCCTGTGCAAAATAAAGCGATCTTTAATTCATAATCCAATCGGTCCGCTAATTTTTCAAGTTCTGAACCTGGATCTGTTTCATTTAATTTAAAAGCACTTAACCATGGAAGAGCAAGTCCTACCAAGCCAGCACCCATACTTAATAGCTTAGCAGCCTCAAGGCCGTTTCGAACACCACCAGAGGCCCAAACCTGATAATTTACATGCGCTAATTGAGCATTCAGCATCGATTGCAAGGTGGACGTTCCCCAATGAGAAAAAGTAAGAGCCGCTTGTGCTTGCACACTTTCCTGGGGCGCTCGTAAACCTTCTATGCGACCCCAATGAGTTCCGCCATAGCCACTCAGATCGACTCCATAAATTCCAGTCCCTTGCAATCGCTTCAAGGTGTCTTCAGAAAATCCACAGCCGACTTCTTTAATCACAACAGGAATGCTTAAGGCTCGACAAATTTCTTCAATTTTTTTGAGGCCGCCAGCAAACTGCGGCGTGCCTTCAGGCTGCAAAGCCTCTTGCAGAGGGTTCAGATGAATAAAAAGTCCGACAGCTTGCAAGGATTCCAATAAATCCTTCACCGCTTGCGTCGGCGTTTGGATCAATTGAGCTAATCCCAAATTTCCCATCAGTAAAGCGTCCGGCGCTTTCTTGCGCAAGGATTCCCACTCCTGACGAGCACTGGGATCACCCAATTGGCGTCGCTGCGAACCCACTCCCATTAAAATTTTTCTTCGAGAACTTAAAATGGCTAAAGCTTGATTAAAGTTTTCACCGCTTTCATGACCTGCCGTCATGGAGCTTATAAAAATTGGTGAATTTAATTTTATTTTTTGAAAAGACGTCGAGAGATCGACGTCTTTGAAATTTATTTCGGGAAGAGCCTCATGAATCAACTCAATTTTATCCAGCCCATGACCACCGGTTTGGACCTGGGGATCCAGGGCCAAACGCATGTGATCTTTTTTGCGGGATTCAAACTGAGTCAGGGACTCCACCCAAGCCTCGATTACGCAGCAGCAGTCGAAGTCAAAGCGTGCTTACAAAGAGTTGAAAACGCTGTGATGTCTTGAATTGCTAGGTCCGCCAAATTCTTACGATCAATCAGGATACCTGCTTTTGCAAGTCCACCAATAAGTCGTGAGTAAGTCGTGCCGTGCAATCGAGCCGCAGCATTGATTCTTTGATTCCAAAGAGCGCGCATTTGACGTTTGAACATCTTGCGACCTTTGAACATATAAGCCATTGCTCTGTCGTCTTTTTCACGAGCGTGAATATAACAACGAGAATTCGCTGAGTATCTACCTTTTGCTCTCTTCAAAACTTTTTTGTGTCGAGCGCGGTTTGTTTTACCGGATTTTACGCGAGCCATATTCTATCTCCTTAAAACACTAGTGTGCGGCGAGTTTGGTACATGTTTGCATCATCCACATAGGTCACTTGACCTAAATGACGTTTCGATTTTGAACTCATGTGTGAGTTCAAGTGACGCATCTTTGTTTGTTTTCGCTTTACTTTTCCACTAGGGAGAAGACGAAGACGCTTCTTAGCACCGGAGTGCGTGCGCTGTTTCATATTTACCTTCCTCCAACAGGGCGGGTCCGGGAAAATCCCAGTCCTCTTGCGGGGCCGCTGCTAGCCATATTTGAACCATTGGTTTTAGGGTGACGCGCATCAAAAGGCAAGGAATTGATAAGGATTTTTTATGAATTAAGAGTCTTTTACGGAGGTTAGCCCATTTTAGAGTAAAAGTCGTGTCTGAAGGGGGACTTTGAGGCTTCAACAGCTCATAAAACGAGCCTTTAGGATTTAACTGGATACATATTATATTATGTGTATAATACTATGTATGCTGTCCAAAGAGCTAAAAAACCTAAGAACTGCGCAGGGCTACACTCAACATGAGCTGGCGAAAAAAGCCGGAGTTAGTCTTCCGACCATTCAAAATATTGAAGGGGGCCGAGCCAACCCTTCCCTTTCAAATATTGAAAAAATACTTGGCGCCTTGAACGCCAGGCTTGAGATTAAAATCAACTTACAGTCTTTTGATTTGCTTGATTTATTTAATATGGATCTAGAACGGTTCAAAAAAATAGATATAAAGGAAATGTTAATGCAGATTTTTGAAAATGCAAAAGGCTCGCCTTTTCAAGGGCGCGATTTAGAGTTAATGGTGTCTTTATTAAGTGGTCTCTTCGCTCACTACCCTCTTTGGATGAAAAAACAGAAATTGGATTCTAAGTCTTTAAAAAAATGGACTTTGCTTGAGAATAAGATTGATCCCAGCCGGCTGATTAAATTCAGAAGAATTTGGTTAGCTAAAATAAGTCAGGTGATCTGATGCTTACTTCAAAGATTTTAATAAAAATGGCAGATAAAATTGTGGCCGAAGTCGCCGGGCAATGGTTGATTTTTGGTGGAAGCTCCTTGTATCTTCTGGGGATTGATTCTCGCGCCACTATGGATATTGATGTGGCATCATTTGAAATGTCGACCAATGATGACACCTTGAAATTGATGATGATTGCCCAAGACTTAAAGTTACCTATCGAAACAATCAATATGGCGGGGGCTTTTTTTCTGAATTCGATTCCTGGCTGGCAAAACCGCTGCACTGTTTTTCAAAAAGGAAAATTGGGGAAAGTATTTATTCCCCAGCTGGACTTGTACTTCGAGCTAAAAGCAAAACGAATGACCGAAAGCGACCTGTCTGACTGCTTAGCTTATTTAAAATGGTGCAAACTTAATCAAGTCAAATGGGACCATGATATGCTGTTGGAAATTTTAAGAAAAGCGCTGCCCACCTCCGTAACGGAGGCAAAAAAAAGAATTCAACTTTTAATAACTGCCCTGGGATCCAAATAGAGCATTTTTAGAGAGGCTATTTTTTGCGGTGGTGCTGGGCAAAATGCCGAGATTGACGCTCTAACATTTCGTGTTCTAATTCAAGCTCTTCGATGTTTTCTAAGATGCGCTTTTTTTCCAAGCGAAAAGGTTTTGAAACTTGGTTTTCGACTTTTTTATAATTTTTTAATTCTGAAAAATTCCAAGCTGGACCTTTCTTCGAATTTTTTTGTTCCCGATGAAGCTCTAGAAGTTCTTTTTCTAAAGATATTGCAGCCGCATGAATTTCTGAAACGCTTAATTCATCATACTTCTTTAGTCTTAGAACAATTTTGTGATGAAGTGCTTCCAGTGCTTGCGCGTCTTCTTGATTGTAAAAATAAACAACTTTATGCCAAAGAACTCCTAACCAAGATTTAATTTCAGGAGTTACTTCTTCAGAAAATTGATCTGGATGAATCTTTCGCACAATTTTTCTATAAAGAGATTTTAACTTCAGTTGCTTTTCTTCTGCTCTGGTTTCATTGCGAGGTGCGGGGCTTGCTTTCTCCATTTTCGGCGCGTCCTCTTGCTCTTGAAATCCGCCCGAACGTTCTTCAAAAAGCTCTTCCAGATTGTGGCCTAAATTTTTTCGTGCTATTTGATTGAGATTTTTTTTCAAAGCTCCCGGAGCTAGCTTCCAGAATTTTTTTAAAAGGTCTCCGCGTGAGGCTTGTAACAAAATAGCAATTGCGTTCATTAAAAAAGAGGCGCCATCTTCGGGATCTCGCAAAATTTCAGAAACCTGACTGTTTGTCAGTTTTTCAAAAAACCGCAGGCGATCCTCTTCGATATCTTGAGATTTTTGAGATTCCCCATGGTCGCCTTCAGCTTTAGAGCGATGGCGTTCAAAACTTTCTTCCGGGTCCAAATTGTCATCAATCAGTTTTTTTCTGAGCTCACGAACCTTTTCGATCTTGCTTCTTACTTTTGCATATCCGGCTATGAATCTTTCGTTTTCTTCTTTTAGAATTAAATATGCCTGGGCCATTGAAACATCTTGATCGTTCACGATAAAAATCATCGTATTGTGGAATTCAATCAGTCTAAAATATTCGTCCGTCAGAACTTCAAGCTCTTCTCGCAAAGGATGCGTGGTCAGATTGTACCACTCGGTGAATAAAGGCTGATCGACATCATTGAATTTTTTTAAAGCAAGTTCGAAGTCTTCAATTTTTTTAAGCCAGACTTGCGCCTGCTCAGCAGCCTGTCTTTTCAGAGGGCCATTATCAATAATCAAAAGTGAATGGGAATGTTTTTTTTCCTTTCAGAAGTTTCGAGCATCGAAAAGGTATCCTATACTGAGGGCTTAAAAACAACTCAAAACCTTTTTAATTTGATCAACGACAAGACGATTAAGGCTTATAAAACTCTTGCCCGACGCGCAGGATATGTTCTTTTAAATTTTCGTTATCCAGCATCGAGTAGATTGAAATATCTACCTTGTACGGCAGCAAGAGCTCATCGATTTCATTTTCAATTTTAAAAAGAAAGGACAAATCCTTATTTGAAGTCATCATCGTTAAATCAATATCTGAGGTGGGTTTAAATGTCCCTAATGCACGCGATCCGTAAACGATCACTTTTTCAATCTCTGGATATTTTTGGAAAATCGACTGGATCTTCTGGATTTCGGAATTTGAAAGGCCGAACTTTAAAGGGTCGATCATGGCTTCAAAGAATCCATTTTCACTTCAAATTCTTTAAAGGCTGGTTGGTATGATTTTATAATTTTATCGACAATTTCATCAGCAACTTTTCTATTATAAGTGTGCGAAGTTAGATTGCGACTTTTGATCATCTCCATCCAAGCGTCGCCTTGAGTGATCAGATTTTTTTGAAAAGCTTCTCGGGCGGCATCCCTGGATCCATGAATTTCACTATTTCCTTGGTCCGCGAAAAAATCCTTCATCACATTCCAGGCTAACTCGTGGGTGAACTCAAAGGCCTGGATAAGGCCTTGCTTTTCTAAATCTGACAGCGCTCTTTGACGGCTGAGATCAACCCCAGCCGTTAGCTGTAATAATGCAGATTTAAAATTATCAAGTCTTTGAACCCATCGAATGTCCAACAAGTCCTCTATTCCCCGTCTTCGGCTTCGTCATCCCCACCGACATCCGCAGCAGCTTTATGATCGTCCTCAGTTGGAGGTGCTTTTTTAGCGTACTCCGGGTTGGCTTTCAGGAAATCTTTAACTTTAACCGCATCGGGAGCCAAAATTAAAAACAACTGTTTGCCTTCCATTTTGGGATGACTTTCGACAAGGGAAAGATCCGCGACATAAGCAATCGCTTTTCGCATCATTTTTTGTCCCAGTTCTTGATGGGCTAATTCGCGACCTAAAAAGCGCATATTGATTTTTACTTTATCGCCGTGAATAAGAAATTTTCTGGCGTGATTCATTTTAGTTTCAAAATCATGATCATCGGTGCGAGGTCGCATTTGAACTTCTTTAACTGTCACGATAACTTGTTTTTTTCGGGCCGCGGCTTGTTTCTTTTTATTTTCGTATTTCCACTTGCCGTAATCCATAATTTTACAAGTTGGAGGCGTGGCTGTTGGAGCAATCTCAAGAAGATCTAGGCCTTTTTCTTCGGCAATGCGAACGGCTTCGTTCACAGTCATCACACCTAGCATAGTTCCTTCGTCATCGATCACGCGAATTTGCGGAGCACGGATATCACGGTTGACGCGAAGTCCTCCGTCTTTTTCTTTTTTTCCACCGCGACTGAATGCACTGCCGCCACCCTTAAATTCTGGACCTTTATTAAACTGACTAATGGCTAACCTCCTTGAAGGTTGTAGTAAGTCTTCTCTCGTTAATATCACGGAGAAGTTTAGTTATAAAATCATCGACTGACATGGCAGCTAAATTCGTGCCATCACTCAGCCGTAAAGAAATCGTTTTATCTTCAGCTTCCTTGTCGCCAACAACTAGCATGTAAGGAATTTTTTGCAGCTGAGCCTCGCGGATTTTAAAATTTAACTTTTCATTACGAGCATCAAACTCAACTCGCACACCAAGAGTTTTTAATTTCGCTTTTAAATCTTCACAGAATGGATTGACTCGATCTGTGACATTTAAAATAGAAACTTGGATGGGCGCCATAAAGGCTGGCAGATGCCCCGCCACATGCTCAAGGTAAACACCAATAAAACGTTCTAAAGAGCCTAAGATAGCTCGGTGGAGCATCACAGGCTGATGTTCTTTGTTATCTTCGCCCGTGTATTTCAAATCAAAAGCTTGCGGCATATTAAAATCTAACTGCAAAGTCCCTAACTGCCACGGGCGCTTTAGGGCATCAACAAACATAATATCCAATTTTGGCCCGTAAAAAGCGCCATCACCAGGATTGATCTCGTAAGGTAAATTTAAATTCTTAAGAGCATTTTCTAAAGCTGATTCGGCTTTATCCCATACATCATCACTGCCCATCCGTTTTTCGGGACGAGTTGATAAATAAATTTTGTAATTGTCCATGCCTAAGGTTTTATAAATTTGCCCCAGCATTTCCATAAAGCTTTGAATTTCAGGTTGCAGTTGATCGGCCCGTGCAAAAATATGAGCATCATCTTGGCAAAAAGTTCGTACTCTTGTCAGGCCATGCATGGCGCCTGATTTTTCATATCGGTGCAATCGGCCAAAATCAGCCATGCGGAATGGGAGCTCACGGTAAGAATGTTTATCAGACGCAAAAATCAAACAGTGCGAAGGACAATTCATTGGTTTAGATGAAAAATCGCGCTCATCCACCCGAGTAAAATACATATTTTCTTTGTAATTCGCGTAGTGACCTGAAGTTTTAAAAAGTTCGACATCAAAAATTTGCGGAGTGATCACTTCGTGATAATTATTCTCACGGTACTTATCCCGCATCAGTTTTAACAATTCATTGTAAATGACTGCACCCTTAGGCAAGAAAAATGGAGCCCCTGGAGAAGATTCATGGAACATAAATAATCCCATTTCTTTTCCCAGTTTTCGGTGATCCCGTTTTTTTGCTTCTTCAAGATTATGAAGATGCTCTTCCAATTCCTTTTTGTCTTTAAAAGCCGTCGCATAAATTCGTTGCAGCATCGGATTTTTTTCATCGCCGCGCCAGTAAGCGCCGGCCACTGATAAAAGCTTAAAGGCTTTTAGCTGTCCTGTTTTTTGAATATGCGGACCCCGACAAAGATCAAACCAATCACCTTGATCGTAAATACTGATTTGCCCGTCTTCTAAGGCTTCGATCAATTCGACTTTAAAACGCTCGCCCATTTTTTTAAATGTTTCGACCGCTTCTATTTTAGAGATCATTTTTTTAGTGATGGGAATATCGCTGTCGACAATTTTCTTCATCTCTTTTTCAATTTTTTCAAAATGCTCTTCAGTAAAATGAAAAGGAGAATCAAAATCGTAAAAGAATCCGTTTTCAATGACGGGACCGATCGTCACTTTAACTTCGGGCCAAATTTTTTGCACCGCTTGCGCCATGATATGAGCGGCCGAATGTCTGATGACTTCGTTAGCTTCAGCGCTTCTTGTTGTCACCAGTTCTAATTGTGTTCCGTCTTTTAAAGGCAGTCGCAAATCCTGAACTTCTTTGGAGCCATTGATTTTGGCGCCCAAAGTTTCTTTGGCTAATCGTTCCCCAATAGTCATCGCCACTTCTAAGGCAGAAGGTTCGTGGTCGAAAGTTTTGACCGATTTATCGGGTAAGGAAATGCGGATTTCAGACATGTGAAACCATTAAAATGAGGTGAAGGTCATGTGACGAGAACTGAATTTTAAAAAGCTTTTCGCTGGGAGATTCATACCTATAGTCTTAAGCGAGGCCCTAGGAGTGGTCAAGGATTGATTACAGATTCATTGCTCCTATTGGATCACAAGCCAATTTTGCTTTTGCGATCACACCGGTCTTACGATCAAAAGTGATTGTCAGGGGACAGTCCTCGCTGACTGATTTGATAAAGAGCCTCAAATTATCGAGTTCTGCCTCTGGTGACTCAATATTCGGCATTGAAAATCCTTTGGCAGTGACAATCCGGTAACCATTAAACTGTAAGTAAAGTACGCTCTTGCCTTCACCACGAATAAAAGAAGTTGTGCCAGAATATTTTATAAACTTAATGGAGATAAGCTGGCTTTCAGGACTTTCAAATTCGATGGCATGGGCATTAAAACTTAAAGCTGCAATCAACCCTAAAATTAGTATTTTCATCGGTTATTTCCTTGATTTAGAAGATTAATTTAGAATTCTCATAAGACAAATTATGAGTCAACAACAATACTAAACTCTATGGAATGTATTAGACCCTACTTAGAGCTCTTGTAATGACAAATTACGTTACCTTATTTGAGTATTTTACTGTCT
The DNA here is from genome assembly GCA_043720615.1 of Pseudobdellovibrionaceae bacterium. Taxonomy (GTDB): domain Bacteria; phylum Bdellovibrionota; class Bdellovibrionia; order Bdellovibrionales; family Bdellovibrionaceae; genus JAYWDA01. Next base: position 46,470 of record JAYSSI010000015.1, on the reverse strand, counting down.
AGAATCCTGACAGTTTCATTCTTTGCACCAAAAGCTTATGCTGCCCCCTAACAAGAGGTGACGTGTGAGAAATTTAGCATCCCATTCATTAGTAGGCTTAAGTTTTTTATTGGTCCTATCAGCCTGCTCTGAGCCTCAAGAAGAAAAAGCCCTTGCGGTACAAAATGATGTCGCCATTGTTGAAGGCTACTGCACTGAAATCACCGTTAATACATTAAATAGTGTCCAGTCAACGCCTCAAGAAAAAGTTCTTGAAAGCTGTCAGCAGTTAAAAAATTTACTTAAGGGTCGTACCTGTGAAAACCAGGAACAAATTTTTCCTGAAGATGAACATCTAGAAAAATGCGAAATAGCTTTTAAAAAAGCTGAAGAAAAAACTCAGAAAAATATTGCGAAAACTTCGGAAGGCGAAAGAACTGCCCCACCAGTCGAAGTTGTGACGTCACAACCTGACAGCCTTGAACCTGCACCAAATCCTAAACCAATCGCTTTGGAACTAAAATCTTGCTCTAGCGAAATTACAAGCGCTGTGAAAAATTTAAAAAAATCCAAGCTTAAATTGGAGAAAAGAAAATCTAGCAGTGTTACTAAAATCGCCGCTAAACAGTGCAAAGAATTGAGTTCTTTACTTCATCCTAAGGGCTGCTTATCAAGTGATTCTAAAACTGGAGAAGTAAAGTCTACGACTTTAAAGTCCTTGGGACTTAATTCTTTTTGTCAGAAAATGAACTAATCTTTTAAATAACAAAGCCGGAATAAATCCGGCTTCTCATTAATAAGTTACTGTATGCTTTAGTGCTTCGTGCAGTCTTGGATCGCGGATAGGAATAAGACTGTTTTTTGTTAAAAAATCAATCAGTCGTATCAGGAATAGACCACCAAAAAAAGCCATCATACCGATTTCCCAAAAACCAAAAGTCAGATGACCTTCGTAAAAATTAGGATAAACCATCCAGTAGATATCAACATATTGCATGACTAAAATTAAAGTACATACCGCCAAAATATGATTGTCGTTTCGCTTGAGTCCTCTAGGCAATAGAGCAAGAAAAGGGACAATAAAACGGAAGAGCAAAAGAGCAAAAGAAATGCCCAACCAACCATTTTGAGAGCGCATTAAGTAGTACTCTGTTTCTTCAGGGATGTTAGCGTACCAAATTAACATAAACTGAGAAAAGGCAATATAAGCCCAGAAAACGGTAAAGCCCTTAGTGAATTTCATCACATCATGTTGATGCTCGAGGGTGATATAGCCATTCACTAAACCCGTCCGGCGAATTAAAACCACAAGAATACCAAGCGCTGCAAGAGTTGATTGAAAAAGCCCGGCAAAACAATAAATTCCAAAAATTGTCGAGTACCAAGTTGGTAAAAGCGACATCAAAAGATCGACACTAAAAATAGAAAATAAAAGTGAGAAAAATAAAATAAATCCAATGGATAAACCCACACTTCGATGTGTGATCTGCTCATCGCCTGAGTGATCTTGTTTTAAAGATCTGCCCACAATAAAATGTTTAAAAATCAAACAGCCCACTCCAAAAATTAACATTCGAACAATAAAAAATGGGACATTTAAATAAGCTGTTTTAGAAGCTACCAAAGGATCATTCGCTATGATCTCAGGATTTGCCCATGGAAATAAATATTTAATTCCAGCAATTAAAACTAAACTTCCAATCAGCATAATGGGAATAAAAGAACTCATGGCTTCAGATAATCTTCGAACCGTCACAGACCATCCTGCTTTGACCATGTGATTCAGGGCTGCGAAAAATAAGCCTCCCAAACCTAAACACGAAAAGAAAAAGAATGAGGTTAGATAAGAAGTCCAAAGACGCTCTTGATTTTTCATTAAGCCCACAACAATTGTCAAAAGGCCTATGGCTAATAAAGCATAAGCAATTGTTTTTAAATTGTTTGAGGCGTGGAATTTTCCAACTTCGAGGTTTTTATGATCATGTGTCTGCTGATTCGATGCCATTTTTATTTCCTACTTCGATGCTTTCTTTTGCAATTGACGAATGTAATTAACGACCTGCCAACGGTAAGCTTGCGGAATATGACTTTCATAAGAGCCCATCACACCTTGGCCTTTTGTAATTATATGATAAAGACCCGCATCATTCATGCCTCGCACTTTGGCTGATAAAAGACTTGGGGGCTTGAGCGCCATTTTTTCTCCGACAGAATTATCCGTCATTCCGCCCTGCCCCTGATTGCCGTGACAAACTGTGCAGTTGGTTTCGTAATATTTCTGACCGGTCATCAAGATCTCTTGCGAGTCTTGACCTGAAATAGGATTGCGATTTTCTTTCGTCGCTCGCTCAAGATCACTGCCGTATTTGTAAGGAACAAACCCCTGCGGAACTGTATTTTCTGGTGGGACTCGGGAACCTGAATTATTGGGCGAGTTTTGGTCAGACTCTTGAGCTTTGATAGAAGGGTGGTCCATCATATCTTGAATAAGCTCAATATTAGGCTCGGGATGTTCGCTGGAACAGCCGATCAATCCCATAACTAGAAGAACTATTAATACTTTCATATTAGTACTCCGCCACTTTCTTTACTTCGACAGCGCCTAAGTCTTTCAGTAAGGAAGAAATTTTATTTTCATCGTAGCCAGTCTCATTTTGCGGAATAAAAATCGCAAATTTATGCGAAGTTAAATCCGGGTCTATCACGGGAGGATCAAATTGCGGAAGCTTACAGTAATAAAACAAAGCCGCAACTGAAGTCAGCGCCGAAAATAAAATCGTCAGTTCAAACATGATCGGAATAAAAGCTGGTAAAGAGAAAAACGGTTTTCCACCAACATTGATTGGCCATGAAATCACAGACGTCCACCAAGTGAGCAAAAGACCTGCACCTAATCCTACGCAAGCGGCGCCAAAAGCAAAATAAGGAAGCACTGAACGAGTGATTCCGATGGCTTCTTCAATTCCATGCAAAGGAAAAGGAGAGATTGCATCAAATTTTGAAAAACCAGCTTCGCGAACTTTGCGAGCTGCATCGACCACAACATGTTCATCTAAAAAAATTCCGGCCATTCCGCCAATTCTTTTTTGAAACATTAGTGGCCTCCATTTTTGGGTTCACGACCCACATCTAAGACTGTTTTTACCTCAGCTATGGAAACGGCTGGGAAGGCTCGTAAATACAGCATAAATAAAGTTAAGAATAATCCGAAGCTTCCAAATAAAACGGCTCCGTCAAAGAATGACCAAGCGTAATTTCCCCAACTTGAAGGCAAGAAATCCCGATGGAGTGACGTCACAGTGATCACAAAACGTTCAAACCACATTCCGATATTAACAAAGATTGAAATCACAAACATGACTGGTAAACTGCGACGGAATTTTTTGACCCAGAAAAGCTGTGGTATAAGAACATTACAAGACACCATGATCCAGTAAGCCCAACCATAAGGTCCAAAAGCACGATTGACGAAAACAAATCTTTCGTACTGATTGCCCGAGTACCAAGCGATAAAAAATTCTGCCGCGTAAGCGTAACCAACCATCAAACCTGTGGTCATAATGATTTTATTCATGACTTCCATATGATCAATGGTGATGTAGTCTTTAAATTGTGGAAATCCAATTCGCACCAATGTCATTAAGGTAACAACCATAGCAAATCCAGAAAAGATCGCACCCGCCACAAAGTAAGGTGGAAAAATTGTGGTGTGCCATCCGGGAAGACTGGCCACCGCAAAGTCGAAAGAGACAATGGTATGAACAGACAAAACAAGAGGCGTTGAAAGTCCTGCTAGAATTAAATAAAGCATTTCATAGTGGCTCCAATTACGAGCCGTTCCTCGCCATCCCAATGACAATCCACCATAGATCATGCGGCGATATTTATTTTTCGCGCGATCCTTGATCGTTGCAAAATCGGGAACCATTCCGATGTACCAAAATACAATCGAGACTGTTGCGTAAGTGGAAACTGCAAAAACGTCCCATAATAAAGGAGAACGAAAATTAACCCACAAAGGTCCGCGCTGATTCGGATAAGGGAATAACCAAAAATCCAACCATGGTCGTCCTGTATGAAGAAGCGGAAATAAACCCGCTGTCATCACCGCAAAAACCGTCATGGCCTCGGCGGTTCTAGCAACAGACGTTCGCCATTTTTGTCGAAACAAAAAGAGAATGGCTGAAATCAAAGTTCCTGCATGACCAATCCCGATCCAAAATACAAAAGTGATAATCATGGTGCCCCAAGCATTCGGAGAATTCACCCCGAGAAGCCCCATCCCTTGAGAAATTACGATTCCTAATATGATAAGATAAAATATTAAGAGCCCTTGAGCTCCCAAAAACAGAACTAGCCAGCCCTTGCCAGGGATTGTTTCTACGGGAGCGCAGATATCATCAGTGATGCTTTTGTGGTCCTTGTCCCCAAGGATCAGTTTATTACGCTTCATCATGCGTGCTTACCCATTTCTTTGTCGTTATTTCTTATTTTCGACATATAGCGAACTGCAGGAGCTGCATTCCACTCTTCAAGAAGAGTGTAAGCTCTTTCGTTTTTAAACATTTGTGACACTTTACTATCAGCATCGTTCATATCCCCGAAAGTGATCGCAGTTGCAGGGCAAGCTGTTTGACAAGCGGTCTTGATATCTCCGTCTTTCAACTCACGACCTGATACTTTTGCAGAAATGCGACCTTCTTTAATTCGCTGAACGCAAAAAGAACATTTCTCCATCACTCCCCGAGTTCGAACTGTGACTTCGGGATTTAATGCCATATGGAGAGGCTTTTCGATTTTATTAACTGTATAATTAAACCAGTTAAAGCGACGAACTTTGTAGGGACAATTATTAGCGCAATAGCGCGTCCCTACGCAGCGATTATAAACCATCGCATTTAAGCCATCATCGGTATGAACTGTCGCAAGAACTGGGCAAACTGATTCACAAGGAGCATTGTCACAATGCTGACACATGATCGGTTGAAAAACTGTATCGGGAGAATCAGGAGTGCCCGTGTAATATCGATCGATTCGAATCCAATGCATTTCTCGGCCTTGTAAAACATATTTTTTACCGACCACAGGAATATTATTTTCTGACTGACAAGCGGTCACACAAGCAGAACAGCCTGTGCAAGTATTTAGATCGACAGCCATAGCCCACTTGTGACTGTTGTATTTGTGACTGGGCCAAATAGACCATGTGTGATGGCGCTTAAAACCAACATCTTTGTGTTTTACAAAATCATTTTTAGTGGCTTCGGCAACAATCTGTCGCCCTTCCATTGTATGATGTCCTTGCGTGCATGCGAGGTCATATTTTTTAAACGTATTATTTGCTTCTACTTTTTGACCCGAGAAAATCGCTTTATCGCCTTTGAGAGAAATGAAAGCATAAGCATTTTTGCCGATTCCGCTGGTGATTTTTCCGCCTTGTGTTCTTCCGTAACCAACAGCGACGGCCATAACATCATCATGCAGACCTGGCTGAATATGCGTCGGAAGTTCCATTTTTACAGCGTTCACTGTGAGCTCAAGAATCATACCTTCTTTAAGCTTCAACTTTTCAGCCGTTGCCATAGAAACACTGACATAGTTATCCCAAACAATTTTAGTCACGGGATCTGGAAGCTCATGCAACCAAGAAATATTTGTTTCAGTGCCATCACCCATTTGAACCGTAGGATAAAGGACTAATTCATAACCTGTTTGGGCCACGGGTGCTTTGATGGAAGCCAAGGCATCAGCTTTAAAGTTTCGAGAAGTTCCATTTGAAAGCTCACCGACGGAACCTTCTTGCAAAAGCTTCAACCAAAAATCTTCAAAGTTTAAACCTTTCCCGTATTTAGGAAAAATTTCTTCTTTCCAATAATTTTTTAAGTAGTCGTAATAACTTTCATAAGCGAGAAGTCTTTTTGGCCCTTGCTTAGCAACAAAACCCCAAGTCATTAATGATAATTGCAATGAGCGCGTATCATACATACTTCGAATGGTCGGCTGCTGAAGGGCTAAAATTCCACTGGCAAATTCGGCATCTCCCCAGCTTTCTAAGTTGTGATTATCAGGAATAATATAATGGCAATGATGAGCGATCTCATCCATGTGACTTGTTGTTGAAATCACCATGGCCACTTTTTTTAAGGCCTCAGTAAAACCAAGAGAAGCTGGTAAAGCATAAATAGGATTGGTTTTGTGCAGGATTAAAGTTTTTACTTTGCCGGCTTTCATCTCTTCAACCAATTTTAAAAGCTCTGCCGTAGAACCCGTTAAACCAGGAGATCCACCTTTGGGTTCAATCGTCTTGCCATCATTATCTAAAATAGAATTCAACATATTGACAGCAATTTGAAGATCTAAATAATTTTCTGAACGCGTCGGAAGTCCGCCGGCAACAATGAGACTTTGTCCGCGATTTTCCCAAAGATCATTGGCTATTTTTTTGAAATTTTCAGGGTTAATTCCAAGCGCTTGTGCAGCGCTAGAAAACCCTGCCAAAGAATTTTTTACGTTTGAATTTTCTGAGTAAGAGGACTTTCCTTGAACAACAATCAATTCATGCAAAAGACCCATGGCCACAGTCAGTTGCTGCGAGGGTTTAATTTTAATTCGAATGTCAGAATTAGCGCCTGTTAAAGAAAAATTAGAATCAAAGGCAATCATTCGAGCCATTTTTGAAGGATCTCGACGTGATTCAGAAAACTGACGAGTGAAAGTCACTGGCGCAAGCCAAGTTCCTAAAAAATCCGCATCAATTGAAACAACTAATTTGGCTTTATCAAATCGATAAAAAGGAACACTGTCGTCACCATAAGATGCCTTTTGACCTTCACGAATTTCTTCGTGGCTCAAAGGTTCCCAAGTGATGTGCCGAGACTTAAAGGCTTCACCAAATTCACGGACAATAGAACGAGTGCTTGGCGATGCCAAGGCTCCAGTTAAAAGAACAACGCTACCTTTTTTGAGCTGATCTGCGATTTTCGCATCCATATCATCCCAATTAGCATTGATTGTATCTTTGTTGGTTCTCTGTTCATTAAAAATATTTTTTCGAGGAGCGCGTAATCTTTCTGGATCATAAAGACTTAGAATAGAAGCTTGTGACCGAACTGAAATTCCATTTTGATTAAGAGGAAATCGCGGATTGCCTTCAATTTTTATCGGGCGACCTTCACGAGTTTTAACAAGAAGACCTAAGCCTTCGGATCCATCAAAATAAGTGGACGTGTAAAAATTGGGAATTGCAAAAGTCACTTCTTCTGGTTGCTGAACATAGGGAACAATTTTTTGCACAGGTCTTCGAATACAGCCTGCGCTTGCTAAAGCAATGGAAGCTCCCATTAATTTTAAAAAATCACGACGAGCAAAACCTTCACTGTCGTCATCTTCTTTTAAAGGCGAGGTTTCAAATTCCATTGCAGCTTTTTTTAAAAATTCAGGATCTTGATGATATTGCTCAAGGCTCAGCCAATATTTATGATCCCTTTGAATTTGAGGACGTAAGGCTTTTTTTGCAGCCATCTCAGCATCGCTATGCTCATGATCCGAGTGATGGTTATCGTGTGACATCTTTATTCCACCTTATTGATGACAAGTAGTGCAGTTCAAAGGAGCTTTATTTTCAGGCTGACGATGACAATTCACACACCAACCCATCGAGAGATCTTTGAATTGATAAACTTTGCTCATGGTCTCGACCGGGCCATGACAAGTTTGGCAGTTCACACCCTTTGATAAATGGGCGGCGTGATTAAAATTAACATGATCGGGAAGCATATGAACGCGAACCCATTCAATCGAAGTGCCTTTATCGTAAGCCTCACGCAACTTTTGAATGGCGGGCTTATCGGTGGCCACTTGCAAATGACAATTCATACAAGTGCTAAGAGCTGGAATATTTGAATGCCTGCTTCTTTCGACTTGATGATGGCAATATTGACACTGAATTTTGTGGGTGCTGACATGCAAAGAGTGATCAAAAGCGATCGGCTGAGCTGGAGCATAACCTTTGTTATATCCCCAACCTGGTTGGAATTTTGTACATCCAACCATCAACAAAAACGCTATCACCGCCGCAACTACGGAGAACGACTTAAAATCATGCTGCATAATAAATGGCCCTACTTAATTAATTTTTGATATTTAAAGACGACTTAGTGATCTTGGCAACTGTCTTTTGCAAACCAATTGAAAATAAAGATTTTTTAACAGCTGTGCTGAAATCCTAGGCACTTAAATCAAGTTGTTTTTTTGCCACGGTTTTTATTTAAAATTCCTACATAAAGAACCGCAAGGAGATGAATGACGACAAAAACCGAAACGTATTCCACACCGCCCGCACCAAAACCATACGAGTGAAGTCCCGCGCCTAAAACAAAGTTCACTCCAAACCAAGCCATGATCACTAAGTTAAATCCAATCACGGCTGACGCGATCATGCCAAAATCCCGAATCCAACTCGTCATTCGCCCATGCAAGATCGCCATGTATCCCAATAAAACAATCAAAGCCCAAGTTTCTTTAGGATCCCAACCCCAAAACCTTCCCCAAGAAACATCGGCCCACAATCCACCCAATACAATTCCCGGGGCAATAAAGACCACACCAATTTGGATGGATCGATAAATCGCAAGGACAATGGCCTTAATCTGCCCTTGATATTTTTCGGCATCTTTTAAAAAATAAATCAAACCAATATCACCCAACACAAAAGCTAAGAAAAAAGCGGCATAAGAAATAGTGATCGGCATCACATGAATAATCAGCCAATAATTACTTCTTAAAACGGCCTCTAAAGGCTGTAAACTTGGATCTAAAACAGCGGGCGCAGAATCGGCGATAATTAATGAAAATAATCCCACTAATGTTCCGGCAAAAATAATAAATCGATACTTGTAGATGTATTCTAAAATCATAGCAAATAACACAGCCCCAAAGGCCACCCATACAACCGTTTCATACATATTTGAAACTGGTGGCCGTCCTGCTAAATAAATTCGGACTGAAAAACCATAGATATGTAGACAAAAACCAAGAATTGTAAAAAACCAAACACCTTTAAGAAAATAATCTTTTCTAAAGATCCAGACGATCAGCATTAATAGAGATGAAATAAGATAGCATAAATAGGCCCAGCGAAAGGGATGAAACAAATTATAGGCGACTTCTGCATCAACCATTGAAGTGTCATCATATAATGTCGGATTTTGAGCCCGGGCTAAATCTTTAAAATTTTGCACACTCAAATCTAAAGCTTTTAAAATCTCAGAAGACTTTTCATTTGCAGAGGGGCTTGCACTGTCTTTAGGTCCAATCTTAGAAATAAACTTTTTAGTCATTTCTAAAAAAGCACCTTGGAGAGGCTCTTTCAAATTAGCTACCGAAACCCAAGTTGTGTCTTGGCCTTTTCCTGCAGCAATTTCCTCAGCCGTCGGAGGAGCGACTGGAGCCACTCGGAGCAATCGACCTGCTGCGAGCTCTTGAAAAATGGCGTACTGATTATCTAATCTTTGCAAGGCCTGTAAATAGGGGGACAGTTTTTCTTTGGCTTCTTGCTTGGCGCGAAGTTCTCCGCGAAGGAGTATAAAGGTTTCATTATCAAAAAGTTCATTGGCTGTGTACCAACGCTTATCTTCGTTAAGTTTTAATTGTTTAAGAACTTCCTTATGTCTGACTTCAAAAAGATCACGGTCTTGCCAATCTTGGGGAGATAACAACCAAGTAAAAATAATTTCATAAGCTTCTCGGCCTTGAAATGAGGTTTTACCGTAAACTAACTGTAGCATTTCTCGGGCAAAGGTATCGTAAGGCTTGATCCGCCCCCCATCTTGCACAGGTAAATACAGAAGACCGTCACCCTCTTTTGCAAAACTTGAGGGACCAAAAAAAACTGAGGTCAGGGCGAGAGTCCAAATTAAAATTAACTTTTTCATATCCAGCTCCTCAGCTTTTGCGATTGTAAAATAATAACATCATACCCATAAACATAATTAACGAACCAAAATATTTTAAAAATCGTCCAGGATCATAATTAACGCTTAAAACTGTCGCCAAAGGTTGACCAAAACTGTCTTCTTGAAAACTGGCCTGATAAAAAGTCAGTCCCTTATATTCCAAGGGTTCATTCATTTTAATTTCTTTCTCTCCCAATTCAGGAACTAAGACTCTACTTTTATACTCCATTGCCTTTTGCGTTCCATCGTAATTTTCTTTAATAAACTGTTTCAAAGTCAGCCCAAAACCTAAATCTATATTTTCATGAAGATACGACACAAAGTAAGCTGTCGTATCGGTAAAAACTCGAAGTGTGTCATTAAGAATAATCCAATGATCTTCATTTTTAAAATTAAGTTTTACCGCCGAAACAGTGAGCGGAGTAGGTGCGGCTCGATCTTTAATCTCCCAACTTTCACGCGCCTTAAAATGATAACGTAAAACTTTAAGTTTCATTCCCATCCATCCGAGATCAAAACTATCGCCCTCTTTAACTTTTCCCTTGAATCGAGCTACTTTTTGATTTTTAGCAAAGACCTGATACTGCATCTCATCTTTTGAAATAGGATTTAGGATGACCTGATTTGTGCCATCCATCATATGTATTCCACCCAGCTTCACCCGCAAAGGGCCAAGATCTTGCTGGGCTCCCAATTCTGCTTTTCTTTGCACCAGCCATTCAATTTGTTGAAATTGGCCATTGGAAACTTGAAATCGGACCCCCGCTCCAGGATTAAGGAATGCATCTTTCTCGGTCGCTGGATTTATTTTTCGCTCAGGGATAACGTAAGGCTTAAACTCGGTAAAACGAAACTCCCCAGCATCGGAGTTAAAAATCAAAGGATCTTTTTTAAGGTCTCGCTTAAAAAAATTCATGGGCATTTCAAAAACTTTAGAAAGCCTATCGCCATAAGAGGCGTAAATAACAATTTGTGGATTGGGAACAGAGATATTTCGCTGAGTTTCACCGATGCCAATGATCATATTACCATCAAGACCATATTTCATGGTCAAAACCGAACCCACTAAAATCGTAATAATACCAATATGAGCTAGAATAAAAGAAGTGTGTTTTAATTTCCACGGCCAACGATCCACCATGACCGAAGTCAAAGATAGAACCAAAGCCCCTAAACCTAAATACATCCAAAAACTATCATAGACATAGGCTTTGGCAGCCACGGCATCAAGTTTTGATTCAACGAAAGTCCCAACAGCAATCACCACACTGATGTAAGTTAAAATAAAAACGGCTAATTTTAAAGACGCTAATCTGCGAATTATTTTTTTTGCAGTGATCATTCCCAAACACCTCGGCTTAAAGCCGTAAAATTTACTGTATCAATTACTGTGGCAAATGCGCTTGAATGTATTTTAGAGCAGAAGAAATTTTTTCTTGCACGAGCTTTGCCTCGGCCTCGTTAAATTGCTTGCTCGATTCATTCATATATAAATCTCGTGAAAGCTCGACTTGCAAAGCGTGATGACCAAGAGTGGGCTGCCCATATTGTTCAGTCAGCCGACCGCCAAGATATGGCCAATTGTAAGCCACTTTAAAACCGGCTGTGCAATAAGCAGCAATCACTAAGTCTTTAAATTCAGGCTGACAACTTTTTCCTGAACAGTCACTGATCACAATGTCTGCCCGCCTGTGTCCTGGATCTCGGTGCATTTTTGTTCCCATCGACGGCATGCTATGAACATCAATATGATAAATTTTAGAATTATTTTTTAAAAGTTGCTGGGCTTGATTTTGAATTTGCTGATGAAAAGGCGTGTAAATTAAATTTGTGAATTTTTCATGCAAAGACTGAGACATAGGAGCCGTTAATAAAGGCTGGTTTAAAGTTGTCTCGCACCAATGATAACCTCGACTATGAAGTCCCTTTGGATTTTTTGAGCCTTCGACACTGGCGGCATCGACATCCTGAGGAATTCGATTCAAATCGACGACATAACGATGCCAATTGGTTTTTATAAATGGAATACCTAGTTGAATTAATGTGGACTCGTAAAGTCGGTCGACAAAGCGATCAACGTCGCACATTAAGATATGTTCTGGCAGAGATTTTAACCAAGTCGCCTCCGGAGGAATATTTTCTCCAGAATGGGGAATGGTGACCATCAAGTTCGACAATTCATCCTCGCTTCGTTGACTCGATAAAGATATAGTTTAACATTATGAAAGCAAAGGACTTTTCATGACGACACCACCCAAAGCAAAGATCTACACTCGGACGGGCGATCAGGGCAAAACTCGATTGGTTGGTGGTGGTTGTGTTGATAAATTTAATCCTCGGGTTGAAGCTTATGGTACGGTTGACGAGCTGAATAGTTATCTAGGAGTTGTTCGCCATTATGTTTCTGAATTAGAACCATCGCTTAATCAGTATTTAGAGTCTATTCAAAACGAACTTTTTAATGTCGGCAGCCAGCTGGCTTGTGAAGACGCAAAAATCAGCTCTCAACTTCCTCCCCTTCACGCCGACTCCGTTTTAAAAATGGAAAAACAAATTGATTTCATGGAAGCCGAGCTCCCGCCCCTTCATCAGTTTATTTTACCAGGCGGGTCCATTGCAGCCAGTCATATGCACTTTGCACGCACCCTCTGTCGCCGAGCCGAGCGCCGAACTTCCGAATTAAATCATCACGATCCTCGTTTTCAAGAGGCCATGATTTTTTTAAATCGCCTGAGCGATTATTTATTTGTCGCTGCAAGATGGCTTAACTTAAAAAATCATCAACCGGACGTGCCCTGGAAAAAGAATCCATGAAATTAGAAATTGCAGGACCCGCACAGAGTCAGGCCCTTGTTGAATTCTATAAAGGCTTTCCAACGCAAGGTCTAGTTCAACTCAAGGTGGATCGCGGGGAAAATTTTTTTAAACCTTACGAATTGCAGTCGGATCGACATATCACTTATTTAATGCTAGATGATGAAAGTGGTAAAATCGAAGGCAGCGCTAGTTTTGTGGTTAATAATGTTTTACTTGAAGGGCAAGTTGTCTCGGTCGCATTTGGTCGCGATCTTCGCATTTCTTCCAACCGAAAAGCCATTCTTGCATGGGCTCAGCATTTTCTTCCAGCGATGGCAGAAATAGAAAAGAAATTTAATACGTCTCATTTTTTTTCGATTTTAAATATGGCCGAAGCCAAAGCCCTGAATGCTTTTGTAAGACCGCACCAAATCAGACGGCCTTTGCCAAGATATTTTTTATTTAGAAGATTTAATATTGTCAGTTTGCATGGTCAATTTCCCTGGGCGAATAAACCCTTAAGCAGCATCCGAATTCGGCGTGGAAGTTTTCGCCATAAAGATGCTTTGCTGGATTATATTTTGCAAAAATCGAAAAATCGCGATTTATCGACGGCCTGGGATCGACAAAGTTTTGGCGATAAATTAGCTCGGTGGGATGGCTTGCAGATTGAAAATTTTTTGATCGCTTATGATTCAGCAGAAAATATTGTGGGCTGTGTTGCGCCCTGGTCTTCACGCAAGGTTCAGGAATTTATTCCCCTGCAATATTCTTTAGTAGCCCATAATTTTCGTCAGTTTTTAAAGTTTGGAAAACTTCTAGGCTGGACAAGAACTTTAACAAAACCAATCACTCGTCTGCAAATGGAAGCGCCGATGAATTTTCGTTATTTAAGTTTTTTAAATGCGGACAACGAAGATATTTTTGATAATCTTATTCATGCCGCTTACAATGAGGCCGAAGAAAATGAGTTTTTAGTTTACACTCAAATGCGCTCTGATCTTCATTTAAGAAAACCACCCGGCTGGGTGGGAGCTCGAATTCCCTATGGGCTTTATTGTATGGTTCCACCCGATCAAGAGGCCCCTTCATTTTTGCACCCCAATAACGAAAACCACGTCGAAATTGAACCTTTTTTCGTTGGTTAAAAATATTAGAAAATATCTAAGCCATATGAGCGACTCATTTTGAGATTTCAGCATTAAAATATTTCTTTTTCTGACAGCAAGCTAAGGCTTATCTGCTCTATATTGGGACATCTTAAGTTGAGATTAATTCTAATCATAAAATTCTAGATAAATCCGATACAGATTATGAGATAATGACAGTTCGATTCGGGGGAATTTTGATAAAGCTGCGAACCAGTAAGTTCATTGTTTTAAATTCCCTGCTGCTACTAATGGCACTATTTCCTTTTCAAAATTGCTCAAACCAAATGCAAGCTAAAACTCAGCTGACTTCCAATTTCACAAGCCTGAGTGCTGTCTCGTCGGTGATAGAAATCGTTTTTTCTGATAAAACTCTTTTATTCAGTACGCCCTCTTTAACAACAGCCTTTGTCGTTAAAGGCCTCGACGCTTCAGCGATCCAATCCATCCGCTGTCAACTTGGTAGTAACCCCATTCAAGACTGCCGAAATCAATCCATTCAGTTCAGTAATTTACCAGATGGCAACTACACCCTTAAGGTGATGGTGTTATCAAACGCTGGTATGACATTAGAAGCTGTTAAAACTTTCCAAATTGATGCCACTCCACCTATGATCATGGTTTCTCAGGCGCCACCGGCGCTAACGAATGCAACTACTGGCACTTTTTCATTCACCCCCACTGACAATTTATCGGGTGTTTTATCATCAGAATGTTCATTCAATGGCAGCTCTTATGCGGCCTGTTCTAGTCCTAAAGCACTGACTTCTCTTCAAACAGGATTGAATAATTTTAAGATCAAATCTTTAGACCGAGCAGGAAATATAAGTTTGGTTTATTCTTATAATTGGACCGTCGATTTATCAGTACCTACAGTCCAGTTGACCACAATGCCTCCTGGTATAACTTCCTCACCTGCAGCCTCATTTAATTTTTCAGGCGTGGGAATTGTAAGTTATGAGTGCCAGCTAGATAGTGCAGTCTATAGTGCTTGCCTCAGTCCTAAAGATTACTCTGGCTTACTTTCAGCAAGCCACAGCTTTAAAGTTCGCGGTCGAAATGCTTCAGGCGTTTTATCTGCAGCTGTTATTTATAATTGGACTGTCGATACGATTGCTCCCACAAAGCCAAACCTGACTTCGAGTTTGAGCTCTATAGGAAATTCTAAATCAGGAAGTTTTATTTTTTCAAGCACCGATGCCTTGTCCGGAGTTAAAGAATTCCAGTGCTCCTTGGATGGATCTCCATTCACGGTGTGCACTTCTCCTAAGGTGGTCACTGTGACAGATGGCAGTCATACTTTTAAGGTGAGAGCTTACGACCTGGCAGCCAACACTTCTGTGGAATCAAATTTTTCTTTCACCGTCGATTCCGCCCCTCCTCCTGCTCCAACCATCACAATGAAATCAATTTTTATAGGTTCAGGTCATGTTGGCAGAACTGTGATGTCCTGCGACGATGGTTTATCTTGGATCAATGACCGATCTGATGTTGGCGCCATCACCGGCGATCATTCTGCGTCAGCCAGCCGCGGGATAGATGCTGGCAACGGATATATTTATGCCAACTACGGCTGGGGTTACAATGGCTCAGTGAGAAGATCTCAAGACGGAATTAATTGGACTGTCATTCATGATGGCACCTGGGGTGGAGGCATTGCCTACGGTAAAGATTATCTTTTTCATGGTGCTGAGGGTGGAAAATGGTACACCTCAAACAATAATGGAACAAGCTGGGTGCAGCTGATCAGCGCTGATATTGGGAATATCAATAACCAATTTGATTATCCATCTTTCACCCGACTGAATGATAAAATCTTTGCTTCGGGACGCAATCAAAAGTTAGGAATCAGTTACGATCAAGGTCGAACTTGGAAATTAATCACCGCAGGTTTACTAGGAAATACTGAGAAAAGAACTTTTGCCGAAGGCAATGGCGTGATCGTTTCTTTCAGTTACGATTCCATCATCAACGAAGGAAATGTTTCCCGATCGACAGATAATGGCCAAACTTGGACTGGTTTTATGCTCGGTGGAAGCTGGACTCAGATTGTGTTTAATGGCACTCAGTTTGTGGGTTGGAGCCGGGGCCAAACTTGGAAAAGTTCAGATGGCTTAACATGGACAAGTACACCCACCAAGATTGACGGAATCAATGCTCCTAGCTGGTGGACGGCAACAACCCAGTACAATCCTAAAACAGGAACTTATGTCAGTATATTAAATGCTTGGGGTAACGAATATGACAAGCAAAAAGCTTATCGCAGTAAAGATGGAATCAGTTGGACAACCCTCGATTCTACTAAATATAAAGGCGGCTCTACAATGAAGTCGATGATCGTTGGGGAAATAGATCAAAAGTATTGTCCATAAATTTTAATTTAAAGCGGCAAATAGAGGGATTAAGAATGAAGTATAATAATTTATCACGGCGTATGTTTTTGCAAGGAAGCGCTAGCGCTTTCGTGACGATTCCATTTTTGACTTCCTTACTGCCTCGGGAGTTATGGGCGCAAACACCGCCTGCGACGATCAAACGTTTTATAACAATCAGCAATGGCTACGAAATCGGCCACAATTCTTATTGGATTCCGAATAATGGCAGCACCGCACAAATCAATAACTTACCTCAACCAAATCGTATCAGTCCAGGGGTCAATGGCCACCATGATGTCCGTTGGCAGCCATTGCGGGAGTTTGCTCCAACAAATACGTCAGTCCTAGCTCCCTTGTATGGATCTAGTTTAAGTCCCTACTTAGAATCAATGAACATCTTACGAAGTCTTGATTTGCCGTCCCGATATGGTCATGGTTTTACTCAGATTTTGGGAGGGCTCCCCCCTGGCGATGCCGATAATGGTCTCCTAAAAACGGTTCCCACAATTGATTATTTTTTAAATAGTAGCGCTAAATTTAATCCTGGGGCGTTACCGTTGATATCGACTCACAACGGAAGTTCTTTTTCTCAATCCTTAGCTGGATCTTCGGTGGTCAATACTTCAAACATCGGTACTTACTTTAGCAATTTGTACAACGGCTTATTTGCAAATGGGAGCTACCCAGAAAGTGGACAAACAGCCGCGGTTAACCCGAAAGCAAATATTTTAAATCGCGTCCTTGAAGATTATAATCGCGTCCGTAACAGTAAAAATATTAGTAAAGAAGATAAACTAGCACTGGATAACGTCTTTGATAAATTCAGCGATATCCAAAGAGGCTTTAGTTTAACATCAACAGCACAGTGTAAGCATAAAGATTTTTTTACAACCCATATCGATATTAAAAGCACTGATGATTCGCGCGGCTTTAGTTATATTCAAGCCAAAGGCAAAGCCGTCGCCGATTTAATGTCGGCCGCTATTATGTGCGACAGTGTTCGCGTGATGAATTTATCTGCACAGATGCAAGATATCTCGGGCATCGTCGATGGAGAAACCTTTGATCATCAGCTGACAAGTCATCAACCGCTCACCATCGCAAATGGAAAATATCAGTGGCAGCGTCTTGGCGCGCGACAGGCGACCATCTACAAAAACTTCATTGCGCCACTCGTTCAAAATCTATCGTCTGCCATTGATCCAAGTAATGGGAAATCATTTTTATATAATTCACTCATTTACTGCACTAACGAAAGTGCCCAAGTGCACGGCTGGGGATCTCACCCAGTTGTTTTATTTGGCAATGCCGGTGGCACGATGACAACTGGCAACTATATTGACTATGCGGACAGAGCCAAGGGCGCCTTTAAAGGAGCTGATGCTGGAGTCGAACGATTTAATGAAATTCCAGGCGATTTAAAATTTTCAAATAACTGGCGCGGAGTTTCATATAACAGATTATTAGTGAGCATCGCCCAAGCGATGGGTTTCACCCCATTAGAATATGAACGTAACGCTTTAAATGCCCAGCTTTACAATCGAATTGATATTGGTGATTTAAATAAAAATCTGACCAGCATCGGCGGGTTTGGCTATGCATATCGAATCGACATTACCCTGAATAACTATAGAAATAATACATTTAAACCCACCCTCGCTTTATATGATTTAAAACAATTCAAATACAAGCTGCCAGTTTTATAGAAAATAATTCGATAGATAGGAAACTACCATGAGTATTTTTTCACTAAAATCTCGCAAACAAAAACTTCATTTAGGGATAGTTTTTTCTATTATATTTTTCAACCTGCTTGCCTTTCAAAATTGTTCGAAAGGATTTAAAGTGTCAAAAGCACTTGAAATCAATTCGGCTTCATTTTTGTCAACTCCGACTCAAATATTTATTTCTTTTTTACCAAACCAAAGTCTTTTTAAAACTTCAGTAGTTAATATTTCATTTGATGTGACTACAACAGACAACGAGGCCCTTAAATCCATTAAATGCCAATTAGGAAGTAACCTTATTCAAGATTGTATTTCCAAAAGTATTTCTTTTCCAAGCCTAGCTGACGGTGACTTTATTTTAAAAGTGATCGCTGAGACAACCACAGGTGTTATCAGTGAAGCCATTTTAAATTTTAGAAAAGACATCACTGCTCCAGTGATTATGGTTTCTCAATCTCCGGCAGCAATAACTGGTGCGACCGTTGCCAGTTTTATTTTTTCGGTCAATGAAAATTTATCTGGCGGGTCCAAAATAGAATGTTCCTTAGATAATGCAACCTTTTCAATTTGCCAAAGTCCGGTTACTTTTTTAAATTTAACCCTCACCAGTCATAATTTTAAACTGAAAGCCACTGACAACGCTGGTAATATCAGCTCAATTTACTCTTACAATTGGTTGATTGATTTAACGGCTCCGACCATCAATCTTACCTCTAACACCCTGCCCTTTACTAAAAGTACATCTCAAGCTTTTACATTTACTGGAACTGGTGTTTCCTCTTTTCAATGTCAAATTGACACAAATGCATTTGTCGATTGCCTAAGTCCTCAAAGTTATAGCAATCTTAGTTCAACCATGCATACATTTAAAGTTCGTGGTGTCTCCGCGACCGGAGTTCTATCCACACCGATAAGTGCGACGTGGGTGGTTGATACGGTTCCTCCGACGAATCCTATTCTCACATCAAACATTGGCGCCCTAACAACTTTAAAATCAGCGGATATGACATTTTCATCGATGGATTCTGGATCGGGCCTTGCTGGTTATCAATGTTCTTTGGATAATGCGATTTTTGCGGCCTGTGTCTCACCAGTGGCATTAACCTTATTAAGTGTCGCTAGTCATAGTTTTAAAGTGAAGGCTTTAGATGTTGCTGGAAACATTTCAGCGGAATCAATTTTTAATTTCACGGTTCAACAAGTGGATCCGTTATTGGCATTTAATAATGCTAAAATGGTTATGGCTAATCGTTGTGTCAGTTGTCACCAAGTTGGTGGCCCGAATGGAGCTACTAGTTTTAATTTAGCGACTGAAAAAGATTTTGTGAACTCAGGCCTTGTTGTTCCTGGAAAAATTGCAAGCTCTCCAATGATTTATCGATTAAAGAACTACCCTATTGATAACGGTGTTCGAAATATGCCTGTTGTTGGAACTTTAACAAGCGAAGAATATAAAATGATGACTGATTGGGTGATTGGCTTATCCCCTGACCTTATTAATTCAAATCAATTTGCCTGCGACATCAATGAACAGCCTGATCAGGTGAATGCAAAACGCCTCTCTCGAACAGAATATTATAATTCAATTTTTGATCTCATCAGTCGGGCTTTGGGTGATCCAGCAACAAAAGCACTTTTAGACCCTATTAATCCCATCGGATTGTTGCCCGGTGACGCGAGTGGTGGTTATTCGACAGGCGATAGAAATTTCTCGTCGATTCATGCAAAAGCTTACTTTGATATTGCTGATAAAGTATCCACCCAGCTCGTCAATGCTACGAACTTAAGTAAATTTATCAGCACCTATATCAATTACAATAAGGGAACTTGCATCTACACCATTGCCACAACACTTAATACGGATTGTAAGAACACTTTGATTAGAAATTTCACATTACGAGCCTGGGGTCGACCCATTGAGCAAACTAATAATAACTTAAACAATGAATACTTAGCCCTTCAGAGTGAGTTTTTACAAGCTACCAGCACGACAGCAGGGGTCGAGGCTTTGATTTTCAGAACATTGATATCACCGCACTTTTTAAATCATTTACAGACAGATGTTGTTTTGTTGAGTGGTGATATTTATAAATTATCGTCGTATTCAATGGCTCGAAGACTTTCATTTTTATATTCAGATAAAATTCCTGATGAAGGCCTTTTAAGTATTGCTGCTTCTAATGACCTCACCCAAGACGCCGGTTTTAATATGGCCCTTGATTACGTTTCGCAAAGAATGGACCCCGTCGTGGGGCAGTTTACTCGCGAATGGCTGCATTTAGACCAATTGCCAGATTTCAATGCTTTGACTCATGAAAAATTTAAATACATCAGTTTGGGTATTATGGCTGATGACACCTTAAGAAAAAATATGGCTCAAGAAATCATTGATTTAGTTTCGTATGTTTCAAAAAATAATCGCAGTTACAAAGAGGTCTTAACCAGTAATATTTCTTTTGCCAGAGATCCTAGTTTAATGAGAATTTACGGCCAGACAACTGCGGCTCCCGCAGCTGTCACAGAATTAAATGCCGTCCGATTACCTGCTGGAGAGCGAAGTGGTCTTTTAACTCGTGCTGGAATGCTATTGTCTGGAAGCCATTCAGAAAACCCAGTTATGCGCGGTATTCACGCACGAAAATATTTGCTGTGTTTAACTTTGGCAGATCCACCGGATAATTTAGGCGATGCTTTAACCCCGCCTGTCCTAGATCCCAACCTTACAACCCGTGAACGCTATCAGCAAAAAACATCGGGACCAGCCTGTATTGGTTGTCACAGTCAAATTAATCCGGTTGGCTTTTCAATGAGTAAATATAACGCCTTAGGAGGCTTCCAGGCAGTTGAACCTATTTTTAATGAAAGCCAAATGCTTGTAAATAATATTGCGACGGATTCAAAAGTTAATTTATCGATTGCTTTAGGTATCGATAAGGATGTGCTTAATGCGATGGAATTCAGTATTGAAATGGCAAATGCCACGGCCTTTAAAAAATGTTTAACCCAAAGTTTTTACAGTTACGCTTATGACTTAAATGAAAAAACAGTTCAAACAAATTCATGTTCAATGACCAAAATGTACAATGAACTAAATTCTGGCGCCACTTTACAAAACTTTTTCAAAAGTGCTACCACTGACGGTCGTTATAGAATGCGTAGAATTGTAAAACAGTAGAGTCCTTGCCATCCCGTTTCCCCTGCTAAAGTCCAGGACATCTCCCAAGGTCCAGGGATTTTTTTTCCCATGCCATAGGCCTGCTCATTTGCTAGGATAGCATTTGAAGGATTCAAGGGCTGTTAAATCATCAAAGGATTTGGTGTGAGCATACTAAAAAATTTAAAGAACAAATCAGGCCCACGGCCTGTTTGGGAAAGATTCTTTCCTTATCTTTTTCTTTTGTTTTTAGCCTTTGGCACTGCTGATGTTTTAATTTTAGCTTTCCGCGATCGCATGCTGCCAACCCAAGTTCCCCCCGCAAGACCCAAACCGCCTCCGATAACGACCGGACTTGAAATTGGCGCCTTTAATACGATCATTGGTCGAAATATTTTTTCTTCTGACGGCATCATTCCTCCTATTTTACATGGCGAAAAAGGCGGTGGTGGTCAGCAAGATGCGCCCCCTACTTTGTCGCAACTTCCTTTGAATCTCATAGGTACTCTGGTGCATTCAAATCCTGAGCGCTCGATTGCAGCCATTGAAGTTAAATCCAAAAATCAGGTGATTTCCTACACTCCAAAAAAAGAAATTGAAGGCCTAGCTACAGTTGAAAAAGTTGAGCGCATGAAAGTGATCATTAGAAATCTTAACAACAATCGCTTGGAATATTTAGAAATCAAAACTGATAGCAAAGTCAGCTTTGGCACTACGGCCAAAGTCACTCCTGGCGGTGGCAACATCGTTAGCAAAGTGGGTGAAAATGAATTTCGCATCAGTCGTACTACATTGGATGCTCAGCTGACAAATTTACCAGAAATTTTGCGCCAAGCCAAAGCCTTGCCTGCAACAGATGCGAGCGGAAATATTTATGGTTTCCGCATCACTGCTATTGAGCCCGGTAGTGTTTATACAGAGCTTGGAATTACGAATGGCGATGTGATTACGGGCGTTCAGGGAAATCCTGTGACCAGTGCTCAGCAGGCCATGGAAATGTATCAAAATTTAAGAACAGCTGGCGATATTGAAATACAAGTTGAACGTGACGGAAGACGACAGACCCTGAAATATCAGGTGAAATAGTTTCGACGAAGGATGGGGTAAAGTATGAAAAGATTCATTTCTGTATTGGTAACTTTAAGTCTTCTGGCGCCTGTTGCCAGTGGACAAAGTACGAGCCAAACAAAAAAATCTTCGGGTTTGACTGAATCCCAAAAAAGTAAATTTGCGAAAGCCAGCCCTGAAGATATCACCAACGAAAATTTTCCTGAAACCATTGAGTCCTTTGATTTTCCCAATGTCGATATCAACGATGTCATTAAAGCCATCAGCGAATTAACAGGAAAAAACTTTATCATTGATCCTGGCGTTCGAGGTAAAATCACTATCGTTGCTCCTAGTAAAATCACTGTGGCCGAAGCTTACAAAGCTTTTTTATCAGCCTTAGCTATTAATGGTTTTACGGTTGTTCCCAGTGGAAGCTTTTTAAAAGTGAAGTTAGCTAGAAATGCTCAGCGTGATAGTATTGAAACCTATTCCGGAGCTTACTATCCTAACACCGATCAATTGATCACTCGAATTGTGACACTCAAACATATTCAAGCCGAACAAGTGACAAGAGATCTGCGAGTGCTGGTTTCTACCAATGGAGAAATCAATCACTATTCTCCTACGAATTCGATTATTATTTCAGACTTTGGTTCTAATATTGACCGCGTGATGAAAATTTTAAATCAGTTGGACGTGCCAGGCTTTGAAGATCAATTAGAAGTGATCCCCATCAGATATGGTAAAGCCAAAGATTTAGCAGATCTTGTTGATCGCATTGTTAATAAAGGCGAAAAAGCAAGTAACGCTCGGGGTGGAACATTTTCAAGTGGTGTGCCAAGATTCACTCGCGCTGGAGCTGGCCAAGCTGGCGGTGGTTTTTTTATGGCCATTCCTGATGATCGTACCAATTCGATTGTTGTGACAGGCAGTAAGGCTGGTATCAATCGAGTTAAAAAATTAATTCAGCAATTAGATTTCCGTATTAAGCCCGAAGATTCAGGCGGCGTGCATGTGTATTACATGAAATACGGTGATGCTGAAAAAATTGCGACCGTTATGCAAGGAGTTGCTAAAGAAGGCGCGCCAAAACCAACTGCTGGTGGTGCAGGCTCGGCTTTTGTTCCACCAACTGCTGGTGGCGGCGGCGGAACAATGGAAATTTTTGGTGGCGATGTTAAAATTAGCGCTGATAAAAGCACCAACAGTTTAGTGATTGTCGCAAGCAAGCAAGATTATGAAGTTGTATTAAGTTTACTACAAAAATTAGATATCGCTCGAGATCAGGTTTTTGTCGAAGCTATTATTATGGAAATGAAAGCCAGCATTGGGGATGATTGGAAAGTGGGTTATTATCAGTACTCTGATTCCGGCTATGGAAAAACAGGATTTAACGGAAATCTTGATTTACAAAGCATGCTCAGTCCTACCGGCGGAGCCGGCACCATCATAGGTTTTGCCCAAGGCAAAACTGTTGATGTCATGGATCCCGCAACAAAGACCACTTTGAAAATTCCTTCTTTAGTGGGCTTTATTAATTTTTTAAAGCGCACAACAAAAGCTAATATTTTATCTCGCCCTCAAATTACGGTGATTGATAATCAAGAAGGTGAAATTGAAGTGGGCGATCAGGTGGCAACAAGTCTGACTAAAACACCTGGTGTTAATGGGGCTGCCGATACTTTTACAGCTAATTTTCAAGATGCGACAATTAAGCTTAAAATTAAACCTTCGATCTCTCCTGCAACAAATTCAGTTCGAATGGAAGTGGATCAAAAAGTAGTTCAACCAACCGAGGTTGAAAATTTACCGAAAGCTCTCGCTGATAGCACAAAATCTTTAGCCAAGCGTTCAATTAAAACCACGATTGTTGTGAATGATGGCGATACGGCCATTATTGGTGGATTGATGAGAGATCAAGATTCGGAAGAAGTGACCAAAGTTCCTCTGTTGGGGGACTTACCGATTATTGGCTGGTTATTTAAATCGCGAGGTTCAACACGAGCTAAAACAAATTTGACTGTTTTCTTAACGCCGAAAGTGATTCGAACACCTGTGCGCTTGCGAGAAATTGTCGGTCAAAAATTGGGACAACGCTTAGACTACATTAAAGCACAAGGTGGCAAAGATCCATTTGGAGCAACGGCAGAAGAAATTCAAGGCAATCTAAAAAAAGAATAGGACAAACGATTCATGGATATTCAAAATATCCTTAGTAAAAGCACTGCCCTTTCAGCCGATCAATTAAAATCGGTTTTAGCCAGCACCTCTGCGGTACGGCCGATGACTGTGGGCGCGGCTTTATCTCAAAAGGAATACACGTCCGCCGAGGAATTGGTGGCAGCCCTTTGTCAGGAAATGGGTGTCGAGTTTATTAAAGA
Source organism: Pseudobdellovibrionaceae bacterium (assembly GCA_043720615.1). GTDB lineage: Bacteria > Bdellovibrionota > Bdellovibrionia > Bdellovibrionales > Bdellovibrionaceae > JAYWDA01. The sequence continues at coordinate 21,907 of JAYSSI010000015.1, read as the reverse complement.
TATTCCCGTCAATGATATCTCTTCAGATTTGATTCGCGATATACCGATCAATTATTCTAAATCCAATGCGATCCTTCCTTTCAAAGAAGATAATGATTGTGTGATTGCGCTGACGGCAAATCCAGTGAACATCAAAGCTTTGGATGATCTGCAGGTGATTTTTGGAAAAAAAGTTCGATTTGTAACAGCCACTCTTTCAAAACTTCAAGATGCCATCAATCGAGTTTATGAAAAATCCACCGCTAATTTATCAGGCTTAGATGAAATTGAAGGCGAAGATTACGATTTAGATGATCCCATTATTGATCTGTTAGAGGCCGGCGAAGACGATGCTCCCGTGATTAAATTAGTGAATTCCCTTTTATTTCGCGCGGTGAAAGAAAAAGCGTCTGATATTCACTTAGAGCCTTATGAAAAAGATATGGTGGTGCGCTTTCGAATCGATGGCGTTCTTTTTGATATTTATAAACCACCTAAAAAACTGCAAAATGCAATCACCTCTCGGATTAAAGTGATGGCCAATTTAAATATTGCAGAGAAGCGTTTGCCTCAAGATGGCAGGATTCCTCTGAAAGTTGGCGGTAAAGATATTGATATTCGTTTATCAACAGTCCCCACCGCACATGGCGAGCGCGTTGTCATGCGTTTGCAAGATAGATCCAATGTGGTTTTTGAGCTCGAACAATTGGGCTTTTCAGATGATAATCTTAAAAAGATTTCTGATATGTGCTTAAGAAGTTATGGCATTCTACTTGTCACGGGTCCCACGGGCTCAGGTAAATCGACTACGCTTTATGCATGTCTGACTCGCATTAATAATACGGACGTAAATATTTTAACCATTGAAGATCCCATTGAAAATCGAATCCATGGCATTGGGCAAGTGCAAGTGAATGCAAAAATTGGACTGACTTTTGCGGTCGGGTTAAGATCATTTCTAAGGCAAGATCCCGATGTTATTATGGTCGGCGAGATTCGAGACTTAGAAACTTGTGAATTGGCTGTCCAATCTTCTTTAACCGGTCATATTGTGTTTTCCACTCTTCATACCAATGATGCCGCTGGCTCTTTTCCGCGATTGATTGATATTGGAGCTGAGCCTTTTTTAATTGCCACTTCTATTTTAGCAGTAATCTCGCAGCGCTTGGTCAGAGTTTTATGTCCGCATTGCAAATCTCCCTACGAACCTTCTGAATTTGAACTTTCACTTTTGGGAATCAATCGTGAGATGGCTAAAAAATCAAATATTTGTAAAGCCGTAGGCTGTGAGCATTGCAATCAAAAAGGCACTGTGGGTCGAACTGTCATATCTGAAGTTTTAGAGGTCACAGAAGATATTCGATCTTTAATTATGCAAAGAAAAGATGGCAATACGATAAAAAAATTAGCCGTCAATAACGGCATGAAAACCTTTCGAGATCATGGAGTTCAAAAAGTCTTAAGTGGAATCACAACCATTGAAGAGCTGCTGAGCAATACTCAGCTAGATGTGTAATCATGCCACTCTTTGAATATCGCGGTCTGAGCCGACAAGGCAAAAATCTTAAAGGTGTGATTGACGCTGAAAATATGCGGGCGGCAAGGCTTCGACTTAAAAAAGAACATGTCTTTGTTGTCGATATTCGAGATAGAAAAAAAGCCGATAGCTCGCGCAAGAAAAAAGCCTCAAGTCGCGGCGGCGTGAATATTAAAGATTTAGCTTTAATGATTCGGCAATTGGCGACTTTAATCAAAGCGAATATTCCCTTAGTCGATGCACTCGCTGCGGTGGCAGAGCAAGTCGAGCATCCGGTTTTATCTGAAGCCATCGCTGACTGTAAAAATATGGTGAACGAAGGAAGTCCTTTTCATAAAGCTTTAGCCAAATATCCAAATATTTTTTCGAATATATTTATTTCGATGGTTGAAGCTGGGGAAATGTCTGGTTCTTTGGATGTTATTCTTATGCGCTTAGCCGAATTTACCGAATCTTCGGCTGAACTTCGACAAAAAGTCAGCAGTGCGATGACCTACCCGATTATTATGCTGGTGTCGGTGCTTTTAGTGATGTCGGGTTTATTTATTTTTGTTATTCCAAAAATGGTGGCGGTTTTTGAATCCACACCGGGTTTAAAACTTCCGTTCTTAACTATTGTGATTATAGAAATCAGCGGATTTATGGTGAATTACTGGTATTTAATTGCCGGCACTATAACAATTCTTTATTTGCTGTTTCAAAACTGGAAAAAAAGTCCGACTGGAAGACCTCAGTGGGATGCGATCTCTTTAACCATTCCCTATGTAGGGCCTCTTGTCAGAATGGTTGCCGTCAGTCGCTTTACCAGAACGCTTGCGACATTGTTAACTGGCGGCGTTCCTATGCTGAACGCTTTAGATATTGTTCGCAATGTGGTTGATAATGCTGTTATTGCAGAGGCCGTCGACGGCGCGCGAAATAATATCAGTGAAGGGGAATCGATTGCTGGACCTTTAAAAAAGTCAGGTCAGTTTCCTCCGATTGTTATTCATATGGTCAATATTGGTGAAAAAACCGGTGAACTTGAAAATATGCTCTCTCAGGTGGCAGATGCTTATGATTTTCAAGTCAAAAATAAATTAGAGTCTGTGACAAGTCTGATGGGGCCCGTTGTTACGATTGTCATGGGTTTAGCTATTGCTATCATTGTTTTTTCTGTCATGGTTCCTATCTTCGAGATGACATCCGCCGTCGGTTGAAGTAATTTTAAAGCAGCTTTCAAGAAGGAGCTTTTACATGAATCAAAACATGCGCAATCAAGCTGGTATGACTCTAATCGAAATTTTGATCGTTCTTACGATTATTGGCGCCATGGCTGCCTACTTAGTTCCTAATTTATTCGGACAAGGGCAAAAAGCAAAAGTTCGAGAAACTCAAATTAGAATTTCTAATTTAAGCAATGCTTTGCAAGGCTATTACTCAGACTGTAATAAATTTCCATCAACTCTACAAAGTTTAGTGACGAAAGACGATTGCACCAACTGGGGGCCCCTCGCCTATGCTAAGAAAAAAGATTTATTAGATGCGTGGGGAACTGAGCTTTCTTTTACATCCCAAGGACAAACGTTTTCGATCACGTCTTTAGGTAAAGATGGACAAGAAGGAGGAGAGGGCTTTGATGCTGATATCTCCTCTGAGGAACTTTAAGCGGAACTGTAAGCCTAATTGCAATCGCAGATCTTCAAAGGGTTTCACTTTAGTTGAAATCCTGATTGTGCTAGCTATTTTTGCTGGCATTGCAGCGATGGGAATTCCAGCCCTTTTTAAAAAGAGCGACAATATTAAAAAAGTCGCTCGCAAGCTGACCTCTTTAACTAAAGAAGTTCGCAGTCGTGCTAAACTTAAAAATGCCACTTACAGAATTGTTTTTGATATGAGCGCTGAACCGCATCGCTACTGGGTTGAATTTATGCAAGGTTCAAAACCTATCCCTGCCAATCTTTATGAAGAAAAAGAGGAAGATCGCGAAGCCGATTCACGAACTTCTAGAAATTTTCAAAAAGACACGTCTCTTTTTAAAGAAGAGAAAGAACTTCCTAATGGTCTTTTTTTTGGCTCTGTCGAAACGATCAATACAAAATCCCCTATCACCGAGGGCATGGCTTACATTCATTATTTTCCTGAAGGCTTTGTTGAAGCTTCCGTGATTCAAGTCACCAACCGAGAAAATTTAACCTGGAGTTTTGTTATTAGTCCCCTGACCGGCCAATGTGAAATTTTTGAATCGGCAAAATCATTGAAGGATCTGAATCAATGACGAAAAAGGGTTTTACTTTAATAGAAGTTTTGCTGGCGATGATTATTTTATCTTCCGCTTTGCTTTTATTAACCACGTCTTGGGGTGGAAGCTATGCTCGCATCCGTAAAACCAAAGTTAAAACTGAAGTGATTGCTTTGTTACAAAGAAGAATGGTCGAAGTCGATTTAAAATATAAAGGCAAGCCTTTGGATTCAATTCCCGAAGGCCCCGAAGAAGACGATTTTGGTTCTGATTATCCTCAGTACAGATCCACCCTTGAATCTAAAAAATTTGATTTTCCAGATCTCAGCAGCACTCTTACTTCCCGAGAAAATGGCGCCAATGAAGCGCTAATTATGATTATGAAGCAGCTGCAAGAGCATCTTAATAAAACAGTGAAAGAAGTTAAAGTCAGTGTCATGTACCAACCTGAAAACGGCAATGAAGTGACTTATTCTATAACGACATATTTCGTCGATTACGATAAAGAAATCGCTGTTCCTGGAATGCCCAAATGAGATCTTCTAAAAAATCACCCAATGGCTTTACTTTGATTGAAACTTTACTGACCGTAGCTATCCTTGCTGTGATGTCCATATTAGCAGCACAAACCATTCAACGAAGCATGACGGCGAAAGTAAAATTGCAAGATCAAATTGATGATCTTGCACGCGTGCGAGATTCTTTAAGACTGATGGAGCGAGATTTAGCATTGGCTTACCATCACCGCGATTTTGAAATTGAAATCCTTCAGAATTTAAAAAAACTGAATGCTCCTACGCCCCCACCAGGTAACCCAGGTTTTGTTCCTGTTCCAGAAGCTCCTGAAATTCGCGAAGCTCCCAGGCAAGATCCAACGACTTTTTTTTCGGGCGCTGAAGATAATATGAATTTTGTGACAACAAATAATAGCCGAATCCAAGCCAATAGCCGGCAAGCTGATTTTCAAGAAGTGGGATATTCGCTCAAAGGTTGCCGCGAAACTAGTCAGGGAAAATGCATTTGGCGCAGAAACAGTCCCGTCGTTGATTCGGAAGTGACCAGAGGCGGAAATGAAATTGCTTTGCTAGATCATGTGAAGGAATTAAAATTTCGTTATATCGGTAAAGGTAAACAAGATTGGGTTTCTGAATGGCGCAGCGATAGCGGTGGCGACGCCACCACCAAAGGAAAATTTCCTGCGGCGGTTGAAATTTCTTTGACGTTTGAAAAAGGCGAAGGCGACGGAGTTAAAAAATATTCCATGCAAGTGGTGGCGCCCATTCATTTCCCTAACAATAAAGAGGAGGACTCTGCGAATGGGACTACGCCAACTCATTAAGCGCATAATTAAGCGCAGTCAAATTTTAAAACCTCTGGGCAATGAGCGTGGCATGGCGATGATTTTAGCTGTTTCTACCATGGCTTTAATTATTTATTTAGCGGTTGAAATTATGTATGACACAAGTGTTGATTATAATGTGAACGCGCAAGAGCTCGATCGAATGAAAGCTTATTATACAGCCAGAGGCGCTGTTGAAATTGGACTTTTAAGAATCAAGCTTTATCAATCGGTCAGATCCAAATTTGGCGACCAATTGCAAAACACTCCTTACGCTCCCTATATTGATCAAATTTGGAGTTTTCCCATACAGTGGCCCTTACCGACTGAGTTTTTAAGTGCGGTTGATAAGGATGCTACCGAAGAAAAAAAAGAAGAGTCTTTAATGGATTCTCAATACACTTTAGATATTGCTGATGAAGGTTCAAAAATTGATATTAACGATTTAATTTCTCCTTCAGAAACATTAAGAAATAATACGGAAAGAATGTTACTCAGTCTTTTTGAAGAGCGGGTCAAGTCTGACGAAGCCTTTCGGAAAGAGTACGGCAATTTTCGCTTTGACGATTTAGTCGGTGCGATGAAAGATTTTATGAGTCCGTCTTGGAATGGCTCTAACGGCGATAAAAGATCTCAGTACAGTGAATTTCAATCCCAAGAATTACCTCCTAATCGAGGTTTTCGCACGGTCGGTGAATTGCGCATGCTCCCCTATATGGATGATAATCTTTTTGATATGCTTGAGCCTCGGGTTACTATTTATGGCTTGAAAGGGGTAAATCCCAATACGGCAACGCTTGAAGCTTTACAGTCACTAGACCCTGGTATCACAAAAGATATCGCGCAAGTTATTATTCAGGAACGCCAAAAAAATCCGTTCAGTTCAGCGGATGGCTTTTTTAGTTTTGTCAGCGAAAAATCAGGGCAAAAAATGAAAGCGCGCAAAGCTGATGAATGGCCTATCACCTTTGATAGCATGACAAGCTTTCGCGTGACCGCCAATGGCGCTTTTCAAAATTCTTCGAGAAAGATTGTGGCCATCGTGATGGATATTAACAAGACCTCATCACGGATTAAAGACTTTGTGGATAAAGACAAACCCAAAGATCCGAATGATCCCAGCGCACCCGTAGATAAAAAACCAGCCACGAAGAAAAATCCTGCAGAAAGACTTTCCAAAGGACCCCCTCGTGTCGTATACTGGTCCGAGCAATAAGGGAAAATTTTTCCTGTACTAAAGTCTAACTCTTTCACGGAAGGAAGAGATGAAGTCAGTCGGTGTTGATATAGGTTCAAGCCATATCAAAGTTGTCGAAGTTTTGTCGACATCCAAAGGCTTTTCCGTTCTTAGTTATCAAGTTCATCAGCTCGCTCGTCCGCCGGGAACAGATCAAGATATTGAAGTGATCGAATATTTACGAGATCTTGTCACTCGCTTTGATTCTAATACAACAAGATTTAATTTTGCGATTCGTCAAGACCGAGTGGCACTTCGAAATAAAATTTTTCCATTTAAAGATCGAATCAAAATTAATAAAAGTTTAGCTTTTGAATTGGAAGAAGATATTCCTTTCTCCAGCGATTCGGCCGTCTTTGATGCAAAAATTATTCAGTACCATGGAAATTCAACGGAAATTTTGGCCTGTGCCGTTCCCAATCAACATGTTAAAAATTTAACTCAATTAATTTCAGATGGCGGAATTTCGCCTTATCTCATAAGCACTGAAGCCACGGCCTTGGCAAATATTTATGAACGTTGGTTTGATGCTCCTCCACAAATGCCTCCTCTGGATTTAGCGGTTGAAGACAGTGCGGATCGCAGACACCGATCGATTTCAATTATTTTAAATATTGGCCACACCAGAACTTTGGTTTGTGCTTACGAAGGTTTTCAACTGATCGGTGCTCGTTCCATTCTTTGGGGAGGGGCTCAGATTATTGATGCCATTGCCAAAAAATATAATCTCCCGCCTCGTGAGGCTCAAAGAGAGATGGAACAAAAAGCTTTTATTTTACCCAGTCGGCAAGAAGCCACATATGAAGCCAAATTATTTTCTGATTTGATTGCACAAAATGTTCGAGATTTAGCTCGAGATCTTCATTTAGTTCTTTTGGAATTTAGCTCTGAATTTAATGGGCAAATTCAAAGAGTCGATATGACCGGCGGAGTTTCACAAATTAAAGGCTTAGGTGCTTTTTTAACTCAAACTTTAGAAGTGCCTGTGAATCGCAGCCGAGTTTTAAATAACTATCCGCAAGTGAACTTTGAAAAATCAGATCAAGCGCAATCTATTTTAGGAGTGGCTTTAGGTTTAGCGGTGGATGCGCTTCGTAAGCCTCGAAATCCTCCGACTAATTTTTTAAAAGGTGAATTTGCACGACAAAGCAACAGAGTGAAAAGATTCTGGCAAAACTGGGGACCGACTTTACAATGGAGCGGGGCTCTGATAGCGGCCTTGCTGGTTTGGACCGTGGTTCGCAGCCATTTTGCAGACACCATGGAGCAAGCGGCGCGCAGTAATTTGAAGTCCCAAGCTAAAAACGTGGCTGGCCTTCAAGGTAAATCTGCAACGGATAAAAAAATTCAAGAATATATTCGAACAACCGCTAAGCAAGCCGATGATTTAAAAAAATTGACCAAACTTGCAAGTATGAATTCAAACTTAGAAGTCTTAAAAAAAATCAGTGATACGACTCCGGTCAAAACGGCGATAAAACTTGATGTTAGAATTTTAAATATGCAAGACAGCACAGTGCTGATGGAAGGTTACTTGGGCTCACCTAAAGAAGTTTCTCTGTTTCAGCAAGCCCTTGCTAATGTGGCTGACGACGGCCGAGTCAATGTTCAAAAATCAAGCTTAGGCCCTTGGAAAAATAAAACTCCTTTTGCTTTCACATTTCAAGTGGATCGAAATATTCAAAAAGGATCTTTGGAATGAACTTTGATGATTTAAAAGAACGCTTTTTAAGTTCCTTCAAGCAGCTTTGGGAAAGAGTCCAAGAAAGTAGTGCCTACAATCAACTGCGCGACTGGTTTCAAAATTTAGCGCCAAGAGCGCAAAAATTAGTGATCGCTACCGCCACAGTGATTTCTTGTTTTATGATTTTTTCAGTGCCGTACAGCTATTGGTCTGAAAGTCAAATTTCAGTTCAAGGATTTGAAGATCGACGAGATATCGTCAGAAGACTACTGAAGGCCTCAAGAGAATCTGCTGACGTTCCCGATATTCCTCAAGCTCCGCCCCCTGAGACTTTGCAAACTCAGATTGAAACTTATTTAAAAGAAATTCAATTGGCTCCCGAACAAATCACTTCAGTGGCTTTAGTGACTCAAGATTCTAGAATTATTCCTGCCGACATGTCACAAGGGGCTGTTGCCGTAAATTTAGCAAAATTAAATCTTCGGCAAATTATTGATATTGGCTACAAGTTAAAATCTATCAGTCCCAGCGTAAAAATGACTTCACTGCAAATGTTCCCTAACCGGCAAGATGCAAGATACTTTGATGCGATTTTTAGAATGGTTTCGTTATCCGTTCCAGAAATTGCACCACCGCCGACACCCGAGCCAGAAGAACCGGTCAAGCGTCCTAATTTTAGAAAAGGAAAACCTGCAAAAAGTAAAGAGGACGAAGAGTGATCGAACGATTAAGTCAGCTCCTTAAGGACATTAAAAACAACAGCGGAAAATTTTTTCTTTTTTTAGTTTTTGTTTTGGTATTTCTATTTGTATTATTTCCGCTAGATGATCTTGGCGATTTAGTTTCATCTCAAGTGGCAAAAATAACTAATAATAGTATTTATGTTCGTTTTGATAAAATGGGTATTAGTATTATTCCCCAGCCCGGCATGGAACTAAAGCAGGTCTATATTGAAACATCTAATTTAGCTCCACTTTCAGCGCAAGAGCTGACGCTGTCTCCTTCCATCCCGGGACTTTTACAGCAAAAGCCCTTTGGTCATTTTTCCGTGCGAGGATTTATGAAAGGGGCGCTAGATTTAAAAGTCAGCAGCGGCAAACGCTCAGAAAATAGTGTTGAGCGCTATCAGATGGATTTAAATCTTACGAACTTTAGTTTGTTAGAAGTTCGTCGTTTGGTGAATTTACCGATTTTACTTCGCGGTCAAATGTCTTTAAGTCTTCTGGAAGGACAAATCGATCCTACTTTTACCGAGCAGCCAGAAAGTAATGTGACATTAAAAATTGATAAGTTTGAATTGCCAGCCTCGAACCTGCAAACTCCCATGGGTGGATTGACTTTGCCTGAATTAAAATTGGGGCAAATTTCTTTAAAAGGAAAACTTTCCGGTGGACGCTTGAATATCACTGAAGGTGTTATTGGCAATGAAGGCGATGAAATATTTGGGCAAATTAAAGGCAATCTTGGCATCACCATCGTTAAAAATGGCAGCCTATTCACTCCCGTGATAAGCAATTATTCAGTGGATGTTGATTTAAAAGTGAAAAGAAGTTTTCAAGACAAAGCCGCTCTGTTCTTGGCTTTCCTTGATCTTTACAAAACGTCCTTGCCCGATGGCGCTCAATATCGAATGAAAATTTCAGCGGCCAATTTGATGATGCCTCCCACCGTAAACGCCTTGCGTTAATATACCTTTTGAGTCCGCCTCTAGGACTGTTGATTTTTTAAGACTTCCAATGGCTTAGCTTAGGGGTCGGAGTTCCAATTGCAAACCTCATCAATCACTTGAAGTCCTTAATTGACTTCTCTGTGGCATATAACAAGAATCCTTTTGAATTGGAGGGAATAGAAATGTCTGGAATTAATAAAGTAATCCTCGTTGGTCGCTTGGGTGCAGATCCTGAAGTAAAAACCATCGCTCAAGGCTCAACTGTTGCGTCTTTGAATTTAGCAACCAGTGAAAATTGGACTGATAAAAATGGGCAGCGCCAAGAAAAAACAGAATGGCATCGCATCGTCGTTTGGGGAAAATTAGCTGAAATTTGCGGTAAGCATTTAACTAAAGGTCGTCAAGTGTATGTCGAAGGTCGTCTGCAAACTCGTCAATGGGACGACAAGCAAGGCCAAAAAAGATACACCACTGAAATCGTTGCGACGACAGTTCAGTTCTTAGGGGCTCAAGGCGAACAGCGCACTGGCAGCACTTCTCAGAACTCCCAAAGCTCTAGTGGCGGCGAAACTTTCCAAGATTTTGGTCCGGAGCCAAGCTTTGATTCATCAGAAGAAATTCCTTTTTAAGAGCTTCTTTGAAGATTTGTCAGTTAATTTTAAATAAGACAATTTAGAAAAAAGAAAAGCTCTTCCCAGGAAGGGCTTTTCTTTTTTTAAAAAACCCGCCACAATAATGCATGCGTTTATTGCTTCATTTTCTAATTATTATGACTCTCACTTCCTGTACAATCTACAGCTCCAGCGGGAGAAAAGAATTTGAAACTAAATCTCCTGATTATATGAAAACGGCGGCCTTTATTGGCTGTGATAATTTAGAACTGCAAGCTGATCCCGATTTCTTAGAACAATTTTCAGCTCGAAGTTTTTACAGCGACCATCAATTTTTAGTAGCTGAAGACACCGGCCCTCTTGTAGAAGTGGTCGATCTTAAAACCGAGAAAATTTGCACCTACCAATTTAATGATCAAGCCTCTTGGGATACGACTAAACCATACTTACTTCAGCATTTACCATGACAGACTAAAGATGATGTTAATGCGAGTTCTTTTTTTTATCACTCTGGTTTTGTCCACTGATGGATTTGCGGCCACTGTTCAAAGCATTAAGAATGAAAAAATGCTGATTTCATTAGACGGCCAAAGCATGAGGACCGGTGAGAAATATTTCTTGCTTAATTCCCAGGGCAAAAAAAAAGCTGTGATTCGTATTCGACAAGTCAAAGATGATCGCGCCATTGCTGAAGTATTAAAAGGCCAAGCTGAAGTTGGCTTCAAACTCTCGCAACAGGCCGTAAAAGACACTGTCACAAAACCTACAATGCCTTCGCCAGAACAAGTGAGCTACAAGCGTATCAATTCTCAAGCCGGGAATTCTTGGGGCCTTTTGGGCAGTCAGCTGAGCAGTCAAATGCAGGCTGACTTTATCCCAGCCGGTTCTTCTTCAAGAACTTCTGTGGCCATGAAGGGCACAAGTTTTGGGATCTTAGGATTTTACGACTATTCCCACACTCCAGAAATTCAATTTCGCGCCCTCTTAGGACTAGAGCAATTTAAGGTTTCTGGAAACAGCAATGGAGCTACAGATTGCGATGGGTCGTCAGACTGTAACGTCAACCTAACTTATCTTTCCAGCTATGGTGGCTTTAAGTATTATTTCTATCGTCAAAAATTTAAAATTTGGGCTGGTGGGTACTATGGTTTTTTGGTGGCGCTCAGTAAATCAAGTTCTGTTCTTAGAACGGCAGATCTCACCAGCAATCAATTATGGGTATTTTCAGCAGGTTTAGATTATCCATTAAAAAAAGGCACTTTTATTCCGGCAAGTATTGATTATGGTTTATTTCCGGCCTCTGCAACCGTTAAGTCTAATGTTCTTTTTATCAGAGCCGGCTGGGGCACTGAATTTTAGGATGATCACTTCGGGATCTTCAGAAATTGTAAGCTGGGTGACATCATTGGGAGCAATAAAGCCTTCCGTGCACGAGTGGGTCACAAACTTTATAAAGTGATCAAAAAAACCTTTATTGTTCAGTAATGCAACTGGTTTTTTATGAATTCCGATTTGAGCCCAAGTGATGATTTCACAAAGCTCATCCAATGTTCCAAAGCCTCCAGGTAAAGCAATAAATCCTTCTGACAGACTTTCCATCAAAGCTTTTCTCTCATGCATACTTGAAACTTCATGCAGCTTAGTTAGACCTGTATGCGCCACTTCTTTAGAAAATAAAGATTTGGGAATCACGCCGATCACTTCGCCTTTATTTTCAAGCACGCTATCTGCAAGGATTCCCATCAGACCAACCCTGCCCCCACCATAAATTAATCTTAAGGAATTTTTTGCCATCAAGGCACCCAGTTTTTTTGTCGCCACTGTGTGTTCAATGTCAATGCCTGAACGCGAACCAAGAAAGACACAAATATTTTTCATCATTCTAAATCCTTATTATTCAAACCAAATCTTATTTTTGAGCAAAGACAAAGATGTATTGATCATCTTCTAATTTAACCGCAAACAGAGCTGACCTTGGGCCGCGTTCTTTGGCTTGCATTTTAATTTCTTCTTGAATATTTCCGCGAACCACTATTTTTATGCATTGAAAAGTTTTATTTTCAGCACAAACAGCATCAAATTTTTCGGCAAAAACTTGAGCCTTAGCTTTTGCGTGAGTGCTTTGCAAAATGGTCTGACATTTCTGATAATTACCTTGAGGACAAGTTTCTGCAAATACGACGGCTGGAAAAAATATAAGAATCCATTTCATGGTGCTCCTCCCTTGTTAGGTTTTTTTTTAAGTCCAATCAGAAATATCTCTTTAGAAATCTTTCTGGTGGAATCAGGTTTTACGGCTTCAAATCTTTCAAAGCTTGTTAAGATTTCTTTTTTTAAAGTCGTAAATTCATCCGAGTGAAACAGTTTGCAGACAAAGTGCCCACCCGGCTTTAAATACTTGCGCGCCTGGTTTAAAGCCAATTCACAAAGCTCAAAGGATCTGGCTTGATCTGTGATTCGAATCCCTATTGTGTTGGGCGCCATATCTGAAAGAATTAAATCAAAGGGGGGCTCAAATCCATTTTCTTTCATCAGATTTTCTAAATTAAGATCTCGCATATCAGACTGCAGAAAAACAGCATTAGGAAGTTTAATTTTTATAGCGGTTAAATCAAGACCCAGAATGCGTCCCGAAGGACCTATTTTTTGAGATGCATATTGTGACCACGAACCAGGAGCCGCACCCAAATCAAGGACCTTTTGACCTGAATGAAAAAGGCGTAATTTTAAGTCGATTTCTTCAAGTTTAAATACGGACCGGGCCGCAAAATTTTGCTCTTTCGCTTTTTTGTAATAATGGTCTTTTACTTTAAAAGTCATTTCACTTTCCCATCTATGAGCCTTAGAATACTTTTAATCTTCAATTGGGAAATAAGGAAATGCTTTTAAGTCTCATAGTCCTTTTTATAGTGTGTTTGCTGGCTTTTTTCGCGATTGCGTTTTTTTTACCCGAGTGGCTTGGGATTACTGGAAAAAAGGCCCAAGAAATTATGAACCATCAGCGAGGTGATCCGGAGCAAGGTGATCCGGCTCCTGCACCCGAAAAAGAAAAAAACCACCAAGAATAAATAGAATCAGTAAGCCCATCATTCCCCAACGCTGATTCCCAGTGAGTAAAACCGTCGCTGTCACTAACAAGGGACCAAAAATAGCCGCAAACTTACCAACTAAGTTAAAGAATGCAAAGTACTCACCCGCTTTAGCAACTGGAACCATTTTACCAAATAAACTTCGACTTAAAGACTGGACTCCGCCCTGAACCATTCCTATCACTCCAGCTAATACATAAAAATGCCAAGCTTGCGACATTTGAGTCGCCAAAATCACTGTCAAAGAATACACAACAATGCAAAATAAGATCGGCTTACGACAACCAAACTTTGGTGTTAAAAAACCAAAAATCCAGGCAAAGGGAAAGCCAATAAATTGAGTCAATAGAAGTGCCGCAATTAAATCCTGCGACTGTAAACCGAGGCCAATTCCAAAATCAACAGCCATGGTAATCACTGTGTAGACGCCATCAATAAATAGCCAATAGCTGATCATAAAGGTCAAAATATTTTTATGTTGGCGCAATTCCTTAAAGGTTCCCTTAAGGATCACAAGACTTGCCATTGTCATTTTCCACAAGCTTGCCGATTTTGGCATCATTGCAGACGCCTCGGGTCTGTTTTCAGGGACATATTTCATAAGAGGCAATGTAAACAAAAACCACCAAATTCCCACCGAAATAAAAGAGGCTTTCGCGGCCATCACACCATCAGTAAAACCAAACCAATCAGGTTTTAAATACCAAAGTACATTCATAAGAAATAATATTCCTCCGCCAAGATATCCGAATGAATATCCCACTGATGAGGCAAAATCCATTTGCGTGCCTCTGGCAATATTGGGAAGGAGGGCATCATAAAAAACACAACTGGCATTGTAAGCCATATAGGTCAGGCCATAAATAATTAAAGCTTCAAGCCATTGACCCGGTTGCAAAAAACCTAAACCGATACTGCCAACAACGCCAAAAAGCATGGAGATAAAAAGAAATATTTTTTTGCTACCGCGAACGTCTGATAAGATTCCCAAGAAGGGACTGATGATTGCAATTCCAAGGCTTGCCGCCGATAAAGTTGTTCCTAATCTGGCCGTCGTTTGAATCGGATCCAGACCTGCGCCCCAGTATTGTTTTAAAAAAACTGGGAAGAATCCAGCCATGATCGTGGTGGTAAAGGCACTGTTGGCCCAATCATAAAATGCCCAGCTATATATTTTTTTATTCTTCATCAGGTTTTCATTAAATCATGAAAACCTTAGTCTTAGCATTAATTTTTTAGCAGCTTGCAAGTATAATCTAAATTGTACTCACCCTCATGCAAAGTCTGGCTAAAGTGAACCTTAGAACCCGTCGTCGACATAGCCATTTTTACGACTTCGCCTTTTAAGTTTGTAAGGACCAAATCTTCAGCGTCAGCGCACTCAAGCTCCCAAGTATGAATCTTTTCTTGAACCTTTTCACCCATAAATTTTAATTGCTTCGCGTAATCAGTGGAACAAACACTTCCCACTTCACCATTCGTCATTTGAGATAATTTAATATAGCTAAGACCGAACTCTTCGTGACGATCATTCTTTTTATCTCTGCAGGCCACATCACCATCAGGAACAACAATAGAATGAAATATGATTTTCTTAGCTCCAAAAGTTTTTTCCATCAAACCTAAAAGTCCCATAGGTGTATTTGACTCTTCAGCCGTTTTTTCTTTAGGAATTGATTCATCAGCATCAGTAATAAACACGACGGCTAAAGAAGCATCGGAGCGAAAAAAAGCAGCATGGGCTTTGCCTTCTGCAGTTGCTGTTTCGCTCATACGTTCAATCGAACGGTAAGTGGCTTTAATGCCTTGCTCGTACTGACTGCCTTCTTCTAAAGGACGTTGAATCGTTTTTGCAAACTGTTGCTGCGCATTTGATTTAGATAAAGAAGAATTCAAAATATACTGACCGTTAGGGAATTGCAAAAAGCGGCCATCATGACCTACGGCTTTAACATTTTTAATCTTTCGACCTTTAGCAATATCTTCTTGAGTTTTAAATCGAATCGGACGCATGTCGTTTTGATATTGTTCAACGTCTGTTGTTGTGATTGCAACCTGCCAGTCAAGTCCGTCTAAAGTATCAATAAAGTTATTAAATTTTTGCGCCATTTGTCTTTGCGTCGACATCATTGATTTCGAATTATCATCCACAAATAAGACATCCACTTTTTGCTGAGCTTCAATTTTAATCTTAGCTTGTCGATTGATTTTGATAAACTCAGGCGGCGCTGGAGGCTCAATCTTAAGAGGTTCAACCACGGGCGGAAGTGTTGCAGGAGGTGCGGTGAAGGCTCGTGATTTGGCGGGATGAGAAGTAAGATCTAATTCTCCTGGCTGCACACAAGACCATAAGCTCAACGAGCTTAATAGAGTAAGGATTGATAAAGTTAGTTTTTGATTCGTTTCCATGCTCCCCCCTTTGGGACGAGTGTAGCTTATGCGAAAACCGGGCCTACTTCGGACAAGCCATTTTTTAATCCAAAAGAGTCTGTCGTTAAGATCAGCTAAAAATATTTCACGGCTTAAAAATCAAGAGCTGTCACTTTGCGGACATTCATGAATTTTTTCCATAAATGCCTGCTTATGTTAGCCATACATTTTTTTCACTTTTTTTCTTCAATTTGACTGAAATAATATGATTTCACCTTTGGATTGTTCACTCATTTTATAGTTATAGAGAAAATCCAATTTTTAAATATTTTTTATCTTAAGCACAAAGTTGATGAATAATTTTACCGAGATTTTCAAGGGTTGGATTGCCCTCGGGTGACAGCATTCTGAAGAGCGTACGCCTTGGAATTCCCGCTTTCTTTGCAAGTGTATCCTTATTTACTACCTCTAAGTGACTTCGCAAGATTTCTTTAAAAGCTTCAATGTCATTTTCGACAAGACACTCCCATAAGGCACGAGCAATAATTTCAGGCTTTTGAAGTCTGATGTCTGGGTCAAACTCTAAAATACCTCGACGATTTTTTAAATTAACTGTTGGCATATCGTTCAAGGAGAATCCGTGCTTTTTGGATATCTTTTTTTTGGGCATTTTTAAGTCCTCCGTTTAAAAGTAAAATAATAACTGGTCCTGTTTTAGAAAAATAAACTCGCCTGCCATTTTTCCATCTTAATTCAGCTAGTCCAGCACCAAGATTTTTAGCATCTCCAAAATGCGAGTGATCCCGAATTCGCTGAATCCGAGAGTCAATTTGAAGTTGATCTTTTAAATTCAGACCTTCAAACCATTCATTAAACTCTGGTGTGCGCTCGATATGAATCTGCATAAAACCTATGTCAATAGTGCCATATATGGCACCTGTTTGTCAAATAATACTCGCCATATATGCTACAGACGCCTGTAAAAGTAAAAATCTGAAACTGCCACACTCAAGTGGGGCAGTTTCTAAAAATCAAGAGCTGTCACTTTGCGGACATTCATGAATTTTTTACCGTTTAAGTTCAGCATTAATTTCTGAAAATACATTGGACCAGTCTTGGAATTTTTCCTGCCTGAAGAGCTTAACACTTTTATACCAAGGTGAAGTGCTGGTTGGTAAAGCCCATATATAGTAAGGTAGTATAGGGACTATAACCCAGGTCTCTTTACCAAGGGCTGCACTGGCATGAGCGACACTTGTACAGGATGTTATGACTAAATCTAATTGATCTAAAATAGCCAGTGTATCTTCCCATGTTTCCATCGGCAGATCAGTTTCTTCTTTTTGTAAATTAATCCAAGGCTGATGAGTCGCACTTTCAACGGCATCAATTAAATTCTTTGGATCGAACCTACGAAATTGCTCGTGTTCGAACTGGGGATTGCCGTAAAATCGAAGTCCAATTCTTTTTTTATTTTTTGGAAAATTTTTTGAAAAATAAAGGCTCCATTTATTTTTATATTCCGGATCAATACTTAAATAAGGTTTGCCAGTCAAATCAGTGTAGCTATATTCTAAAATGCGCGCAGCACTCATAGCTGGTACCCAGTAATCATGATAAATTTCCGGAGATCTGCGGTGGCCAATCACTGCCGACACGCCTTCAATTCTGGAAAATACGCTGGCTAAACCCGGGTCACAAGTTAAAATGACTTTAGCCCCTTTGCTGGCAAAATCTGTTGCAAACCTGGCATTAATAATTTCATCACCTAACCCACCTTCAGAGCACATCAAAAGATATTTTCCATTTAAATTTTCACTATGATAAATAGGTTTTGTTGTTGGCAGCGGAGGATCCCCAAAAACTTTTTCCCACCTTCCGGCATCTAAATTTTTTAATCCTTCTAAAAGATTTCCATTACGCATTTCATACCAAGCTCGATTAAATACAGCTTTATTACAGCTGGGAGAAATTTTTTTTAACTGGTTGGCAATTTTTTGACCAGCTTCAAAATCACCACGTAATCCTGAAATAAGCTGCTGGTCGATAAGAGGTAGTTTTGTTAAATCAAAATTATCCGGTGGTAATAAGAATTTTTTATTTATGGAATCCGTCATACCTAATTTTCATCCATTTATTTAATTGAAGTCGAATGTATATAGGCTGAAATTTTTGATCCGATTGCTAAAATACCAATTTGAACAGGTGAAGATTTACTGATAATAGTGCCATCACCAAGTCGACCATCTGTATTAAGTCCCCATGCCCAAACAGTGCCATCTGTTTTGCTTGCGATAGAATGTAAACTTCCTGCCGCAACTTTTGCCCAGGTTGTTAATGCCCCGATTTGTACTGGTGAAGATTTACTGATAATAGTGCCATCACCAAGTTGACCATCGGTATTAACTCCCCAAGCCCACAGCGTTCCATTCGACTTGATTGCTAAGGTATGATCACCAACAGAAGAAATATCTGACCAATTTGTTAAGGCGCCAATTTGAACCGGAGACGACCGAGTCGTTAGTGTCCCATCACCCAGCTGGCCAACGTCATTTAGCCCCCAAGCCCACAACGTGCCATCTGTTTTAATAGCACATGAAGAGTCAAGACTCGTCTCAATTTTGGCCCAGTTGGTAAGACTTCCAACCTGAACGGGGCTATTTGGTAAAGCAAATCCTAATTCGCCGTAAGTATTATTACCCCATGAATAAATAGTCCCATCTGATTTCATCGCCATCGCAAAAGAATGACCAGCTGCTATTTTTACCCAAGTGGTGAGCGCTCCGATTTGCACTGGTGAGGACGTGTTGACACTTGAGGAATTTCCAACTGTCCCGAAAATATTATCTCCCCAACCCCAAAGCGTACCATTAGTTTTAAGTGCTATTGAAAATGAAACTCCGCAGGCAACCTTTGACCAATTTGTTAAGGCACCAATTTGAATCGGTGACGATTTATCAATAATGGTTCCATCACCTAATTGACCGGTTGCATTTAATCCCCAAGCCCAAAGTGTAAAGTCCGATTTAACGGCTAGGGTATGCCCGCTGCGACTAGAAACTTCCGTCCAATTTGTTAACGCTCCGATTTGCACTGGTGACGAGCGAGTCAGCAGTGTCCCATCACCAAGACGCCCATTTGTATTAAGACCCCAAGCCCATAAAGTGTTATCTGTTTTAATCGCCATACACTGGCTAGTGCCAGCCGAAACCTTTAACCAGTCAGTTAAACTGCCCACTTGTATCGGGGATTTTGGTTCCGAATACCCCAGCTGACCTACGCCGTTAAAACCCCAAGTCCACAAAGTGCCATCTGTTTTAACTGCCATCGAATGCGACCGGCCTGCAAAAATTTTTGACCAGGTCGTTAGCGCACCAATCTGAACTGGGGATGATCTAGATATACTTCCGTCGCCTAATTGGCCTATTAAACCAGCACCCCATGACCATAGTGTGCCATCAGTTTTTATTGCCAGCGTATGTAAATCTCCACACTTTATATCTAACCAATTTGTTAAAAGGCCAACTTGAATGGGTGATGATCTGCTAGCAACTGATGAATTACCCAATTGCCCAGAACCATTGACACCCCAAGCCCAAAGGGTACCATCTGTCTTAATGGCAAGTGTTCGATAATTGCCAGCAAAAATTTTTGACCATGTCGTTAATGCGCCAATTTGGATCGGTGAAGATTTATCAACAATCGTTCCATCACCCAATTGCCCATATGCATTGTCACCCCAAGCCCACAAAGTACCATCTGTTTTGATGGCTGTAGTGTGACTAACGCCAGCAGAAATTTTAGACCATGTGGTTAAAGCGCCAATTTGGATCGGTGAAGATTTATTAACAATCGTTCCATCACCTAATTGTCCAGCACTATTATAACCCCAAGCCCAAAGAGTATTGAGGGCACCGTTTGTTCTAATTGCAAGTGAAAATGAATTAGAAAATTGCCCACCGCCAGCAATTTCAGTCCAATCTGTTAAGGCGCCAACTTGGACTGGTGATGAGCGAACCGTAATCGTACCGTCGCCAAGTCCGCCTGAGGCGTTTGGACCCCATGTCCACAGGGTTCCATCTGTTTTTATCGCTATCGTGTGCGAACCACAGGCCGCAACCTTTAACCAGTTGGTCAAAGCACCAATCTGCACAGGTGACGATTTACTTACGTTTGTATTATCGCCTAAACTGCCTACTGTATTAAATCCCCAGGCCCAAAGCGTACCATCCGTTTTGACAGCTAATGAATGCTGAGCCTCACTTCCGACTGATAACACTTGCGACCAATTCGTAAGACTTCCAACTTGGATCGGGCTATTCGGCGGACTAAATCCAAGCTGACCAGCGATATTGTCACCCCAAGTCCAAAGAGTCCCATCTGTTTTAATTGCCGTTGTATGCGATCCGCCCGCAAATACTTTTGCCCAGGTTGTTAATGCACCGATTTGTACGGGTGAAGTTTTTGTCGTTGTAGTCCCATCACCAAGGGCGCCATTGGTAGTGCTGTTTTCACCCCAAGCCCACAAAGTTCCGTCGGTTTTAATCGCTGCGGTATGAATATCTCCGGCCGATATTAACGACCAGTTAGTTAATGCGCCAATTTGAATGGGCGAAGATCGATCTATCACTCCATTACCCAGTTGCCCAACATTATTTCGACCCCAGCCCCATAAACTGGCAGTAGGTGTTTTGATCGCCATCGCATGGCTTCGGCCTGCTGTAATTTCAGACCAATCCGTCAGTGCACCAATTTGTACTGGGCTGTTTGGTGGACCGAAACCAAGCTGACCATAACGATTAGCTCCCCAAGTCCACAACGTACCATCCGTTTTAATGGCACCGGTGTGCGACCCCCCGGCAGAAACCTTTGACCAAGTGGTTAATGCGCCAATTTGTACAGGTGAAGATTTTGAAACAGTAGTGCCATCGCCAAGAGGACTCTTATTAAGGTTGTTTTCACCCCAAGCCCACAAAGTTCCGTCGGTTTTAATCGCAACTGAATAAGAAGCTCCCGCTGAAACCTTTGACCAGTTTGTTAATGCTCCGATTTGCACGGGTGAAGATTTTCCAGTGATGGTTCCATCACCCAGCTGGCCAACCGCAGCGGCCCCGGTCACATACAATTGACCTGTAGTTCGGACCATCAGGGTGTGATTAGCGCCCGCAGAAACTTCAGACCAGACTCTTTCAGTGCCAATCAAGACAGGCGACGAGTAATTAGTTATGTTTCCCTGACCCAGCTGACCGCTAGCATTAAGGCCCCAGGCCCTTAGAGTTCCTAAGCTTTTGCGTTTCCATAACCCATGACTGATGAGCTGAGCTTGGGCTTGTTGAATCCAAAATGAAATCGGAGAAAATCCTATCGCCAAGGATATTTTTGAATACTTAGCTATTTTAGATAAGAAACCACGTCGTGTGACTTTCATTATTTAATTATTTCCTTAAAATTATAAATCTGGCAACCAAGTTACGTAAACATCTGCACCCATAACAAGATAACTATATACGGTGTGTTTAGCTGTTGTTGTCGCCGCATGGTCATTTGGCATGTGCACTGTCAGTGCGGTCACGCCGGCATCAGAAAAGGCAGTAAAGCTACATAACGCAGACACAGTACCCTTCACTGCAAAAGTATATGATCCGCCATCTTTCATATTGTGAAGCGCAAAAGCCCCGCAGTCTGCCGCTGTATGTTGTAAATTTCCTGTTAAAAAATTGATTGTTCCTGTCGCATTAAGAGTCGATGGTTTTACTAATAATGTCCCTGAAACATCTAAAGTGGCTCTTGGTGTCGTCCCGATACCAACGTTACCTGAAGCGTCAACACGCAATCTCTCAACGCCAGCCGTAGAAAATCCTAAAATATTTGTTCCACCGTTGAATAAACCTAATGTTGCAGCACCTACTCCGACAGATGGAGCTGCTGCTGTTCCCGCTGTCGAAATCAACGCACCAGTCATCGTGTCGCCAGCTTTATTTACTTTGCCGCTAAAAATATTCCAATCAGCTGAAGTTAATAATCCTGTTGTTGTGGTGTTTGAAGTTGGAATCGCGATATTGGTAACTGCGATTAATCGGCCTTGCGCGTCCACTGTTAAGGCTGGAACGCTTGTTGATGTTCCATAACTTCCCGCTGTGACTGTGGTGCTAGCAAGTGATATTGTGCCGT
>JAYSSI010000014.1:0-1846 GCA_043720615.1 Pseudobdellovibrionaceae bacterium | reverse complement strand
TTTGATACATTTAACAGGGTATAAAGAATATTCCCTTTTCTAAAAATTAAATATTATGAAAATGATAACCCTTGTCCTGGGCGGACTGATGCTTCTTCCTGAGTTTCGCACGGGGACACCCAGATTTAGATATTGAATAATTTCATCAAATGGGTTTGTTCAGCATTTTTAATGATGAGCCTTGTTTTTAGCGATTTTGTGAAAGGGGTTTTGATAGATAATGCATAAATGGTTTTTAGAATATCCAGTGCTTTTTCAGGACTTAGTTCCTTATCCTTCGTTTTGAGCTGCCTTTCAAGCTCTTTATACAATTTGTACGCGCAAAATGCAATGCATAAGTGGGCTTCTATCCTTTTTTTCAGTCGATGATAGATAGGACGTATTCTTAAATCTGTTTTAGATATACGGAAGGCCTTTTCAATATTCCATAAATGACGATAATTGTCTATGACCTGGTTATTTGTTAATTGTGTGTTGGTGATATATCCCTTTAACCCATCCCAACAAGCATCGGCTCTGTACTTATTGTAGTCAATTTTTATCTTTACATCGCCTTCCAGTTTAAGGTATTTATTGTAACCCCGATTGTTGATGTTTTTTTTGGTGAGTTTTCCAGACTTTATCGCCTGTTCTAATTTCTGTAACCCTATTCTCCGGTTATTTGCATCTTTGCTGGCCCTGGTCATGGAGTAGCTTACAATGATTTTAGTGTTATCATCTTTGGGAATAGCAACGCTTTCTCCATTTTTGAGGATTAATAGGAGTATTTGCTTTTTAATGGCTTCGCTTTCATTTTTGATCCTTCCACCTAAAATATATTCATATCCGTTGCTCTGAAGTTCTTGTATGTTTTCATTTGATAATAGCCCTGCATCAGCGATAACCACTAATTTCTCTAAAGCATATTCTTTTTTAAAAGATTCTATAACCGGAAGCATAGTATGCCCCTCGAACTTCTTGCCATCAAAAATTTCATATGCCAATGGATAACCATCGATACTTACTAGAAGTCCCAGGACGATTTGAGGATGCTGATGCTTGCCATCTTTTGAAAAGCCGGTCTTTCGCAGTTCATCCTGATCCTCAATCTCAAAATATAAAGTGGTAACATCGTAAAATACAATGGAAATGTTACCATGCAATACCGCCAGGGTATGCGTATAACTGATTTTTTGTATCTGCTTTTTATACTTGTCATTAAGCTTGTCTAAATAACGGTAAATTTTATCTTTTTCAATAATAACCCCTTTGTATTTATAGAGGTAATCAATTGTCTTGAGTTTACTAACAGGATAAACCAAACGCGTTATCACCAAATCCCGGAATAATTGATCGCCAATGACATTGAACCCTATCTCATCAAACAATTTTCCAAGTACCAGATCAGGCCCTACAAGCTTCCAATCCTCAATACTGTCAAATACGGAGTTTTCAAATGCTTCTTCTTCTGCCACATCAAAATTGATCTGCTGCTGGCCTGTAAGTTTTGGAATTTCAAGAAAAGCTTGTTGATAAAGTTGTTCCACAATAACCGGGTCGGCGGAACTGCCAATGGTTTTTAAGAGTTTATATTGGCCACTACTTTTATCTATGATCTGAATGCTGATAACCCCGCTTTTGTTTTTCTTCTTTCGAACAAACATCCAGAAATTTATCACTAGGACACCCGAATTCAAAATAAAAATTCAACAAAATCAATACTTTCAAAGGACAAAACCCTGGTTTTTGCCAAAAGTGCGAAACTCAGGAGTGATTATGTTTAAATTCCCCTAAAAGCCGGTCCAATTTCCGAGTGCCGACCTTGGGTTGATCTTTTCGATGTACGCGGACCTGCTGGATAATCAAC
>JAYSSI010000013.1:0-1851 GCA_043720615.1 Pseudobdellovibrionaceae bacterium | reverse complement strand
GCTTGTAGTGGTAACTATCAACGTAATAGCCTTTTTGAGAAATTGATTGAACTGAATTCATATTCACTTCCCTGGTTGATTAAAATCAATCATCGATTTTATCGGCAAATCTGCACGATACGAAAAATCTTTACTTGATATAAGTTGAACTTTTATTCCAGTTCGCTGATAAAGCCCTGTTTTTATATTAAACTTTTCTACTGAATGAATCAAAAACACGGCAGAGTTATGTGCTTTAACCAAGTTGCCTCCGACAAGTAAACCTGCAGACTCGGAAGCCAGATCAGCATCAATATGAAAATTAAGCCCTTGAAAGCCATTCAATTTTGCTGTGCGCCCGGAAATTAAATTATTAAGGGTTGTTGGCCCTGTGTCTTCATTGAAAACAGGCAGCGTACTTTGATAAGCAGCGATGGTTTTCTTTGCTTCAGCAGATACATATTCGTCATTCAGCAACAACTCACTTGAAAGATTCAGCATTAAATCCATAGGTTTATCTAAAGATAAACCTCCGGTCGAAAGACAATGTATTTCTTTTCTGTCTTCGTTCGGAATATGTATATGGTTTACTAGCAACAGTTCTTCAAGAGCCAAAAATGCCAAAAGCACTGTTGAATCGTAGTTGGCTATAGTTTTAGGTGGAATACGGTACTTTGTTTTTGCAAGCAGCGAATTTAATTGTTCAAAAGAAGTTTCGAGCTCGGCATTAAGATAGACTTTTTGCTCATGGTTAAGCTCAGTTTCTGCTGGATTTTTTTGGATGTGAATTTCAGGGTTAAACTGAGAAAGGTGTAAATGAAAATTCGTACCGCCAAAACCAAAAGAAGAAATGGTGAAATTAAGTTTTTTTTCTGGATCTAGTTCAATAATATCTTTATTAATAAAAAAATCAGTTTGAATATAGTGTGGATATTTATCAAAGCGCTTGTTCGGCGGTATTTTTCTGCTTTTTATGATTTTCAGACACTTAATAACTGACACAGAACCTGCAGCTGCAATCGTATGCCCAATGTTTGCCTTTACGGAACCTACGGGAACGCCTTTGTTTGCTTCTCCATAAAACTTTTGTAAAGAACCTATTTCTACGCGGTCGCCAATGATTGTTCCGGTTCCATGAGCTTCGATGTAGTCCACTTTAGGAATCATATCATTGTTATATTTGTTAGTTCTACTGTATGCTAAAACTTGTCCCTCGATGGTGGGCTCGGTTGGGCTTCCTTTAAGTCCATCACTTGAGCCCTGGCAATTTTCTATGACTCCCAATATTTCAAATTTTTTCTCGATGGCAGTTTCTAACCTGCATAACATAAACATAGCTACGGCTTCGCCAGGATTCATGCCTTTTGAACGCATATCAAACGGATTCATTCTTTCTTCATTCAGAACACCCAGCTTTGAAAACATGGATAATAAAAAAGGCGACAAATTGACGTCAACACCACCCCACAAAACAAAATCAGCTTGCTCTTGTCGTAAACGCTCCTGAGCAGTGTTCAGCGCTGCGAACGACGACGCACAAGCAGCATCGATCAGAAAACTATGACCGCCAATATTATATTTTCCAACGATGTTTTTCAGAAGCGAAGTGGCTAATCCAAATTTTTCTTTTGGAACTTGTACGTTAAAAATTTGACTCAATATATTTTTGTATTCGGCACTATTCTTATCCATACCAACGCGCTCTAGGACGTTCTCTTTTAACCGATCAATACATTCGTTATCAACAGAGGTACAGCCAAGTATGACATCGGTTTTAGCAAAATTTATTTTATTTTTAATGGGCTCAATAACCTGGAAAGCTGCTTCGAGAGCAAATAGCTCTGAACTAGTTTGCGTCGCTACGTCCAAATC
>JAYSSI010000012.1:0-45101 GCA_043720615.1 Pseudobdellovibrionaceae bacterium | reverse complement strand
AGGGGATGCCAGCACAGTTGGAGTTTCACTTGATTATGACACTCGAAATGACCGCTTTAGACCTTCAAAAGGCTGGTATGCTCGAGCGGCTTACAGTCATACCGGTTTAGTCGGTGGAAATTTAAAATTTTACAAAGCTGAAGGGACTCTTAGATATTTTAAAAATATCTTTTGGGATGTGGTTTTTAGAAATTCTTTGATGTACGGCGTAGTGGGATCTTTAGATTCAACTCGTGAGGCTCCCTTTAACGAGTTATTTCTTCTGGGTGGACCTTATTCTCTTCGGGGTTACCGCTATGCACGCGTTGGAAAAAAGAAAAGATCTCAATTGATTTACAATAATTATTTAACGGCAAATCCTGGTCGAACCCAAGACGCTGAGGCGCAAGCTCAACGATTCTTTGGGGGACTTCAGCAGATTCAATACCAAGGGGAATTGCAGTTTCCATTAATTCGTGAAGCCGATATGTACGGTGTGGTTTTCTATGATATCGGGGAGGCCGAGGATCAATTAACGGATTCTTCTGATAAATTATTAGCCGATTGGGGTTTTGGAATCCGATGGTTCTCGCCGATTGGCCCATTGCGTTTTGAATGGGGGTTCCCATTGAACCGAGATCCAGTATATCATGAACCTGTTGTATTTGAATTTTCTATCGGGACACCATTTTAATTTTGAAAGGATCTTATATGATCAAATCGTTAGTGATGTTTTTTATGGCCACGAGTCTGACTGTTACTCAAGCGGCAACAACAAATATTGCAGTGGTCGATATGCAAAAAGCCATTCAAGCCACAGCTGAAGGTAAAAAAGCTAAGACTGAGCTTGAAGTTGAATTTGAAAAGAAAAAGAAAGAGCTTCAAAAGCGCGAAGCGGATTTGAAAAAAATGGGCGAAGATATCGAAAAGAAAAAAGCCGTTCTTTCTGAAGAAGCATTGGGTAAAAAACAAGGTGAATTTCAAGAAGAGATGATGAAGTACCGTGAAACAATGGGTAAAAGCCAAGTTGATATTCAAAAGAAAGAGCGTGATTTAACCGCTCCGATCTTAGAAAAAATGCGTAAGATCATCGAAAAAGTAGCTAAAGAAAAAGGTTTTAACCTTGTTCTTGAAAATAGCGGCTCGATTTTATTTGCTGAAAAAACAAATGACATCACTGATGACGTTGTTAAGGCTTACGAGAAAAAATAAGAATGTCTCAAAAAATTCATCCCACCAGTGTGATCTCTTCGGATGCGGAAATAGGGTCTGATGTCGAAATCGGACCTTATTGTTTAATTCAAGGAAAAATAAAAATTGGACGTGGAACATATATCGAAGGACATGCAACCGTGGGTTGCAGATCCTCAATTATTGTCATTGGTGAAAATAATCATATCGCTCCCGGCGCTGTGATTGGCGGACCTCCGCAAGATATCTCTTACAAAGGTGAACCCACTCAGTTGATCATTGGAAGCAATAATGTTTTCCGTGAATTTTCGACTGTGAATATTGCGACCTCTAAAGGCGATGGCAAAACTGAAGTCGGAAATAATTGTTATTTAATGGCTTACACTCATGTTGGCCATGATTGTAAAATTCACGATAATGTTATTATGGCTAATGACACTCACTTAGGTGGTCACTGTATTATAGAAGAAAACGTTGTGATCGGTGGAATGTGTGCCTTTAATCAATTCACCAAAGTCGGCAAGGGTGCCTTCGTTGGTGGAAGCAGTATTGTTAATAAAGATATTTTGCCATTTTCTAAAGCGCATGGAAATTGGGCCCTTTGTCGAGCCACCAATAAAATTGGTCTTTTGCGAAAAGGTTTTAGTAAAGAAGAAGCGCAAAATGTTCATAAAGCCTTAAGAATTTTAATTATGGGAAAAGACACGACGGATGAATTGATCGCCAGGATAAAATCCGAATGTCAGCCCTCTGAAAATGTAGATTACCTGATCCATTTTGTGAAAAGTTCTAAGCGAGGAATTGCAATTGCTCGTGGAGTCGCTCGCGATGCGGCCGACAATGAATCATAATATGAAATCCAAACTACGTGGTGGAGTGGTCGGCGTCGGTTATCTCGGAAAATTTCATGCTCAAAAATATAAAAATAATTCAAATATTGATTTGATCGGTGTTTTTGATGGAAGACCTGAGCAGGCCTCAAAAATTGCGACAGAATTAAATGTCACTGCTTTTTCTTCCGTCAATGAAATGTTAGGCAAAGTAGATCTTGTCACCATTGCGGCCAGTACGGCAGCCCACTATGAATTGGCTAAAATATTTTTGCAAAATGGAATTCACGTTAACGTTGAAAAACCAATCGCTGCAAATCTAAAACAAGCAGAAGAGCTGGTTAATTTAGCGACTCAAAAAAACTTAAAACTGGCTGTCGGTCATATTGAAAGATTCAATCCTGCCATTATCGAATTAAAAAAATATATTAAAAATCCAACGTCTGTGACTCTCACTCGCTGGGCTCCTTTTAATACCCGGGGCTCTGATGTCAGTGTTTTACATGACTTAATGATCCACGATATTGATTTGATGCTTTGGTTATGCCCTGGAGCAGTGCAGAACTTTATGGTTAGCGGCGCAAAAATTTTGACTCAGCAATTAGATGTGGCCGAAGGGCAATTTCAAATCAGTTCTGGTTGCCAGGTTCATATCAGTGTCAATCGGATGGCAGCCCAAACCCTTCGGCAAATCCAAGTAATTCAAAAAGATGGCATTCTTTTAGCTCAAACAGGAACTTTGCAACTTGAAAGAGTGGAGCCCTTGGAGCTACAAAGTGTTCCTCCGATTAAAGTGACGCAGTGGCAAGTTGAAAAAGCCGATGCTTTACAAAGAGAAACCGATGATTTTATTTCAGCTGTCCAAAATAATACCAAACCCACAGTGACCGGAGAAGATGGCTTACTCGCTCTTCGTTGGGTTGAAGATATTCAAAATAGGATCTTAAAAAACTCATGAATTCCATCCTTATGGTGGCGGCCGAAGCCTCCAGTGTTATTTATGCCCAAAGAATTTTAGAAAACCTAAAAGCAAAAAATATTTCTGTTCAAGCTTTTGGCGTCGGCAGTCAGCAAATGGAAAATCTTGGCTTTGAGCGAATTGGGAAATCCGAAGAGATGGCCATTGTCGGAGCGGCTGAAATTATTTCTCATTACGGGCTTTTAAAAGCAGTTTTTAATGGTTTATTAAAAGCAGCAGCTGAGCGAAAACCTAAAATTGCCATTGTGATGGATTATCCTGAATTTAATCTGATGCTTTCAAAAAAGCTGTATGTCATGGGAATTCCCGTGATCTATTATATTTCTCCGCAAGTGTGGGCCTGGAGAAAAGGTCGGGTTCATACCATAAAGAAATATTGTGATAAAGCTTTGCTGCTATTCCCTTTTGAAATTCCATTTTATTCTAAGCATGATGTACCTCATGAATTTGTGGGACATCCTATTTTAGATGAATTGGATGAAAAGCTTTTTGATCCTGAATACAGAACTGTTCATCGCAGTCAGTGTGGAATCACAGATAAGGAAATCGTTTTAGGCTTGATGCCAGGCAGCCGAAGGCTAGAACTTAAGCAACACTTTGCTATTCAGCTAGAGACAGCCAGGCGCTTAAGTCTTTTGTATAAAAATTTAAAAGTTTTAATCATGGTCGCACCTAGTTTTGAAAAAGAAGATCTGCATCCTTATTTGGAAGATTTTAAAATTCCATTTGTTATGATCAAAGATGAACCATTTCGAATGATTCATCTTTGTGATTTTATTTTAGCCACTTCGGGGACTGCCACCTTGATGGTCGGACTTTTAAAAAAACCAATGGTCATTATTTACAGAATGAAAGCTTTGACAGCGATTTTTGCTAAAATTGTTGTTCGAGGCACAAAGTTTTTTGGGCTGGTGAATTTAATTTTGCAAAAAGAAGTGGTACCAGAAAGATTTCAAGGGGATGTCACTCCAGGAAAACTGGTGCCTCTTTTTCAAAAATATATTGATGACACGGCTTTTGCAGATTCGGTTCGTGATCAGCTGGGTGAGCTTCGAAATCATTTGGGTGAAAAAGGGGCCACGGAAAGAGTCAGTCAAATTATTCAAAGGTACTTAAAAAATTGAAATTCCCACTCCGCTTACTTTCCAGTATTTACTCGTGGCTGGCAACTTTGAGAGTGCAGGCTTTTCAAAAAGGTCTTTTTAGATCTCATAAAATAGCCATCCCAGTGATCAGTGTTGGAAACTTAACTTTTGGTGGCACAGGTAAAACACCAGTTACCGAATTTCTTATGAAGTTATTAATGCAGCACAATCAAAGGCCAGGGATTGTCTGCAGAGCTTATAAAGCCCATCATCAAAAAGTTCAAAGAATCAATCCTCGTTATGATCAAGCTACAAATGTGGGTGATGAAGCTTTAATGCTAGCCCAAAAATTTCCTCAAAGTCCGGTCTATAGTGGAAGAAAAAAAAGGCAAGTGGCTCAAAGTTTAAGTCTTAAAGAAAATGTGACTATCCTTTTACTGGATGATGGATTTCAACATTTATCCCTGCAAAGAAATTTGGATATTGTTTTATTGGATGCTAATGAAAAAGCAGAAAACTATTTTTGTGCTCCCATGGGCCGAGCGCGCGAACCTTGGTCAGCTTTGGATCGGGCGAATTTTATCTTCTTAACCAAATGCAATTTAGCGCGTCCCGAGAATTTAGAATTTCATCGGCAAAAGCTAAAGGGCCGTGAGGTTTTTGAATTTAATTATGGAATTAAAGCGTTCGAAAATTTAAAAGGCCAAAAAACAACCAGTCTATTATTCAAAAAAGCTCTCTTGGTATCAGCTATTGCCCAACCTCTGTCATTTCAAGCTTTGGTTCAAAGTTCTTATCCAGAAATTGTTTTGGAAACGATGAGTTTTCGTGACCATCATTCTTTTTCTCATCAAGATCTTTTAAAAATTCGAAAACGCCTGAGTCAAGGATTTGACTGTATTTTAGTGACAGAAAAGGACTTTGTAAAACTGAAGGACCTTCGATTTGCGAAAGAGCTGCCGATTTGGCAAGTGCAACTTGAACTTAAGCCTGATTTTTCTGTAGAATCTCTGTATGCAAAACTGCATCCTCTTTTTAGTTAAAGTTCTCGCTAGAATGATTGCTTGGATGCCTCGTAAAGGCGTTCGAGGTTTAGGTTTTTTGATAGGCTGGCTTTGGATTGATGTATTACGAATTCGGCATAAAGTGATTCAAGAAAACCTTGAAATTGCTTTTCCAGAAGTGCTGCAAAAAATAAAATGGCAATGGGGTCGTCGCTCTGTGCATAAACTGGGCGGAGACTTTGTCGAAATTTTGACGACGCCTTGGTTTGATCAAAAATGGCTTGAAAAAAATATTGTCTTTGAAGGACTTGAAAATTTAGATCAAGCCCAAAGCCAGGGTAGAGGCGTTTATATCCTGAGTATGCACTTAGGAAATGGCGACACGGCGGCCAGTGCCTTATCCATGCGGGGCTACCAGCTTTTTTTAATCAGTAAATCATTTAAGAATAAAATTTTAAACAAGATTTGGTTTTATTTTCGTGCTGCCAAAGGTGTTAAATATATTGAAGCCCATGGTGAAAAGACGGCTTTTGAAATTTTAAAGGCTATTCGTTCAAAGAATTTTGTGATTTTTGTTCTGGATCAATTTATGGGAAAACCTTTTGCGGTGGAAAGCACCTTTTTTGGCAAAAAAACGGGCACAGCTTATGGCTTGGCACTTTTTCATCTTAAAACCAAATCTCCTGTGGTTCCTGTTTATGGCTACGAGGGTGAAGACGGACGACTTCATGTTGTGTGTGAGCCACCTTTAGATCTTGAATCTTTTCGAAGTTCAGACCAAGATGGCAATATTGCAGCTTTGACTCAGCATTTTAACGATGTGATTGAGTCGATTGTAAAAAAGCATCCGCAGGATTGGATGTGGGTGCATCGACGCTGGAAGGATTATCAATGACTTATAAACAGCCGTTTCAGTCTTTGGTTCTGACCCTATCACTTTTATTTATTTTAACGGCCTGTTCTTCAAAATATTTAAAGTACGACCAGGAAGATAAATTAAAGAAAAATGATGAATTTGATGCTGTCGTAAAAATCACAAGCCCTCTTGAAAAAAAAGAGGGACCGGCAGTGTCTGGTCCTTCTGCTCCTGAGCCAAAAAAAATAGAAGCTCCTAAAAAATCAGTCGCCGTTAAGAAAAATAAAAAATCTAAAATAATTCCTGAGGTTTCTTCTCCAGCAAGGCGTGAACCAGATATTGAAGATGATGAAGGTTTTGATGGTCGAAGACCATTAAAGGATCCGTTTCATGTCGGCGAAAAAGTTGTTCATCATGTTAGATATTATAAGGCTCATGCTGGAACCATCACTTTTAAAATAGATCCTTTTGTTGAAGTGAATGGTCGAAAATCCTATTCTTTAGTTAACCTTATTAAAACTGCCAGTATTTTTGATTCTTTTTACAGTGTAGATGATCGCGTTCTTACCCTGATGGATTACGACCTTTTAATTCCCCGGGTTTTTACTTTGCATGTAAAAGAGTCTGGCCAGTTAAGAGAAGCAAGGTCCCATTTTGATTTTGATAAGTTAAAAGCCACTTATTGGGAAAAAAAAGTAACTGAAAAAAATGGCGCTGAAGAAAAAAAACAGCAATGGGATATCTTGCCTTTTTCGCAAAATGTTTTTAGTGCGCTTTATTATATGCGTGTTTTTAAGTGGGCTACCGGAAAAACTTATTCATTTCGAGTGGCTGATGATGAATCTAATATAGTTTTTAAGGGCACAGCTTTGCGCCGCGAAGTTTTGGAAACCAATGCTGGAGATTTTAAGGCCATTGTTATTAAACCTGAATTTACGGTCAAAGGTGTATTTAAGCCAGTCGGGGATATCTTTATTTGGCTTTCTGATGACGATCGTAAGCTAGTCCTTCGCATAGAATGTAAAATCAAGATTGGGACCTTGGTCTCTGAAATCGAGTCCTACACCCCCGGAACATAAAATCGCATGTTAAGATTGAGACATGCTAGTTACAAATTGCAGACATTTTAATGGGTATAAACCCTGTTCTAAAAATATAATTTGCAGTGCTACTTGTTCATCCATGGATTTGGTGAAGGAATCCATTTTAATCATTCACTTAGGCGCCCTTGGCGCTGTTGTTAGAAGTACAAGTTTATTAAGCGCAATTCGACGAAAACATCCTCAAGCTAAAATAATTTGGCTTACAGAAAAATCGGCACTGCCAATTTTAGAAAATATTCCTACTTTAGATCTTGCTGTTTCGTCTGATTATGAAGGACTTTTAAGTCTTAAATCTTATGAATTTTCTACGGCCTATGTGATAGATAAATCCTTAAAAGCGGCAGGCCTTGCAAGTTCATTAAAAATAAAAAATATTTTTGGTTTTACCGCTTTGAACGGCGTTATTTTACCCGCAACATCCAAGGCCCAGGAGCTTTGGATGTTGGGCCTTGATAATTTTGAAAAGTTTTTTGTAAATACAAAACCAGAAACTCAATTGATCACAGAAGCCTTAGAACTTAATTATGGCCGAGATGAGTATTTTGTTCCCTTAAGTCCTGAAGAAAAAAAAGTGGCTCAAGTTCGTGCTGATGAGTGGGGTGTAAATCGTCAGAAATGGGTGGTGGGAATCAATACGGGTTGTAGCCCGGTGATCCCTTACAAAAAACTCAGTGTCGATTTTCAGAAAATAATATGTGAAGAGCTTTCAAAGCGTAAGGATATTCAAGTTGTCTTACTAGGGGGTTTTGAAGATACATCTCGGAACCTTGAAATTGCACAAGGCACTTTATCGACCTCGGTTATTTTGTCAGACACACAGTCAGGTCTACGGGACGG
This sequence comes from Pseudobdellovibrionaceae bacterium, assembly GCA_043720615.1. GTDB lineage: Bacteria > Bdellovibrionota > Bdellovibrionia > Bdellovibrionales > Bdellovibrionaceae > JAYWDA01. Next base: position 37,237 of record JAYSSI010000012.1, on the reverse strand, counting down.
CATGGTCAGCGTGGCAGCTTGTGATATTGTCATCACTGGGGACAGTCTTGGTATGCACATGGCGATGGGACAAAAAAAGTGGGTCGTTGCCTGGTTTGGACCAACATGCGCTCAAGAAATCGATCTGTTTGATCGTGGAGTTAAAGTTATGTCACAAGCAGAATGCGCCCCTTGCTGGAAGAGATCTTGTCAAAAATCTTTGATGTGCTACGATCAGGTGGAACTTCGCGAAATTATTTCTGGTGTTGAAAAAGGAATTCAGTTTTGCCAACAAATGTCCTTGTCCAAACAGCATTTCTCGGAGATCTCCTTTTAAGTATTCCGCTTTTAAAACAAATTAAATATTTTTCACCGGAGCCTTTAGTTTTAGTCTGTCGACAAGGGCTAGGAGAATTTTTTCTCAAAACGGCTCTGGTCGATCAAGTCATTGAAATTATAAAGGGCGACTCTCAGTCTTATCAACAAGCCGCTCAAGAACTTCAGCAGCTTCAAATAAATACTATTTATGCCCCTCATCAGTCCCTGCGGACGCACATTTTTATTACGCGCTTAAAGGCTCAAAAAAAAGTTGGCTTTGCGACTTGGTGGAATTATTTTTTCTTTGATTTTCGCATTAAAAAAAATATGTCATTGCCAGAAGCTCTCAGGCAACAAAGTCTGATTGGATTTAAAGATCCAAATCTTGAAGACTTGCTTAAAAAATACCAGCAATCCGGACAAGCTTATCAAGTTTCTAATGAATTACTTTCAGCGCCTCCTGATTGGTCAAAAATGAGTCTTAAAAATAAAATCCTTGAAGATCAATCGACTTGGACTCGGTTTTTAGAATGTAAAGGTCTCAGTTCAAAGCGTGACCGCCCTTGGGTTCTCGTATTCCCTGGCAGTGTTTGGGCCACAAAGCGTTGGACAACAGAAGGGTTTGGACAAGTCTGTAAAAAATTGCTTGAGCAAAAATTTGAAGTTTTTGTGATGGGGGCCCCGAATGAAGAAGCACTTTGTAAGGAAGTCGCAGCCTTAGCGCCTGGTTCACAAATGTTTGCTGGTCAGACGACAATTTATGAATCAGCTCTTATGCTGGTAAGATCCGTCATGGTGATTGGAAATGACAGTGCTTCAATTCATTTGGCCGCTTGTACAGAGACTCCGACCATCAGTATTTTTGGACCAACTGTGATTGATTTTGGCTTTAGAGCATGGAGTGATAAGGCTTATTTACTACAACATCCTCAATTAGCGTGCAGACCCTGTGGTCCCCATGGACATCAACAGTGCCCTTTAGGACACCATCGCTGTATGAAAGAAATTTCTGCTGAATCTGTTCTAGCTTTAGCGCAAAAGATTATTCTTCAGAATAATCTTTTACATTGATTCCGTATTTTCGAATTTTTCTTAGCAAAGTATTTTTGGGAATATTTGCCTGCGCCACAGTTTGATTGATGCGGCCGCGATTGGCTTTTAAAGCGCTGACAATAAAATCTTTTTCCATGCCCTCTTTAAAAACATCAAAATCAAGTCTTGGATGTTGACCTACGGGGGCTGTCTTTTCTTGGAGGCTTGGTTTGGGAGAATTTAAAATATTTTCTGGCAAGCTTTGGGCTGTGACCATCGAAGTATTTTCAACAATAAATGCTCTTTCAATCACATTTTCAAGTTCTCGAATATTTCCAGGCCAGCGATGAGCTTTTAAAAGTAAAAGAGCTTCTTGCGTGATGCCTTGAATAGGATTTCCATGTTGCTTGGTGAATTTTTTTATAAAATGTTGGATCAACGCAGGGATATCATCAGCGCGATCTCGTAAAGGTGGCATATAAATAGGCATCACATTCAGTCGATAAAATAAATCTTCTCGAAAGTCTGAATCTCCCATCATTTTTTCTAAATTACGATTGGTCGCTGCAATAATTCGGGTGTTGGTTTTTACTTCGCGAGTACCGCCGACAGGAGTAAAACGTTTATCTTGCAAAACTCGTAACAGCTTCACTTGCATATCTGGTTTTAGCTCACCAATTTCATCAAGAAATAATGTGCCATTGTTGGCCGCTTGAAAACGTCCAATTTTTCTTTCAATTGCGCCTGTAAAAGCGCCCTTTTCATGACCAAATAATTCTGATTCCATTAAATTTTCAGGAATGGCACCACAATTAATAGCGACAAAAGATCCTGATTTTCGAGGTGAATTGAAATGAATAGCTCGGGCGACGAGTTCTTTACCAGTTCCATTTTCACCACGAATTAAAACTGTCGTATCGACTTTGCAGAGTTTGAAAATCAAATTAAAAACATCGCGCATTTTTTGCGTATTACCAACAAATTCACTTTCTACGTCTTCATCAAAAATAGGATTTGATAAAGCAAGACTTGAAACTAAATCGCGTGCTTCTAAGGATTTTGTAACAATTTGCACAAGTCTTTCAGATTTCACGGGCTTCTCAAGATAATCGTAAGCGCCTTCTTTGATGGCTAAAACGGCATCATTTAGATTACTATGAGCTGTCATGATCACCACAAAAGTTCGTGGGTCATGTTCTTTGATTTTTACCAGAGCTTCCATGCCATCCATTTCAGGCATTTTAACGTCCATCAATACAAGATCCCATGGGCTTGCTTTTACTTTTTCTAAAGCGGCTAAACCATTTTCAGCTTCTTCAACTTCAAATTGAATTTCAGGAATAGCATTATGGAGGATTGAGCTCACACTTCGACGAAGTTCAGACTCATCATCAACAATGAGAACTTTTAAATGCTGTTTCATGAATTCACCTCAGTTTCAGTCGGATTTGTATCATCAAGTAAGGGGAGGGTAAAGGACACTGTGCTGCCTTGACCCAATTGACTTTCCAGATGCACTTTGCCGCCATGCAATTCGATAAAATACTTCACCAAATAAAGGCCTAAGCCAGTTCCTTTGGTTTTAAGGTCTTGCCCTTTTCCTCGATTAAATTTTCCCCAAACATGATCAATTTCATCGTCTGAAATACCTAAGCCCGTGTCTTGCACTTCGATTTGAATTTCATTTTCAATATCCCGAGAGCGCACAGTAATTTGTCCTCCCGTAGGTGTGTATTTGATGGCATTTTCGATCAAATTAATGATCACTTCTTTGATTAAAGTAATATCAAATTCGGAAGAAAAAATGGGCTCAAGATGCATCCAAATAGAAATTTTTTTTTCTTCAGCTAAGGGACGAAGTTGGGCTAAGGCTTGCTCAATCACTTCATTGATGTCAGCCACTTCAATATGTAATTTAAAATCTCGGGACTCAACCCGAAGAACTTTTAAGATGGATTGAATATATCGATTCAGCTCTTCGCTACTGACTTTTAAAGAGTTAAGATCATCCGATAAATCTGAGGCTTTATGCTGAGTGAGTAAACGATCCAAGATGGCTTGAATTTTTGCAATAGGAGTTTTGAGGTCATGGCTGATCAGACTGACGAAGTTATTTTTTAATTGTTCAAGCTCGCGAAGATATTTTTGCTCTTGTTTAAGCTTAAAGTTCACGCGTTCAATTTTTGTCGCTTGATAGCCGATGAAAATCACCCAAACCGTGGCTAAGATTAAAAACGGCGAAAAAGCGGGAAGCCATACATAAAACGAGTCAAACACCCAAGCTGACAGCGCTGTAAAAAGAGTTCCAATCCAGAAAAAGAAAATAAGAGCCACAGACTGCGGATACTGAGTGATGACAAGAATCGAGAAGATCACTAAAATAAAAAACAAAACCGCATAGAACCAAGTGGGAAGTCGTAAAATCCATCGATCATGATTTAAATTATCTAACATTTGCGCCAGGACTTCGACCCGAGTCATTGTTCCGATGGGAGTGATATAAGAAAGTCCTGCCCCCGTGTCTGAGCCAATCAAGACATATTTATTTTTTAAAACATCCTCGCCCCACACATCATTTATAATTTCTGGAACTGTATAGTGTGCAACGCTATTGCCATCGCCACGATAATTGATAGCTAAAGGTTTTCCATTGGGAAAATATTTTTTAGACATTTTTTCCAGAAGATGCTCGGATCCTTGTAAAGGAAATATTCGGCGGACCACGCCATCTTCATCGCGTTTGATTTCGTTAGTGCCAATATTATTTTCATCTTCGGCAGAAAATGCCGGTTTTAAAATTCGGTCCATGTAATTTGTTGAATTAGACCAAATCACTCGCGGGTCAAGAAACACATCTTGATTCAGAAGTTTGCGATCATGAGCTCCAATATTGTCGCCAAAATATAAACTCACACCCACCGATTTGGGTTTTTGTTGAAGTATTTTTGCCAGCAGATCATTCCACAGCCTGGGATTCCAAAAATAACCATCGGTGAGGTCGGCAATTTCGCTGATATTAATTAAAGAATTTCTTGGCGAATACATCGCACCCGCCACATCAGCAGGCCGAATCACAATGACCACAATATCAGAAGCCATCACTTGCTGTCCGCGCATTTGAAAGCGTTGATCGTAGGATTGAACTTCATCGTTGGATAAGGCTAGCATTCCTAAGCACCAGCAGATAATGCCACGAAATAAAAAACCTCGACGGCGGGCAAAATAGCGGATGGTAACGGCAAGACGTGCATTGATCAGTTCCAACCAGCTTCGAGACATGTGACGCATCATATCTAAAAAGCCTATAAACTCAAGGATTAAAATCACTTGAAAAGGGTGATACAGTCTTCCTGAGGTAGGAAAAAAAAATGAAGATTTTTGAAGGTTTAAAAGAGCTGCTCCAACAGTTCCCTGAGGGGATCAAGGGATCAGCACTGACCATTGGTAACTTTGATGGCATTCATCGCGGTCACCAAAAGTTGCTTGAAATATTAAAATCTGAGTCAGAAGTGGGTCAAGTTCCCACTGTTGTTATGACTTTTCAACCTCATCCTATGAAAATTTTAGCCCCTGAAAAAGAAATTTTCAGACTTTTTTCTTTAGAAGATCAGGCCGAACAATTGGAAAAATTAGGGGTGCAGTTTTTAATTCGCGAACCTTTCAATCAAGAACTTGCGCAAACTTCGGCGCAAGATTTTCTAGAAAGCTATCTTTTGAAGGCCTTACATCCTAAAGTGTTTATTGTCGGCCATGATTTTCATTTTGGAAAAAGCCGTTTGGGAAATGCTTCTTTTTTGCAGTCTCAATCTGTCAAATTTGGCTTTTCCGTGGTGCAAGTACCTGCTTATGAAATTCAGAAAAAAGTTGTATCCTCGTCACGAATTCGAGAACTATTAACTCAGCCAGATCTAACGGCGGCCCATGAACTTTTAGGCCGAAACTACAGTCTTGAGGGAATTGTTAAAACCGGAGATGGTCGCGGCGAGAAATTAGGATTTCCGACTGCGAATCTTAAATCGCCTCAGGGGTGGCCACTTCCTAAAGGCGTTTATGTGACTTCGATCAAGTACAGCGGGAAAAATTATCCGGCGATTTCAAATGTTGGTTTAAATCCCACCTTTGAAGATCCAAAACGTCCCTTACGAGTCGAGAGTTTTATTTTTGATTTGAACAAAGATATTTACGATGAAAAGATCAAAGTAGAGTTTTTTAAATTTTTAAGAATTGAAAAAAAATTTAAAGATAAGCATGAATTGATTGAACAGATTCAAAAAGATATCAAACAAGCGAAAGAGTATTGGCATGGAAGTTCTTAAATTTTTTAATTTATCTCCAGCACCGCTCGATCAATATTTTTTAGAATTTCTTGTCAGTCTTTTAAAAAATTTAGAAATTGATTCCCAGGTTGAAAAAATTCCCTCAGGCGGTAGCTGGGTTAACTTGCAAAAAAAATTGACCGGAAGTCGCGCAGCTGTTTTAGAATTAGTTGATTCGCAAAAGCTGATCAGTCAAATGACCACACTTCCCACCGAAACAAGGCTGCTTTCTTGCGCCGATTGTTTATTTTATGAGGACGGAGCTTGGTGGCCTCGGCTCAATTTAAAAGATGCCATGCGAGAGCTTATTATTAAGAAAGCTAAAACCTTAGATATTAATGAATCCGCATTTATTATTGGTGAAGGTCCCATGCTAAGGCTTCTGGCATCTCTTGTTGTCAGTTTTGGATATTCTAAAGTTTTTCTGGTGGGTCTTTCAATCATTGATGTCAATCAGCAAGTGGACCGCCTTAAGAAAAATTTTGTCGGTATTGATTGGCGACCGATGGAAGCTTCGCAATTAACCATGCAAACAGTGGGCGCGACAATTCTTATTAATTCCATTTCACTTACTGAAAATCTAAATTTATTAAGTGATTTGGCTTACTTTAATTTTATGAAAAACAACGGACTGGTGATTGATCTCAATGTGATGCCTCTTGAAAGTCTTTTGATTGAAGAGGCGGTGCGAGCCAATTTAAGATATCTGACAGGTTTTCAAGTTCGAGCTCAGCAAGACTATGGATTTATGCACAGGTTAGGACTTACAAGTTTGATTTCTTTCGAAGAATTTTCGGCTCAATGGCTTGCCTATTTGCAAAATGTTCAATCCAATGCAACGGTTTCTGAATCCTGAAATCTCGACCTCAGCCCAGTTACAAAAAATGTCACAACAGGTAGACTAGGTCTTGAGATCCCTAGGATTGTGCAACTGCTGCAATTCAGGATCCCATTTTTTGGAGGCAGGATGTCCCTTAAAATTGGAGAAATTTTAGTTCGGATGAATTTACTTCGGCCCGAACAATTATCCATGGCCATGGAAGAACAAAAAAAGACAGGCAGTCGCCTGACGACGGTCCTTATTGCTTTAGGATATTTAAAAGATCCACAAATTCTTGAAGCGATGGCGAAATATTATCAAGTTCAACCCTTAGATCTTCTGACTTTTGAAGTTGATCCTGCTGTGCTGTCATTAGTGCCGAAAGAAATTTGCATAAAATATAATTTAATTCCGGTGCAAAAAGCCGGACAGACTTTAATTGTCGCCTTCACGGATCCTAGCAATATGATGGTGAAAGAAGATTTGCGATTTATCACGCGACTTCGAATCACTCCCGTCGTTGGCACTGAGCACTCTATCAATCAAGCCGTAGAAAAATATTACGGCGTGATCAATCTTAAGCAGCTCAATGAGATGGAAGAAGAGTCAGAATCAGATTTTGGCGGACCTCAGCAAGTTGAGATTGTTGATCAAGAAGGTGCGAACAATAATTCGCCCATCATAAAATTTGTAAATCAAATTTTAACAGATGCCATTCGAAAAAAGGTTTCTGATATTCACTTTGAACCCTATGAAAAAAAATTCCGAGTTCGTTTTCGCGTCGATGGAAATATGACGGAAGCCACGGCGCCTCCGGCAGGAACCGCGGCGGCCATTGCCAGTCGTATTAAAATTATGTGCAAGCTGGATATCGCAGAAAAGCGTCGGCCTCAAGATGGACGTTTGAAGGTTAGAACCACGCGTGGCAAAGAGATGGATTTTCGAGTCAGTATAATTCCGACAATCTGGGGTGAAAAAATTGTTTTGCGACTTTTGGATAAATCCAACTTGCAATTAGATATGACTAAACTTGGCTTTGAGGAAGATGATTTAAAACTATTTAAATCTTGTATTGGATTGCCTCAAGGAATGGTGCTGATCACGGGGCCTACAGGGTCTGGTAAAACAACGACAATTTATTCGGCCTTAGCGGCTTTAAATCAACCAGATCTAAATATCAGCACAGCCGAAGATCCTGTCGAGTTTAATTTTGAAGGCATCAATCAAATGCAAATGAATTCAGATATTGAACTGACTTTCTCCACAGCTCTAAAAGCATTTTTACGACAAGATCCAGATATTATTATGGTCGGAGAAATTCGTGATCTCGAGACAGCGGAAATTTCTTTTAAGGCAGCCTCCACGGGACATTTGGTTTTAAGTACACTGCACACGAATGATGCTCCTGGTACGATCAGTCGTCTGACGGAAATGGGCGTAGCATCTTATATTATTACATCTACAGTGAATTTAGTGGTGGCGCAGCGGCTGGTCGGTCGAATTTGTGAAAGTTGTCGGATACCCGTTGAAGTTCCGCCACAAACCCTCCTGAATCTTGGTGTATTAGCTCAAGATATTCCTGAGTACAAAATTTTCAAAGGTCGCGGTTGCGGGAACTGCAATGGGACTGGGATTAAAGGCAGATTAGCTATTTATGAGCTGATGTATATGACTGAAAAAATGAAAGAAGCTATTTTAAAAGGAGCTTCGACCGCCGAACTTAGAATTATGTCACGTCTTGAGGGAATGAAAACCTTACGTAGAAGTGCATTATTAAAATTAAAACGTGGGCAAACAACAATCGAAGAAGTTTTGAACTCCTCAATCAAGGATGTATGATGGAAATAACTCAAAGAATTGAAACTATCGAGCAAACGTCTTGGCCACATATTCTTTTGGATCAAATTGCAAGGATGGAAGGTTTGATTTTAATATCAGGATCGCGACAAGCTGACCCGCTCAATGTGATTAAAACTATTCGACGCCAGCATCCTGATAAAAAAATAATCTTAACAGATGATCTTGGAGCAAAAAAAAGAAATCCCGAGCTCGATAACGCCGACATTGTTATTTACAATGGACGTTGCGATAAAGAAGCGATGCTGTCGATGTTAGATATTTGTGAAGAGGGGCGCCTGGTTGTTCAGATTCTTATGGCGCCTTCAGTGGTCTGTGGAATTCATAAAGTGATGACCGCTTTGTCAGGCCGTGAAGAAACTCACCTGTTATGGCGTTATGTGGATCAGCTTTCCATCATGATCAATCAAATGCAAATCAACGGCATTCATGATGTTGTCATCACGGCCCATGAAATGATTTTAGGAACGCCTCAAATTAAAACATTACTCCTTGCTAAAAAAATCTCTGAAGTGGAGCAAAGTTTAAAAGAGGGCCAAGAAGATCGTGGCATGGTGTCTTTTAATCAAGTTCTACTGAAATTATTAATACGTCGAAAAATAGACCTTAAAGTCGCCTTTTTAAAAACTCGTGATCCAGAACATTTGGATCAACTTCTTAAAAAGGTGGGTGTGTAGTGGCTAAATTTGCCTATCAAGCTCGAAAAAAAACGGGAGAAGCGGCTCAAGGGGAAATTGAAGCCAATAATGAAACAGAAGTTCGTATTAAATTGCGAGCCATGGGTCTAGAAGCTTCAAAAGTTATTTTGCGAACCCAAGTCACAGCCAGTCGTAAAGCTCCATCTGCTGACTCGGGTGGGCTTGTTTTTTTTCGACCCAAAGTAAAAGGCAAAGATTTGCAAGTGTTCACTCGGCAGTTTGCCACTTTGATCAATGCAGGTATTCCTGTGGTGGATGCCTTAAAAATTCTAAGTGAAGGTATGGGGCCTGGGCCCTTGCGAGATGCCTCGGCAAAAGTTAAAACATCCATTGAAAACGGTCGAAGCTTGGCAGATTCGATGGCGCAACATCCGTTTGTTTTTGATCGACTGTATTGCAATATGGTTCAGGCCGGAGAACAAGCCGGTATCATGGATAGTATCTTGAACCGATTGGCTCAATATATCGAAAAAGCAGAAAAAATTAAATCACAAGTTAAAGGAGCTATGACTTATCCTTGCGTGATTATCTGTGTTGCTCTGGTTGTTATTTCGGGGATTTTAATTTTTATTATTCCTAAATTTGAAAGTTTTTTCTCGGCCTCTGGTAAAGAGCCACCAGCTTTAACGATGATGGTGGTGAAACTAAGTCACTCGATGGTGGATCAGTGGTATATTTATTTAGCCTTTATTTTGGGGATTCCCTTTGCTTTTATTCAATGGATGGATACTCCTGAAGGTAAAGAAACTATGGATCGATTTTTAATTTTTGCTCCCGTCATTGGTGATGTGGTGCAAAAGTCTTCAATTGCCAGATTAACTCGAACTTTATCTACGCTTTTATCTTCTGGAGTTGGCGTGATTGAGGCGATTGAAATTTCGGCGCGAACAGCAGGTAATTCAGTCATTGAAAATGCATTGATGCGTTCAAAGGCGGCGGTCACTCAAGGCCGTCCTTTCGCAGCGCCTTTGTCTAAAGAAAAAGTCATTCCTGATATGGTTGTGCAAATGATTTCAATCGGTGAGCAATCAGGAACAATGGATGTGATGCTTGGAAAAATTGCCGATTTCTATGAAGATGAAGTTGAAAATTCAGTTAAAGCCATGACCTCATTGATTGAACCCCTGTTGATGGTGGTTCTTGGAGGGGCCATTGCGTTTCTTGTGATCGCGATGTATCTCCCTGTGTTTAGTATGGGTGATGCGGTAGGTTGATGATGACAGGTTCTGCGACACTGACTCTCCATCAAAAAGTAGCCATCGAGTTTTCTCGAGTGGCGCTTTTTGTTTTGGTTTTGTTCGTGGGACTGATTGGTTTTTTAATTCAGCCCCGATTTATTAACTGGGGCGTTCTTGCGCCGCTTTATTTGGGTGTTGGAATATCTCTTTCTTTGCATATTTATTATATCCTCACGCTTGAAAAATTTTACGAGCGTCCCAAACTTTTATTTTTTTCTTTTTTAGCAGATTCTATTTTTATTTCAGCACTTATTTATTCGAGTGGCCAAAATCAGACGCTTTTTATGTTTTTACATTTAGCCAATATTACTTTGGCTGGATTATTGTTCCAAAGTCGCGGCGCGATTGTGGTAGCTCTTTTTACCAGCGTTTCTTTTACTTTAGCTTCCATGCTATCTCCCGATTTAAAGGGTTTTAATTATGTCTTTTTACTTTTTTTAAACAACACTGCATTTTTCTTGGTGGCGGGTCTTTCAGGATATCTCAGTGATCAACTTCAATCTGTGGGTCAGGCTTTAAAAGAAACGGGCCTGCAGTTAAAAAATCTTTCAGAGCTCAACGAAGCCATCATTGAGAACTCACCTTTAGGAATTTTGACATTTGATGAAAGGGGAAAAGTATTTCATCAGAATCCTGAAATTCATCGAATTTTTGAAAATAAGTCTTTTGAAATGAATATTTTTGATACTTTAGGTGCTTTTAAAATTTCTTCTGGAACTGAAATTCAACGTTTTGATCACACTTACCAAAAAGTAGGATCAGCGGATAAAAAAGAACTGCAAGTCATCTTGCGCTCGTTAGGGCAAGCCGGCTCTGGAACTTATTTAGCTTTAATAGAAGATCGCACGGAATTAAAAAAACTAGAAGATAAGCTGCGCCAAAATGAAAAACTGGCAGCCATTGGCGGTTTAGCCGCAGGGATTGCTCATGAAATTAGAAATCCCTTGGCTGGCATCAGTGGTAGTATTGAGATGCTTAGTCAGACGACCAATAACGATGATGATAAAAAATTAATGGCCATTGTGATGCGAGAAATAGATCGGCTGAATGGCTTGATCACCGAATTTTTAGATTACTCAAGACCCGAGACGGCGCCCACGGAGCTGGTCAATTTAAGTCAGCTTTTAAAAGAAATTCTAGACTTGGCAGCGAAAAATAAATCCATTCCTGAACGAATGGTACATGATCTTCAGATTGAAGAAGGTTTAACCATAAAAGCTGACAGTAACAAATTGAAGCAAGCTTTTTTGAATATTGTTCTTAACGCCTATCAAGCGATGAATGTAGCTCAAGAACCCAGATTAACTGTCCAGCTTATAAAGAAAAATTCAGAGGCTATTTTGAAAATCAAAGACACTGGATCTGGCATGTCACTTGAAACTCAACGCCGAATTTTTGAGCCCTTCTTTACAACCAAATCAAAAGGCACAGGCCTTGGTCTAGCAATGACCTATAAAATTTTGCAAGTCCATCAAGCTCAGATTTTAGTCGAGAGTGAAAAAAACAAAGGCTCGTCTTTTGAAATAAAATTTCCACTGGCGATCAAGTCCCACTGACATAATGATTTGCCTACGATGATAATAAGAGTGCAAAATAAGAAGTGAATATTTAATTTTTGAGGAGCGGACTCATGAAGTCTAGAATTCTGGTTGTCGATGATGAAGTTTCAATTCGCGAGTTTCTTGATATTATGCTTAAAAAAGAAGGCTATGAAGTCAGTCTGGCGGAAGACGGTCAGAAAGCCAAAGAGCTGATCGCAAAAAAAACTTTTGATATGGTGATTTCAGATTTACAAATGCCCAACGTCACCGGCCTTGAGCTTTTAAAATTCGTAAAAGAAAACTATTCTGAAGTTGTTTTTATGTTGATCACAGCTTTTGGCACCACCGAAACCGCAGTGGAAGCCATGAAAATGGGCGCCTATGATTATATCACAAAGCCGTTTAAATTAGATGAAGTGCGACTTAATATTGCCAACGCTCTTCGCAGTCGCAATTTGGAAGTTGAAAACAGAGTTCTTAGAAAAGAATTGGTTAAAGAGTACAGCTTTCAAAATATGATTGGTGACTCAGCCGCCATGCATATCATTTATGATCTGATTCGAAGGGTCTCGATGACGCCGACCAATGTTTTAATCACTGGTGAATCGGGAACCGGTAAAGAAGTTGTCGCTAAAGCCATTCATTATAATGGACCATTAAAAGATAAGCCATTTGTGACAATCAACTGCGGAGCCATCCCTGAAAATTTAATGGAATCAGAAATGTTTGGACATAAAAAAGGTTCTTTTACGGGAGCTTATTCCGATAAAGCCGGACTTTTTGAAGTGGCAGATAGTGGAAGTTTATTTTTAGATGAAGTGGGCGAATTGCCAATTTCTATTCAAGTAAAACTTTTAAGAGCCTTACAAGAGAAAATCATCCGTCGTGTGGGTGCCATAGAAGATATGAAAGTCGATGTTCGAATTATCGCAGCGACCAATAGAAATCTTGAAGACATGGTGGCTAAAGGAACTTTTAGGCAAGATTTATATTATCGATTAAATGTGATTCATATTAAAACTCCATCCCTTCGCGAGCGACGAGATGATATTCCGTTACTAGCAGCATTTTTCTTAAAAAAATACAATGAACGTTTGAATAAAAATATCAATGGAATTTCAGCTGAGGCCATGGACATTCTTAAAAAGTATGATTATCCAGGAAACGTCCGAGAGCTTGAAAACTTAGTCGAGCGAACTGTGGCGCTTGAAGGTGGAGCGACCATTTTACCAGAAAGTTTACCTCCTATGGTGAATACGCCCAATGGGCGTAAGATGGCCTCAAGCAATGAAATTGAAATTGGCCAAGAGGGTGTCGATTTAGATAAAGTTGTGGGCCAAATTGAAAAAGAACTTTTAATCAAAGCTATTCACGCCGCTGGCGGCATTAAGAAAAAAGCGGCTAAACTCCTTCATATTTCTTTTCGATCCATGCGCTACCGTATCGAGAAATACAATCTCGGCGTCGTCGGCGATGATGAACTTGACGATGAGTAATAAATCTCCGACTCCATAGCTCAAATGGATAGAGCATGCGTTTCCTAAACGCCAGATACAGGTTCAATTCCTGTTGGGGTCACCAATTGTAAACCTAGTAGAGAAATAACCTTTAGATATCTTTAATTAGATATCTAAAGGTTATATTAAAAATTTCTATTCCTGGCGACAAAGGCTTGGAAAACAAGGCAACTGAGAGTTGTTATCACAACGAGCCATAGCAATATCCATCGCCGTGTCTCTATCGCTGGAGACGCCAATAAAACCTTTAACAATTAAATTGTCAGCATAGCAAACCCAAGTGCCATGATTGTCGCGAACGGTAGGGGTATCGTCATGGCCTCCTCGCTGATCGGGACAATCGCCATAAGCACGGTCACATTCTCCATGGTAACTTGAGCCATCGTTAGCGATTGCACTAAAACCGAAAATAGAAATCATTGCGGCCATAATAAAGTGAGTCATTGTTTTTCTCCTTCAAAGAAAATGTGACTGAAAGATCTAAAGTCTTTCTTGTTTGAGGGATCGCAGGCTGCAAGTGACATGCCGAGGTGGAATGCCTCGAAAGAAAATTTTATGGCTTTTTAAGATATGGAAGAAAAGCCGCCCCTAAGACGCCGGCTTGATTTAAAGCTTTTGCAACCTGTAAGGGACATCTAAAATAAGGGTTCATTTCATTCACTAAGCCTAAGTAGCGTTTTTTCATTCGCTCGAAATATAAATAACGAACTTTTATTAAGCCCCCTGAAAAAAGAATTTTTTCTAAATTAAATCCAATCGACAAATTATAACAGAGGGCGGCTAAGACATCGGCGGCATCATCAAACAGCACTTGATATTTTTTTTGTCCCGTTTCGATGGCCTGAACGACTTCCTCTACAGAATTGCCTTTAAATCCTAAGAGTTGTGCTCGTCTTAATATTCCCGTACCAGAGGCAATGCCTTCCACGGTATTTGGCTTTAAGTCAGCGGCAGACTTAATTAAATTATTTTGAATAATCAAGTGCCCAAATTCTGAGCCCATGCCATTTGTCTGGACTGGGTGGCCTCTGAAAATGACTCCACTGCCAATTCCTGTTCCAATTGTTACCACCGCATAAGAAGTGAGGTCTTTGGCCCCGCCAATCCAGCCTTCCGCAAGAGCTGCTGCAATCGCATCATTTTGAAAGGCGACCGGAACATTCATACGATGCTGCTTGAGGCTATCAATTAGATCTTTTTGAAGAGGGGCCGTTTTCCAGCCTGGAAAGTTTGTGGGATTCAGTAAACAGCCCTTATCAACATTCATTGGACCTGCGCTCGCTAAACCAATTCCAGCAAATTGAGAAACATGGAATGCTTGAGGGAATTCCTTTTTGAAATTCAAGATCATGTTGGTCATCAAGTTGATAATCTGTCGCTGTTGGGTTTTAGGTGAGCCTGTTTTAAGGTGCAGAATGGAAGCTTTGTGAAAAGATAAAATTTCACCATTTGAATTGACCAAAGCCCCTGCTAACTTTGTCCCACCTAAATCCAAACCAACTGTCATTTTATCCGCCAAGACCACTCCCTATGTCATTTTATTGCTTTTGAAAGATAACATAAGAGTTGTTGCTTGTAACGAGGACTTTTCACATTTTTTAAATTAAAATTTTTGCTTACAAAGTTTACTACGGCTTGCGGCATAAATGAGGCGAGTCCAGATTTAAGCTAGATTATATTATTAAACAAAATATTGTATAAACAAAAAACAAACATATGTTAATGTACTAAAATGTCTACTTATAACCCATCTACTTTTGATTATTTTAACTTGTCGCCACAGATTTGCTTTTGGCAAAGAGCTGATGGAACTGTGATTTCTGTTAATTCCTCTGGAGAGAAGCATTTGGGTTATTCTTCTGCAGAATTGATAGGTTCAACTCTAATTTCAATTCTTCATCCCGAAGATCAAGAAAAAACAAAAGTTGAATGGAAGTTTTTAGAATCCTTTGGCGTGAATGAGGCTAAGGAATTGGAGTATCGACTGAGGACAAAAAAGGGCCGATATATTTGGCTTTTGGCAAGCACCCTTGTTTTTTCACGAGAACCATCGGGGAAGATTGATGCAATGATTGTTTTTGCAAAGGATATAACAGAGCATAAAAATGCACTCCATCTTTTAGAAATAGAGCGCAATAAAAATATCTTATCTTCTCGGGTCGCTACTCTTGGCGAAATGGTGGGCAGTATTGCTCATGAAATTTGTAATCCCCTTGCGGTTATTATGGGTCGAATTTATATTGCAAAAGAAAAAGTTAAAAAAGGCAGTCCACCTGAGGAACTTCTTTCTGAGTTTGAAAAAATTGAAAAAACAATCCAGCGTATTTCAAAAATTATTCAAGGTTTGCGTTCCTTGTCTGGAGGTCTTCATGCGGATGCGGATGAAGAGGTCTTACTTAAAGATCTGATTGAAGACTCACTCGACCTCTGCCGTTCGCGATTTGAAGATTATGACATTCAGTTGCGAGTTCAGCCGCCACCAGAATCCTTACAGCTCTTTTGTCGGCCGGTTCAGATTGTGCAAGTTTTAGTAAATCTTTTAAATAATGCTCATGATGCCGTTTTTCTATGTTTGGAAAAGTGGGTGGATATTTCATGGTTTGAAACGTCATCGGGTGTTGCGATTATAATTAAAGATTCAGGTCCAGGAATTCCTCCGCAGTTTCGGGATAAAATAACGATGCCTTTTTTTAGTACTAAAGAAGTAGGTCAGGGGTGTGGGCTGGGTTTAAGTATTTCAAAAAAAATTATGCAAGAGCATGAGGGCGTATTATCTTTAGTTGAAGAGGCCCAGCATACGACATTCATGATCGAATTGCCGCACAGGAAAGTTCCAAAAATCGCTATTTGACCACTTAAAATACATTGTATGGCTCCTTCCTAATTGACGGTAAATTCGTCGAATTGTGAACATGTGTGTCATAAATATTAACCGAAATAAAAAATTCTTAATGACGGGAGGTCTTGGTTTTGTTGTGCTTAGGTCAAAGGCAAACCGACCAAAGGATGGAGATAAAGCATGGAAGTGATGTCAAATATCGCTATTGCATTTTCGCATGGTGGAATATGGATGTGGCCAATTTTAATTTTGCAACTGGCGTCTTTCGCTATCATTATTGAGCGATTTTACGCTCTTTATGCGAGACGAAAAACCAATCAAACAATCATCGCCAAGGGCTTCGAAGAAAATATTCGACGTGGTGAAATTGATCAGTTGATTCAAAAAGCGGATGGTTTGTCGACCGATCATGCCGTGGCACGAGCGACATTAGCAGGAGCAAAAGCCGCTAAGCACATGGGCGGAAAAGAAGAAGTTCAAGGCAAAATGGACGAAGTCCTTATGCATGAAAACTCGGTCATTGACCGTCGCACAGGTTTCTTAACCATGGTCGGAAACGTTTCCACTCTTATGGGACTTCTTGGAACAATCACAGGTATGATTAAATCATTTGCTTCCGTGGCTTATGCGGCACCGGCTGAAAAGGCGACTTTGCTGGCAGCAGGTATCTCTGAAGCTATGAATTGTACTGCTTACGGTTTGATCGTGGCGATTCCAGCCTTGGTTTGTTATGCGATTCTTCAAAACCGTGCGAACTTAATCAATGAAGATTTAAATCAAGCGGCTTTAAAAGTTTTTAATTGGTTGAGCTATTCTTATGAGCCCATCGGTTTTAAATCTTTTAAGAAAAATGATTCCTCAAGAGAAGCTAACGCCTAGTCAGTTTTTGATTTTTAAGATCAGGGCCCAAAGATGGGCCCCTTTTCGCAAGGAGTGCGTTGAGTGCGTAAAAATAAAAAGCACCTCGATTTTGAATTAAATTTAGTTCCCTTTATTGATCTGCTGTCAGTGTGTATCTGTTTTTTGTTGATCACAGCGGTTTGGTTAAATGTCGGTTCGCTCAATGTGAAGCAAGCGGTTGGTGGTCAATCGGCGGCCGAAACTGAAAAAAAGCCCTTGATGATGGTTGTTCTTGGGCCTACAGGCGACGTCAGCCTTGAAGTGCAAGAAAGTCGACATGTGCCAGCGCATTTAAGAAAGTTCCACGTTGGTGCTCAAGCTGGAAAAATTAATAACGAAGAAATTGAAAAAATTCTGACAGAGCTAAAAAAAGTTGAACCAGAGCTACGCACCGCTTTGATTCAGCCTAAGGCTCAAACTGTTTACGAAGACCTTGTTGGATTGATGGATCAATTCAGAAAATCCGGTTTGATTGATTTAGGGGTCGTTCCCCTGTAAGGATGCAAATGAATCATAGTGTCTTAAATGAAACTGCTTTTCACAGTCCTCTAGGTACAGCTTCGGTTTTGCGGCCTCATGCTCATTCTTCAAAGCGCGTGATCAGCGCTGATCTTTTATTAACCGCTCTCATTGATGCTTTTTCCATTCTAGTTATTTTTCTTTTAATGAGTTTTTCAAGCACCGGAGAAATTTTATTCACTGGCAAGAATATGGAATTACCCTCTGCTATTAAAGCCGAAGCTTTAGAGCGTTTTCCGGTTGTAAAA
Source organism: Pseudobdellovibrionaceae bacterium (assembly GCA_043720615.1). Classification (GTDB taxonomy): domain Bacteria; phylum Bdellovibrionota; class Bdellovibrionia; order Bdellovibrionales; family Bdellovibrionaceae; genus JAYWDA01. The sequence goes on along the minus strand of JAYSSI010000012.1, from coordinate 19,415 downwards.
TTGGATGATGGAAAAGTTTTTCTTGAAGAAAAGCTTTTAGAGAATGGCGATGGCTTATTTCAAGCTCTTCTTTCTGTGCGTAAAGATATGGTGGCTGTCGGTCAATCCGAAGCTCATGGCATTATTACAGTTCAGGCGGATCGCCGAATTAAATATGAAGTTTTAAATCAAGTGATAGCCGCCTGTGCTCAGGCTGGTTTTAGTGATATTCGTTTTGCCGTTTTAATGAAGTGAGGAAAAATGCAAAATAGATCTTTTAATTTGATTTTAATGGCATCAATTATTTGGGCTGCGCCCCATTTTTCACAGGCTCAAGCGGGGCCGCAAGATCTTTTAATTGAAAAACTTCATCGAATTAATTTAAATTTGGCCGCCAATGATTCTTCAAAAATTCCTGTCACCTTAAGACTTGCAGATTTGTTAGCTGAGCGCGCGCGGGGTGCGGCTTTGAAAGATTTAGAAGCTGGCTGTGTCGAGTGCAAGGCAGGTCTTAAAGATCGCAGTCGGGCCTTAGAGCTTTATAAAGCGGCTTTATCAAAAGCAGGCCCTGATCAAAAGGCAAAAGTTCTGATTCAAATGGGTCATTTGAATCAGCTGCTAAATAATGATTCCGACGCGAAATCAAATTACATCAACGTTTTGGCAGCCAGTGCCCCAGATAATATGACAGCCGAGGCGCATTTGGCTTTGGCTGAAATGGCTTTTAAGAAAAATAAGCATTCAGAGGCAAAACCGCATTATCAAAAAGTATTAGAGACAAGAACAGCCAGTGGTCGAGGGTTAGCTGCTTATAGATCTGCTTGGTGTGATTTTTCAATGGGCCAGTATGAATCGGCAGTTGAGCAGATTAAAAATATTTTAAAAACTCCAGAGCTTCAAACTAGAACCTCAGCAGCGGGAGTAGGGCAAGCGGATATGGGATTTTTAGAAGAAGTTTCAAGGGATCTTGCGACCTTTTTAGCGCGTAAAAGTTTTTCTCAAAAAGAATTAGAACAAGTTTATAAGCTCAGTCCTGAATCCACTCGTTTGAGCAATGTTTTGCAATTAGCCAATGAATTTGAAAGAACCGGTAAAAAGGCTGAAGCAGTCGAAGTTTGGACTTATGCTTTAGAACGGATTTCAAATCCCGTGTTAAAGCTTGAAGCTCTTGTGCATTTGGCGCCTTTAAAATACAAAGAAAATCAAACGGACGATGCCTTAAAATCTTTTACTGCAGCCTTAAACCTTTGGACGGAGCTTAAAGGTTGTGGCGACAACAACTGTACAGATAAACAAAAAATCTTAAGAAGTTTTTTAGTGAATTGGAATCAGTCAGAGAAAAAAAATCCTTCTGAGAATTTGCAAAAAGCATATGTGGCATTTGCACAGGTTTTTCCTGAGGATTCACAAGTTCAGCTTTGGGGAGCTCAGGTGGCAGAGGCTCGTAAAGATTGGTCTGCGGCCGCGCAGTTTTTTCGCGCATCTTTGAAAACTCAAGAGAATGACACAATCAAATTTGAGTCAACTTTGCTTTCGTTTCTTGAAATGAGTGAGAATTCAAAACAAGAGCCGCTGTGGCAAGAAGCTTCAAAAACTTATTTGCAAAAAACAACAAAACGTTCAAAGGTTTTTGAAGTTCGTTATCAGCAAGCCAGAAAAACTTATGAAGCAGGTAATAATGCTGTTGCCGCTGAACTTTTATATGAGCTTGCTCTTGAAAAATCAGCGCCTGAATCTTTGCGAACTCAAGCCGCGCATTTATCTTTGGATGCTTTAGGTCAGCTTAAAGATGAATTTCGAATGCAGGCTTGGTCAGCCGAGTTTTCTACGGCGCTGAAAGCTTCGGCTAAAGATTTTAAAGAGATTTCGCAAAAGACATTATTGTCGCAATCGGCAAGACTTGCCACTTCTGACAGCGAAGCCGCTTGGCAAACCTTGCTAAAAGTGAATGCGACGGATGCAACGCCAGCAGATAAAAAGATTTATCTAAAAAATAAAATTATTTTAGCAGAAAAAACCAAGCGCTGGAATGAAGCAGGACAAGCGATTGAAGAGTATTTAGGACTGCCAAGTCTGACACCTGAAGAAAAGGAATTTGCTTTAGCGCAAAAAACTTGGCTGGCAGAGCTGCGACTGGATTTTCCGACAGCGCTAAAATCTTTTGAAAAGATGATGACGCCTACTTTAAAGCCTGAACAGAAGTCTTTAAAATTAGCTCTTTACGCCGACTTAGCAGGAGTTGAGAGTAAAAGCTATTATCAAAAGTTCTTGGGTCAAGCCAAAGAGACTGAGTTAAAAACAGAAATTGCAGCGCAATTAGTTCGAAATAGTAAACAGCCAGAAAAAGAATTGCAGCAGCAGTACAGCTTTTTAAAAACAAACCCCGAACTTTTGGGTCGCCTTTATGCTGAAAATTATGTGAAAAGTATGTATGATGAAAAAATCGCGTTGAAAAACTTAAAAGTGGCTCTTGCAGACCGAATTATAGAGCCGACGATCTGGGGAAAGACTTTATGGCGAACAGATTTTTTACAAAATTTTAAATCAGTTCAGAAAAAAGTATCTTCTAGTAAAGTTGATTCAAGCACCCAAAAAACTTTAACAAAAACTATTAAGTCTCGGGCGCAAGAGCTGGAATCTGTTGAAAAAATCGCATCGACGGCGATTCAAAAAGGCGATTGGTCAGCTCAGGTTGTGTCTTTATCAGTATTGACTCAGGAAAATCAGCGCTTTTATGAAGAGCTTATGTCTTTAGCTATTCCTGCTGGTTTAACACCTGACGAAGAGTCTCAGTATATGACAATTCTTGGTCAACAAGCGGCACCATTTAAAACGAAGGCCGATCAAGGACAAGCTAAACTGAATGAATTTTGGAATAGCTCTTGGAAAGAGTCTTTAAAGAAATCAGCCTTAGAGTCCGGTGTATTTCAGCGGCTTGTCGGTCAAGAGATTGAAATGCTGCAAACAGTAGCCAGTGCTGAAAATCAGAAACTTTTAAAAAGTTTTGAAACGCCAGTCAGTATTCAAGAAAAGCCCAATTTTAAAAATATCGAAATGGCTCGCAATGAAGTTCGACAATCGCCTTTTGATAAGTCGAAATTAGAAAAACTTTTAAATGTTGAAAAGATATCTAAAAATTTCGCCATGGTTCAGTATCTTGAAACACGAATTAAGCAGTTGAATGAAAAGGGGAGTCAGCCGTGAAAATATTAATGGGCCTTACATTAATGGCAGTCTGTTCGCTGGCCTGTTCACTGACCAGTGCCGCTGAATCAAAACCAAATGCAAAACAGGATGCAAAATCTGTGACCTCGCATAATTTTGAAGACTTGCTCGTTCAGGGAAAATATCATTTCACTGATGAAGCTGTGTCGACAGTAGAAGACGATAAAGTTTTAGATTCTTTATTAGGTTTAAGATCTGATTTTAAAGACCGTATGGTTCAATCAGCTGAGCAGTTTTAGGGGATATGATGGAGCAAAAGCTTGTTCTACAGGATGTAGACGGAAAAGTTCTTCGCGCATTTAACTGGAGCGGTAACACCGTACAAGTGATTCGAAGACAAGACACTCAAAGACTTGAGCTTCTAGAAAGCTTAACAGAGCTTGAAGAGCAGCAAGTGGCTTATGAAAACTTAGGTGAACTTGCAACGACGGCAAAAACTCCTTTGATGCTTGGAAAATTGGGCGGCTTGCATTTTGTTGATGCGGTCACAAACACCCATGTTGATCAAAATAATCCTGAAGAAGAAGCTCGAGTTTGGCGTTGGACTTTATTAGGTCTATTAGCTTTTTTTATTCTTATCAGCGCAGGTCTGCAATTCGTGCCCTTAACAAGTGCAAAAATTGAAGAAGACCTTAAACAACAAGTTGTTAAGATTGTTAAAAATTTAAAAAAACCCGAAGTGGTACAGCCAAAGCCCACCGGGACGATCAAAGAAAATACCCCAAAGCCTGTGCAAAAAGCAGTTTCGATCAAGCGCATGGGAGCTTTATCCGCCCTGGGCAGTTTAAAAGCTTCAAATCAAAAATCAGGTCTTAATTTAGGAGCTGCTCAAACTTCCGCAGGTCCTGGCTTAGGTGGAACAGCCGGCAGCGGCGGCGTGCAAACCAATGTTTATTCTAAAGGTATCGTCAGTGCTCCTTTAGGAGCTGGTGGAAATGTGCAAGGCGCCGGCGGCTACGGAACAAAAGGAAAAGGCGGCGGCCAAGCTGGTTACGGGTCTTTAAGTTTAGTGGGATCTAGTGGTGCTTCATCACTTCCTTTGGGCGCTGAAGCCACTGTGGCGCAAGGTTTAGATCGCGATCAAATTGCTGCTGTGATTAATCGAAATTTAGGACAGGTTCGTTTTTGTTATGAGCAAGCTTTGCAGGGAGATCCCACTGTCAATGGCCGTGTGGCCATCGATTTCACCATTGCGGGAACAGGTCTTGTCAAATCGGCATCTATAGCCAACAGCACCTTGAATGCAAAAGCTGTTGAGGATTGTTTAGTTTTAAGACTTAAAACTTGGAAGTTTCCGCTGCCTGAAGGTGGCGTTGACGTCAAAGTAACTTATCCATTTGTACTTCGAAGATCGGGGCAAGGTTAATATGAAAACACGTGCAGTCTTAGCAAATTTGATTCTAGGTATGTTATTAGTAAGCTTTTTAACAAGCTGTGGTTTTCAGAAAAATCCTTTAGATGGAAAGGGCGAAATTTTAAAAAATGCCCGGCCTGGATCGGGTGACGTTGAAAAGCCGACCGCAGACCCTGCTGATGTGATCTATATTGATGCGCCAGATTCAGCTTCATTTCTTGAAGGTAAAAAAGATGTGATCGCGGTTGAAGTTCATTTGTCTCGACCTGGATTTACAAACGTCAGTATGGTCATTGATAATATGGCTGACTTTCGAGGAGCATCTTATGATGCCAATTCCAAAAAATTTGAGTGGGCGCCACCATTAGGAACTGTGATTGATGGTTTATCAGCTAAATTTGAGCTGAGCCTTCAAGTCGTAGCAAAAAATCCGCAAACAGGAGTTGTGTACTCTCGAAATAAAAAAGTTTTATTGATTGTGCAGAGAAGTCCGCAAGACCCGCAAGTGCTTGCCATCAACTTCCCAAGTTTTTCTAATAAATTGCGTGAAGGTGGGGTTTATAACTTTACAATCACAGCCAAAGATTTAGATAACTCGGCAGACAAGACAAAAGGACCAGAAATTGCAATTCTACCGCCCACCGGAAATCAAATTTCTTTAGCCGGTTTTGCTAAATTCAAGAATCGAACTTTCGACGTCACCACAAGTTCTTTTGTTTTTAACTTTGAGATGGACTTAAGAAATGTCGAATTAACCAACTCTTCCAGTCCGGCTGGATTTATGGCCCAAGCCATCAGTCAGTTTGGACGAAAAAGTGCGGGCTTACCTTACAATGAAACTTTATTTACAAGTTTAGGGACCCCCCTTTCAACATGGTCTTCGACCAAAATTTTAAGAAATAATCAAGACAACGTTGTCGCTTTTATTATCTACGATTCCAAGGGTGAAAGTATGATTTCCTTAGATCGTAACGACAATGTTCCTGCCGGTGCATCGGTTGATTGTCCGCAAAGACTAGGAGCTGGTGCTATCGAGTGCACATTAAATTGGAAGCCATCTCTTGATCCTAAAAATTTACCATTGAGTGGGACTATCAGTATGCGAGTGAGTTCTTCCAACCGCGATCGCAGTGATACGAACGTCAGTCAATCAACCCTTCAGCTGAACTACCAAGTCGTTCCTGGGAGTAATCCATGAAATCAATTTTAGTTTTTTTAATGTTTTTTGCTTCAACCATTTCTGCATTTGCTGAAATTGAAAAAGATTTTGATGGTTTGGGTGGAAATAAAATTCTTTTAGACAAAGCCAAGGCGATCAACCCTGGAACTGTGATAACTGTGGTCCAAGATCGAACCGTGTCAAGACGTAATCGTTGGGAATTGTCTCCCGAGTTTTCGGGATCTTTTGGTGGTGACGCTTATGTAAAAACCATGAATGCAGGATTAAATGTGCATTATCATATCAGTCCGCGGTGGTCTTTAGGAGTGAAATACAACCAAAGTTTTAATAAGCTGACGGCTGAAGGTGAGGCGGTGATCGCTCGGGCATTGGACGATTACAAAAACAATGCGACAAATCCCACCTCCGCCGTGCCAGAAATCAATTACCAAAAAGAAGAAAAAATGATTTTTGCCAATTGGTATCCGATTTATGGAAAAATGAATTTGCTCGAGCAAGGTGTTGCGCAATTTGATGTCTACGCCATTGCTGGCTTAGGAACAGTGACATTAAGTAGCGGCGATTCTTCGACTTATTCTTTAGGTGGTGGGCTAGGCGTTTGGTGGTCAAAAAACTTTTCTACCCGAGCTGAAATGCGCTATCAGTCTTATAAAGCGCCTTTCTTTGATGGCGAAAAAAGTATGGACTTAGCTTTGGCCTCTCTGCAAATGGGATGGATATTATGATAAAAATTTTTCTGGTCGCGATCATCTTTATGGGAGTTCAAGTTCAAGCACAAGATCTTGAAAATTTACTCTCTCCGCAAAACACGACAAACACGATCAGAAAAAGTTCGGCTTTGTCTGAGGTCCTAAAAAGCATTTTAAAAAATCCGACTTCAGAGCAAAATCATCTTCTTCGTCTTTTGGAAGATTCGAAATGGACAGAGGCTTTGATTCAATGGAAGCCGGCCTTTTCAAACACAGCCTTTTTAAGACAAGATAATTTTCGAGCGTTAAGAGCGCTATTGATGTTTAAGAACGCTATGACTGTGACAGCTTTAGAAGAATTATTTCTTATCAAAGAACCAAAAAAAATTAATTTACAAATTTTAACTCAGTGGCGTGAGGCAGCGACGACCACTCATCCTGCCTGGCAGGTGGCAAAAATTGAATGGAAAAATTCTTGGACTGAAATTTTCGGTGCGTCCACTGAGGTTCGAGTGAAATCGGCCGATCAGTCTTTGCCGAATAATATTCAAGGTCTTACAGCTTTAGCAAAGCTTGCGCCGATAGACTCTCGGGAGAAAGCATTACTTGATTGGAATATAGCTTTAAAACATGGTCAAAACGATGACACAAAAAAAGCGGCCGTTATGATCAGCTCTTTAATGAAAGCAAAAAATAATCCCATTCCAGAAGAGCTCCTTAATCTCACAGCGGGTAGATTGCTTTATCAAAACGGATATTTTGAAGCGGCTCAAAAATATTACGATAAAATCCTCAAAGGTTCAGATCATTTTCCTTTAAGCCAAGAGGAAAAGGCATGGACATTTTTAAAACGCGGTCAGCCCAATGATGCTGTAGCGGTAACTCAGACTTTGGTTCATTCTTCTTTTTCAGGCCAAATTGGTCCAGAGACTTGGTTTGTGCGAGCCCTGGCTCAATTAAAAGTTTGTGATTATGCAGGGGCGCTTGAGACCTTAAAGTCATTTTCGGCAGAGTTTAAACAGCGCTCGATCGGCATGGAGAAAATTTCTAAACAAACTGAAAATCCAGAAATTTTAAAAGCTTTTCAACAAATGAAAGACGGTCGTCTGACATTGGCCGAGATGGCGCGAGTTTCAAAATCCCTCCCTCGCGCGATGGTGCTTGATGAAAGACTTCGTCAAATGATGAAGGCGATGAATGTTTTATTGGATGAATCAAAGTCAGCAGCACTGACCTCAGCGACTTCTAATATTTCGGGTTTGCAAAGCGAGTTTGAAACCATAAAAAATACGGCAGATCAAAGGGCTTCTCGAATTAAGGCTCAAGCTATCGGTCGCGTGCAGTGGTTGGTCACTCAGGAATTAAAAGAAACAAAAACAATTTTAAACAAACTTCATATCGTTGAAGCCGAAATTATTCAAAGAGTCGAATCTAGCACAAAACTATCGCAAGCGGCGGCCAATGAAATCAGAAAAGGCAAAACAGGAAGTCAGGCCAAGGATACGTTACAGTTTCCTTCGGGCACAGAAGTTTGGATGGATGAACTAACAAATTATAAAGTGGATATTAAAAAGGGCTGCCAAGCTCGGAGGACACAATGAAAAAATCAGTGAAAAATACATTGATAGCTTCAGTCGGTTTGATGGGATTTTTGGGTTGCACCAACCCAAGCTCTGTTTTAAATCTACCTCCTGAAGTCAGGGGTGAAAAAATTTCTGATAATAGCTTTGAAGTTTACGACCCCAGTGTTGATATTTTATTTGTGATCGATAACTCTGGTTCGATGCAACCTCATCAGTCAAATCTCTCAAGAAATATCAATCGCTTTATTCAAAATTTTATTCAAAAAAACGGCCTTGATTTTCATATCGGAGTTTTAACAACTGATATGGGTAACTCAAGTTGGGGAAATGGTGTTTGCTGCGGTATTTTAGCAGGAACTCCCAAATTTGTTGAGCGAACAACGCCTAATTTTTCTCAAGTCCTTTCAAGAAATATGATTGTTGGAACAGATGGCTCTGCGTCGGAAGAGTCTTTTGCACCAGTGATCGCGGCCTTAACGGCACCAAATTTGGTAGGTGCTAACGCTGGATTTTATCGCCCAAAATCCCATTTAGCGATTGTTTTTGTAACAGATGCCGAAGATCAAAGCCGCATGTCAGTCGATAGCTTTTTTAATTTTTTAGTTGGTCTTAAGGGCGATACTTCAAAAGTCAGTGTGTATGGTGCCATTGTACCTACCAGTGAGAGAAACTGTGATCGTGACGAACCTAGTACAGTTCCAACAAGGATTGAAGCTTTGCTGGCCAAGGTCTCAAATGCTGGCAACAACACCTTAAGCCTATGCTCTGCGGATTACGGTGATAAGCTTGCGTCCTTAGGAGACGATTTGTTAAGACGAGTAGGCTCATTGATTTATCTGAAGCGTCGACCTGTTTCAGCCACGATTAGAGTCTCTTTTGGATCACAAAATATACCTTTCGGGTCCGAGGCGGGCTTTCTTTATGACTCATTTCGCAATGCCATTATTTTAGGCGAAAAAATTGTCTGGAGCGCACAGCCCGCAGGCACAAAAGTACAAGTCACATATGAAGCAGAAAGGTAAATTAAAAGCTGGGATCCCAACAATATCCTGACAAAAAAAATCTTGCTCATAAATTATCTTCGCGGCAGAGTTAGTCGCATAGGAGATAATCTATGAGTCATTTGCGTGCTATTATTTTTTTATGTTGCTGGTCTTTAACGGTTTCTGCAGCGGATTCTTCTTGGACTGAAAAATGGTCTTTAAAAGGGGATTTTCGTTTCCGTAATGAACAAATCAAAGACGGAGCCAACATTGCAGGCAACGTGATGACTGAGACTGAGCAAAATCGTCATCGAATCCGAGCACGCTTAACAGCTAACGGAAAAGTGAACGAAGCGGTTGATACGACTTTTAGATTAGCCACAGGAAGTTCGGCAGCTGCTGATGCAACTTCAACCAACCAAAGTTTCGACGATTACACAGCGAAAAAATCATTCAACTTGGATCTGGCTTATGCAAATTGGCAAGCTCGTCCTACGGCAAATGTTTGGATTGGTAAAAGCCCTGTTCCTTACTACGCGCCTGGAACTTCTGATTTGTTACTTGATACCGATATTACAGTTGAAGGTATTAGCTACAAAGAAGTTTGCAAGGGAGACAGTCTTACTACTTTTTGGAATATGGGATATTCAATTCTTAATGAACAACATAATTCAACCACTCCTGCCAACGTCACAGATGTTATGATGAACGGTGCAGATATTGGTGTGATTGTAGGCATGGGCGATGCCAAAGTAACGGCAGGTATTGGAAATTTAAGCTTTCCAAGTATTAAAGAGTCAGTCAGTCCCTTAGCTAAAGGTAACAGCTTGACTACCACCACTTACACTTATGACTACAGATTAACTCGTGGATTTTTAGAAATCAGCGGACCTTTATTTGGCGGACCTGTCGCTCTTTTTGTTGATTATGCTAAAAATGCCGATGCTCCAGAAGATAACACAGCTCAACTAGTAGGTCTTAAAGTCGGTAAAGCAAAAGAAGTTGGCGATCTTTTATTCTCGGTTGATTACAGAGAACTTAAAAAAGATTCGACAGTCGGTATTCTTGCAGAATCTGATGGCGCGGGTGGTGGAACAGACACGAAGAGCACTCGTTTCAATTTGCAATATCAATTGGATAAAGGCGTTAACGTAGCTTTTAGTCATTATGATGGAAAAAGAGCCGTATCAACTCTTGATATTCCTTACAAGCGATCACAGTTAGATTTTGGTTTTGTATTTTAAGAGCTAAAAATTTTTAAGGAAGCACGGACCGACGGGGAAAAGATTGTCTGCGATTAAAGCAGTACTCCTTTTCATACTGTCGGTTTCTTCCATGAACTGAACCACTGCCATGAATCAAAGACACTTTTCGACTTTGAACATCTTTACGAAACTGGGGCTTCACCCAGCGCAATCTTAAATCAACAATCTTTTGTAATCGCTGAGTCGCTGTAGCTCTGGGGTTTTTGCTAACAAAATCACGGTACTCAATTTCGTCTTGAGGTTTTAAATTTCCATTTTGAACGACAATATCAAACATCAATAAATAAGTTCGTAATTCATAAACCGCCATAAATCGATGAAGTCTGAGAGCCCGTTGGTGTAAATCCCAAGCGGCATTAATTTGTAAGCCAACATACTCAGTCGAACTAGCTAAACTTTTAAGTTCTTTTTTCCAAATAGGATTAAAGATTCCGGGTGAATCATAAAGTGTTTTTCTAGCCCATTCAACGCTACCAGAAGTAGACTCATTGGCTTGTCCATCTTCACCTTCGATGATGTTGATGTCTAAGGGAGAAAAATCAACCTCAGCCGTCGCAGACAAGGCCTTCGTACTTTCCCAGTTTGATAACATCACAAGAATGGATTGAAAATGATCTGGCTGAAAAAGACTTCTAAATTTTGCAAAATGCTGGTCACGCATCACAACTAATAAAGGTTGTAGACTGCCAGTTCCAAGGTTTTGATTCATTAAACCCATACTCATACCTTGGGCATCAAAATCATTCGTTAGGTTTTCCCAACCGTCACGTCCTTCAAAAGTTCCAGTAATATTTAAACTTAATTGCAGAGCTTCTTTTTCAAATTCAAATAAATTATTCGGCCAGCTGAAGCCACTAAAATTTAAATTGGTGCAAATTCCTTTTTCAGCGCCTGGGCCTGGAGTGATGCCCGTGGGATCATTTTCACTCGCTGGATTTAAAATCGAAGACAGGGGCTGGCTTGAGGAATCACAGCCCAACAGAAAACCTGAGAAAATAAAGGCATTTGTAATTACAAATGATCGGGCAAATAGTGATATTCTTGTCATACTTTATTTTATCGGATCAGATCATTTTGAAACGAGTCCAATTCAAATGGAGAGTCAGTTTTAATTCACTTTTCTGGACTTAAGTTGATCTATTGTCTGGGTGTGATCGAATGGATCGCCAAAGACCTTGAAAAAGCTACAGCCCAAGAGATCACGGAACGAGTTTCTTAGGACTTTATGACCATGAAAAGTAATCGACCTTTGGCCTGTTTAAAATCTGTGCTATAAATGAGCCAGTTTTTACGGGGGAAATGATGAATTACTTTTCAGGTCTAATTTTTTTTGGATTTTTTTTTGGATCATCGGCATGGGCTTATTCCATTGATAAAATTTCTTACCATCGCGCCAGTCAGTCGATCATTGTCACTTTATCCTACGAAGGCGGCCTGAGGGCTCACGAGTTTAGCGCTTTATTTGATCCTTGCGTAAAATCCACAAATCCTTACCAGCAAGCCATTCGATTGGTTGATACAGGTTGGGATGATACCGGCGAAACAAGTTTAACTGAAAATGTTGAGATCGATCTATCACAGTTGGATTGTTCGCCCGCAGAAGTGACAGTGTTTATTTCCAATCGTCATGCAACTATTCTGGTTGATTAATCTGGTTGATGAATTAGCGATTTAAAATTTTAGATAAAGCTTCTTGATCTTGAGCTTCGACGCTTTTTGCTTGGCCTCGTCGATGAAGTAAAGCTCTCTGGCCGTGATCAAGTAGAAAAGAATCTTGAGTTTGACGAAGTGCTTTCTCTAAGGTCGCTGTGGCCTGCGGAGAGGGATGGCTCTCTAAGCCTTCAATCGCCCGGGCTCTTAACGCTTGCTCAAAGCCAATGACTCGAGCATCAGCTGATTCTGGCCATTTTGTAGTTATAATTTCTTCAAGCTTTCCAAGAACATGTTTATTTCTGTTTCTTGCTAGTAAATCAACTGCCAAAGCTCGCAAATCACTCTCTTGAGAAGGTGTTTTTATAATTTCTGTCATTGATATAATTTCTTGATTTGAAAGCTTGCGGGATAATTCGTTCAGTCTTTTCTCACTTTTAAATGGATCTTTATCAATCATCCCACTGCGCTTTGATTCATATAAAATGGGCGCAGCTGATTGACCCAATGATTCTACGAAGGAAGAGTGCTGAGAATTCTTTTGAAGCGACGGAACTTCTGATTTCTGTACGTCCCGATTATGACGAGTGATGCTCAGTGGAGTTATCGGAGTCAGGGACCACAGTAAGGCTAGAAGTCCCACGGAAACAAAGATTAATAATAAAAAAAACAGTCGTCCCCTTGGCACTAGCGAACAACCTCAAAGGCGTCGTACAAAGGAACATTGACCATATTGATAAACTTTTTATTTGCGGCTGGGGACCAAGGAACCCATTGATTCAAAGTCATTTCATAAATTTGTCCATCAGCCCTTAAGCTTAAGATTTTTCCATCCATTTTTGCAGCGGACTTTAAATCAGAACTCCATTTAAAACCTTTGGCAGAGCCAAGAGTATTTCGCACGGGGTCGTAGGCATGAATATCACCAAGGTCAGACACTAAGAAAAATCCAGCGTCGCCATTTTCTAAAAATGTAGCGGTCCAAGCCACCTTCATTTGAGCATTCTGAAAATTGCCCCATTCGCCTTGGGGGAAGACAAAAAATCCAATTTGGTCGTTATCGTTGATGGCAGCAACATAGCGTTTTGTGCCGATATCGAATTCTTCAAATTCTTTATAATTAAGTCCTGGCTGGTTAAGTTTAAAATAGGAGTAGTCATCACGGATATCAGGTCGCGATTGAGTATTACCATACAGCTCAATTGAGAAAGCTTGGTCTCCACTGAGCAGAGAAGCGCCCGCGGAGGAACGTTTTAAATGGCCTGTTTGAATGGGAAGTTCACGTTCAATCCACTGACCATTATCATAAAGTTCAGCTGTCGAGTTTTCAGTGATCGCAAGTAAAGCTTCGCGTTTTTTTAAGATGGGAGAATTAAAAACAAAATTAGCGCGAGCCATTGCCATTAATCGAGCCATGCTTTTGTAAACGGGATGGAAATTTGTCCCTTGAGTAGAAACCCTGGCATAATATTCCATCTCGATAGCATGCGATCCGGCTTGATCATAATTTCGATCGCAGCCAGCAAGGTTACTGCCTTCATAAGATCCTTGGGTGCAAGGGAAGTGGCGATAGCCAGCGGTGTGACGAGCTTCGTGGACCACGGTCCCAACTCGGCCCAAAGTAGAAAGTTGAGCCCAGCCATCTTGCATTGTGAAATTTCCCCAACTGTTATAAGCCGTGGCGGTAGGAATATCATTGCCACGGTTGATGCTGCGGGTTTCCCCCTTCATCCAAGAATAATAATTATTTGAGTCAATAAAACCGCGAATAAGATTGTTGGAAACAATCCCAGAAAATTTTCCATCTTCTAAAATTTGTAAATCATTAAAAAGTTTTTTACTATCAACTGTCGAGTTGCAAAGTTCAAGTCCACCGAAAGACTCCACATCTATAGAAAAATCTTGGATGTATTTTTGAGCCTTGGCTGGGGTGATACAAGAAAAGTCGGTGTCCTTATACGGCATCTCTGTGAATGCAGTGTCTGTGGCAAAAGCTTGGCTTAAGCCTAATCCTGAAGCTAAAAAAATAATTTGCGCTGATTGCTTAAGAGTCATTGATCCCCCTCGAAAGCCACTTTGAAACAAAGCAGCGAAAATAAAGCAGCATTTAAAAGAGGCTAGTAAACTAAAATAAAGGAGTCACTGGATTATGGGTCGCTTCTAAAGCGACCCAGGATATTAAGCGTCATTATATAGAGATAATTTTGGAGGTGGGTGAGGGCTTCGCACCCCCGTAACAGCTTTTGCAGAGCCGTGCCTAACTCCTCGGCCAACCCACCGCGAAACGAATAATAGAATCGCCAAATTAAGCGGCGAGCCGAGTTCAAGTCAACAGTTCACTGACCTTCGTAGAAGAAGTAGGAGAACAATAAGAACAATAAAAATGAGAAATTTTTAGTTTTCATACTGCGAAGCGATATGAAATCTTAAATTCCTTCCACGAGTTGAGTTGATCTAAGGAATAAGCTCTCCTTATATAAGCACTCCTTTGCCAACTAAATTGCATTTGAGACAAGCTTGTCTAAATATCGCATTGCGCAAATAAATTTAAGATTTTTTATTAAGAAAAAGTTTCAAAAACAACTCTTGAACATTTTTCCAACATGCAATGAATTGGTGCCACTGTGGAACTGAGGGATGGGTTCCAAAGTTTAATAAGGGGGAATGATGAAGTTAACTGGTGTAGTCATAGGTCTACTAGCTTTGGCATTATCGGCTCAGGCTGATGTCAAAAAGGTGATGGTCGTATTAAAGTCCAATAGCAGTTCTTCCGGTATGGTGACATCAGGAGCCCAAGTGGCCGCCTTAAAAACTTTTGCGCAACAACTTCAAGATCATCAGTTCAAGGTTCAAAGCACTTTAAAAGCTTTAAACTCTGTGGTGGTTGAAGTTAAAAATTCTCAAGAACTTTTAGATCTAAGAAATAACCCACAAGTGGCATTAGTCGATGAAGACGTCATGCTTCCTGCTCCAAAACCAATTTATGGTGTTTTTAATTATTACCTCAGCACTCAAGCTTCGGTTCAGACGCTGGCCACTTTTGGTGCAACATCAAATTCACCATGGGGCATTCAAGCGATTCATGCTCCAAAAGCTTGGAAAGTTTCTAAAAGTGGCCGTGGGGCTCGAATTGCTGTTTTAGATACAGGCATCGATAAAGATCACCCGGCATTAACTAAAAATCTTGAGTTAGGTTTAGACTTTGTTCGCGATACAACAACAGCTCCTTATCCGTTTGCAGATGGCGTGGGTCACGGAACTCATGTGGCTGGGACTATTGCAGGAGCTCTTGATGCTTCTGGATTTTCCGGAGTCGCTCCACAAGCTAAAATATTAATGGGCCGAGTTTGTAGCACTGATGGTTGCAGCAGTGTTGCTATTGCTGAAGGAATTAACTGGGGTATCGAGCAAAAAGTAGACGTGATTTCGATGTCATTAGGTGGGGCGTTGTCACCACCTTCGATTCGTTTAGCAATTCAAAAAGCTGAAACTGATGGTATTGTCGTTGTCGCGGCCTCTGGAAATGATGGAACAGCTCGCGTTGGTTATCCTGCCGCTTTGGAAACAGTGATTGCAGTGGGTGCTGTTGACTCAAGTATCGCACGCGCCAAGTTTTCACAATATGGAGTTGAATTAGATATTTGTGCTCCAGGTGTTGAAGTCGTTTCGAGTCTTCCTCTAGGCAGCGGTCGCGAGACTGTCATCACCGTCATCGATTCTGCTGGCAAGACCGTTAAGCTTGCCAATGCAGCAGTTCAAGGTGCTGGTGAATTCTTGGGAAAAATGAAAGGCGAGTTTGTCGCCACGGGCATTGGGCAAAAAGAAGATTTTGCGAATGTGAACGTGAAGGGAAAAGTGGCTTTAATGGGCCGTGGAATCATCCCTTTTACAGAAAAAGTGATCAATGCTATGCACGCGGGTGCGATTGCTGTGATTATACATAACAACGAACCGGGTCTTGTGCGTGGAGGAATTCAACCTCCTGAACCTGTCAATATTCCAGTTTTTATTATTGAGCAACAACCAGGGCTTGATATGGTTAAAGCCATTGGTGAAGGTCAGACATTTCAAACAGAAATGAGTATTGAAGCAACGGACTATGGCGCTTTAGATGGCACTTCAATGGCAACTCCGCACGTTGCTGGTGTCATTGCTTTGATGAAAGCTGCGAATAAAAAATTAACTCCGTTGCAAGTTCGAGAAATTATCAAAAACACAGCGGCACCAATGTCTGTGAATGCTAATAATGAGTGTGGTGCAGGTCTTATTGACGCCGCATCAGCAGTTTCTTCAGCTCGATTAGCTCGCTTGCCAACTTCACACTAATTGATTCAAACTAAACCCAAGGAAAGAATTTTTTCTTTTCTTGGGTATTTTTTTGACCAAATGGAGTTGGTTGTATGAAGCGAAAATCTTTTCTCCTCTTCTTGGGAATTATTTTTATTTTATTTTTTGCTTTTGATCTTCAACGTTTTCTAACTTTGGATTTTGTCAAAACTCAACTTGATACCTTTAAACAACAAGCTAGCGATCAACCCATTCTTGCGGCTTTAATTTATCTTACAATTTACATTGTATCAGTGACCTTCTCATTTCCTGGAGCGGCGGTCCTGACTTTATTAGGTGGAGCCATTTTTGGATTATGGCTGGGGACAGTTTTAGTTTCGGTTGCAAGTACCATTGGAGCCACATTAGCATTTCTTGGAACGCGCTGGCTCTTAGGTGATTATGTTCGTAAAAAGTGGCAACAAAAATGGAAAGAGATTGAAGCGGGCTTTCAAAAAGAAGGACCTTTTTATCTTTTAACGTTAAGACTGATTCCTATTGTGCCTTTTTTCTTAGTAAATATCTTAATGGGTGTCACACCCATTCGTTGGACGTCCTATGTTTTTGTGAGTTGGATTGGGATGCTACCAGGAACGATGGCTTATGTTAATGCCGGTGAACAGCTTTCAACTTTAACAAGTTTAAAAGGAATTTTATCGCCTAGTTTTTTAGGGGCCACTGTTGTTTTGGCGATCCTTCCTTTTTTAGCAAAGTCTTTAGTCGCAAATTTTAAAAATCGAAAACTTTATGGGCCTTATAAAAGACCTAAAAAATTTGATTTTAATATTATTGTTATTGGAGGGGGTTCGGCGGGCTTAGTGACCTCTTATATTGCAGCTGCTGTGAAAGCAAAAGTGGCTTTGATTGAAAAACACAAAATGGGCGGGGATTGCCTGAACACGGGTTGTGTTCCAAGTAAGGCTTTATTAAGAACCGCTAAATTTATGGCTGAAGTTCGCAACTGCAAAGATTTGGGCATTCAGAGCGTGGAAACTCATTTTGAATTTTCAGAAGTGATGAAGCGGGTTCATCACTTGATTGCGAAAATCGAACCGCATGATTCGGTGGAACGATATCAAGGTCTTGGGGTTGATTGCATTCAAGGTGAAGCGCAAATCATTTCGCCTTTTGAAGTGAAGGTGAATGGCAAAGTTTTAACCACAAAAAATATTGTGATTGCAACGGGAGCGGCCCCTCGCATTCCCGCAGTCCCTGGATTGTCGGAAATTCCTTATTTAACTTCTGAAAATCTGTGGAACCTAAAAACTCTGCCAAAAAAATTATTGGTGGTCGGCGGCGGAGCTATCGGATGTGAGATGGCACAAGCTTTTACCTTATTAGGAAGCCAAGTGACTTTGGTTGAAAGCGCTGATCGGCTTTTACGGCGTGAAGATCCGGAAGTTTCAGAGCTGATTCAAGAGCAGTTTAAAAAACAAGGGATGGATTTAAAGTTAGGATTTAAGCTCGCTCGTTTTGATAAAAATTCTTCTTCGGCAGTTTTACAAGATCCTCAGAATAAAGAAATATCAGTTTTATTTGATCAGGTCCTGATTGCATCCGGCAGAAAATCAAGACTTGATGGCTTTGGATTAGAAAATTTAAAAATTGAAACTAATAATGGTGAAATTGTTTTAGATCCATTTTTAAGAACAAATTATCCCAATATTTTTGCCTGTGGCGATGTGATCGGCAAATATCAATTCACTCATGGCGCGGCTCATGAGGCCTGGTTTGTAGCAGTGAATGCGCTATTTTCTCCTTTAAAGAAATTTAAAATTCACTACAAGGCATTTCCTTGGGTGACATATACTTTGCCAGAAGTAGCCCGAGTTGGGTTGAACGAGACCGAGGCTGAAGAGCAAAACATTTCCTATGAAGTCACAAATTATAATTTAGCAGAATTAGACCGCGCCATCACTGATTCAGAGGCGCATGGTTTTGTGAAAGTCATAACTGTAAAAGGTAAGGATCAAATATTAGGAGCGACCATTGTCGGTGCTCATGCTGGGGATATGTTGCCAGAGTTTGTTTTAGCGATGCGCTGGGGTTTAGGACTTAATAAAATTTTATCTACGATTCATTCTTATCCGACTTTGGCTGAAGCCAATAAATATGCAGCCGGAATGTGGCGAAAAAACCATGCGCCAAAAACCGTCTTGAATTGGCTTGAAAAAATTCATCGGTTTCGTCGCCAAGGTTTATAGACAATGATTGAACGGCTTGCAAAAAAATATCGAACGCCATTACAAGTCCAAAGATTTATTCAAACTTTGTGCTATAATTCTGAAAGCAGCAAAGTGACACTAAGATCAGCAAGGTCAGCCCTTCAAGCAAAAACAGTTCATTGTATTGAGGCCGCATTTGTGGCGGCATCACTCCTTGAAGTTCATGGCTATCCTCCGTTAATTTTAGACTTTGAAAGCCAGGATGGTCTGGATCATGTTGTGTTTGTGTTTCAGCAAAAAAATCTTTGGGGAGCCATTGGCAGATCTCGTCAAAAAGGACTTGAAGGTCGAGCTCCTGTTTTTGGAACTTTAAAAAGTTTGGCTTGGAGTTATTTTGATCCTTACGTTGATGATACGGGTCGGCTGAAATCTTACCAATTAGTGCACTTAGACGATACTAGGTCCAACTGGCGATCAAGTCCTCGAAATGTTTGGAAGGCCGAGAATTACTTACTATCTATTCCTCATCTTAAAATGAAATCTTCAACCCAGCGCTATAAAAAGCTTATTCTGAGGTATGAAAATAAAAAAGAAATCCCTGTGCAGAAATCCTGGTGGTAAATTCTAAGGACAAAAAAGTTTAACCAAAATCAGGCCCAGCCATCACTGACGTCGAGTCCAGTGGCGGATCGATTATTAAGTTTATCGAAGCTCTTTTATTTGAGCTCAAGCACAAAGTCTTATTTGTATCTACAAATAAATTCTCAGAAAAAAACAATCTCATTTTGAACTAAGTTTGGATGTTTAAGTGAGCTCCGTTCAAAATGAAGTGATCTCATTTTGCGACTACTTGGGGTGTTAATGATTATATTAGATTTCGACCTTAAGTCCTGTTTATTAGATTCCGATATGTTAGGTATGAAGTACGTTGCTGGGATTATATTTTTCATGTCGTTTTGCACGACAGCTTTTGGTGCCGGGGTCGGCTTGACCTTGCAAGGTCGCATCTTAAAGGC
>JAYSSI010000011.1:0-46033 GCA_043720615.1 Pseudobdellovibrionaceae bacterium | reverse complement strand
TTTTCCAATGCCTAACACAAACTTTCGCCCGCAGGCCCATTCTCCTAGTTTGAATCTTGATTATAATTTTGAAGGCATTGTTTCCCTTTCAAACTGTTCGGGAAGTTTGATTCGCTATGAAAATAGTGTTTCGTCAGATACGGCAATGATTCTTACAAATGGCCATTGCTTAGAATCTGGTTTTACTGAACCTAATGAAGTGATCCATTTTCAACCTAACAATCGACGTTTTAATATTCTTAATCCCCAAGGCCAAGCGATGGGAAAAGTCACAGCGACAATGATCCTTTATGCCACAATGACAAAAACTGATATTTCTATTTACCGACTTCGTGAAACGTACAGTGAAATCGAGAGAGATTTTAATGTACGTCCCTTAACTTTGTCGTCCGCTCACCCACAAAAACAACAAGCTATCGAAATTATTTCAGGTTATTGGAAAAAAGGTTACAGTTGTCAAATCGAAAACTTTATTTATGAATTAAAAGAATCTCAGTGGAGTTTTAGTGACTCCATTCGCTTCAGCCAACCTGGATGTGAAACAATTGGCGGAACTTCAGGCTCACCGCTTGTTTTAAAAGGCTCTCGAACAGTGATTGGTATTAATAACACAGGTAATGACTCGGGTGAAAATTGCACCATGAATAATCCTTGTGAGGTTGATGCTGATGGCAAAACAAGCTCCAATAAAGGTATCACTTACGGTCAACAAACTTACTGGGTCTACAGTTGCTTGAATGAAAAAAATGAATTGGACTTAACAACGGTTGGTTGTCAGCTCCCCAAATAAAGTCCCTCTGAAAAAAAACCGGCCGATTCAATAAGTCCTGATAAGACCGAATGAAAGTGTGATTGCGTTTGCAGTTTTTCTGCTCCGAAACGAATTTCAAACTCTTTTCGAATCAATGGAATTTGAGCCGATCCTCCTGTTAAACAAACAAGATCCACATCCGATGCCTTCATCTGGGCTTGAACCAAACATTGATCTAAGGCTGCAAATATTTTTTCTTTGGCTGGAACAGCCCATGTTTCAAAAACCGACTTTTCAAACTTCATTTTTATTTCTAAACTTGGGTAATCAAATTCAAACTCAGCTTGTGTATTTTTAGAAAGTCCGCGCTTGGTTTTTTCAATCTTTTCAAAAAAAGAAAAAATTTGCTGGTCTTCCACTAAAACCAAAAGCCGCTCAATGGCTTCACGATCCAAATTGCCCATGGCGCCTTTTTGAACATCCCGAATAAATTCATAAGTCTCTTTTTCCTTAAGATGCACCGTATGAGCCGGCTGATTTAATCTCATGGTGACGGATGAGGGCATCGTTAATATATTACTTCCCATCGCCACTTTGTATTGTGCTTTAGCTCCAAAAAAATCACTGAGCTTTTGACTCATAAATAAACTATCCATGGCATCTCCGGCCAGTGAACAGCCGTCCAATCCTAGAACATGTTCTTTTTTAAATGGATAGGGACCCATTCGGATCAAAGTAAAATCAGAAGTTCCACCGCCAAAATCACCGATAAGAACTTTTTTTTCTGAAGTCAGGTGTCTTCGGTAATCAAAGGCCGCAGCAAGAGGCTCTGGAACAAATGCAAAATGTTTAAACCCTGCAAATTCGGCTGCTTTTTTCATCCGATGGAGAGCAAATTCGTCCTCCATGGGATCCATAGAATATCTGGCGGGCCGACCAATGACGGCGCTATCAATTGTTTTTCCGAGTTGCGCTTCTGCACGCTTTCGAATTTCCAATAAAAACTGACCTATTAAATTTTCTAAAGTTAACACTCGATTTTCTAAAAAAGTGCCAAGATAACTTCGATTGGGAAGATGGGATTTAAAAGATCTAAAAAATCTTCCTTCCATCTCGTTATCAAGATATTTCTGAATCGCTTCTTGTCCATAAAAACACTGATTCGAATGAGCATAATAAAGCAAAGTACGCAATAGCGTAGGATCTTCGGCCAAGGAGTCTAGCTTTAAGGCTTCTATACGCTGCCCATCTTGCCAGGCTCCCGCCAGTGAATTACTTGTTCCAAAATCAATGCCTAAGACTAAATTACTTTTCATTTTAGAAAATAATGTTAGCTCAAATAAATTTACTTTGCCAAGTGTTCAAAATAAATCTTCTAAAACTTTTTACTTCAACGACAAGATTCAATAAAATATCTAAGTCGCAAGTTAGATAGCGCCACTCGCGAAGATCCTTGCCACTGTCCAAAATCTTGTTTTTGCAAAGTCACAGCAGCATTGCCTCGTAAAATTAAACTTTGTCCACAGCCTGACACAATATTAAGCCCAGAACTTATCATGCGACGATGAGATAAGTTTTGACCTCGCGCGCGATTCTGTGAAATCAAGGGTTGTTGACGCTGACCAGGTAAGAAAACTTCAATCTGACTGCGCGACCTAGTTTGAGGGGAAAGTTGGACCATTTCTTGTGCGGTCATGCCAACCACATGAAGTCGATAACCATTTGAGACCTGAATCGGCAGGGCAAACTGACACGCGCCCCGCTCTAAGCGGTCAAATCGACTCAATTGCACAATTGCTTGGCCAGGAATAGCAATTGTTATATTGCGAACGATGGCGCGAATATTTGTGCTAACACACGCTTTACCTGAAGCTGTAAGAGCACCGACACGAATTCCCGAAGCGGCCTCGACATTTAATGCAGCTAAGGGCACCAAAACACTTATTAAGACTGAAAATAATTTCATAAAAACCTCCATAAGAAGAATTTTGTCCAATATTAATGCCAGCTATTTAAACTCTCTGTCTATTGACACTTTAACACTAGTTTTGCAATAAAGAGAGCACGACTAAACTTTATCTGAGGTTCTTAATAATGTTAGCAAATCTAATATTCTCTTTTTTTGTATTAAATATTTTTTTAGCTTCTTTTGCCTGGAGTCAAACTCAGACTTTAAATACTCCTAACGTCAGCGCAAATGTTCTTTTTTTATATCGAAACACGGACAGTGGCAAAGAAGACGCAAGCACTCTTCGTAATGGTTTTGATCTTCGCGAAACTGAGTTGGCTTTTTATTCCGATGTAGACCCTTATCATCGACTTAATATTTTACTATCTGTTCATCCTGAGTACACTTACAAAGCGACGACAGAGAGAATTGAGCAGGCCTGGAAAATTGAACCCGAAGAACTTTTTGCAGAAAGTTTGCAAATCCCATCGATCACTTTTAAAGTTGGAAAATTTAAAGCGGCCGTAGGAAAACAAAACCAACTTCATACCCACTCTTTTTTATTTGTTGAAGCCCCTTTAATAAATACAACAACAATGGGCGATGATGGCCTTAATGACACTGGCATTTCAGCGGCAGGGCTTTTACCCTTACCTTGGTTTAGCGAAATCACGACGCAGTGGTTGCGTGGCGAAGGCGAAAATACACAGTTTTTGTCACAAGCAACGTCGGATGGTGTTTTAGTATTGCACTTAAAAAATCTTTTTGATTTCAACGAGGAATCGACTTTCGAACTTGGAAATTCTTATGCGCAAGGAAAAAATGATCTTCGAGGAAATACATCAATTTCGGGATTAGATCTGACTTATAAATACAGACCTACTGCAGGGGGCCTGTATCGCTCTTTTCTTTTTGGCGGCGAATGGCTTATGAGAAATCTTGATCAACCTGGTACAGCTTCTGAAAAAGTCAGTGGCTATTTTGCTTTTGCAAAATTTCAGTTCGCTCAGCGCTGGTCCGTATTAGCAGCTTATGACAATTTGCAAATTCAAAATTCAAATGCTACATTTAATTCTCAAGCTCTAGCTAATAACATAAATTTCCGTTCCACCCTGGGTGTAAATTTTAATAGCACCGAGTTTTCGGCTTACAAAATGGAGTACAGCTGGGGACCAGAAAAAAAGATTTTCATACAAGCTAACTTTACAATTGGCGCTCACCCCACTCACTCGTATTAAAGAAAGTCCTTCATGTTAAGAATTTTAATTTTATTATTAATTCTAACCCCGGTCGCGGGATGGACATCACTTAAAGTTGTAACAACGACCACAGATCTTGAGGCCTTAGTTCGTAGCGTTGGTCAAGATCGAGTCGATGTCTTTGCCATTGCCAAAGGCACTCAAGATGTTCATCAAATTGAAGCAAAACCATCCTTCATGGTTAAAATGCGTCATGCTAATTTAGTTGTCAGCCATGGATTAGAACTCGAAAGTGCCTGGCTCAGCGCCCTCACGGCGGGTTCGAGAAATCCTAAAATTTTACCTGGCAGTAACGGGTCTTTAGAGCTTGGAGCAAGCCTCGATCCATTAGAAGTCCATAAGGGTCCCATCTCTCGCCGGGAGGGCGATGTGCATCCTGGTGGAAATCCTCATTTTCACCTTGATCCCAAAAGGATGGGACAAGCAGCCCTGCTTGTGGCGGAAAGATTATCAATTCTAGATCCCAGCAATAAAATATTTTTTAATCAGCAAGCCAAATTATTTCAAAATCGCCTGCTTGAAAAAACTAAACTATGGACCGATCGAATTAAAAAAAGTGGAATTCAAAATATCGTTACCTACCATAAAACTTTCGAATATTTTTTAAACCGCTTTTCCATCAAAAGCGTCATTCAACTTGAACCTAAACCGGGTATTCCGCCTTCAGCCAGTCACTTGATGGAAGTTTTAAAAGTAATTAAGAAAAATAATATTAAGCTGGTGTTGATTGAAAACTATTATGACTTTAGCGTTGGCGAAAAACTGCAGCAAGAAATACCTAGTTTGAAAGTTCTTAGTATTGCCGTCTCTGTCCGTGGTTTACCTGATATAAATTCTACCGAAGAGCTGATCGAAAAAATTGTAAAAGCTTTCGAAACGGTTAAGAAATGACACAATTAACATGAACGACACTTTAATTTTCTTAGCAGCCCCGATCACTCTGTCTATCCTACTGGTAGGAATACATGCCTATCTAGGCTTGCATGTCTTAGCTCGAGATGTTATTTTTGTTGATATCAGCCTCTCACAAGTTTCCGCTCTGGGCGGAGCTTTAGCCCTTTTTTACAGCACTGAACATGATCATGCTCTCTCGCTTTCCTTATCTTTAGTTCTATGTTTGATCGTGGCTTTTTTGCTGTCACTTTTAAGACATTATGAAAAAAAGATTTCTCAAGAGGCGCTGATTGGCATTACTTATGCCTTTGCCAGCGGAGCTTTGATTCTAGTTTTAGATCGACTCCCCCACGGCGGCGAATACTTAAAAGAAGCTTTGATCGGAAATATTTTATATGTCACTTGGCCTCAAGTTTTAGAAACGGGACTTATTTATGCTGTTATAGGTCTCATTCATTATGTTTACCGTCGAAAATTTTGGGAATCTTCACGTCATCAAAAAAAGTCTTTTTTATGGGATTTTATTTTTTATCTTTTATTCGGGGTCGTTATTACTTTTTCAACTCATCATGCTGGTGTCTTGGTGGTTTTTTCAATTCTTGTTGTTCCTGCCGCCTTGGCTTGCCGAATTTTTTCATCCATCAAAAATCGTCTGCTTTTAGCTTGGGCATTTGGTCTGCTGGCAGTTTTAATTTCGTTCTTAGTGTCTTACAAATTCGATTTACCAGCAGGAGCTAGTATCGTTACAATTTTGACGACGGGATTTTTTCTTTCACTTTTATTTTTAATTTTAATTGAGAGAAATAAATCCCCGCAGAGTTAATTCCTTACGTATATAAGTAAGCCCAATATATTAAGAGCCCTTGGAGAGGCCAACGCATCCATAGTAACCAGCTGGGAATCTTAGGCCATTTCTCTTTTTGCTGAATCATATATATGCGGTGGTAAGATTGCGAGCTAAAATATATGTCACACCCATGACATATAAAAAATATCTTTCATAAAAAGATTTCCGTATTTATCCAGCCGTCGATTTTCGTCGATATTCTTTCAATGATGACTGAAGGCTGACGCTGACTAACGATTGAGGATCGAATTGAGTAATTAACTTTTCAAAAAATTCAATATTTTGAGAATTAATAAACAGCTCAGATTTTTCAGCCAGTGCTTGGGCCACGAAAGGGGCTCCTGTTAACAAAACTTGCGCTAAAGTTTGACGTATTGTCTCTTGATCAACGACTGAAGGATATCGTCGAAGCTCTAAGAGGGCTTGATGGATTAACTCGGGATCGTTACCCTTGATAATATGATCAAGTATAGCTTGAAGGTTTTCATTCGAAGGCTCTTGCGTCGACATTAAATCCAATGCAGCTTCTTGGACATGGCCATCAGAATTTTCAATAAACTCACGAGCCATTTTAGAAATTTGAGGCTCTTCCACTTTATCAATTTCAATTAAGCTTTGAATCTGTAATAATTTTTGGCGAATCTTTTGGCCTAAATTAAAATATTCAGTGCGCACATCTTCTTTTTCATTTCCACAATCTTGAGTATAGCATTTATTAAGCTCCTGGAGCTCGCTCTCCATCTCGCCCAAAGGATGAGTGGTATAACTGTTGAGCGGACTCTCGATTAATTTTTGCGAATTTAAACTTGTATTTGCAGGTTCCCTCGTTGGGGCAGTTACCGCTCGGTGATCAACTTTGAAAAAAGCCCATCCCAACAAGGTCGTCCCAAGCAAGCTCAATCCATAAAGTAAAAAAGATTTCAAAGAAGTTTTCATATTTACCAAACTTCTTCCACTTCGCTATCAGCGATCCAACCTTCAGCCTCAAGTTCGGGACTTTTTACAAAAATCCAAGAAGACTGACGTTTTACAATTTGTAAACTCGGGGCTGATCCAAATGATCTGATGAGAGGAACTCTTTTCTGGCAGCTGTAGTCAGGACAGTCACGCAAGAATCCATATTGTCTGTTGGAATTTAAAGTCAAATTGGGACCTTGTTTTGGCACTATCGGCGTCATCCATTGATGAAAAGTTTTTTGTGGCAATAGGTGCCCACCATACAAGTACCCATCAACTCCTTGAAAGTTAGTTTTCACATAAACTTCGCTATCATCTTTTTGAATTTTTAATTGATCGACTCGAACTTGAGCTCCTTTTGGAACTCTTGTGATAATTTTCCCGTCTAAAAGATCTCGTAAATTAATCCCATACAAAGCGACAACTTGGACGATATCTCCCACTTGATAAGGAATATTAGGATTTGCCGGAGGCTCAGTGGGCTTCGGCGATCCCCCTGGTAGACAGGGCCGCACACCTTCGGCTAAACACTTAATATTCAGTGATGAAGGAGCTTTGATGTCAGCCACAAGCTTAAGCCAAGTTTTTGAATTGTATTTTGCAAGAAATTGCTGATCACCGGCCGTGTTCTTTGTTTTCCATCGACAGATTGAACCTGGTCCCCCGTTGTAAGCAGACCAAGCGGCGCGAGTTCTGCTTTTGTAATCCGTAGCAGAGCTAACACAAGAAACTGAAGAAGATCTTACCCAAGCCGCATAAAAAATATCTAAGCCGTACATCATGTTATAAATGAGATCGACGCCTTTCCCTTTTTTTAAAGCATCAACATGCGATCTATCATCCACTTGCATCATGCCATGGCCATGAAAGTTATCTCCGCGCATATATCGAACAATTCCATCAGTTCCATTTCGATAGTGGGTCCAAAAACTTTCTTGATGAGCTAAAGTAAAAAGCCCTTCAACAAAATAATTCATTTCAATTTGTGTGACCGAAGGATTACGTCTTTGAATATAATATTGTCCAACATCCCGTAGAATGGGAAACATCGAGCTTAAATATTCCTGGCGACCTTGATCTGTCGGCTGCTCATCTTTAAAAAAAATTGAAGTGTATTGGTCTCGGATGAGATTTGTACTTGCTAAGGGACTGACGTTGCAACTTCTTGGGGCGGTTCCAAAGTTCCATTGACCACCGATGGAATTAGTACAGCTTAATTGAGCCTCAGTTAAATATGGCAAAAGGGCAAAAAAACTGGCTTGCATAAATATTCTGAGAAACGCAGACTTATTTTTATTATTTTGCATCTCTTTATTACGCCATAAAATGAATTGCTCAGAAAGCGCGCTCGCCTTCTTTTAGACACTGGTCGTGGGTTTTAAGGCTATTTCCCATCTAGGTCTTGTAGTCCTTGGTCGATTTTTTTATGAATAAAATTATCGGCCTTTCATTTTCTAGAAAGCCAGTATTGCATTTAGCGGCTAGCCATTGTCTATTAGGGCTTAGCAGGAGAAAACTTTTGAAAACATTCATCGTTTTTACATTTTTAATTTTACTCTCTTTAACTCCATCTGCTCAATCTGAGCCAAAAGTCATCGTGACAGATGGTCTGGCTAAAGTTCTACAAGAGTCTAGAGCTTGGCTGAAAGAGCACGAAGACTGGCAAATCGAACAAGAAACTTTAAAAAATATTTTAGAGAACGTTAAAAAATCAACGGGTGGCCATGACAAAATAGGCCGTGACGAAGTTCGTGAATTAAAAAAACATCAAGCCTCTAAAATGAGGTATGAAGAATTGATTGCCAATCATGAAACTTTTAAAAAACAACATTTGATTTATAAATCACGACAAGATTCCTTAAGGAAATTGAGCAAAGACTTAGAGTCAGCTCTTTCAAAATTTGAAAGCCTAGTGCCAAAAGAAGAGCCTAAATCCAAATAGTTAAGGCGCTAGATCTGACTTTTTGCGACAAAAATAAGCTCATTCTCAAATCAGTTCCATTTGAGATTTTAATTCAATCAACTTTTTCACTTTTCGCAAACGAAAGCTAGACCCCATTCTATAGCGCATTTATGCTCGGGATTAAATTTGGGGGCTAGTGTGAAAATAAATGTTCTTAGAAATTTAGTGATTCCTTGGGTGCTTCTTTTTATTTTAGCCTTGGGTGGAGCTATTGTCGCGGGCATGGTTTATCACATTCAAGCGGTCGATCATTCGGCTTATTTTATATCCATTGGACTTGGAATTTTACTTTGTTTCGTTTCAAATATTAATACTTTAAGCACAGCGGGAATTTGGATCACTCACTCTTTGCCAAGCTCCCTTCGCTATAATTCTTGGCCTTGGATTATCTCTGCCATCAAAGCCAGTTTATTGGCAGGGTTTATTTATTTAGTGGGACTGATTTCATTTGTTCCTCTTTTTTGGCAAGCTTTTGTCATACCCATCGTTTTTACTATCGCTTTATTTGTCATTGTTTGGCGGCTGATGGGCCCCATTTTAACTTGGTCTTCTAACATGGTGCTAAGTCGAGTCGCTGCTTGGATGATCAGTCTTCCCGTTTTTGCTCTTATTCCATTGATGGCCATTTTTCTGGGACAAAATATAACGACCGCTTATATCTCAAGCCGTCCCGATCTAGTTATTATGACAAGCCAGAAATCTGGAGAACAGCCTCAGGACTCTTCACCAGCGGAAGTGAGTGTTGTCCCACGTGCTAAACTTCCACCTGTCATTGAAAAACGAGTCGAAACTTTACAGGCCCTGGCTGAGTCCGGAAAATCTTGTGCCGAGGACTCAAAACTCATTCAATCGAGCCTTGATCCTAAAGCTCCCGATGAAGTGGTTTACTGGGCCATTAAAGCCACCCAGTGCGCACAAATGAAATCCATCGTAGGTTTACCAAAACTTGTAAAGATTATGATGGAGCATCCTAGTGAAAAAAATCGAGTTGAAGCTATCAAAGCCATGCCTCGATTTGGCCGCGAAAATGTAAAACAAATTGCATATCTTCTTTATAAACGAATTGGTGAAAACTATTCTCAAGAGATGATTAAAGCGACGGCTATCGTGCTAGCTAATCTTGGAGAAGTGGAAAAAAAGACAGCGACTCGTCGCTTGGAATCTTTGCTTGAATCCAAAATTTCTGGCAGTGTTATTGCGCAAATCCTTATTGATAATATGAAGCAGGACGAAATCGTGGCCGAGTTCGTTGTCCAAAATTTATCAAGCGGTACCGAAAACCGTGAGCGTGCCATCACCATGATTTGCCAATTACCACTTAAAACCCGCGCTCTTGTCGAGCCCATGATCGATCAAGTGGTGGCCTCGGTAAAAACTGGCGCTAAAGAAGATCCTGCTAAAATTGCCTTAAGCTGTTTAGGAAAACCCGCCTTCCAAGCCATCCAAAAAGAAGTGATTCATCCTGAAAAACTAGAACGCTCAATTGCCGCCCGCACACTTTCTGAACTGGACTTTAAAAACTCTCCTGAAGTTTTAAGCACAGTTGGAGCTTGTGTCACTGATGTGAATGATCAAGTTCGAAAATATTGCAGCTATAGCCTTGGAAAAATCGGTGTCGACGCCCTACCAAAAATTTTGGATCTTTTAAAATCCAACGATTTAAATTTAAAAGACGCTGGTCATACCGCGCTTGAACATATCGAAGACCCGATGGCTAAACCTGAACTTGAGCGAATTCGCGCTGAAAATTCGGGATGGATGGCCAATAAAAAGAAATTACAAATTGCCAAAGCCGTTGATACAGCACTGATCAAATTAGAGAATGAAAATGGACCACAAAACTAAGTTAAAAAATATTTCGACCATTTTGGCCGTCATTCACAAAAGTTTGCTTGAAAGCGAAATTGAATCTTTAGAAAAGGTTCAGGGTAGCGAATTGAGCCCTGGCACCCGCTTGCAAATATTGATTAATGATCCTGATTTTGCATGGCTCAGATTATTAAGTCAGCTGATCTCCTCTGTCGATGGCGTTATCTTTCAAAAAGTCCCCATCACTGATCCTCAGCTTCAAGATCTCATAAAGCAAACCACTGAACTTTTAATTGATCACAAAAATCCCGAATTTACGGACCATTTTATCCCAATATGCCGTACATTTCCAGATCTGATCGTCGAGTACGGTCGTTTAAAGATGGCTTTAAAAAATTAGCTGGAGGTTTTTGTGGATTCAACTCGCATCTTGGTTTTCGTTGGCGGCATTAGTAAAAACTCTTTAAATCATAAATTGTTTAAAGCCGTAGAGCACCAAAAGCCCGAAGGGTTTACACTTGAATTTTTTGATATTTCAAAGCTTCCTTTTTACAACCAAGACCTAGAGGCGGATCTTCCCCCAACAGTCAAAGAATTAAAAAACTCTATCAAAGAGGCAACGGGTATTTTATTCATTACACCCGAATACAATCGCTCTTTTCCAGGGGTTTTAAAGAATGCTATAGACTGGGGCTCAAGACCCTGGGGACAAAATTCATGGGATCAAAAGCCGGCGGCTGTGATCGGAGCCTCGGTTGGAAATATTGGAACCTTTGGCGCCCAACATCACCTTAGACAAGTCTTAACCTATTT
This sequence comes from Pseudobdellovibrionaceae bacterium, assembly GCA_043720615.1. GTDB lineage: Bacteria > Bdellovibrionota > Bdellovibrionia > Bdellovibrionales > Bdellovibrionaceae > JAYWDA01. Next base: position 34,792 of record JAYSSI010000011.1, on the reverse strand, counting down.
AAACATGCCATCATTGAATCAACCCGAGTTTTATATGAACGCCAACCAGTCTTTTGATAAAGAAGGAAACCTAACAGACGATAAATCCAAAGGTTTTATCGATGCCTTTTGGAAATCTTATGCAGCCTGGGTGGCAAAATTAAGATTGAAATAAACCTGTGACAAAGACGTCATAATTCATTCAATTCACCTGAAAAAATTACTGTTAAATTGTCGCACTTATAGAATTCCTTTACCTGTGGAAGGCATTGGATTAATTAGCTTTCATCTTTAGAAGTTAATTTCCATTTTGTTATGCAAGGAAGAAAAATGAATTCAGCGCTGCCAATATTTTTTAGTCTTTTTCTATCAACTCTTTTTATGGCACCTGTAAGCCTTGTTCAAGCAAGCACCATGAATGTCGAAAACTACAATCAAAGTTTACCACTCTGGGGAGCCACTTGGACTCCTCAAGCCGGCGCTGCCAATGGATATCACCCAAGTTTTTATACAGGCTTTGCTATGCGAGCTCAATCTCCAGAAAAAATTCATGTTCGAGTCGGTCGCGGCAACCAAACTCGAATGACGGTGATCCTGGATGACCAAACCATCAACGATTATTTATTTGATCTTGTGAAACGAGATCAATTTTATAAAAAATTAGTTGGCGCCAACGGAGTCAATAAACCTTTAGTGACATTAGTTTCTGACAAACAGGGAAAAGCATTCCCCCATATGCAATATTTTAATCAAGTGGTTGAATCCTCAATTTACGGAATTAAAGACTTTGCAAATATGGCTCAATCTTCAGCCGTAACGCCAGAGATGACTTACGCAAAAGGTTTATCCACTTTAAAAGCCTTAAATCCTGGCCGAGTTTTTATGTTGAAATTAAACTTAACTGAATCTTTCAATCGATGGAAGGTACAGATTCAAAGAACACTCGCAGGAAAAGATCTTTCTACTTATTTCAAAACAAATCCTGCCGAAACCTTAGTGGCTATCGAAACACTTTTATGGAGTCGTATTAATTTTGCAGAAAAGACATCTCAAATTATTTTAACTCAGCTAGAGGAAACAGCGGCTTTAGCTTTGCAAAATGCAGATGTTGAATTTTTAGATTCTGCCTTAAAACTTTTTAAACTTGTCACAGCCAACAAATACAACTTTCAAGTTTTAAATCAAAACAATCAATTTCAAAGTCCCTTTCAGTGTGATGACTTGCAAAATTGTTTTCTAGTCTACCCGGAATTTACAACGATTTACCCCACAGGCTCGGTGATGGAATCAACCCGAGATTCTGCCGGCAATGAAATTAACACTTACTCAACTCCAGGCTTATGGAGATTTTTAAATTATCCAGGCCGAGAAGTAGATAATATTCGTGATGAACCCTACTACGGTTGGATTCCAAAAATGGATTATGAAGCCGCTGGAAACGGCTTTCATAATCCTGGTGTCCGTATGGGTGGGATGAATAAGGCCGTTAAAAATGCCATGAATATTCCAGCCACTCATAATACTTTATGGGCTGTTAAGCGCGGCGGCGTATCGCATGGCTGCTTACGATTGTCGTCAGGGCACACTTGGGAAATGCGACATATCTTACCTGTTGAAAACAGCAAGATGATTCAGGTTTATTTTTTCGGCAATGATCCTAAAGATTTTGATCTTTTTGATATCAATGGAGATGGAAAATTAGAAGTCATGGGCGTTGAATATTTAATTTCATATGGCCTTGCAGGGAATGACAATATTGCAAGACGCGAAGGTAAAGACTTAGACGTGAACGAAGGCAAGAAGCTCGAGTTTTATACGAGTCTTTACGGCGCAAGATCGGTTTTTACTCAAGACGCTGATGGAAAATATATATTCTCAAATCCTTCCATTTCTCAACCTTCCCATTTAGATTTTAAACGTAAGAAAATTTCTAACCGATTAACTTTACCTGGCGATTACAGGCTTTATGAACAAACTTATGAACAAGATAAAATCCAACTCTACACTCCGACAGTGGGTACATTATCTGAGTCTATTTCCAGTGATCTAAAGTTATTTATAAGATTAATGGGTCGAGTTCGTGGCTGCGCACCTACTGCCAATAAAACTCAGTGTGGTGAAGCGGCCTTTGATCAAGAAGAAAAAGCAATTATTCGATAATTTTAAAATATAAATAAGTTAACAATAAGAGGTCTTGAAACTATGAAATTTTTTATTTTTTTAACCGCTGCAGTGATTCACTTAAATGCTTCTGCTGATTTAGTTTCTGTTTTTAAACAGATGGAAACCAATCGCAAAGGGGCTTTTGGTCTTAACGTTCTTCAAGGTGCAAGCCGCCGAGTGAATGTTAATTCTGGCGGAAACCCACCAGAGAATTTTCAATTTCAATCGGCTTACCGCAATGAAATTGGAGTCCGACTGGCTCAAGATTATAATTTCTATGTTGGAAATTTATTTACCACCAATTACTACGAGCTTATGGGTGAATACGTTTACGGAAATGCTAGTAGCCATCCGATCAATCACTCAGCTTTATTAGCTAAAAATGCTCAAGCCATGCCTAAAGCCGTATCGATGGCTAAACATTGGGTTCTTGAAAAATACTACACAGCCAGATACCCCCAATCGGCTTTAGCTAAAGGTTTCTCCGTACGAGGCATCAGCGGCAGCGAATTCGAGTCCGAGTATGCCGATTACTTTTTTGATTTTTATTTAAGTTCTCAGACCAATGAGTTTCAGTTTCTACCCGTTTTTCTTTTAGCTAAAGACAGCCCGATTGGCAGCTCCAACCAGCTTGATCGAGCAAGACACCTGATTTCAAATTTATGGGAACAGTATTCTAGAAGATATAACTCAAAAGATCCTATTTTAAATCGTCTCTATTCCATTCGAAATCAAATTCATAATCAGTTATCGGTCGACGTCATTCAGGAAATTGATCAATTCATTGCTCAATTTCCTGAAATCAAAAGAGTCAGTGGCTATAATGACCTTTTAGAAGTTCGCAAAATTTTAGTAGCTTTTTTTAGCTTTGGTCCTGAAAAACTTGTTTCTCTCGCTCAAACTCTAGGCGCTGTTGAAATTAAAAATGGGGCTCAGAAAATGATGACCTCAAAACCTCAAATGGCAGATATTTTGGCCTTATCAAATGCTGTGGCTGAATTAAAATCTATCATCGGCACTTCACAAGTTCCTTTTGAAAAAAAATCTTTAGCTTTGCAGGTTATTTTTAATGCTTCGCTTTTGCTGAACAAATTGATTATTTCTAGCGAGCTCCCTGTGACTGCCGCCATGGTCGAATCAATTTTAAATATCACTTATATTGAAGGTTTTCTTTTAAAAGATAACTGGCTTTATTTTAAACAAGAAGCTCGAGCAAAAACAGATGGCCTTTCTGCCCTTGCCATTTTACCAGAGGTCATTGAGGTCGCTAATGATTCTTTAGTTCAAGCTTTAGCACCATCTCTTGAACAGTGGAAAAGCATTGATCCTAAAATGTTAAATTTCATTGATGATACTTTAAAATCAACTTCAATTAATACGGCTTCTGTGATCGCTCAAAGAAACGGACCTAAATAATTATGAAAAGACTTATTCTTACACTATCGATTTTATTCACCAGTGTTTTTGCCTATGCCCAAGCTAAAGTGATGAATCCTGGCGAAGCCAAGGGACAACTTGTTTATTTATCCAAAGAAGATGTTCGTACGAGTTCTCCTTTATTTAAATCATTACATCCACTGTCCATTCCCGTTTTCGCTGAACTCCCTATGGAGTTATCAGTGGTTGCGGGAACCATCACATTAAGCCAGCAAAATTTACTATCCCACGTTCAATTGAAATCAAGAGCTCGCCGCACTCCCAATCTTGATATTTCTCAACTTCCTGATGGCCTTAATAATCCCTTGCTAGCTAATTTTCATCATGGCGACTGGGTTCATATGTTACTGACAGTAGATGGACAAATTTTGATCCAGCCATCGACTGAAGCTGATGCTTTAGCTTTTAATGCTGCTAAAAAAACCGAGCCTGTGAAGCTCAGATCAGATCTTACGGCTAAAAATATATACAAAACATCAGAACTTTCATGGGTTGATTTTGTTAAAGTTGGCTCAAAAGCCGCTAATTATGCTGAGCTTGCGAAAGTCTTAAATACTACTGATCGAATTGTTGTTCCTCCAGGCTATGCAATTCCATTTTATTACTATCAACAATTTATCGATTCAAATCCAAGTATCAAAGCTGCTATTGAACAAATTTTAGCTGATCCTTTAATGAATAAAATTTCGAAAGTGGCCTACCGAGAACAAAAATTAAAAAAATTATCGGAACTTATTTTAAGTTCTGATAATGTTATTAGCCAAGATCTGATCAATCAGTTAATCAGCACATTTGAAAAAGAGCGAACGGCTGATGGCTTACCTAAGAAAATGAAACTTAGAAGCTCTACGAATTCAGAAGATCTGCCTAATTTTAATGGCGCCGGTCTTTATAATTCTGAATCCTACAAACCTGTTGATAAGAAGAAAGAAAAATCTTTAGCTGATAAAGAAGATTCATTAAAGAAAACTCTTCGTGTTGTTTGGTCTTCTATTTGGAATTTGCGAGCTTATGAAGAGCGTGCATATTTCAAAATCCCTCATGGTGAAGTCAAAATGGGAATCCAAGTTAACCCCTCGTTTCAAGACGAAGTGGCTGACGGAGTTGTGGTTACAAAGAATATTGCTAAAGATTCAACTCGACCTGGGGCTGGCGTTTATATTGAAACACAAAGAGGATCTACTTTTAGTGTCGCGAACCCTGATCCCGGCGTGAAGCCAGAAAAGATTTTAGTGAATTTTGATCCTAAAAATCCACTCGATAAAACAGCTTATCAAGTTCATGTTTTGCAAAGATCTAATATCTCTGATGATACAGAAACAATTCTAGATCATGACAATATGAATCCTGTTTTAGGAGATGAACATGCCAAAGATTTAGCTTATTTAGTTCTGAAAGCAGATCAGCATTTCAAACCAATTTTTGGAAAAAATAATCCTGAGTTTTCTTTAGACTTAGAATTTAAACTTTCTAAAGTGGGCAACACGAAAAGAATTTTTATTAAGCAATCTCGCCCCTATATCGATTGATTCTACAAAAATTTGTTCAAGACTAAGGTCACCCAAGACCTTGTTCTGAAAACAACACCTACGTTACAATTAAACCATGCTCATGGAGGAGTTTATGGTTTTTTCGCGTTTGATCCGCAATGGATTGCTTTGTGTCTTTTTAATTAATGTCTGCCCCGCTGTTGTGAGTGCTGCCAAGTTCACCGATCCTACGCAAGATCCACAATTTTTGACTTTAGCTAGTGGAATCAATCTTAAAGATATTCAGATTCGCGGTCGAGGGTTGTCGTTAGCTCGAGGAACTGGAACTTTATTTTCAGCCCATCAGCAAACTTCTTTTGAAAAACTCATGCAAGATTCTAAATCTCAAGCTGATCACCCGGTTCAATGGGTCTTGACCAATTTGGATAATAATCAAGTTATCGATCAAAGTGCTAATCCTGATAAAATTATTTTTGGAGCTTCAGTTTCAAAAGTTTTTGTTGCTAGCACACTGATGGATCATCAAGTAGGAAGGATGCAATCTTCGCAGTGGCAGCCCTTTGCGGATATGCTGGTGGTCTCGTCAAATACGGCCTGGGTTGATTTGCAAAGGCAATTGGGAGCTGGCAATGCCAACCATGGCCGCGAACTGATTCAAAGTTTCACTCAACGCATGGGTTATTCAAAAACGAAAGGTTTTCAAGGAAATTTAGGCTCAATTCACGGAAACGAACTGAATGCTAAGGATCTGGTCAGTTTTTTATATGATACTTATCACGCCCACTATCCCGGCGCGGAAACCGTCTGGAAAATGATGCATACAGTGCGAACCGGAGCCAACCGTGGCTTTAAGTACATCCCCCGACATATCTATGTCGCTGGTAAAACAGGAACCTATGATGGACCAACAGTTAACCCCGAGACCGGGGGACCAACTCATGCTGATGGCTCGACTTACAAAGTGCGAGTTCGGCATCACCTTATGGTGATCCATGCGATGGGGCGCCAGTACGGCTTAGCCATTTTAGCCAATACGGGCTCTGATGAGAGCGCTGCGCTGCTAGCGGGCGGTCTTTTTCGTCAGCTTTAAATTGACCCTGGGCCCATTTCCCACCATGATGGCCCTTCAATTTCTTACAAGGATACTTTCATGAAATCAGTCACTGAGTTCTCTAATTTTACACTAAGCCAAGGTCTTAAATCAAAAACAGCTTTAGCGGCAGAAGGTAAAACACCTGAAGAAATTCAAGCAAGCCTGGGCGAAAAATTTAAGTTCGAAGCCGAAAAACTGACCTATTTTGTGAACGCTCTTGAAGTGGCTGGCCAAAATATGGAAAATTTAAATCGCGTGCGTGTTGTTAGCCTTGCTGAAGGTGAAAGCGCTCCTGCAAAAGCAACTAAAGTTGAAGAGATGCATTATTTTCCTGAGTTTTTTGTAAAGCACACAGCAGCGCCTACTGATAGCAAAGGTAAAGGTCGTCAAGGTGGTGGCAAAGGCGGCGGAGGCGGTAAAGAATCTCCTTGGGGCATGTCTCCTGAGCAAAAAGCGGCTAAAAAAGGTGCCGGCGCAGGAAAACCAAAACAAGCTTAGTTTTTAAAATTATTTAAAGAATTCAAAACCCGCTAATAAGTCGGGTTTTTTTTTATTCCTGAGCGCCTTGCTCGATCCAAAGTTTAATCTTATTGCGCTCGGATTCTGGCATCTTAGTGTACATAGGCATATTTCTAAGAGTGATCACCCTTAAATAAATTTCATCTTTCATAGCCAAAACTGTTTTATAATCAGACCAGTACACACTTCCAGAAGGGCCATTCGCATGACAACCGGAACAACGCTGGGAAAATATAGGTTCGACATCATTAAATCGAAGCACGATATCCTTGGGGCTGTCATCGACGCATTCATGAGCCTGGGAAATGCCCAAAAAGAAAACACAGCTTAAAAGTAAACCCATAATAAATTTCATTCTTTAGATTTAACATACTTCAAGGTTTTCTGGTGAAAAAGGACTGTGCTCTGAATTGTTTTCAGGCAATGTCTTATTACGTGGTTCTCTTGGCTTTCTCTAGCCCTGTCGAACTTTTAGACAATACCTTGTTTGATGATTTTCTTAGTTTGAACATAAGGCCTCGACCTATGCCTTTGTCTCTATTTATAGAACGACTCACATTAAACTATAAAAGTTCTCACGTTAAAAATTTAAATTTCCGATTAAATATTATGATCCACCCAACGTTGATTTTTCGTCTGTGCTTTTTATCTTTCATTTCATCCGTGAGTTTTGCCCAAGTCCAAGTGCAGTGGTCTGAAAGTGAACATCTAGAACTGGCAGAATTAGGAGCAGCGAAAGCCTGTACAGAACTGGAAATTTCAATAAAAGACTGTCCCATAAAAAAAATTCAACGGGCTGATAAAAAATTATCATTTCGATATGGCGAATTAGTGGCAGCCGCTGATTTTTATCACACTCCCATGGCTATGGATCAAGATAAAGCCATGGGAATTTCAAAACTTATAAAATGTGCTCACTCGGCAGTTAATGACTTACCGGATTTAACTCCAGAAACGCCCGAGGCCTCTAATTGCAACCTGACTGGCTTTCTGGCCATGCCTGGATATCTTGAAGTCCTAACCGCCAACTACAGTCATTTTGGTTGGAATAATATGGTTTCCTATATTGAAAATCATCAGATGGCCTTAAAAAAAGCTCAGGAGTCTTTTAATAAAAAAACACAAAATCCAAAGTTGAGCTTAAGGTTATTTCATCAAGCTTTGATTTATAATGGTTTTGCGGATCACTATTTAACTGATGCCTTTGCTTCTGGCCATATCCGAGTTCCTCGCATTCAAATTAAAAAATGGGCGATAAAAAACCTTCCGGGACCTTTGCGTTCATTTCGAGGGGATCTTTTAAGTTTGATTATTCATGATCATGAAAGTCGAAATCTTCGCAGTGGACAAGAAGAAGGTCTACGTGTGAAGAATTCAATGGGAGACCTTTGGATGACTCGTGGTGATGGTGATCTGCACACAAATGTTGATGAAAACGATGTGAGTTTTTTAATGCCCATGATGGCAGTTAAAGAGTCTTTCAAAGAAGTTCTATTAGCTTGGCAAACAGGCGAAGTCCCAGATGGAATTTATTCAGCTACAAAATATGTTCCCTTTCATGATGATGTTCCGATGATTGTTAAGTTTTCACCGGAATATCAAAAAATGAAAAAAAGAGAAATGATTCGGTTGATTTATTCTGCCATTCCATTTTTAAAAGGCTTTTGGTTTCAAAAATCAGATGTGGAAAGAATGCTATCTAACTTAGATAAAATATTTTCAGAATTTCAATTCGATGTCGCAAAGGAAATTCATAATAACTCAGAATTGCAAAAACGACTGCCTAGCGCCTATCAAGTGGCTTATAAAAAAGTTGATTAGTCCTCTCCAGAGCTGGCCTAATAATTGAAATATGCAAGGCATGGACATCAAATTAACCCATAGATTCTACGACATGAGCCTTGCCAGGTGGGCTTTTACGACTGTCAAACAATATACGGCCGTATTGGGTTTATTATCTTTATTTGTCCCCGCTTTTGCCGTTGCAGAGTCAGTAAGTTGCGCTGGTCTGTTTTCAGAAACGTTTCATTTTGATACATTGCAATCTGAAAAAAGTCTTCGTTCCTATATTCGCACTTACGGAAAAGTAACTCCAAAATATATATCTGTGACTTTAGCAAACGGTGCAAAAGAAATTATTAAAACACCTGATTCTTTAAAACTAAAACTTAATCCTATAAAAAACTTAGATATAGGCCTTATGGGAGTTTTAGGAAAAGTTTATGATTTATCAGTTGATCCCATTACAAAAAAAAATAAATTTGATTTCAACGAAGTCTATGCGAAAGAAGTTACTGAAAAAACGAAAAAAGAACTTCTTTTGGCGCAAAGTCAGTCTTTAACTAAAGAGTTTAAGAAAGTACTTCATGAGCAAATAAGAATTGAAAATTTAACCCCTGACTCAGTTTTCGTCCAAATCAATAACCAACGAAATTTTGAATCACTGCCAAGCGAAATAGTTAGCGCCTTAAGATCTCACTTTTCAACAATGTATCTTCATACTGTCAGCTGGGTTTATCGTCATTCAAATTTGGAAAGAAATAATATCTTAACAAACGCTAAAATGATGGATGAAATTGTGGCCTATGCTAAAGACCAAAAAGTTTTTGAATTTCAACTTCTCTTTGATCAAAAAACCTGGCAAGCCAAGCTACAGATTTTAAATCTGCGTTTCAATGAATATCAAATGGCAACCGATCCTATCATAAAAAAGAAATTACTTGATGAAATTTCTCAACCTACAGAACCATTCCTTCCTTTCGCAGGTCTTGCCACTGCAACAAATCTTCGAGATCGCTCAGCACCTATTGAATTAAAACGATATTTTGCAAATATTTTAGAGGACCCTTTAAGTATTTTAACTTTAAAAGATAAAAATGATTTCTACCTTAGGCATAAATTAATTTACCGAACTGTAGAACTTCTACCCCAAGAAAAAGAACTTGAGATTCATGCTCATACGGATCTTCATGTTCGAATGTATAAGAAACTTGGGTTTGTAGAAGCAGGTTTAATTAATAATCCAAAATATCCAGACGCTACTATTTATTTATTAAAAGCAAAACGTGAAACTGTCCTAGACTCACTTTCTCTTATTTTGAAAAAGTATGAATAAGTCTTCTGAGACTTTCCTCGCAATTGACTTGATGAACATCTAAATTTTTAAAATCATTCATACTGATAATATAAAAGTAAAATCCATACATAACAGCATGTATTGACGTCACGGCATCTTCCAATTTAGATTTAGAAAGCTTTATAAATGCTTTGTCCTGCAATAGGATAGATCGAATTCGCTCACGACCTGTATTACGTGAGGATTCCATAAAATAATTTAGCTTTTTAATATGAGGACTTGATTGGAAAATGACCAGGCCAAGTCTTGAAAGCTCATTATGTTCATTCATCCAACTAAACATACCTTCGCTCACGGCCAATACTTTATAGGCACCTACCTCATGGGTCGCAGCTAGATATTTCAAGGCACCCACTTGCCCCGACTGACTCCACTTTTCTGCAAGAGCGATAAGGACATCTTCTGGTTCAGGGAAATGGTAATAGAGGCGCTGCTTTGTGATTTTTGCCTGCCTAGCCAATTCTGAAAGAGTCAGACTTCCATAGCCATATTGATTCATCAGCTTTAAGCCAGCATTTAGAATTTTGACTTCTATATCGTTTTTGGCAGCCATAGTGTTGATATTATATCATAAATTGCTATTTTTACAATCGTCAAAATTAATTTTTACTTTTGTCAAAATATGCATCATATTGCAACGCAGAACAAATACAACCAACCCTAACTAAGGAGTACATATGTTAAAATCGTTTTTATTTGCAGCAACAGTCGTCTTATTATCGAATGCTCAAGCTTCTCAAACCTGTGGGATCATGGGTGAGAACCCAAATCAACCTGGGACCTATGATATTTTGATTGATTATAAAGTTCTCGATCTATCAAAAAAGGTTTATCAATTTAAAGGTGTTGGCTATTGGGCCCATTTCTCATTAAAAAATGGGACTTTTCAAGTTGCGACAACAAGCCAGTCTGAAACTCATAAAATTTTTGCATTAGCCTTAGCTAAAACAAATTCGATTACTATGATTGATGGCCAAAATAAAATTAATGTTTACTGTTTTGAAAAATAAAGTTATTTAAGATTTAGAGTCCTTGATCATTCCCGACTAAAGACTCTAAATCGATTTTTTGAACGAATGGACCTTATGCGCACACTTCTATTCATTTTATTATTTGCAAGCCAAGCCCCTGCGATCACTCTGGAAATAATCGGCAAAAATGGCCAGCTTCTTTTTAAGCATCAGCAACTGATTCAACTTCCTTCTCAATTAGGCGAAGTCTCTTTAGATATTTTCAAGCAACATCAGTTGGCTTATAAAGGTGGAGCTTATGGCTTTACTTCAATTTTTGATTTAGAGCAAAATTTAGCAATCATTTCAGACATTGAAATGATTGCTCACGGCTGGTGCTTTTCGGTGAATGGCCTAACTCCTGAGACAATGGCTGATGAAACCTCGATCCCTGACCAGACTACGATCATTCGCTGGTACTATGCTTATGCTCATTATAAATCCGACCAGTGGATCGGTCAGTGCGTTAAGAATTAGTTTTATCATTTAATTTGATTCTTAATCTTGCGTAGAGCTAAAGTTAATTTATGAAAAATGCGACTGGCTTCTTTCTTTTGATCTCTTTGGTTTCCTTAATAACTCAAGCGGCTGAACTTAAATTGGGTAGCCCCGCTCCTCAATTTTCGACGCAAACTCAGGATGCTAAAAATTTTAAGCTTTCTGGCCGAAAAGGCCAATGGACGGTTCTTTATTTTTACCCAAAAGCTGAAACACCGAGCTGCACAAAACAAGCCTGTGCTTTTAGAGATAGCATTAATGTGATTCGCGCTGAAGGAGCTGATATTTATGGCGTCAGTTCTGATACCGTAGAGCAGCAAGCGGCTTTCCATAAAAATCACAATTTGAATTTTACTTTGCTAGCTGATCCTGATTCTAAAATTATTGAAATGTACGGTTCAAAAATTCCTACGATGAAAATGTCAAAGCGATGGACTTTTATCATTGATCCGGATTTAAAAATCCAAAATATCGAAAAAGATGTAGATCCTGCTAAGGATGCTGAGCGGGTCGCAAAACAAATTCAAACTTTAAAAACTAATAAGAAAAAAATTTAATTCGGATCTTCAAATTTAAAATTGGAAGCTATTTTTTCTTCGATAGCGCCTTTAAGGTAGTTTTTAATTTTACGATAAGACCGACCATCCGAAGGTGTTATAAAAGTCATAGCACTTCCCGAGCGTCCAGCTCGAGCCGTTCGACCAATGCGGTGAAGAAAATCTTCGGCTTTATAAGGCAGATCATAATTAACAACATGCTTTATATGCGGAACATCTAAGCCCCGAGCTAATAAATCTGTCGTGACTAGTATTTGAATTTTTTCTTCACGAAATTCGCGCAAGACGCGGGTGCGATGCCCGGGGTTCATATCCCCATGCATATAATCTGAGGAAAAACCATGATGAGATAACAACCGACCTAATCTCACGCAACTTTCTTGGCTATCGGCGAAAAGTATAATTCCATCTTTCATGCGCTTCAGCTCATCCAGCAGTCGATTTTGTTTTTGGGTTTTTGTTAGAAAAAAAACTTTCTGTGCTAATGTTTCAACCGGTGTTTCTGCTGCGGCAGAACGTATGAGCACAGCTTTATCATTTAAAAACATTTCAGCAATGGGCTCAGCCCAAGATCCAAAACTGGCTGCAAACATTAAAGTTTGCCTGGTGCCGCGCAAAGTGCTTTGCATAAAAGTCAGCTGCGGCTCAAAACCCATACTTAACATTCGATCGGCTTCATCCAGTACAAGTATTGAAAGCCCCTGCAGCATCAGTTTATTATTTTTTAAATGTTCATCAAGACGACCTGGTGTAGCGACGATCAAACATGGGATTTTCTTTAGCTGCTTTGTCTGGATCGCATTAGGAATTCCCGCCACCGCTAAAACAACTGTTAAAGAAAGCTCTGAGCAAAGTGGCAGAATCACACGATAAACTTGTTCTGCGGTTTCACGACTGGGCAATAAAATCAGGGCTCGTCCTTGAGGATTTTTTTCAAGCAAAGTCAACACGGCCAGAGCGTAAGCCAAAGTTTTCCCACTGCCCGTTTGAGCCACGCCAATCAGATCAGATCCCTCTAAGGCCACCGGAATGGCTTCACTTTGAATTGGAGTTGGCTTTAGAATCCCGTCCCCCTCAAGGGCCACTAATAAGGTCGCAGTCAGACCCATTTGACTAAACTCATCTGTCCGCAAGCTCGAATCATGAAATTTCATACAGCCTTAAAGTAGCACATTGGTTGAACCTTGAGTTAAAGATATTAAGCTCTGCTAAAGCCTTAATAATAGTATAACTATTATGGTTTTTTAACTTTTTTACATTTAAAAATATTAACAAGCGAAATTTTCCTGCTATCGAGTATTATGCTTTGTGAATTAAGATCGTATTCGGGTTGGAATTATGGGAAATTAATCCTAACAACGTCGGAACGGTATCGAGGATTTATGAAAAAATTGATCTTTGCTTTAGCCCTAGTTTTGTCACCTCTCACCTCTTTTTCCGCATCATCAGTTTCCTGCCAAGGTATAAATGAGCCCGATAACTCGTTAGTTCTTTATATTAATGGACAAAAACTTGTTCAAGTTCGTGTACAAACACAAGGCTCTTTACCGAAGGCATTTTCTGTTCGTGAAATTCGATCGGAATCTACCACTTCAACTTATAGCATGAGCGGCGGAGCTGGTTTATTAGTCGTCGAAAATTCAGTTCTTAATAACCAGGGTGGATGGCTAAAAATTGGCTCTAAAAGATTTGAGTGCGATTCTCATTAATATTAAATCAATTAATTTTGATCAATAAAAAAACCACCTTTCGGTGGTTTTTTTATTTTCACAGGGTTCGTGATTTATATTTTTTAATTTAAACAAGCTCCAACATAATCTTGATGTTCAACAGAGCTATGTCCATGGCTTTTGTGAGCATCAAGAGCGGGTCGACCAATGCAAATTGTATGTTTAGCGGCTGGATTACCTGGAGGAATGTGACAGACTAAAACTTTCTTTCCGCCTTGACCGCAAGAATTATCTGCAAGAACTTCTTCAACATTATTTACTACAGGTACTGATACAACTGAATCACTTGAACTTCCAGCGGTTGGAGCTGGAGGCAACGCTTCAGCAACGGGACTCTTAACTTCTTCTTCTGTTGGCATCGAACCTTTTGGAGGTGCTAGCACGGTATCAAGCACAATCGTAGGATCTGCAGGTGCGGCAATGCCATCGCTGTTGTCATTTATTGCATCTACAACATCTATAACAAGAGGCGGGTCTTGTTGATTTAATGAATCAGTGTTTAGTTTCTGAGTCGTACCATTGACGTCGTTAACTAATTCAACACTCCCTGGTTGACCACAGTTTTGAAATGCCACCAATAAGACCAAGCTAGATAGACCAATAATAAGCTTTGTTTTCACGATTCCCCCGTACCATAAACTAATACAAAAACGGGGCCAGCCAGGAGGCACTAGAATCGTATTTAAATCTCTTTTAAACACTAAACTGTCTAATTATTTATATAAAAAAGGTGGCAGTTGCTTCTAAGAATAGAATATCACAATGAATTTAAAAAAATGTCTTAAAGCTTGTGGTCGACTAATCCCTTAACATCCCATTCTGAAACGAATCAAAATGGGACCAGGCTTGATTGACCATCATTTTATTTAAAACAAATTTATTGGAAAACTTAAGCTCAACATAGTGACTGATAAATCCAGAGCGCTAAAGTTGCTGTCAACGGTGCCATCAACAGTTGAAACGCCACTCACATTGAGAGCGTATTTAGTAAAAGTAGGTTTGATATATTCTATATTAATTGAAAAAAATGGTAAAAATGTAAACCCTACTCCACCTTTGATGGCAGATCCGCCGCTGAAAGTTTCGTCAACTGGGATCCCGAGGCTGTTATTTCCAACAATTTTCAAAGAGTTTGATAATCCGTATCCGCCGTAAACTCGAAACAAAAATGGAAAATCAAATCCGACATCAGCAAAGATAAATTGACCTGCGGCTTTTCCAGCAGGAGTTGAAGCTGGTTTATCATATTTCACTTCCCATGCAGCTCCTGTATAATCTAGGGCTGTCCAAAAACCCAAAAATTTATAACCCAGTCTTGCGCCAACCATTCCACCGCTGATTTTTGAATCCATGGGCGAACCAATCGAGGATCCACCAGGTCTTGTTGTACTTGAATAAGCTCCTGAACCTATTCCCAAATAAGGTTCAATCATTATACCTGCAAATGATTTTGGAATAGCAAAAATGAGTAGAAAAAATAAAAGATACCTAGCAGACATAATTCCCCCTTGGTTTATTTTATAATTTTAATTTGCTTCTGTATCAATCAGAAGAGGAAAGTTTTGATTGATTATTTACCAGACCTTAACTAGACCTTCTTGATGACTATCTACCCCCTTTCGGTGTAAAACTTCTTTAATGATTTCATATTCGATTTACAAAGTTATTCATTTGCTTGGTGTCCTTATGGTTTTTCTTTCGTTAGGAGGAGTCACTTTGCATGTTATTAATGGCGGCGGAAAAGATCATGCTTGGCGAAAACCCGTTGCGATAACCCATGGGGCTGGGCTTCTTCTTGCCCTAGTGGGTGGGTTTGGACTTCTCGCTCGTCTCGGTGTGGTTCATGGAGGACTTCCAGGTTGGGTCCTTGCAAAATTAGGAATTTGGTTTGTCTTTGCAGGTATGGTCGGCGTCCTTATCAGAAAAAAATCGCTGGCAAAACCACTTTGGTTTATGACGATTTTTCTTGGTGGACTCGCGGCCTATTTGGCTGGCAGTAAGCCTTTCTAAATACTTTGTGCGTTGCGGTAACGAAAATGCCTCTGTATCATAGCCGCCATTGCAAGTGTACGAGAAAGCAAAGAGCCTCATCCTTAAAAATTATGGTAAAGCCACCATAAATCTTTTTTTAAATTTCGACTTATTTTATGTTCAGAATATCTGACCACCTTGTTGAATAGTTAGGGCTTTTCATTCCTGACAGCATTTTCCAAAATTGGTCAATGCCACAAGCTGCAAATTTTAAAGTTCCCCGGCCATGCATAGCATTGATGTGATCAAGCATTTCCATCATTTGATTTTCTTGAGGAGAATCATAAGTTTTAAAAAAATCCAGCTGCGAGGCGCTTTTCTTTTGTATGTCCATAAGAATAATCCCAACTTTTTTATACTCATAATTTTTTTGGTAGATGCTATCTAAGGCTCTCATCGCATGGCCGATCAGTTTATTTGTCACAGCTGTTCCCGTCATCAGACTCACCGTGACAGAATTATAATATTGCGGAACATTTTTAAACGGATTTGTTTGAATAAATATTAAAATGGATTGAGTGGAGCATTTTTGCTTTCTTAATTTTTCCGAAGCTGTCGAAATATGATTTGCAATGGACTCCCGCAATTCTGAAATATCCACCACTGATTTTCCGAAAGACCTTGAAGAAATAATTTGTTTTTTATCGGTTTGCATCAGGTCTAAAGAAATGCAAGATTCTCCTCTTAACTCCTGCACAATACGCCGACCAGTGATGGTTAAAACCTGCTGAATCACTCTTTCATCTGAATATTTAAGATCCCTAGCGCTTTTAATTTTCATGGTAGACAATTTCTCGGCTGATTTTCTGCCAATACCCCAAACATCAGCGACCGGGGTTTGAGCTAAAATTGAATCTACATTTTCTAGCTCAAAAATACTGACAACACCTTTTGTTAGTTCTTTGTTTTTCTTTGCAAAATTATTTGCAGCCTTGGCTAAGACTTTGGTGGGCGCAATTCCTATAGAAACAGGAATTCCCGTCGATTGAAGAATATCTCGGCGCATCTCAAATGCCATCGTTGCTAAAGTTGATTTTTTAAATCCATTCAATGACAAAAAAGCCTCGTCAATACTGTAAATTTCCATCTCAGGAACATACGAGGAAAGAATCCTCATCACACGGCGGCTCATATCGCCGTACAGAGCATAGTTAGAAGAAAAAACCGAGACACCATTTTTTTTGCAAAAGTCTTTTACTTTAAAATAGGGCTCTCCCATCTTAAGGCCGATTTTTTTTGCTTCGTCTGTTCTAGCGACGATGCAGCCATCATTGTTACTTAAAACAACAACGGGTTTATGAGCTAAGCTGGGTTTAAAAACTCGTTCGCAGGAGCAATAAAAAGAATTGCAGTCGACCAGCGCAAAAATATGTTCCGTCATCGCAATTTATGGATGCAGTGAATGGCAACACCCCACACTTGAAACTCCATCTCCTCAAAAATTTGCACGGGTTTGTATTTTTGATTTTCGGGATACAACCAAACGGCACTGGGGGTGCGTACAAGGCGTTTGAGCGTAAATTCCCCACTGACAACAGCCACCACAATGTCCCCTGATTTTGCGGTCAGAGACCTATCGATAATAAGAAGATCGCCATCGTAAATTCCTGCCCCCATCATACTATCGCCCTTCGCCTTAACAAAGAAGGTGGCGGTGGGCTTAGAAATAAGATGCTCGTTAAGGTCTAAGTTCGAATCAATGTAATCATCTGCCGGGCTGGGAAAGCCGCAGGCCACGGTGGATGAAAAAAGTGGGGATCGATCAATCACAACAGAGGACTTTATTTCGTTGGTAAAAAATCTCGACAATAGCATATATGTAAATTATATGTAAATTAAGGGGCTGTAAAATGCAAAATGACTTTTAACTATTATTTAAGTGAATAAAATAGACTATGGTCCTTAGCTTTTCATCTTTTTGAACTGTCCATTTCGTTTTCAATAATTTGCAAGACTTTATCAGGATGCGTATGTTCTTTTAAACGCGATATTTCTTGATTGTCGTAGCTTATATTTAAATGCGTGGCAATTTTATCAACAAGCGCAATAAGTCTGGTGACCTCGTGCTCAGTCAGCAGACTTATTTGAATATCAAGCTCTTCGCGCTTTTTTTCCAACAGCGCAAAACTACTTTGCGCCATCAAAATAAAAATAGCTAAAAAAAATGGCTTCCGTTGTTGCTACTAAGGTTAATAGCTGAAATGGAAAAGGATCAAAGGGGGGAACCCCATTCACTTTGACCACATTAACGGTTATCCAAACTGCAAAAAGTAAAACGTGAAGGTAGACAAAATTCATACTGCCAGCAAAACCTGTGATCGCAGTTGCAATTCTATGCTGAAAAGATTTATTACTTTCGGCTCTTTGACGGATATCGATCAGAGTTCGAACATTATCTTTAACAACTCACGAGGCTTCTTTATTATTTTCCACATTCATCTCCATTTTATTTTTTTAAACGGCTGCTGAGTATTTTTTTAATGCGATCCTCGTCACCTTCATCAAAAATTTCACCAACGATTTCTTCAACTATGTCTTCCAAGGTGACGATCCCAACAACCTCTAGTCGATCAAAAACAACGGCCATATGGTTTCGGTTTTTTTCCATTTTTAAAAGAATTTCTAAAATGGGTTCACGCAACCTGGTTTGGATAATCGGTCTTGCGAGTTCTATCCAATTTTCACTTCCTGTTTCTATAGCGGTAAGGACTTCTTTTGCATGAATCATACTGACAACGTTATCCCCATTCAAAATCGGTAATCGAGTGTTTTTTGATTCCATAATGAGCCTTTTTACATCAGCTGCATTTTGCTCTTTTCGAACAAAGCTGACAGAACTCCATGGAATCATCACCTCTTGCGCTCCTTTTTTTTCAGCATTGATCAAATTCAGTATGTAGAGTTTTGCTTGAGTACCCACTTCGCTAAGTTCAACGATTTCATCTGTTGTTGGAACAATTTCTGAGCTACTTGGAAAAAACACTCGAATCACAAGCTTGGTTGATTTTTCAAGAATTGAAACTAAAGGGGATAAGGCCTTATCAAACAAAGTTAACCAAGGCGCTGCGGCTAGGGCTATGGTATGGGGTTTTTTTAAAGATAAAGCCTTAGGGACAAGCTCACCAAAAACCACATTTAAGTACGTTAAGGGTATAACGATAATAACAATAGCTAAGATCTCTGCTGTGTTATCCGAAAGGTGATAATTTTCCTGTAAAATCGGTCTTAAGTAATCATCTGCACCAGCCCCAGAAACAGCCGCGGCAATGGCTCCGACTAAAGAAATTCCGATTTGTAAAACTGAAAGAATTCTTTCAGGGTTTTGTCTTAACCGAAGCAATATCGCTGCTTTTTTATGGCCCTTGGCTGCGTAAGCTCGAAGTTCAGGACGTCCAACAGAGACAAAGGCCATTTCTGCTGCAGCCAAGAGGGCATTTAAAATAAGGCAAATAACAACAATGATGATTTCTTCCATGGGCTCCAATCATGCCAAAAGGGTGGTTTTCTATCAATGACAAAGACACCTGAAATAAACAACGAAACGAAGGAAATTTGGTTATCCCTATTCAACTCAATCAGCAAGATATTTAGTATTCGTTTTAATTTGGAACATGACCTGATTTCGGGTATTGACGGCCCAATCACTATCGAGCGAACTCCAGGTATGCCGTTACTCCACAAAACGCACCGAAGAAAATGAACGTGAATGCAAGGACACAGTTTCTCCATATTGCTGGACGCAATTCTTTAGCAAGTGCAAAATTGTTAAGCCATAAAAGAATTCCTGTATACACAAACATACTGAATGCATTGACAATGGCGCCAAACATAATGAGCGATAGTGGTTGATCAAACCCAAGCGAGAAAACTGAAATGCCGAAAAGAATTTGAAGCCATAGTACAAGAAAGTAGACTTTAGAAACGTTGAATGAAGTTCCCCCGATTCCACCTTTTAACAGCAAAATATTTTCAGTAATAATTCGCGTTGTGGCGTCTAAAACTGTGAGTTGAGTTGCACAAAGCATGACGCCTGTCATAATTAAAAAGAGAACTCCGAGTATTGGCACCGTAGCTTTAGCAACAGCTGCAGCCTCGAAAAGAATAAAGTTAATCCCTTCAGCATTGTTAGTACTTCCGAATGTCGCAGTGTAGGCAAGGAGTGAAAGCGTCAGCATCATAAAAAGTCCAAGGGCCCAGAAAACCAGAAAGTGTTCGTAATTTATAATCTTCCACCACTGACGAAAGCGCATTATGTTTTCAGGTGTTATCGGAAAAGTATGCCCCGTGAGTTTGATTTTACCGGTAGATTCATTCGAAGTGATGAGACTTGTAATTTTCTGCGCATACTTTCCCATACCGTAGCCCTTGTCTCTTACGTACATTGATTGCGTAAGATTAAGGTTACCGCCGGCACCTGCATAAGCTAAAGCGCTGAGAAAAACACCAATGGCAATTCCCGGTGGAAGAAATGAATAATCCACGCCACTTAAATTTCCTTGGCCAGACAATCCCTTCATCAACGCAAGTACATCGTCCCTGCTCGCCAGATAGTAAGTCAGACCTACAAAGAAGGGGACAGCAACTCCAATCAAGAATTTTTGCAACTGCTCCACTGTTTTGTAGAGCACTTTTCCCAGTGAAAGAACGAGACCTATCGTGAGAAAAACAATGATGCCTATAACGTTCGGTTGAATTTTTATGATAGGACTCACAACCTGGGAAAGTAACGAGGCACCATACAACCCGATACCTGGCCAACCAAAACCCAGAAATGTCGAAGCAATAAACCAAACCGGCAACCAACGAAAGAGTCGCGCAAATCCAACGAAAACACTTTCGCCATTGACTAGAGCATAGCGTGAAACTTCCATGTTAATAAAAAACTGCATGGTAATTCCAATAAGCATTCCCCAGGCGATACCAAGTCCGTAATTACTAGCCATGTAAGGCCACATCACAACTTCGCCGCTTCCCAAGCCTAGGCCAAGAAGAATAAAGCTGGGCCCTAGAAGCTTCTTAAGTGGAGGCGCTACAGGAAGTTCTTCAAAATCTAAAGGGGGCACATGCAATGACATCGATGATCTACATCGCACATAGCGAGTGTATTATCAAACGATTAGGTTCAAACTGATCGCGGTTATAATTACCTCGCGTGTTTGACTATAGTTAGCAAAAAGGAGTTCTATGAAAATTGCTTTTTTCGATACCCATCATTTTGAACAAGTTGTTTTCGATGACGTCTTCAAAGATAAGAATCACACTATAAGTTACATAGAACCAAGACTATTGCCACAGTCAGCAGCGATGGCCAAGGGCAATGAGGTCGTCTGTTGTTTCGCAAATGACTGTCTCAATGCGGAGACTCTAAAGATTCTAAAAGAAAATGGAATAAAGTTAATCGCGCTTCGTTCGGCAGGGTTTAACAATGTGGATATGGCAATGGCCAAAGAGCTTTTACTGCCTATTGTACGAGTTCCAGAATACTCGCCCTATTCAGTCGCTGAACATGCCGTGGCGCTACTGATGACGCTCAATCGAAAAATTCATAAAGCCTATGCAAGGGTGCGCGAATCAAACTTTTCTTTAGAGGGCCTGACTGGTTTTGATGTGCATGGAAAAACTGTTGGAATCATGGGCCTGGGACGGATTGGAACTGCGGCTGCGCAAATCTTTAAAGGCTTCGGTTGTAAAGTTTTAGTATTCGATAAATTAGCAAATGCTGAATTAGGAAAAAAATTGGGAGTGGAATTTACAGATAAAGTTAATCTTTTAAAAAGGTCAGATATTATCTCTCTTCATTTACCTTTAACGCCAGAAACTAAATATATTCTCAATGAGGAGGCCTTCAATCAGATGAAGGACGGTGTTATAATTATAAATACTGGTAGAGGCGGCCTGATCGAAACAAACTCTCTTATTCGAGCTTTGAAAACCAAAAAGCTTGGTGGCGCAGGACTAGATGTCTATGAACTGGAAGAGGGAGTATTCTTTAATGATCTTTCGGTCGGCGGTATCGATGACGACGCTTTAGCTCGTCTAACTACGTTTCCAAATGTTGTGATTACATCTCATCAAGCGTTCCTCACCAACGAAGCACTCCGTAACATTGCCGACCAAACATTAAAAAATATTGAAGCGTTTGCAAAGGGAGATTTAATTAACCAAGTAAGCAAGTGATTTAAGATCCCTAACGCTGAGCACTCTCGACCTGAGTGGAAAAGGAAAATATTAATGCAGAAAATACCTAATACAGAAAAGCAGCGGCTGGCATCTGCGCCGGGCCAAGCGCAACTCTTGCAAGTGATGAACGAGATCAACAAAAAACTTCTGACTGGCGCAAGCTATGAAAAACTTTTGGATTTGGTTTTTGATTCGCTTGATCTGGTGATCCCCTATGACCGAATTGGAATCGCAATCGTTGAGGGTGAAGGCATTGAAACCCATCTTAGTTTAAAATGGGTGAGATCTAAAGTTTCAGTGACCCACTTAAGCCGGCCTTACTCTGCACCAGTTCACGGAAGTAGCTTGCAGAAAATTTTAGAGACCGGTGAGCCTCGGGTCATCAACGATCTTATTGAATATTCAGCGAGCCATCCTCAGTCTCAATCAACAAAGCTTATTATCAAAGATGGAATAAGATCGAGCCTAACTTGCCCGCTTAGATCTGGAGATCAGCAGATCGGCGTTGTGTTTTTTTCTAGTTGCCAGCCGAACACTTATCAAGACGAGCACGTTCAGATATTTCGAGAAGTCGCTGATGAGCTTTCAATGATTATTGATCACGGGCGTTTGCGACGCGAATTTGATGCAGCTAAAGCACAGACTCTAAATTTGAATATGATTCTTCACGATCTTAAGTCTCCATTAAGTACGATCCAAGGCTTTGCTGAATTATCTTTTGGCGAACCTTGGTTTCAAAATCTTGATCCCGATGGCAAAGAAGTATTTCAAGTCTTCTTGCGAAACTCAAAATACATGTTTGATCTGCTCAATGAACTTAATGAAATCGGCGACCTCAATCGGCGTGCAGAGTCCATAATACCGGAGGATGTCTTATTGTCTGAATTCTGCAATGAAATGTCAAACTTCGGAAAAATTTTAGCTGAACAGAAACAAATTGATTTTAATTCAAAGCCTTTTCCGGCCCCCTTCGTGACTGTGCGTTTTGACCGGCATAAGATTCGGAGAGTTTTAGACAATCTTTTTTCAAACGCTGTCAAATATTCTAAACGGGGTAGCGAAATTACTTTTATGATGAAATGCACGCCAGAGCGACTCACCTTTTCGGTCAGCGACAGTGGCCTTGGAATCCCAGAATCAGAACTACCTAAATTATTCCGCGAGTTCGGCAAGACAAGTGTACGCCCGACCGAAGGTGAAACCAGCACAGGTCTCGGCCTTGCGATTGCAAAAAAAATAGTCGAACAGCATGAAGGGAAAATTTCTGTCACAAGTGCTCTAGGTACGGGCTCGACATTTACGTTCTGGATTCCGTTATGTAGTGATTCGAATGTTTAACCTAGTCGCATGTTCAAATCTCGAGGCACTTATGGAAATGAACCGTAGAACCATAATTAGATGGGGTAGTGTTGAACCGTAGAACCAAAGTGCCTTGTATGTATGTTTAATTGTAGGAGAAGTGAGATTGGCGGGGTGGACGGGACTCGAACCCGCGGCCTTCCGCGTGACAGGCGGACGTTATAACCAACTTAACTACCACCCCGCATAACTAACGGAAGTCAGTTTTATAAAAGGTTTAGCCCTAAATTTCAATGGATATTTCGCGCCCCATTAGGCCCACAACACGCCATGACTTACACTCACACCTTATGGCAGACTGAAATCTCAATCTACTAGGAGGATTTTATGGTTAAAGTTTTTACGACCAGTCTGCTTATTTTTTCATCAATCGCCTTTGCTGACTCAAAAACTTACACAGTTAAAGGCATGCACTGTGATGATTGCGCAAAAAAAATTGAAGCAAAACTTTGCCCGACCCTCAATGCTGAGACTTGTAAGGTCGAAGTAGGCCAAGTCACATTAGTCTCAAAAAATCCCCTTGATGATGCGAAAGTTTCAAAACTGATCAAAGACGCTGGTCACTATACAGTCACAGGTTCTAAGCCCACCAGCGAATCTAACACACCTAATAAAGAAGCTCCTGCTAGCAAATAAAGGTCCCTTAAAATGAAAAAGCTTTTTTGGTTAGATATGGAAATGAGCGGCCTTGATATTAACAAAGAAGTTATCATCGAAGTTGCTGCCATTATCACAGACCTTAATTTTAAAGAACTCGATACTTTTGAAGCCATTGTGAAGCAACCCCAGCATTTTTTAGATAATATGGATGCATGGAATACAGAACACCATGGAAAATCAGGTCTCACGGCCAAGGTTCCTCATGGCATGGAGCCTACCGCAGCTGAGCATCATTTAGTGAGTTTGGCTAAAAAACACTTCCCCGACCCTAGGGATAAACCCGTCTTGGCTGGCAATTCAGTTTCACAGGATCGGTTGTTTATTGATAAGTATTTTAAAAATTTTTCAGAGCTTTTGCATTACCGAATCCTAGATGTCACTTCTTGGAAAATTTTAATGCTGAACAAATTTAAGTGCGAGTATCGAAAACACAATCAGCACCGAGCCCTTGATGACATTCGCGAAAGCATTCAAGAAATGCAGTTCTACAGCCAATTTATCATCGTTCCAGAAAAAACCTAACGAGTCATAAAAAAATTGTGCCCTCAATCGAGAGCACAATTTAAAATTTAATCTGTTATGTCTTAAAATTATTAGTAACGGTAGAGCTCAGGTTTAAATGGCCCCTGAACGTTCATTCCTAAATACTTACTTTGCTTACCACTTAATTTTGTCAACTTCGCACCTAATTTATCTAAGTGAAGAGCGGCGACTTTTTCATCAAGGTGTTTAGGCAATCGGTAAACAGCCACTTCTTGATATTTATCGCGGTTTGTAAAAAGTTCGATCTGAGCCAATGTTTGATTTGTAAAAGACGTCGACATGACAAAACTTGGATGACCAGTCCCGCAACCTAAATTGACTAAACGACCCTGAGCCAAAACAATAACTTGAGTTCCACTTTTTAAAGTATGGATATCAACTTGCGGCTTCACTTCGCGTTTTTTTGAATTTTTATTTAACCAAGCCATATCAATTTCGATATCAAAGTGACCAATATTGCAGACAATGGCGTTATTTTTCATTTTAGAAAAATGTTTTTCATTGATGATATCGCAACAGCCTGTTGCTGTGACAAAGATATCGGCTGTTTCAACAGCTTCTTCCATGGTAACAACCTGAAAACCTTCCATCGAAGCTTGCAGAGCGCAGATCGGATCAATTTCTGTGATCAATACACGAGCGCCAAATCCACGCATTGAAAATGCAGAACCCTTACCAACATCTCCGTAACCTGCGACCACAACAATTTTACCAGCGATCATTGTGTCTGTAGCACGCTTGATTCCATCCGCCAAAGACTCGCGGCAACCATACAAATTATCAAATTTAGTTTTTGTCACAGAATCATTTACGTTAATAGCAGGAACTTTTAAAATGCCTTTTTCTAGCATTTTTTCTAAGTTATGAACGCCAGTGGTTGTTTCTTCAGAGATACCGATAATATTTTTAAGCATTTTTGTGTATTTAGCTTCGTGCATGATATTGGTTAAATCACCACCATCATCTAAAATCATATTGTAACCTTCAGTCCCCCAGCCATCGACGGATTGCTCGACACACCAACGATACTCTTCTTCCGTTTCACCTTTCCAAGCAAAAACCGGAATTCCAGCAGCGGCAATCGCAACAGCGGCATGATCTTGAGTTGAGAAAATATTGCAAGAAGACCAACGAACTTTGGCTCCCAATGCCGTTAATGTTTCAATGAGCACAGCCGTTTGAATCGTCATGTGAAGGCAACCAGTGATACGTGCCCCTTTTAAAGGCTGTTGTTTTGCGTATTCTTTGCGAAGTGCCATTAAGCCTGGCATTTCAGTTTCAGCAATTTTAATTTCTTCACGACCCCAATGAGCCATTTTTTCAAATGCTTCTGGATTTTCCATCGCCTCTTTGCAGACTGCATAATCTAATTTAGGCTGTTTAGTTTTTTGCATCACTTGTGTTTTTAAACCTGGCTTCTTCATCATTATTTTCCCGTTGTTGGCAGTTGTTCGCATTGAATGTTTGCTCCTTTTAAGCATTAATTTTTAAGGTAAAGTTAAAACTTCGAAGCCTGATTCTGTGATTAAAACAGTGTGTTCAAATTGCGCTGAAAGCTTTCCATCAATGGTCGTGTACCATTTTATGGTAGAGTTAGGAATTGCAAACTCTTCCACTTCGTCATCACCGGCGTTAACCATGGGCTCTACAGTAATACAATGAAATGGGATCAACCGATCACCTCTTCCTTTTTTTCCCCATGACGGAACAAAAGGTTCATCATGAAAAACTCGTCCTATCCCATGACCACCGATTTCTTTAATCGTAGTATAGCCTTTTCGGGTTGCTAATTTATTAATTTCAAACCCTATATCGCCCGTATAGCCCCTAGGAGTGATGCTTTCAATTCCAATGTCCATACAAGCTTTAGCAGTTTCAACAAGATCTCGAACCGAAGCATCAACCGTTCCTATGATAAAGGTTCTTGAGGTATCACCAAAAAAACCATCCATTTTGGCAGTCACATCAACGTTGATGATATCTCCATCTTTTAACTTGTAGCTATCTGGAACTCCATGACAAACGACTTCGTTCACTGAAGTACAAATCGATTTAGGGTAACCATGATAGCCCAATGGGGCTGGAACTGCGTTTCGGGAAAGCATAAAATCGTGGACTATTTTATCGATTTCGTTGGTTGTGATGCCAGCCACAATAAATTTACTGACGTTGTTAAGGCTTTCAGCCGCCACCCGACAGACATTTTCCATTTTTTTTACTTCGTCCATGGATAAAGGTTTAATGGCCAAGAGGAACTCCAGAAAGAGGGTTTAAATTTATGACTATTTTGTAACAGAGTGGGGGAATTAAGGCAAGGCCAAGCCTCTGGAGGGATCCGTCCCGTGCTGAATCGCAAAGTAATAGGTATGGATCAAAAAAAAAGGCCTAGCTTTTGAGCCAGGCCTTTTCAATCAAACTAAAATAAAGACTATTTCAAATGTTTGTTAACGATTTTTGTCATTTCAAACATATTTACTGTTGGCTTACCAAATACTGATTTTAATTTGTCGTCAGCATTGATGTTACGGCGATTGTTTTTATCTTGAAGATCGTACTTCTTGATATAAGCCCATAATTTTTTAACAACTTCAGTACGAGGTACTGGGCCTGCTCCGATAACCGCTGCTAAAGCTGCAGATGGAGTTAAAGCTCTCATGAAAGCTGGATTAGGCTTGCGTTTTGCTCCGCTAGCTTTTTTTGTTGCCGCTTTTTTAGGAGCCGCCTTTTTTGTAGTTTTAGCAGCTTTTTTAGCAGGTGCTGCTTTTTTTGTCGCTTTTTTAGAAGCCTTTTTTGTCGCTTTTTTCTTAGCCATTGTAATCGTTCCTCCGTTAAATGGTTGTTTTTCTCAAAACGTTTTTGTTTGAAAACTTGTTTAAGAACAAAAACAGTTTAGCCAAGTTCAAGCGTTTGTCCAAAGAAAAAACAAAAAAATTCATTTTTTTTTCAATTTTTCCCTCGAGAACTCAAAAAACCTGATTTCCCTCTCTGAGAATACCCATTTATGCACTTTTTCAGAGGGGAAATCGTTGAAATATTCTACGAACAGCCTTTTTTTAAAAATCCCACGTTGATAGAAAAACTCTTTTTTTACTGATTTTGGGCTGTTTTCTCCCTGTAAATAGACCTTTTTAGGACTTAAAGACCAGGCTCTTTCTGCCGAATAAGAATCATGGCAATGAAATCCTTCCAGGATATTTTAATGGAAAAAATGGCGGTAAAGCCGATTTATCCATCTCCTGGCAAGGCTGATCTTGATCCCGCAGGGCTTTCTTTCTTATTAGGGAATATTGGGCGATTTCAATTTGCACCTAAGACTCAGTATCCAACGCATCCGCGCCCCCCAAAGGCCGCCCCTGATTTTCCAGCCTCTAAGCTTAGGTTGCGTGTTCGCAAATCGGGTCCTCCTCATAAATTGACTGATCAAGAAAAAAATTCATGCCAATTTTTTTCTAATGCCGGACATTCCCTCGACTCCGACTTCTCAGCTGACGAACTAAAGTTTTCTTATCATAAGCTTGCTTTGCTTCTTCATCCCGACCGAGGCGGCTATCAACAAGATTTTGTTGATCTCAAATTTCATTACGATATTTTAAAAAAAGTTTTCACTTATAATTCCTAGGTGGCCAATTATATTTTGTTTGTTAACCAACAAAATATAATTTTAAAAAAGTCATTATGAATAGTTTTAAATTTAGTTTATACACTTTCTTCTGGAGTTGTTTTTTATTTCAAAAATGATTTCAAAAGTATAAAGGTGCGAAGCAATGATGATAGATAAAAATATTGAAGTAATTCCTTCTTCGCAAAAATCCTTAGAGAGCACTGTCGCTTTATTAGAACATAAGCTTGCTATCAGTAAAAGTTATGAGAGAGAGCTTGAGGAATCTAAATTAAAAGCAGAAAAATCAGCTGCTGCAAAAAGTAATTTCCTAGCAAACATGAGTCACGAGATCAGATCTCCCCTTGGATTAATTCTGGGATTTACCGAGGAATTAGTAAAATCAAATCAGTTCAACCCAGACAATAGGTATTTAATTCACACCATTCAGAGCAACAGTAAAATGCTAGAGCGACTAATTAATGACATTCTCGATTTTTCTAAAGTTGAAGCGGGAAAATTAGATTATGATGTAGCCCCTATCAATTGTTGTCATTTTATTGATGAACTCGAAGTGACATTTAAAGCTATTTGCGCAGATAAAAAATTACTTTTTCATAAAGATATCTTGACGACCCTACCAGATTATTTTTACTCAGACGGGGTTCGCATCAAGCAAGTTTTAATGAATTTAGTTTGTAATGCCGTAAAACACACCGTGAATGGTGGGTTGGTTTTAAAAATTTCTTACAGTGAGCCCAATTCATTACTTTATTTTGATTTAATTGATTCTGGAGCAGGAATCCCCTTTCATTCTCAAGCAGATATTTTTCAAATGTTTAAACAACTTAATAAAGATTCACCTGGCTGCGGTCTTGGATTACCTCTATCTCGCAATTTAGCTCGGGGACTTGAGGGTGATCTAAAGCTTGTTAGAAGTCGACCTCACGAAGGTTCGTGGTTTCGAGTTGAAATTAAAAATCAAAAAAATTTACAAAACCTTGCACGCCTGAACCCAGAAATCATTCAAAAGCCTTGTGTTAATCCACCCCAGATGAATGCTTGGAAAATTTTAGTGGTGGATGACCTGATTGATAATGTTCGCCTTCTAGATTGCATTTTAAGACCCACAAAGGCGATTGTCGAGGGTACAACTTCAGCCAGTGAGGCCTTGCAAAAGGTCAAAACCTTCAAATATGATTTGATTCTATTAGATCTGATGATGCCCGAAATGAATGGCTTTAAGGCCCTAGACCAACTGCGGGCCTTAGGATTTTGTGGAGAAATTTGGGCTGTTTCTGCTCATGCGATGAAAAGTGACATCACTGAATCCTTGCAGGCGGGATTTTCCCAGCATATTTCTAAACCTATTGACCGACAGGATTTTTATCAAAAGCTTCAGAACTTGATGTCCTTACAAAAATTAAATTAAGTCCTTAATTTCTATTGGATGTTTCTAAACTTGATTCTTTTTGGGCTGGCTTCATCTCCGAAACGTTTTTTGCGATCCTCTTCATAGTCTGAGAAGTTTCCATTGTGGAAATAAATCTGAGAATCTCCTTCAAAGGCCATGATATGGGTGCAGATTCGATCTAAAAACCAACGGTCATGGGAGATGACAATCGCCGCGCCACCGAACTCGAGCAAGGCATCTTCTAGAGCTCGCATGGTGTTCACATCAAGATCATTGGTGGGTTCATCCAAAAGCAGTAAATTGGCTCCTTGCTTTAGAATTTTAGCCATGTTGACACGATTTCTTTCACCACCCGACAAGGTTCCGACTTTTTTTTGTTGATCATTACCTGAAAAATTAAACCATGAAACGTAAGCCCGACTGGGGACTTCTTTCATTCCAAGAGAAATCATTTCATTTCCATCCGAAATCTCATCAAACACAGTTTTTTCAGCATTCAGTGTTTCGCGAGTTTGATCCACATAGCCAAGTTTTACCGTGTCACCGATTTTAAGCTCCCCAGAGTCTGGTTTTTCTTGACCTGTAATCATGCGAAACAGCGTCGTTTTACCAACACCATTGGGTCCGATCACACCGACAATGGCACCCTTTGGAATTGAGAAATCAACTTTATCAAAAAGCTGTTTGCCCTGGTAACCCTTAGTGAGCCCCTGTGCTTCGACCACAACGTCACCCAAGCGAGGTCCAGCAGGAATATAAATCGACATTTCTTGCAGTTTTTCTGGAGTTGGTTCTTTGATCAAATTTTCGTAAGCAGAAATCCGTGATTTCGCCTTCGCTTGCCTTGCTTTAGGAGACATTCGAATCCACTCAAGCTCACGCTCTAAAGTTTTTTGCCTTTTTCCCGCGCTTGCTTGCTCATGTGCTTGGCGCTTATCTTTTTGATCCAGCCACGAAGAATAATTTCCCTTCCAAGGAATGCCTTCTCCACGATCAAGCTCAAGAATCCAACACGCCACATTATCAAGAAAATATCTATCATGGGTGACCGCAATCACCGTGCCTGGAAACTTAGCTAAATACTGTTCCAACCATCCGACAGACTCTGCATCCAAATGATTTGTTGGTTCATCGAGCAATAAAATATCTGGCTGACTCATGAGCAGTCGACATAAAGCCACACGCCGTTTTTCGCCCCCAGATAAGGTGGTGATCGTTGACTCGCCATCAGGACATCGCAAAGCATCCATCGCTAGCTCTATTTTTTGATCGACTTCCCAACCACCAAGGGCTTCTATTTTTTCTTGAATCTCGCCCTGCTTTTCAATCAGCTCATTCATCAAGTCTGGATTTAAATCGGGATCGTTAAACTTTTCGTTAATCTCATTAAAAATTTTCATCAGCGCTGGAAGTTCGCCCATTCCAGAAAAAATATTTTCTTTGACAGTCATTTTATCATTCAGCAGAGGCTCTTGTTGAAGATAACCGACCTTCATCTGACGAGCTGGAAAAGCTTCCCCCAAAAAATCATGATCAGCCCCAGCCATAATTTTTAGCAAGGTCGATTTTCCGGACCCATTCAAACCTAATACGCCAATTTTTGCTCCGTAAAAGTAAGATAAATAAATATTTTTTAAAACATAACGATTGGGCGGGTAAACTTTTGAAACACCCTTCATGGTGTAAATGATTTCCTGAGACATATTTTCTCCTATCAGCTTGCCAAAGTGTAGATAACACCCTTTAATTATCACCGACAACATGAACGATCAACCTGAGAGCAAAACAAAACCGTGGAAACACATCGAATCGGACCTTAAATCCGCACTGGATAGCTGGGAACAGTTGTCCCAAAAATATGAGATTGTTATTTCCCCAGAAGTTAAGAAACTCCAGGAAATGCGCCACCTGCTTGCTGAAATCAAAAATAAGATCGAAGAACTGTCAAAACCATAAAAATTGTCTAAAGTAGATTTTACTCACCGTTTCATCAGGGAGATTTAACTGACCCAGGTATGCTATGATTCTGGCATGAATAGACTTTTCTTATTTTCCTTTTTAACACTTTTGTTACTGCCCTCCTGCTCCAAATTAGACTTTGCAATGAAATGGGCTGACTGGTTAATCATCAAAGAAACAGACTCGTACTTTGATCTCACTGATACTCAGAATAAAGAACTCAAAGAAAAAATTCAAAAAGACCTTGTTCGATTGAAAAAAGAGAGCTTTCCCCCAATTGCAAAGTATTTACGTAAAATCGCAGATCACGTTGAAACTGGTAAAATTACTTTTGAAACGATCTCTCAATTACAGACAGAAGCCCTTGTCACCATAAAAGCCGCCTTGGATCAGTTCCAACCCACTGCTTTGGATTTTGCATTCAATGCATCACCTGAGCAAATAGACCACTTTAAGAAAAAATATAAAAAAGAAACAGATCGGCGCAGTTCTGAAATTAAAACTGAAAAAGATAAATTTAAATTACAAAAAAACAAATTTGAAAAATGGTCAGCTCAATGGCTGGAGAATTTAAATACAGATCAAGAAAAGGCCCTGGTCGATCACATCAAAGCCCATCCTTTTCCCTGGGACTTAAAAATTCGCAGTCGAGAAGTCAGTTTGAAAAAATTTCTTGAGGCTCGCAAGTCGCGATCTCAACTAAAAACTTATATGGATCAAGTTGAAGACGAGAGAGATCCCGAATATGAAGTGGCCTTAAAACAATATCAGCTTCATTTAAAAAACTTTATCTTGGCCCTTTATCAAAGTCTGACCAAAGATCAAAAAGATCACTTGCTGAAAACATTGCGGGAGAGGGCTCAGGAATTTGAAGTTTTAGCACCCGTTTCACTATGACATGGCGGAGAAACAAATTCTTCATCACCTGTTTTTTTCCACTCCAGTGGAGTTAAGGCCCTAATGGTTAATGCACGCAGTCCCGTTTTAAATTCTTGATCTAAAAGGGCGTGAATTTTTCTTTGGCGATCAATCCGCGAGATTTCATTAAAAACATCTGAAACTACTAAAATTTTAAAATGAGTTTCAGATCCCGGAGGAACTGAATGCTGAGAGCTTTCATTTTCTAGTTCAAGATGCAGAGGTTTTATACTTTCCTGCACCAATGACTGGATTCGATTAAACCGATTCATTCTTTTGATCTTTAAAGGGCCATTTTGTTTTTGCAAATTCCAAGCCCATTTTAGCTATTGAAATGACACCTTTTTCTTCTAACTTCTTTTCGACGCGCTTGGCGCTTTGCAATCCAATGGTTGCTACTAATTGTGCTAATGGACTTAAGCTTGGTAATTTTTGAAAGTTCCCGTCTTTGACCCATTCTTCAGCAACAGCTTCGGCCAATTCAAAAGCTTGAGGAGCCTTTTCTCGTAAAGCATCACTTCCATAAAACTCTAAATGAACTTTTTTAGTTTCTTCAGTCACGATACTATCAGACTCGATCTCTGCTTCTGGTAACTTTGATTTTTTCTTTCTTGATTGAGCCATCGTCAACCTCCTGGATATCACTCTTTTACCTGACTTATGGTATCATTCAATAAATTTTTTAAACGAGAACTTATTTCAGACGAGGGGGCTTTTCTGGAACCATGCGATTTTTCAATTTACTTAAAAAATCCCCGACCATTTCATCTCGGGCTTGTCCACTGACACCTCGATGACCCCACGGGTGCTCTTTGATTAATTCCTTGGGGAATTTTGCTAAAAATCGACTGCGAAAAACGGGGCGAACTTGTCCATGCCGACGTCGTGTTCGGCAGTGACTTAAGACTAAATATTTTTGAGCTCGTGTGATGCCAACATAAAATAGCCTTCGCTCTTCATCAATATCACTGCCTAAGGTTCGATGGGGTAAAATATCTTCTTCAATTCCCACCAACAACACTGCCGGAAATTCCAAACCTTTACTGGCATGAAAAGTCATTAATTGTACTTTTTCAGACTCGTTATCTTTTTCATCATCTCGCAAAGTCATGGCTTCAATAAAATCACTCAATGTGGCTTTTTCGACGGTTCTTTTATCGACATAGCTATCTAATATTCTTCCAAAAATTTCGACCAGGTTCCATTTTTTTTCACCTTGCGAAGGCTCGCTGGCTGATTGATAAATAAACTCGCGGTAACCAATCTCTTGCATTTTTTTTATGAATTTTTCGCCGGGAGTTCCCGCTACATCTAAATCTAAAACATGCTCGGCCAGTCCTTGTACAAATTTTAAAAATTCTTCAAGTCCCGCTCCGGCTCTATCTTGAAGCCCCGCTTCCGACCATCTCCGGCAAGCTTGATAAAATGAGATCTTATTTTGTTCAGAAAACTGCACTAGTTTTTCCAAACTGGTGTCGCCCAAACCCCGAGTGGGTGTGTTGAAGACTCTTTTTAAACTCATATCATCCGAACGAAGGCTGAGTTTTAAATAGGCCATTAAATCTTTAATTTCTTTTTTTTCAAAAATCGAAGTGCCGCCAGAAATTGAATAATCAATACGATTTCTCTTTAAGGCGGATTCAATCAAGGCGCCTTGTGAATTTGACCTGTATAAAATAGCAATATCCCCAAGCTTTAACTTTTGTTGTAAAAAGTTTCGAATTTCATTAACGACAAAATCTGCCTCTTCATCTTCGGATTCCAGGCAAAACATTTCAGGTTGACCAATGTCTGAAGCTAAAGCCTGCGGCTTTAAAACTTTTCCATGTCGATTTTGATTTTCAGAAATGATATGATTTGCTAAATTTAAAATCGGCGCTAAAGATCGATAATTTCTTTCTAACTTAACCACTTTGCAGTTTTTATTATTTTTTGGAAAACTTAAAATATTTTGAACTTCAGCGCCCCGCCAACCGTAAATCGACTGATCATCATCACCCACCACCGAGATATTTCGGTGAGGCCCTAGCAAAGATTCAATCAACTGCATTTGCGTCTTATTAGTATCTTGAAATTCATCCACCATAATTTGCTGAAAATCGATACGGACTTGCTCCCGAATCTCTGGTTTTTCTTTTAAATGCTTTAAAGGTTCTAGTAAAAGTCCTTCAAAATCGACGGCGCCGTAGGCCTTTAACTTTCTTTCATAATCTGGAAAAAGCCGATGGGCTAAATGGTGATACTCGTCCCAAGTGATATGATTAAATTTTTCACCACATCGAAAACTATTAATTAAATTTCCTAAACGGTCGATATCAAATTTATCTTTTCCAACAACTTTAATATCTCTCATTAATTCTTTGATCACAGAGTGTGAATCGCTGGTATCAAAAATCGCTAAATTTTTCAGACCCACATATTTTTTTAAAAAATGTAGGCCAAAGGAATGAAACGTCCCGGCCCATATCTTCTGACCGACGGGTCCAAGTTTTTTGCTCACACGATGTTTTAATTCGCG
>JAYSSI010000010.1:0-46647 GCA_043720615.1 Pseudobdellovibrionaceae bacterium | reverse complement strand
TGCAGTGCCTTTAAGTTTATCAACACTAGTTGCATTATAAACTCCACTGACATCACCTGCAAAAGTTGAAGTTGTTCCAAGTTTTGCATTAAAAGTATTAAAGTCCGCTGCTGCTAAAAACCCTGGCACAGTACCTGTCGCTTGCGCTAAAGAAATATCAGGTGTTGCTCCACCGCTTGATGCTAAAGGTGACGTTGCAGTCACTCCGGTAACACTTCCAGAAGACGCTGCCACCCATCCAAGATTTCCTGCACCATCTGTTTTTAAAACCTGACCAACGGTTCCATCAGCACTTGGTAAAACCAAGTTCACATTACCGCTCATCGTATTTGCTGAAAATTGAACGTAATTAGCGCCGTTATAAATTCTTAAATTACTTGCTGACACAACTCCACCGGTAACAGTTCCAGAGGAATATAAATCTCCACTTGTATTAAAACCAACTGCTCCGCCAAATGTTCCAGTTGTTACTTTACTAGCATCCAGAGAAGGAATATCTGCAGCTACTAAGCTTGTTGCCCCCGAAGTGACACGGCCTTTGACGTCCGTAGTAACCTTGTAATACGTTCCTGCAGTTCCTACATTTGGAAGTGCTCCAGCAACAGCTGTTGAAATTGCGGAATCAACATATGTTTTATTGGTGATATCGTTAGCACCACTAGGTGTCCCCGAAAATTGCGGAGCACTGCTAAATGTGATCGTGCTTGAAAAGGTAGTGGTTGAACTGGGCTGTACATATCTAGTGCTGCTTCCATTTAATAATGCTACTAATTCTGTAACATCCGAAGGTAGTAAAGTGGGAGCTATTTGAGGATTGTTGGAAGCATCTAAGACACGCAAAAGATTGCTCGCCTTATAGCCTCCCACCTGTAAGGATTCAATCGCTAATGGAACCCAACTAATATCAGTAGATGGAATTGCCTGCCATCCGCCAATGCCGTCGTTAAAAGAATAAACAAGTTTTCGATTATCAGCGATAGAGGGCGTATAGCTTGTTCCTAATAAGCATGCACTAGGTAGAGTTGCGCTGAAATCCAGCGTGCCCCTGTTTGCAAAAATGCGATCCATTGAATAACCACCATCAATTGTCGCAGCAACCCTCGCTCCGTTACCTACGGACAATGCAAAAACACCCGAGCTGCTTGTCATATCCAAAACTTGTGTTTCTTCATATATAAGGCAGCTCTCCGCGCCAGGAGACTTTAACTGAATTCTAAACTGAACATTATTACTTGTAACAGGAGTGCCATCAGCTTTTAATATTCTACCTTGCAACGTTAAGCCAATGCCTGAAGCAAACGTATTGTGAGAAAACATAATTATAAATATGAACCCAGCAACGTGCATCGTAATTATTTGATCGGATAAACTTTGAAAATATTTAGGACTTTAGTCATTTATATAACTCTAAGCCTAAGTAATCTTAAAATAAGACAGAAATTTCTATTAGGGATGGGTTTTTGAAAAGAGCTTAATTTCAAAATGAGACAAGTTCATACATAAAAATATATGTTTGATGAGGATCCTAAGGCTTGTGAGTTTTTAGTTTAATTTATTTTCGAAAAATCATCGTGCGACGAGCCGACAAAGTAGAAATAATGGCTGCGTAATTCCAGGTTAGATCTTCGACTGAAGTCATGTAACCTGTATTGCGATCCATTTGCTCATTTAATAATCCATTGGCAGGAGCATGGTATCGAACTCGCTCCACAAACTGATCTCCAGTTTCTAGTAAGCTCTTAGAATCAAGCCGGCGGCCTCTGACGCTAAAATCAAAACCCATTCTGTAATAAGCTTCAGCCAATGCCAAAGTGCAAAGCGGCCATGGATTTCCACCGTTAAAATGATTTCCACCGTATTGATCTTCTGGGTAGCGACCAATCGCCACCCCTGGAATTTCTGAACGATGATTGATTTTATAAACTTGTGTAAAGGCTCGAGCCAAATGATCTAAAGTGGACTGAACTTTTTGATCACTGAAGGGTAAAAAGCCATCATTTAAGGATCCATGCAAGAGGCCTAAAATAATCGCCGTGTCCAATTGAGAGTGCTTGTAGTTAAGACCTGCAACTTGGTTACGAGTGGCAATAAAATATCCACGAGAAGGATCCCAAAAGTTAACTAAGTCCTGCTCAATTTCGATGGCCTGACGAGAGTAAATTCGAGCTGACTTTGAATCTCCCAGCGCAAGGGCTAACTGAGCTCCTTCGACCATGGCTCGACGTTGAACCATGCGAGTGTAGAAATGATCGCCTTGCACCTCTTCCCACAAATCAAAACTTGGTTCTCGCCAATGAACAGCCACATAATCTAAATCTTTTTTGATCACTCCGACCTGAGATTTTTTATGATCAAAAAGTCGATCTCTAATAAAATCAGTTTGCCCTTCATCAATTAAAATTTGAGCCCAATGAATTAACGAAACAGCGCGGAGCGCGGGACCATCATTTTGTGGTCGTCCCCAAGGACCATTAAAAGCTGAACCATCGACATTAAATTTAGGCTCACCCAGACCGGTCAAAGTAGAAACATTTTGTATATGCTCAGAAAAATTTAAATACTCCATCAACTTTTGTCGTAAAATATTTCGATCATTAGCATCTGTTCGAGTTCGGTATTCACTGATCACGGCTTCCATGGTTAAAGCGGCATCACGCACCCAGTGATAGTAGTAATTTGGTTCATGTCTTGTCTGAGCTGCGATCACAGCCCCAGGACGCGCATCTGAAGGAGAAATATTATTTAATATTCTTGAAATCGATAAGTTGGCTTCTTCTTCAAGCCACAAGCTGCTTGAGGTCAAATTAGAGTTACGCAAATTATGTCGGACATTAGATGGGCTAGCTTCCGCTTGGAATGAAAATAAAATTGCGATGAACAAGCTTTGTACAAGAAAAATTTTCTTCATGTTTAATTCCTTTTTTAAAACTTTAAACAAACCTTAAAACCCCGACCCCAAAATTTAATTGGAGCTAGTATTTGCGATATTACAGGTTTTAGAAAGGTATTTTTCCAGAAATGAAGAAATTCATTGAACTCAGCCTGTAAAACTATGGGCAGGATCATTTCACAAGGACTGGCACGCAGTGTCTAGACTTGCTGCCCAGCTAAATAATCCTTTAGCATGATATGAAATAAAATTCATATCAACCGAGGTTAATTTGAAAAAAACCAAAGCCCAGGTGCGAAATTGCGTCAGCCGTCTAAGAGTGCTAGCCGATGAGACTCGTCTTCGAGTGATTCATGAAATTATAAATCACCCTCTGACAGTGACAGAAATTAATGCTGTTTTAAAAATTGATCAAAGTCTTTTATCTCACCACTTAAAGGTCTTAAGAGATTCTGGCCTTGTGACCTCAGAGCGCCAGGGAAAATCCGTAGTTTATCAGACTTCAGTGAACGTTGTTCCTGGGCTGAATGAACAAGTTGTTGATTTAGGCTGTTGCCAACTTAATTTTAAAAATGAAATTACAAACAAGGAAATTTCAAAATAATGAAATTCAAAAGTATTTTAGCACTGGGCCTCGTGTCCTTTTTTAGCATGAACGCGATGGCAGCGGATGAAAAATTAACAGTGACAGGCTCTAGCACCATTGCCCCTTTAGCTTTAGAAATGGCCAAAGCTTATGAAAAGAAAAGCCCTGGAGTGCGAATCGATGTGCAATCTGGCGGAAGTTCTCGCGGAATTTCTGATGCTCGCAAAGGTTTAGCTGAAATTGGCATGGTATCGCGAGGTTTGACAGACGAAGAAAAAGATTTAAAAGGTTTCTCAGTCGCTATTGATGGAGTCACTTTAATTTTAAATAAAAAAAATACTGTGTCGACTTTGACAAACGAGCAAATTATTGCAATTTACACAGGTAAAATCACAAACTGGAAAGACGTTGGCGGCAAAGATGCCTCTATCACAGTTGTTAATAAAGCTGAAGGTCGATCGACTTTAGAAGTTTTTCTGAACTATTTTAAAATTAAAAATAGCGACATCAAAGCCAGCGTTGTTGTTGCCGAAAACGAGCAAGGAATTAAAACTGTTTCCGGAAATCCAAATGCCATTGGTTATGTTTCCATTGGCACGGCTGAATATGACTCTAAAAAAGGAATCGCGATTAAACTTTTACCTATGCTAGGCATCGCAGCTAACACAGAAAATGTTAAAAGTGGTCAATTTCCTATGTCGCGAGTTCTTAATTTCGTCACAAAAACTGAGCCCACAGGTCTACAGAAAAAATTTATTGATTTTGCCCTTTCTAAAGAAGCGGCCCATTTGATCAAGAAAGAGTATTTTGTCCCTATCTCGAAGTGATTTTATTTTAGTTTGGATTTTAAAAACCATGGCGGTGCTGGCTGGGGCTATCACCGTCTTAGTTTTTATTTTTGTTCTGCGTGAATCTTTTCCCGCCTTACAACATGCTGGGATTTTTGCTTTTTTTACAGATTCATCATGGAATCCAAAAGAAAATTTATTCAACTTAAGCCCCATGTTATCGGCCACGCTTTTTGCGGCCCTTGGCGCTCTTCTTATCGCTGCACCACTGGGAATTTTTACTGCTATTTTTTGTAGTTTTTATGCCCCACCTTCGATCTCCTGGACTTACCGCCGAGCGATTGAACTTTTATCTGGGATTCCATCGGTTGTTTATGGCTTTTGGGGACTGACTGTCATGGTGCCTTGGCTGAGTGAAAAATATCCCCCGGGCTCAAGCTTACTAGCGGGAATTTTAATTTTATCCATTATGATTTTACCAACCATGGCTTTAGCTGCGGAAGCTAGTTTTGCCAGTTTTCCCTCTCAATATTTAAATGGTGCCACGGCTTTGGGTTTTTCTCGGTTCAGAATTATCACAAGTATCGTCCTTCCTAGTGTGCGACCCAGTTTACTGGCTGGACTTATTTTACAAGCCGGTCGTGCCCTTGGTGAAACAATGGCTATTCTTATGGTGTGTGGAAATATAGTTCAATGGCCTGAAAATCTTTTTTCTCCGGTTCGAACTTTGACCGCCAATATGGCTTTAGAAATGGCTTATGCCTCGGGAAATCATCGATCAGCTTTATTTGTCAGCGGTTTATTTTTAATACTTATGGTTTTAATTTGCGTCAGCCTTGCCCAACATCTTGAATCGAGACATTTCCGTGCTTAAAGCTTCTCCTACAAAAATTGAAACTCTAGCGACGGCAATTGTTTGGCTGATGGCTTTTTTCACAATTTCAATTTTTGTTTTTATGTTAAGTGATATTTTTTGGCAGGGAATTCAAGGCTTGTCTTGGGACTTTTTAACTTCAGAACCATCGAGATCAGGTCGCGAAGGCGGAATCAGTACAATTATTATTTCGACCTTCTTAATTCTTTTTATTTGTATGATTGTTGCCGCCCCCTTAGGACTGGCAACGGCTCTGTTGCTTGCAGAATTTAGCTCTAAAAATGGTTTTTTCAGTCGAACTATTCGTTTTAGTTTGGATGTTTTAGCAGGCGTTCCCTCCATTTTATTTGGCCTCTTTGGAAATGCCTTTTTTTGTATTACTTTAGGTCTTGGCTTTTCAATTTTATCTGGTGGATTGACTTTAGCTTGTATGGCGTTACCGATCATTATTCGTTCGACAGAAGTGGCCTTACGAGCTGTTCCCAATGAAAACCGTTTAGCGGGTTCGGCTCTGGCCTTATCAAAAAGCACAATTATATTTCAATTGCTACTTCCAGCCGCCCTACCAGGTCTTACGGTCGGTTTAGTTTTGGGTATCGGTCGCGCTATTGCCGAAACCGCGGCTCTTATTTTTACCAGTGGCTATGTTGACAAAATGCCGTCATCATTAATGGATTCAGGCCGAGCTTTATCAGTTCATATTTTTGATTTATCAATGAATGTGCCGGGTGGAGATACCAATGCGTATCGTTCAACGGTTGTAATTCTTTTTGTTATTCTGATCGCCAATGGAATTACAACAATGTTGGCTGATCGATGGCTTGGACGAAAGGTTTAATGCATGAAAAATAATACTGATTCATTATCTTACCCTTGGTCTCCCATGGAAACTCGGGCTCAATGTTGTGAACCTGAAGCTTTTATCAGGGTCGAAGAATTGTCTTTATTTTATAACGGCAAGCCCGCCTTTGAAAATATCTCTATAAACATTAACAAAGGCTGTGTGACCGCACTGGTGGGTCCGTCGGGTTGTGGGAAAACAAGTTTTTTAACCTGCTTGAATCGTTTGTATGAATTAATTCCACATACGGAAGTGAAAGGACGACTTGAGTTTGAACAAAAAAATTTGGTGGATAAAAGCCTCAATACTCTTTCTTTACGCCGAAGAATTGGAATGATTTTTCAAAAACCAAATCCCTTTCCTTTAACCATTCGAAAAAATTTAACCTTACCGCTTCTTGAACATGGAATAAAAAAATCAAAAGAACAAATGGACATCGTTGAAACTGTACTGAATGAAGTAGGCCTTTGGAATGAAGTTAAAGATCGACTGGATACGCCCGCCTTAGCTCTTTCGGGGGGGCAGCAACAGCGATTATGTATAGCAAGAGCGTTGACCTTACGACCCGAAATCTTACTGATGGATGAACCTTGCAGTGCCTTAGATCCCATATCAAGTGGTGTCGTTGAAGATCTGATTGAATCTTTGAGGGGAAAATACACGGTTGTTATCGT
Source organism: Pseudobdellovibrionaceae bacterium (assembly GCA_043720615.1). Taxonomy (GTDB): domain Bacteria; phylum Bdellovibrionota; class Bdellovibrionia; order Bdellovibrionales; family Bdellovibrionaceae; genus JAYWDA01. The sequence goes on along the minus strand of JAYSSI010000010.1, from coordinate 39,994 downwards.
TACGCACAATCTTGCACAGGCGCGCCGGGTGGCTGATTTTGTTGGTGTTTTTTGGGTTCAAAATGGCAGCGGTCGCTTGATTGAGTTTGGCGTCAGTCGACAGATCTTTGAAGCCCCCAAAAACCCTCTCACTGCGGCTTATATCGGTGGAATGAGAGGCTAAACTGCTACTCATTATGTTTGTGTAATACTTGATTTTTCTTTTGCTCTGACTAAATATGCCGACATGCTTAATTTAAATTCGATTTTGAGGAATGACAACTCGCCGGACTTAACGGCAGAGTCTTTGCGAGAATTTTGGGACAAATCATTATTTGATCCTTGGCAAGAAATCATTAAGTTATGCAAATCGACAAGGTTGGAAAATCTCTCGCATTCTTCGGTCAGAAAAAGGCTCTCTGCCTTTGGACCTCTATGGTTCGAATAAAACTTTTAAACCCTTAGCGATTGGTGCCGCCGCCGGATTAGCTCATCCTGTCACTGGTTATACTTTGCCGATAGTTTTGCAACAGATTCAAAGTTTGATTGAAGCCTCAGAGCTCCAAAAAGAACTTTGGACAAAGCAAATTTCAGTTAAAAATCAACAATTGCAGAAGCCCTATGACTATTACCGACTTTTAAATCGAATGATGTTTAAAGCGGCGCAGCCCAATGAGAGGTATAAAGTTCTTGAGCGCTTTTACACCCTTTCTGAAGGATTAATTCAGCGTTTTTACGGTGGAAGAACGACTCTGCGCGATGAAATTCGAATTCTTATTGGCAAGCCTCCCGTGCCTGTCCTTAAGGCAGTGCGCCTCTTATCTGACTTGCCTTAGGCCGATCTTAATCATGTCATGTTGACTGACTTAAAATCCTAACTCATCCTATAAGCTCACCAAAAGGGCTTATTTATGAATATAAAAAATATTTTTATTTCCTCTTCATTTTTAGCTGCCATTGCCATTCCATTAGATAAAAAAGACGTCTGGACTGAGCTTTCTTTCAAAAAAATTCAAAGCAATAAAGTTGAGTATTCCCCTACTGGAATAAAAGTATCTGTAAATAACTCTGCAAGTCCCCTGGTCTACAAGTTAGATCGATTTTATAAAATAACTGGTTTTGAAGTCGACCTTAAAGTTGATGGTGATTTAAAAAATGAACCTTATGGAAAAACCATTGAAGAAGACTCTTTGTTTCGCTTAGGACTTGTGGTTGAGGGAAAACAAACGCTGAGTGGCGTTAAGAAATTATTTGCGCCCGACTGGATAAAAAAACTTTTCTCCTTAGCTCCTGAGGGCGCGGGCTTAGATAAAATTTATTTTTTTAATGTCGGAAGATCTACCGAAAGTTTAAGCGTTAAAAGAAATCACCCAAAAACAGATCTGATGGTGGAAGAAATAATAGTTGTTAGGAAAAAAACTGAGCCCGCCTTAAAAATTAAATATCAACTGGCAATCCCTTTGAATGTCCCCGCTTTATGGATCAGCATCGATGGTGATAATTCAAAATCAACTTATGTGACCACGATTGAAAAATTAACTTTATTGACCGCTGAATAGGAGTTTTCAATGGCTGATACTTATTATGACCCGAAAGACTTATCTAAGTTTGGTTCAATTGGAGAATTTGGTCCTGAATTAGCCAAAAAGTTTTTTGATTACTACGGTGAAGTTTTTAAAGAAGGTGCGCTCACGGCCCGAGAAAAATCTTTAATTGCATTAGCTGTCTCGCACACCGTGCAATGTCCCTACTGTATTGATGCATATACAACAGATGGTTTGGAAAAAGGCATTAGCGAAAAGCAAATGATGGAAGCCATTCATGTGGCGGCAGCCATTCGTGGCGGAGCCAGTTTAGTTCATGGTGTGCAAATGATGAATAAAGTTAAAAAATTAAGCATGTGAGGCTTTATGATTCGATCGCTAAAGGCCCGTAAAAGTGATTTATCTGAATCCTCTGAGCAATTGGATCGACTAAATAACTTTAGTCCCCGCGTGCAGCAGCTTCCTAGTTTTAGCGCTAAAATGAAAGAGGTTGGATTATTTCCACTCAAAACAACGCCTCTTGAAATTTTTCAAATCAATATGGGCAAAATGTGCAACCAAGCTTGCAAACACTGTCATGTTGATGCGGGACCTGATCGCCGCGAAATTATGACCCGTGAAACCATGGAAAAAATTCTAACGGTTTTAAAAACTTCGAGCACCCACACAGTTGATTTAACTGGTGGTGCTCCTGAAATGAATCCAAATTTTCGATGGTTTGTTGAGCAGCTCAGTCTTCTTAAGAAAAAGATTATTGTGAGGTGTAATTTAACGATTATTATGGCCAATAAAAGTTATCACGATCTTCCTCATTTTTATAAAAAACATAATATTCAAATTGTTTCTTCTTTACCTTACTATGATAAAGAGAAAACCGATCGTCAAAGGGGCGATGGCGTTTTCTTAGATTCAATTGCCGCCTTAAAGTTATTAAATGAAATTGGCTATGGCCAAGAAGGTTCGGGATTAAAATTGGACTTGGTATACAATCCCGCCGGAGCTTTTTTACCTGGAGACCAAGCGGCTTTACAAAATGATTTCAAAAAAGAATTGATGCGTCTTTATAAAATCGAGTTTAATCAACTCTACGCGATCACCAATATTCCAATCTCTCGTTACTTAGATTACCTGATTGAAACTGAAAATTACGAAGGCTATATGGAAAAACTAGTTAATGCCTTTAATCCTATGGCTGCAAAAGGTGTTATGTGCCGTAACACGATCTCGATCAGTTGGGATGGTTACTTGTATGATTGTGATTTTAATCAGATGTTAGATCTTAAAATCAACGGCGGAAAAGTTCATTTAAATCAATATGATGAACTGAGCATGAGTTCCCGTTCAATTATTTTAAATCAGCATTGTTATGGCTGTACCGCCGGAGCTGGATCAAGTTGTGGTGGAGTCACGATTTAAATATTTTATAGGAGCTTTCCGATGTGGGCTTTACTTGGTGGATCTGGATTTGAAAAGTTTGAAGAATTTAAAAAACTTGAAGCTTTGCCTGTAGCAACACCTTTTGGTGATACTTCCTCAGGATTTTCTAAAATTCAATTGGGTACAACACAGATGCTATTTATTCCTCGTCATGGGGAAAATCATGAGAAAACCCCATCAGAAGTCAATTATCGAGCTAACATTTGGGCCTTAAAAAAATATGGCGCTACAAAAATTCTTTCAGTTTCAGCCATTGGAAGTTTGAAAACAGAATTTAAACCAGGCGATATGGTTGTTCCCAATCAATATCTAGATCGAACAAAATCAATCCGTGCCCATACTTTTTGTGGTCAAGGCTTAGTTGGACATGTTTCTTTAGCACACCCAGTTTCAAGTGAACTTGTTGAGGCTTTAAAAAAGCAAGCCTCAGAATTTGATTTTAAAATTCATTTTGGTGCGACTTATGTTTGTGTGGAAGGACCCTATTTTTCGACGCAAGCAGAATCTAAATGTTTTATTTCACAAGGCGCAAATATTATCGGAATGACCAACTTTCCAGAGTATGCCCTGGCTCGGGAAGCTGGACTTAGCTATTTGCCTGCTTGTTTCGTCACTGATTACGACTGCTGGGATGATCAGATTCCCCATGTTACGCTAGAAGGTGTTTTTGCAATCATGCGACAGAATAAGCTAAAAGCCTTTGAACTCTGCAAAAAATTTGTAACTCCAAATGCGAACCTCCTTCCACAAGGTTGTCCACAGCAAGGTTTGCAAACGGGCTTAATGACACCTAAAGAATTTATTTCTAAAGAGCAAATGAATTGGCTTCAAGTTATTTTAAACTAGGAGAGAACTTGCTGAGTGTTATTATCCCTACAGTCCATGAAGCAGAAACAGATTTTTTTAGAAATTCTGTTTCCTCTTTATCAAAATTTAAAAATATTGAAGTGATCTGTATTGATAAATCCGAAGCTGTCACCCGAGCCGAAAGGTTAAATTTAGGCTTTGAAAAATCCAAAGGCTCAATGATTTTATTCTATCACCCTCGAAGCTTTGTAGATCAACAAGGAATTCAGTATCTGCTGGATCATTGTGACCGCATCATGTGGGGAGCGTTTACTCATAAATTTGACCACAATCATCCGCTCTTAAAATTTACTTCATGGTATTCAAATAAAGTTCGAGGAAATTTGGGTGGAATTTTTTATTTAGATCATTGTATCTTTTTTCATCGTTCTTTATGGAAAAAATCAATTCCTGCGGTTGAAATTTTCGAAGATACCTTGCTCAGTCGACAGCTCAAAGATCAGCAGAGGCCTATTTTGCTACCTTTTGCCAGCACCACATCGGCCTTACGCTTTACTAAGAATGGCTTCTGGCGACAAGCTCTATTAAATCAAATCATGAAAATTGGATTTCATCTTAATATTTCCCATCAAACGATGAATAAAATCTATGAAAAGGGTTTAAACCTAAATAGTTCATCTAACCAAGGAAATGATCGAGGCTAATGACTATATTCATATAAAATATTCGTTCAATGTTTATTTTGAGCCCTCGGCTTTCGCCGCCTAATAAAAAGCTAATAATGACTAAGTCATAAATTGATTTGAAAGTTTATACGATAATTCACTTTAAGCTAATTGAGTTTTGAGATTATAGATGGTTGGGGTGTACTTTGGAATTTTTGTGCACATTTGTGTGGAGTGGGCTCACGGTACAGACCAGGCGCTGGTAAATCTTTATAAGGTTTCCAATCATGAATTTGCTCTTCTTGTTGCATCTCATTCTCCATTTTAAGTTGGGCTTAAACAGTGAGGGAATTTAGTACTTGGCAGTCAATAATTTCGTGGCAGTCCAGGTGTAACAAAATATTTTGTTGCACCTGGGCCAAAGTAATTATAATGATTTTTGAAAGTCTAAAAGTTTTTGACGTAGCATGTCTCGCACGTTTCTAAATGCCACCAATTGGTCTTCCTCAGAGGCCGTATCTGACGCCGGATCAGGCAAAGGCCAATGCAGTTTTTGAGCCCTTAAATTTGGAACAATAGGGCATACTTCTTCAGAACATAAAGTGATTAGATAATTTATTTTTTCGCGAAAATCAGGAGATAAATCTTGCCAAGATTTTGAGAAGTGATCAGCTAGACTAATGCCGGTTTCTGCCAGAACTTTTTTGGCCAGAGGATGCACAACTTTTGGCTTGGAGCCGGCACTTTCAACGTCTGCCGTAGGTCCAAAAATGGAGCGGGCCAAACCTTCGGCCATCTGACTTCGAGCCGAATTCGCAACGCACATAAATAAGATTTTCATCAGTTGATCCTTTTATTGAAATAAAAATTTCTAGTATTCAATCCCAGATTCTGCCAGACTTGCACAATTATATCTAAAAAATTAGAAAGGCCCCGACTATGAGCACTGAAGTTCAAACCCTTGAGAACGTTAAAAAGTACTATGGAGAATTTTTAAAAACCAATCAGGATCTCCAAACAAGCGCTTGCTGTACGGCTGAGGCCATGCCGGTTCATTTACGCCCTATACTAAAAGAAATTCACGAAGAAGTTCAGGAAAAATTTTATGGTTGTGGATCGCCCATTCCTCCAGAACTTGAAGGTCGCACAGTTTTAGATCTAGGCTCAGGATCTGGACGAGATTGTTTTTTAATGTCGAAACTGGTAGGCCCTCAGGGAAAAGTTATCGGTATTGATATGACAGATGAACAACTTGCAGTTGCTCGCAAACATTTAGATTACCACACTAAAAAATATGACTATCAAAAACCCAATATCGAATTTAAACAAGGTTACATAGAAGATTTAGAAAGCGCTGGGATTAAATCCAACTCTATCGACGTTGTCACTTCTAATTGTGTTTTAAATTTGTCACCTTCTAAAAAACGCGTTTTTTCTGAAATTATGCGAGTCCTTAAGCTAGGTGGAGAATTGTATTTTTCAGACGTTTTTGCCGATCGCCGTATCCCTGCCGATCTTGCTGCCGACAAAGTTCTTTTAGGCGAGTGCCTTGGTGGCGCTTTGTACATTGAAGATTTTCGTCGTATGATGGCTGAAAGTCATTGTCTCGATTTTCGTGTCGTTTCTAAATCTAAATTAGAACTTCAAACCGGTGATATCCAACGAAAAATTGGAATGGTGAATTTTTATTCCATGACCATTCGCGCTTTTAAAATGGATTTAGAAGATCGATGTGAAGATTACGGGCAAGTGGCTTATTATTTGGGAACTATTCCCGAATATCCTCATTCTTTTATGTTAGATGACCATCATCTTCTTAAAACGGGTCAGCCTCTTGTTGTATGTAGTAATACGGCAAAAATGCTATCGGACTCTCGCTATAGTCGGCATTTTAAAATTGTGGGCGATACCAAAGTTCACTATGGAATTTTTGATTGTGCTCCTGATGCTGCCAGCGTAAGCAATGGCATGCCGGCCGCTTGCTGCTAGAATTTTAAATTTAAAAGTCATAAACTCCTCCACGCAAATGTGTGCGATAAATTACAATGCGGACCCCAACCAGCTATATTCTCGGACCAAACCCTGGTTTAAAGTTAATATAATGCCGCAACGGTAAGTTCTTAACTTTGCATAGCTAATCTTAGTTATGCAAAAAAACCAATTAGCTATTAAGCAATGCCCCAAATGCAACTCCACTGAATTTATTTTAAGAGGCTACTATTTCGTTAAAATCTTGCGCACCCGGAAAAGACGCTACCAGTGCAAAAATTGTAAATGCACTTATTCAAATCAAACCTTCCATAATACCTATTACCAAAGAAGACCGGATTTAAATGAGAAGGTTTTCATATTATTAGTTAGTGGTAACACTCAACAAAGGACGGCAGAGCTTCTCAAGTGTTCGCCCACAACGGTTGCCAGAAAACTTAAATGGTTATCAATGCATAAGAAAAGATTTCCCTTAACCTCAACAGAGCAACACATTCAAATTGATGAAATGGAGTCGATTGAGCACACAAAGCTTAAGCCTCTCACCATTCCAATATGTGTGAGTGATTCATATAAAATATTAGGCGTAAGCGTTGGCAAAATCCCTGCTAAAGGACATTTGGCAGAGCTTGCTAAAATTAAGTACGGAGTTCGTGAAAATGAGCGAGAAAAAGTTATTCGAGAGCTACTGGGTAAGTTGCGATATGAAGTTAGACTTAAGCCATTAACCATTACTACAGACAGTCATCAGCTGTATCCAAAGCTGATCAAAGAGTATTTTCCAGAGGCTAAGCACATAGCAGTGGTATCAAGAGAACTAAAAGAAAAGAAGCGAGAGCTGATACATCATAAAGTGACTAAAAAAGTTTTTGATCCGCTGTTTGCACTCAATCAACGATGTGCAAAAATAAGTAGCGATGTACGCCGCATGACCAGAAGATCGTGGTGTACGACGAAAAACATAGAGAATTTAAAAAAGCACTTATCTCTTTATCAGATTTACAATAATGACTACGTTTTAAATTAATCTGAAATATTTATTCGATAAACTTCTATGGTCATTCAATTTAAAAATAAATATAATTCGAGATTATAGCTGGTTGGATTACGCTTTGTACTATATTGCACACATTTGTGTGGGGGAGTTTCCAAGAAGATGATCTTGTCCCATTAATAACTCACGACTGAGGAGATGGAATTTCCTTTAAATTTCATCTGATTTAAAAAAGTTAAATTAATTAACATACAAACGCCGGCAACCGTGTTGAAAGGCCTTCATATCGATACGAAGCCCAGCTTTAAATCAGTTGGATTTTTTTCCAATTAGTATAAGAATATTTTATATGCCAATGAGCAAAGGAAAAACTTTTAAACGGCCAAAAAGGAGCACAAAGCCAAAACGGCGACGTACAAGACTCTATGATAATTCAACCAGAATTGAAAAATCCCAATTAACTCAGCAAAAAATAATTGAAACCCTTGTCACCCTTTTAGTTGAAAGAAAAGGCGGGGAAATTCAGATGGATGAGCTTGCTGCCAAGTCAGGAATTTCAGAACGAACCCTCTTTCGATTTTTTAAAGATAAGCAAACTTTGCATAAAGCCGTGGATGACTATCTGAACAGTTATATGCAAGCTAGTGTGAAACAATTAGACACAATGGATTTTGTCGGTTTTTTGAAAAATTCTTTTGTTCTGTTTGATAAAAATGAGTCTTTAGTCATGGCTTATTTATTTTCAAGCTTTGGTCATGAAACTCGAAAAATTTTTCGTAAAAAATTAACTGGCTTGATGACGTCACGTTTGATTCTACAAAATAAATTGAATATGACTCCCGAACGGCATAAAAGATTAGCCTTAATGGTAACCATGGTAAATGCTAAAATTTGGTATGATTTAAAATCAGACTTTGGCTACTCTGGTGAAGACATGGGACCCACCCTAGAGTGGGCCATGCAATTACTACTAAAGGATATCTAGCTAAAAAAATTACGGTGCATATTTCATCAGTGCATTAACAAATGGCTGCGCTGTTCTTACACGAGCAATAACATTGTTTGTTAAAATATCTCGGGTCGTCGCCGAATACCCGTAGACAGCATGATTTAATTTTTCTCTTGGTGAAATCACAGATCCGTTAACGCTAGCTCCGGCATAAAGTCCTTTACCGCGTGAATAACTATAGACCGGACTATCCAGTTTATAATCAGTTCCAGCTTCTAAACCACGTCCCACGGGTCCGGCCGTGACGCTAATATCCGCTCCTAAGTTTAATTTAGATGAACTTAAAGCGTGAATAGCATCTCTTTTGGTAAATACCAAAACGACGTTCAGCTTTTCAAGTCCTCCCAAAAAACCCCAACTAAGTCCACTCATTCGATGATACGCCGCTGGTGACCAACCTCCACCGGCTCGACAAGAAGTGACACCCCAACCTGTTCGAGCTCCAAAAATTAATCCACCACGAATCATTTTTGTAATCACCGTCACACACTCAGCATTTTTTAATAATGATGTGGGAATAGCTTGATCCTTATGTTCCATAAATTGATGAAGTACTTGGGCCGCATGGTTGGCCTTTACACCAGCCTTACTGCGATTATCTGCCTGTACTGATAAAGAAAATGTCATGGCTAAAAATAAAGTTAAAATTCGCATATCAACCTCCTATGTTTGGGATTGCGACAACTCTTATCTTATAGATTCCTTATAAGTCTTATGTTGCGAATATGTGAAATTTTTTATTTTTTTTAAAGACAATCACATTGATGTTTTTCTTTATCCAAATTCCAACAATGAAAAGAGCGGCCAGAGCGATTGATTTCAATTTCAGAAATAATATTATTTCTTTGCACTGACATCACTTCGCTGCCATCTGAATAATAAAGTCTGGAGGCTTTTTCAACCATCGACACCTGACCTTCTTTTTCTAAAGACGCTACAAACGTATCATTGGGATCAATTGTTTGCTCTTGTGGCAATTCTATAGGAACTGGAAGGTCCTCTTTATCAACACTTGCGTATTTTAATTTCCGAGTGACCCGATTATCTTCTCCCATTTCAGATTCAATTCGAATTCGTCTTTTTTCACCGTTAGATAAAACAAGATGTGTGTTCACCCAGTCTTCGGCCTCTAAAACAACATCTCCTAATTCAGTTCGTAAAACTGATTTCCAATTCTCTAATGAAGGATCACCTTCGGTAGCTTGCAATGAATTTTGAAATTTAAAACAGGCTTGTGCCGTGATTAATGCTTGGCTAAAATTTTCTTGAATTTTTTGCGTTACGCCCGAAAGGACAGGAGCTGTCGCTAATTCCTCAGCCGCATCGGCTTGAGTGGCGTCAGTATCTAATCGTGCATTTTCAACTTCGACATTATCAATAGAAGTAGTTTTGGGACTTGATTTATTACGAGATAGCGACCACAAGATCGCCATCATCAGTATAACTATGAGAATGATCCACCAACGTTGACTCATCAGAAAATTTCCTTAAAAAGTGGGACACGGATTTCGACTGGCTTCAAATCCCCATCGGGCTTTAAGGCTGTCATTTGGGTTTGAAGAAAACTGACCTGATGCTACGTTCAACATATATTCCTGCAGTGTCATGTTTTGCCCTAGAGCTATTTCAATCGTTGCACATTTTTTTAAAGCTGCAGAAATTTCGGAACTTTTTATTTTTCCTGACATTGAAAATCCACCTGATGAGGCCATTTTAGAAAGATCTTTTAATGTCGCAGAAATTCGTTTGTCCCTTGTCGGCGTCGAATACGCATCATACTCATCGGCATTCATACAGCCTCGGCCTTTTTTTTCTTTGGCGGCTAGCGCATGTCGAACATTTTCAGCTCGGGAATGCACTAATGAACACAGATCACCTGCATGACGTTCCAATGCTTCTTGCTGGGTTTCGGGTCTAAGACTTAACGCATTTGTTATTTCTGAACGCCAAGCTTGAAACGTTCGCGAACCTTCTTGTTGAACATTCGATGATCCACCCATAATTCCTGAAGCCGCTGAGTTAGAAATTACCGAACGACCCATTTTGAATTGTTCATCACTATAACCAGGCATAGAGCTTTTTGACTGACCGTATTGCTCTGGTAACATCCATTGTCGCAATCCCACATTAGAGTTTTCTGGCATAATTAAAAAACTTGAAGTTAATGTCAGTCGTCTGACAGCTCTTGGAGTTGTAGATCCCATCAACAAGACAGAACCTGAGTCGCTTATTTTTGTTACAGTCTCAGCGTGTCCTGGATCCGTAATTTTGGATTTACCAGTCAGTGTTGCCATGATGCCATTCCAAATATTTGTCTCGCGGCTAGGTCGAACCCAAATAGCCCCGGGCTTAACGTAAATGCGATTGATTTTTACTGGATAGCTGTCGTTTGAAAAAGTTCGAGTCGAAACACTCCACGAAATAAAATTCATAAACTCTCGAACTCGTTGAAATTCGGGCTTTTCATCCCAGCGACTCATTTTGTGAGTGATTTTATTTTTTCCACCGGTGGGGTCGATGATCACAAATGGCAATTTATTTTCATAAGAAAATATAAGTCGACCAAAGTAAACAGCATCAGCACAATCGTTAGGAATTCCTTTATATTTTCCAGTCATAAAAATATCTTCGTTAAACTCAGTCCCAATCCACGAAGAATATTTTTGCTCCCACTGCTCATTCCACTGATTGACCTCGGTCCAAACAGCCGCTTCTCCCGAAAATCCAGAGAATAAAATAAGGCTCACAAATGCTTTTTTAATCCAGATATTCATACCATCTCCAAATTTCATCGTTTTCGTGTGAGCGCATTATAGCACAACGCATTATATCTCTAAAGGTTCAAAATAAGGAGCCTTTCAAGGCTTTGATTTAAGTGTAAAAATAGCCCCAAATTGTAAAAACGATGTGAACAAGCCTTGTACAGCGATTTTTTCACTTCTAAACTCTTGTCATGATCCTTCACCCTTTTATTGGTTCTGCCGACTTTATTGGCCTCAATTTCACCCTCACTGCGGACCTGCGCTGGGCCGAAAATATTTTAAAGGCTGATTTTATTTTAAAAGGTCCCTGGCAAAATGTTCGACACCTTAAAGCCTGTCATGCGGCCAACGAGCGAGCTCATCACCTTTGGAAAACGACCTGCTTTGAATGGTTCTTAAAACCTATTTCTAGCGAAGCTTACTGGGAAGCCAATTTTTCGTCGGACGGGAAATGGAATCTTTATTTTTTAGACGGTTATCGAAAAAATTTGATTGAAGAAACTCGCGTGTCGACAGTGCAATTGCAATGTGAAATCGCGGATGATCAATGGCGGATGCACACTGAAGTCGATTTAACTACATTCAATTTTTCTCCTGGCACTCGTTTTTTAAGTCATCTTTCTGCTGTGATAGAAACTGTTGATAGTAAAAAAAGTTACTGGAGTTTGACCCACACCCAGCCGCAGCCAGATTTTCATCATCCCCATCATTTTAGTCTTGAAATTCAAAAGGAGTTTTAAGTGAAGCTTGGTATCGACCGCCTGATTTCAAATGCAAAATATAAAAAAGAATTAAAAGGCAAAAGACTTTCATTGCTTGCGCATCCAGCCTCGGTGACCTCGGGACTGACCCATTCATTACAAGCTTTAATAGACAATAAATTTAAAATTGTTTCAGCCTTTGGACCGCAACATGGTCTGCGCGGTGAAAAACAAGATAATATGATCGAGACCGAAGATTTTATTGATCCTGTTTATAAAATTCCTGTTTATAGCCTTTATGGAAAAACTCGCAAGCCCACTGATCAATCTCTGCAAGATATTGATGTCATCCTTTTTGATCTACAAGATGTGGGAACAAGGATTTATACTTTTCTGACAACCCTGCTTTATATGATGGAAGCTTGTGCGAAAAATAAAAAATCACTTTGGGTTTTAGATCGCCCCAATCCTGCGGGTCGGCCTATCGAAGGCAATTTACTAAAGCCTGGCTGGGAAAGTTTTGTTGGCGCAGGACCCCTTCCCATGCGTCACGGACTGACCTTAGGCGAAGCCGCACTTTGGTTTAAAGATCATTTCAATTTAGATTTAGATCTAAAAATTATCAAAATGGAAGGTTACAAACCAGATCAAGGCCCTTATTTCGGTTGGCCTTTACAACTGTCGTGGCTCAATCCCAGCCCGAATGCGGCAACTCCTCATATGGCAAAATGTTTTCCAGGAACTGTTTTGCTTGAGGGAACAACTTTATCAGAAGGACGTGGGACCACTCGAGCCCTTGAATTAATGGGTGCTCCGGATATTCAAATAGAACCTATCTTAAAGACCATGCACAAACTTTCCCCGGCTTGGATGAAGGGCTGCTTGATTCGTAGTTGTTACTTTGAACCTACATTTAACAAACATCACAAAACACTTTGTCAGGGTTTTCAAATTCATGTGGATCATCCTTCTTATAAGCATCAACTTTTTAAACCCTATCGTTTGACGGCTTTGTTTTTTAAAGCTTTAAGAGTTCATTATCCCGAATATCCCATTTGGCGAGACTTTGCTTACGAGTATGAGTTTGATCGACTGGCCATCGATTTAATCAATGGTGGCCCCGATCTTCGCTTGTGGGTGGATGACTTAACTAGCAAGCCCGCAGATTTTGATCAGCTCTTAATTCCCGACGAAAAATTTTGGAAAAAACAAATGGCAAAATTTCTGCTGTATTGATTTAAAAATTTATCCAGCGGATGATAGATCCAGAGGTTATAATAATTTATGCTTGAACAGGTTTTTACACTTCATCAACAGCTCAATGAAATTGTTCTCGATAAAGAGCGTGAAACTCGTTTAGCCTTAGCCTGCCTTTTTGCCGAAGGACATCTGCTGATCGAAGATGCTCCTGGCGTTGGTAAAACAACACTCGTGCAAGCCTTAGCAAAACTTCTAGGTCTCGAATTTGCTCGCATTCAATTTACCAGTGATTTACTACCAGCAGATATTGTTGGAAATAATATCTACGACCGAGAGAGCAAAGTATTTCGTTTTCATAAAGGACCTATCTTTGGCGAACTGATTTTGGCTGATGAACTCAATCGTGCAAACCCCAAAACTCAAAGCGCATTACTACAAGCGATGGAAGAAGGCGAAGTCACCGTTGATCGCGAGACTCATATTCTACCCAAACCTTTTTTATTAGTGGCCACTCAAAATCCACATTTGCAATTGGGAACATTTCCATTACCAGAAAGTCAGTTGGATCGTTTTTTAATGAGTCTTGAATTAAAAACGGCTTCAGTTCAAACTGAACTGAAGCTTTTTCAAGGCTATGATCCTAAAAAGAAACTTCAATCTTTAAAACCATTAATGACTCCTAAGGATGTTCTGCATATTCAGAAATTGGTTTTACAGGTAAAAATTTCTGAAACCTTGGCAAAATATATCTCAGCACTGATTGCTTTTAGTCGTAAAAAAATTGAATCCCGATTTGATAGCCTATCCACTCGCGCTGGTATGGATCTAGCAAAAGCCGCACGCTCTTGGGCTTGGCTCCAGGGTCGTAATATGGTGACTCCAGAGGATGTTCAAGCTGTATGGAGTTCAGTTACAAGTCATCGCATTGGTGGCAATGAAGGAGTGCATCGTGGAGTCGGCATGGCGGAACAGATTCTTCGAGAGGTCGAAGTCCCGATTTAAAGATCTGATTCCTATTCAAAAAAATAATAAGGTTTATATAATTCCAACAGTGTTTGGAGTTTTTTTTAGCTGTATTCTTTTGGTCATGCTGTACGCCGCTTTTGCCAGCGGAAATAATTTTCTTTATCTTTATACATTTTTTCTTACAAGTCTGGGAGTCTCGTCGCTTTGGCTCACTCATATAAATCTCAGTAAGATTAGAATTGATCATTTCGAGGTCGAAGAAGTCTTTGCTGAAAACCAAGCGCTAGCTTTAGTTCATGTTTACAACAGCAGTTCGAAAATTCGTCATTATATAGAAGTTTTTAATTCGCCTCAAAAGTCATTTGTCATTCCAGAGATTGCACCCCATTCATTTTACCAAATTCATATTGATCTTGGAACTTACAAACGCGGTGTTCACGCTCTGCCCGCCTTACGACTCAACACAACTTTTCCGTTTTTTTTACTGAAATCCTGGAAAACACATCGCCCAGAGGGAGATTTTATTGTTTTTCCAAAAAGGGAAGGCTCCTCCAAATTACCGTTTTTAAAGATAGAGCACGAAACTTCCAAGAATCAAACTTTGAAACTTATTAAAAATTCAAATCTTGATTTTTTTGGACATCGCCGATTTGATCCTAGCGATTCTATTCGACAAGTTGATTGGAAAGCTTATGCAAGAACTAATAAAATTCTTGTTAAAGAATATCAAGGCAATGATCCTCAAGAAATTAAACTGGATTGGCAAATGACTTCAAAAATTCAAGATTTTGAAAGCCGACTTTCGCAACTGGCTTTATGGATTGAAATTGCCGAGTCTAAAGGTTTCTTTTATTCTTTAAGTTTGCCAAAAATGTCTTGCCCCATAAGTCGTGGTCGACATCACTATTTGAATTGCTTGAAAAGCTTAGCCCTATTTAAAAAGGACCCCGCGATTGAAGCTTGAATTTTATAAGAATACTCATTTAGTGATCGCAAGCCTAGGCAGTTTATTTTTGCTGGGCCTTGAATTTCCATATTGGTTCCTATCAATGATATCCGTCGTTTTCATCTGGCGATATTTTGGTGAGAAAAAGGTTATCTTATTACCCTCCGCCTGGATCACAAACTCTTTAGCATTGATTCTTTTTGTTGCCGTCCTTGCAGGTTATAAAACACTCTTTGACCGAGACTCATCGTCCCTTTTTTTTAGCTGTCTTTGTGCTTTAAAAATACTTGAATACAAAAATCGGCGAGATCATTTATTTATCGTTTTATTGTTGATGCTTCTTATTTCTTCAAAATTTTTATTTTCAATTGATATTTGGATTCTCCCTGTCACCCTATGGCTCATTTACCACTTATGGCTGTCATTGATATCTTGTCACTCGGAAAAATCGACCCTGCCTTCGGCCTCAAAGATTTATTTTTTAAAAATTGCCTTGTTATCCTTACCTTTGACCATCGCTCTTTATTTTATGTTTCCACGCTTAAATTCTTATCTTCTTAATTCCAACTTAAGTTCTCGTGGTTCTGCGGTGACTGGTTTTGGAAATGAGATTCGTCCAGGCAGCATCAGTCAGTTGGCACAAAGTCAGGAACTGATTTTTCGAGCCGAAATTATTAAATCGGTCTATATCGATCGTCAGCAATTATATTGGCGTGGCTTAGTCTTAAGATCCACTGACGGCTTTCGTTGGTATCAAGGACCTCCCGCAAAAGATATCACTCTGGTGCAAAACAGTCCTGAATTTGTTGATTACAAAATGACCGTCGAACCAAATCAGCAAAAATGGTTGTTTCCTCTGGACAGACCTTTACAAATGACAAGCAGCCTTCCACTTCTTAGAACCAGAGACGGACTATATCAAACGTCCGTCAGTATTGATCATCGCACTTCTTTTAGAGCTCAGAGTAATTTAAGCTTAACCCTAAGGCCGGAAGATGAAAAAAATTATTTAAAAATTCCCATACAAAGCCCTCGCATTCTAAAGTTAATCGAAGCTCTTAAGGGAAAGTCATTAGCCCGAGAAAAAATTGTTCAAAATATAAAAAATTACTTTGTAGATCAAAATTTCCTTTACACCTTATCTGCTGGCGAAATGAATGAGCACAGTTTAGATGATTTTTTATTCAAAGCAAAAAAGGGATACTGCGAGCATTTTTCTTCAAGCTTTGCCATTTTAGCCAGGGCTGCTGGAGTTCCGGCCCGAGTTGTTATTGGCTATCAAGGCGGTGAATTTAATTCGATCGGAAACTTTTATACCGTCAGAGCCCAAGATGCTCATGCCTGGAATGAATATGTCAATGACCGCGGTGATTGGGTTCCAATCGATTTAGTTGATGTTGTAGCTCCTGTTCGAACCGCCTTAGGAACTGCCGAATTTTTAAAATTACCAGAAAACTTGCGCGGTCTTATTATGAAAAGAAATTCTTCTGACGAATCTTTTTTATTTGTGGCCTACGACTACTTGTCGACATATATGGATAGTTTAAATTTTTATTGGACGCAGTGGCTGCTTGATTTTAATTTGGATCGTCAAAGCGAACTTTTTGAAAGCCTGCCAGCGGCTTCACCAGTTTTTTTAATATTATTTATCATTTTTATTTTTATTGGCTTTAAAATTAGATTTTATTGGACCCATCGAAATAATTGGCCCCAGTACTTTTATAAGCAATTGCTTAATTGGGCGAATAAAAGACATCTTGCTAAAAAGCCTAGTGAAGGGCCCTCTAATTTTGTTCAACGTCTGCAAGAAAAGTGGCCCGCAAATTCAGATGATTTTGGAGTTATAGTTCAAAATTATGTAAACTTTACTTTTGCAGATATTCCATTGTCTTTGCGCGACCTAAAAAATATACGCGAGAGTCTTCGACGTATTGAATCTATTACAAACTCTGACACTTATCAGTAATTCCATACTAACTATTCATTATTAGAACAAAATCAATGTTTGAATGTGAGCGCCTGTCACTTTTTGCAGGTTACATAATGCCCGATAGGCTGGATATAGGTATGACATTTTAGATATAAATGCGTTTCCTGTAAAAAAAAATTTGCAAGTTTGCTTAAATGTGAGTAAACATCGTTTTGATTTGCCGTAGAGCTATTAATTTTTCGAGGTACCCATCATGTCAATATTGTTAAAGTCCGAAGTTCCCTGCTCTAATGAATTTTTAACGGGGCTTAGCCAGCACTTCCCTGAAGTCGATTCTTATTCATTTTATACTTATTTAACTTTGCGCAAAGTTTCCAGTGAATTAGAAAATGCACTGGAAAGCTATTTTGCCACATATGGTGTTTCAACAGGTCGCTTTATGCTGCTTTTATTGTTATCTTCTAAGAACACAGGCATGATGCCTTCCGAGCTCGCCCATCAGTGTGGAGTGACCCAAGCCACTATTTCAGGTCTCTTAAATGGCCTCGAGAAGGCAAAATTAGTAGTTCGCGAAACACATTCTCATGATGGACGAGCTTATGTGATTAAGCTTTCCCCCCAAGGCTGTGAGCTACTTAATCTTTTAAAACCAGAGTTTTTAAAATGCATTGACGGCATCATGTCGCAGTTTTCTGTCGAAGAAAAACAACAAATGGTCAATAGCCTTGCCCGATTTAATAATTCTTTAAAAATGTTCACAGAGCTCAAAATAGCTCGCAATATGGTCGCAAACTAAACTGTCCCAATTTAAGACTCTCCAGCCTTTTTTTAGACTTTTAACTCGGCCTAAGGCCGGGTTTTTAGCTAAAAAAATTCAACCTTTCAGCCGATAGAGTCTGTAGCAAGATTCCTATCAACGAAAGGAAATCCAAAAATGAGTCAGTATGATATTCCGGGACTTTATGATTTTTTACATCAGACTCCCGAACAAGGTTTGCGAAAGATGCTTGTCGACAGTAAGTCTTTCACAGAGCCACATTTTAATTTAATGATTAAAATCCTGCGCGCCTGCAATCAAACACAATTCAGTGAACACTTTGAAAAATCTGATTTTCCAAAAATCAAACTAGGTCCCGCTGAAATAAAACTCAAAGAAAAATTTTGGGCTGATTGCGTCGTTATTTGGAAAAGTCGTGGTCTTTTAAATCCAGGCTTACCACAAAAAGCAGCTGCTTAGATTTTCTAATAATTTAAATAAAATCCAAAAGAACTCTCCAAGATTTGGAGGGTTCTTTTTTTGCGCAAAACCCTTATGATTAAAAAATGATTGATCAAACCCAACCCCCGCAGACAGCCTATTTAGCCTTTGAAGGCTTTGAAAAAGAGCTCGCGGCTGAAATTTTAGAACACCAGCAGACCATTAAAGCTCAACATGAAAGACTGTTTGTTGTTCTTGGTTCTGATTTTCGACCCATTTGGGCTCAGGATATTTGGAGTCAAACTCAGATTATTGATATCGAATCCATCACGGATGCCGCAAAAAAACTTAAGTCCCAGGGTAATTTATGGGCTCACTATTCGTTTGATTGGCACCGTCGTGCTTCATTGATTCAAGATCAGCTTTTAAAAGTTCCCAATAAACCGCTGGAATTTATGCAAAAAATAAGACCCCGACAACTTGGTTCCTGGGCTTTGCTTTCTCCGAATCAAATGATTTTTAGTTCTCGCAGTCACTCGCCTTTTCCATTGGGCGAATTTCAATTTAGTGAAGATAAAAAAACACCTCCCTCTCGAGCTTATTTAAAATTATGGGAACTATTTACGGTGCATGGAATAAGGCCCAATTCGGGCGAACGAGTGCTCGACCTTGGCAGTTCTCCGGGTGGGTGGACTTGGGTGCTCCAGCAATTGGGTTGCTCGGTGATCAGCGTAGATAAAGCGCCTTTGGACGAGAAAATCAGAAAGCTTCCACGGATTGAGTCTTTAAAAAAAGATGCCTTTAAACTAACTCCAGATGATATTGGTCCTATTGATTGGTTGTTTTCTGATATTATATGCTACCCCAAAAAACTTCTTGAATACTTAGAGCCCTGGATTGCAAGACCAGTCAATTTAGCCTGCACCTTAAAGTTTCAAGGTCCAATTGATCCCTTATTGATTCAGGAGTTTTTAAAAGTTCCAGGCAGTGAAATTCTCCATCTCCATCACAACAAACATGAAGTGACATGGTTTAGGGTGCATGATAAAAAATAGCCCTTCTCGCGCGCGGGTGGTGGAATTGGTAGACACGCAGGTCTCAGAAGCCTGTGCCGAAAGGTGTGGGGGTTCAAGTCCCCCCTCGCGCACCAAATGTCAAAGTATTCGAACCGACAAAGAAGTAAATTTTCAAAGACCCAACGCCGATCTCTATTTTACTGATCAAACGCCTTACAATCTTGGCGACTGCCTCGGGATTCTCGGCTTTATCAAAAAGCTCGCGCACGGCGTTTAAAAAAAGCTTAAAATCTCTCAGTTCTGCGGGCTTTTCTAACACCAAATTGCTTTTCTTCGTTTCTTCAAGTCTGAGCTCAGATTCAGCTTTGAATTTTTCTATCTTTTCCATCTGATTAAAAATCGGCTTTGAACTAACAGTTCTTGGCAGCTCAGATAACCTCTCAGCCAAAGCTTCAAGTTGTGCTTGATAGCCTGCAATTGATTTTTTAACTCTATCGATCTCCTGATAAGCCGAGTTTTCTGAAAACAATTTATCAGCTTCTGCAATCAATCTTCTAGCGAAAAGATCCCCGCTTAAAAGTTTTTTTACTTCATTTATAACCATGGGCTCTAACTTTTTGGCTAAAATTCGGGTTGGTTCACATTTAAAAATCTTTGCAGTCAAATGTGCATTTTTTTTCGTAGCCCAGCTGTGTTCATAGTAACCAATCTTTTCTTTACGACCATGCGCTGATTTACCCACCATTGAATTACCGCAGACCTCGCATTTAATCAGTCCAGATAAAAGATAAGGATATCTCGAAGCCGTGAACGGCTTTCGCTTTGTTTTATTTTCTGACAAGATTTGTTGAACCTTTTTGAACACTTCTTTTTCAATGACCGGCTGCCAGTTTGCTGTTGTTTCTTTGGTTTCTCCATTTTGCTGATAATTTCGAACACCAATATAGGTCTTGTTGTGCAAAATATGATGGACGTTATCGACCGTGAAAAAATCAAGCCTTTGCTTCTGACCGCCACCTTCAACTTTTTTGGGTAACCGATAATTACTTTCATTGAGAAATTTCGCCGTTCTTGAAAGCGTTTCTTTTTCTAAGAAAACTTCAAAAACTTTTTGCACTATCTTGCTTCGCTCTAGGTCAATTTCAAGGCTTCCTGGTTTCTCGGGATTAAGCCGGTAACCCACTGGAACACTACCGCCATTATATAAACCCCTAGCGGCTCTAGCATTCATATTAGCAGTCACTCGCTCACTGACCTGTCTGCGCTCAAACTGTGCCAAATTCGCCAGCGTATACAAAACCATTTCGCCTGCGGCCGTGGTCGTTTCAAAGTTTTCTCTTAAAGAATAAAAACCACAACCACAAGTCTTCATCAGCTCCCAGATATCTGAAAAATCTCTAATGTTCCTAGAGATTCTGGATAGTTCGGATACCATGATAAGATCTATTTTCTTATCTCTAATGGCCTGTAGAAGTCTTTGTAGCTCTGGCCGTTTGGTGTCTTTACCAGATTTCGCGCGGTCGATGAAAATATCAACGACCTCCCCAAAATGGTTTTCCATGTTTTTTAGCTTTACCGTTCCGAGCAAACGCTCTTGCTGATTTTTAATAGATCCTTCAGGGTTTTCAGCCTGCTCATCAGTCGATACGCGAATGTAGAATCCAATTTTATATTTTTTATGCTGACTAAATTGTTTCATGCCACGTCATCCTTTGCTCCTTGATTTTTAGTCAAGAGTTTAGACTCGTGTGCAATAAAATGATCGTCCTGTGATACCGGCAGAAGTTGGCTCTTCTTAATTTCACCATAAATCACCCGAGCAACATCGGCAAGATTTTTAGAAAGATCCTTATCAGTAATTTGCTCAAAACCAAAATCGACTTGATCCACATTCCACTTTCTAGAAAACATTAAATAATTCAATAAATCAAATTTCATAAATTAATCCTTTTGATCAGTTAAAAACTTAGCTTCGGAGAGCTGAGCTTCAATTTCTTTGGAAGTGAGCACGCTTTGCTTGTAACGAAGCGACTGTCTTTCGAGCTCACGCTTTTCAAACTCAGAAGGAACGTGCACTTCTACCTTAGCTTTCTGAGATTGCATCTTTTGTTGTTCGCTCGGCTGATCCTGAGTAGCCACAATCAGACGATAGAGAATGTAGCCAAAGCCACCAACGATAGCAGCCAGCGTACAGATGCTGATCAGCACAGACATCATGTGGTCCCACAGGTGTCCAGCCTTGGCCGCGAGGCTGGACACCTGTGTGCCGCCACCACCACCGACACTGCCGCGGCCAGCGCCAGCACCACGATCATCATCAATGTTGCTCCAGAATCATCTCTCTTACTCATGGAATCACACCTTTATTTATTAAAGCGTCTGTCTGCGCGACAGACACGCCCGGTGTTTGACCCACATCCAGTTTTTGTTTTTCAACTGAGATTATTGATTTCATTGGGCTTTGTCGCTTTGGAAAGAAGCTCGTCCAATCTGAAACTTTCCCTAATTTTTCAATCGGATTGCCAAACTTTTGCCAAAGAGTTTCATGCACTTTTCTCAAACTTTGATTTTTATAATGGCCTGCAAATATTTTTGCGTCCGAACCATGCTGGATAAAATCATCCATTAATATGAATGCGCAATTCAGAGGCATAGAATCATGTTCGTAAGTTCTAAACAAATCATGGATTCGTTTGGCAATACCGAAAGTCCTTACTAAAAAAAAGACCAACTCCGTTGTCGTGATACTACCGTGGTTTATCCGATACAAATGGTACATACTCTTGTATCGATAATCAGGTTTTAGATTGATCTCTACTTCGTAACCAACATTAAGCTCTCGGTCTCCAGAGTTAAAACTGGTGAGGCCATCCGGAAAATGCTGCATGCCTATTGATTCCCGGTTTGAAAAAGAGGCCTGAAGGTTTGAAGGAAGTAATTTCGCTGCTAGGGTTTGAATTTCTTGCTCAGAGTAGAGCTTAATCTCTGCATCAGATTTATTTGAAAGGCTTGAAAGATGAAAGGCTGTCGCCAAGTAGTCATGCGCAGGCGCATGGACACGAAATCTAAATTTTTCAATAAAATCCCTGTCCGCCAAATAAATGTCAAACCCGAGCTCACTCACGCACAACAACCTGTGACTGATGTATCGGCTCTTAGGAATTTCTTCCAGAATGCCGTCAAGTTTGAGCCGGCGAATAATTTTATAAGCCTGCCAGTCCGTCTTTTTTCTCATCAAAACTTCTTTAACTAGCGAAGTCGGTGCGACCTTCCACGTCCACACAAATTCGATGATCTCAAATTCAAGCTTTGATAAATCCCGACTGGCGCGCAGAAAATCCAATTTCTTTTTTCGTCGTCGTCTTTTATTTATTGGCACTGGTTTCCCCTTTTGTATTGCTCTCGAATTTATTTCGGAGCGGATAAGGAGCTGTAAAGCCAGAACGGTGCCAAAATATAAGTGCTGGATTTCTTTATATTATTTAAAGGGTCATTAAAAAGTGAATTATAAGCTATTGTCCAAAATTTCGGCCAAGGACCTTTTTAAATTAATAAAATGTTTTTGATTCCAAACACTTAATGCAGTTTTTCACCTTGGCTGAGACTGCGTTTTTAAACGAGTCCTTGGCCAAGAAGTTGGACACTGGTTTCTTTCCAGTTTTCCTACTTTTGAACTAACATCGAAGGTTTAGACCAGAACTATTGCTGGCCAAGTTTCGGGACAGTGAATTTTAAATTATTTCAAACCACTAGGGCTCATCGAAATAATTATTAGAGACATTAGGAACTTAACTTCTGGGCAGCTTCAACAGTCCTGTGTCCAAGAACTTGGCCACAGGGCTCTTTACTGGACGAAAAAAACCTCCGTCTAGATTGGCAGAGGTTTCTTGGTGCGGTGATTGAGAATTTTCAAGTGTTAAGCCTACCAACGCCGTTCATTGATCTGCACCTAAAAATAAATTTTATCGCTTACTCTGAGTACAATTCAATTAATCTGAGTCTTTTGTCGGTGGAATAGATAATTATTTTTGTTTCATCTGGACTGATTGAGGCTAATTCAGCCTGCACAGGATTTATACCGACACCTGTATAGTTGATTTTTTTTACTAAAAGTTTTTTTAGATCAATATCAAAAATTTTCAATTCATTATCGCTGTTAACAGAGACGAGTTTAGTTCCATCTTTTGAAAAATTAATTTTTAAGTCAAAAATACCGTTGTCATGAATATCAAGATGAGGAATGCGAAATAACTCAGTCCCGTTCATATTAAAGACTATCAACTCATCTGAATATAACATAGGCGCTGTAATCATGCTTCCGTCTGGACTAAAGTTAATAAATTCACCATCATCCTCAGTTTCTAGATTTTCAAAAAGAAGTTTTTTTTGACTTATATCGTACATGAAAAGTCCAAAATTATCCCCATAGGCAATTTTAGTTCCATCATTGCTAAACTTAAGATTTTTAATTGAAAAATATCTTTTATCATAAGGTATCTCAATAAGTTTTTCCCCACTAGTGATATCATAAATAGCCAATTCAGCATATTCACTAGAGTATGTATAGTTTTTCCTAGGGCCACTTCCCCAAAAGGCGATCTTGGTTCCATCTTTGCTGAGGTTGATAGTAAGTTCATGAGGAAAGAAGTCTAGTGCACAAACGTCTTTAATAGTCAGAAGCGTACTTCCTTTTTTCGCATCCAAAACTTGAAAATGACACGTTTCATAAGTCACAATTTTTGATCCATCTGAACTAAATTTCACCCAAGAATAACCACCATATAAACTGGTTTGATGAAAAAGCTGCTCTCCAATTTGATCGTAAACAGTCAGGCGACTTTTATCCCACCCTTTATCCCATTGTACGAAAGCAGAATTGCCGTCATTGGTAATATCATGCAATTGGAATTCGTGACGATCTTCTTCTGAGATGTCTTTAAGGAAGACGTTTTCAAATAGCTTAACTCCATTGATATCGTAACCAGTGATACCATAGCTATCTTTAACGAGAATTTTGCTTCCATCTGAGGTAAAAGAGGTTCTAGATACATCAACATATTGAGGCAATACCCATTTTACTTTAGGATTTAAAACTTTTTTTGAGACATCAGTTTTTTTCTGTGAAGTTGTCTGTGCTTGTTTAATTTGTGCGTAAGCACTTTGCATTAAAAAAATAACTGTTGAAATTAAAATTATTGACTTCATTATTTTTGCTCCCAAGCTAATGATGTTTAGAAAGTGATTAGACGAAGTTTTTCACTTGTAGTGGTGATAACTGATTTACTATCAGGACTAAACATTACCTCATAGACTGCGCCACCGTGAGGCACCTCGAAAAGCTGTTTCCCGTTTAAATCAAAAACTATGAGTTTTCCGTTTTCCGTTGCGATAGCGACTTTATTTTGATCTGGGCTTAGTGCAGCAGAGTAGATTGATGTTTTAGATTCTGCTTTATATTCAAAAAGGATTACTCCGTATTGATCATATATTGTGACTTTTCCTTCTCGATCCTCATTGCTATCTTCATAACCTTCTATTCGTACAATTATTTTTGATCCGTCTGAACTGTAAGCTACAGACTTAACATAATCAGAACAATAAGGTTCACCAAAAAGCCATTTACTATTTTGATCAAGAACGCCAAATGTCATGCCATAAGATATAGCGATCATTGTTCCGTCATGGTTGAAATCCATAGAGTCAATGGTAGATTCAAATTCCTCTGTAAGATGAGGAAGCCATTTGCCATTTTGGTCAAGAAAATAAAGGGCATTGCGACTACGAAAAGCAATCTTTGTTCCATCACGATTAAATTTGACCGAGTTAACGCCGGGCCCAGGTTCAATTGACAAAAGCTCTTTACCACTTTGTAGATCATAAAAAAACACGTAACCCTTATCGTAAATCGTAGAACCGTTTTGAGTGGCTACAACAAATTTCTTACTGTCTGGACTGATCGCAGTTCTGTATCTATTGCAGTTATCGCATAATTCTAATTCAAAAAGCTTTTTTCCCGTAATATCATACACAATTAAGCCAATAATGATCTTTGTACCATCAGGACTAAACTTTACTGAATCTGCATTACCATTACTATGATCTTCTAATTTAAAAAGCTGTTTTCCACTTTTATCATATACAACAATTGATTTGCCAGTACGCCTTGCAATCCTGCTTCCATCGTAATTGAATGCAGCAGATATAAGACCCTCGTCGCTTTGTTTCTGCCATTTAACTTTTGGATTCAATGAATAGTTTTTACCGCCAGCAACCGCGTGTGATATTGCTGTACACAATAGAGTTAAAGTGAGCATTATTTTATTTAAAAATGACATTTTATTCTCCGCTAATATATCAATATTTATTTTCAGTAATTTGCAGATACATAAGACATTAAAAAACTCCTGTCAAACTTTTGAACAAACATAATGGCTTAAGAGGACGGTTGTCCATTTTGGGCACAGGCTTCCCCAGGCAGCGGCCTGGTCTGAGTTCAAATATATCGCTTTTTAGGGCTGCCCGGACTATCAGGCTTGAACAAAATCCGATGGGCTTTAATATATACCGCCTAAGTGACCCGCAGCTTGGCATTTGGAGATTGGGTTGTGTTCAGAATTTTTACAGCTAAAAATTACTATCTAAATTATTGCAGGTGATTTTTTTTGTAACATCAGTTAAGTTCATTAGTTGAATCGCAAAAGGATATAAATATGAAAATCTTTTCATTGCTCTTAGGTGTACTTTTAATTTGTTACAATAACAGTGCAGAGGCAAATGGCCTTGATTCATCATTTTTCAAAAATTTAACAGAAGTATCAGGATCCATAAAATCGGAATATTCTTTGCAATTAATCGAGCAAATTAATAAAAGTATTAGCTTGTTCAGATTTTTTGAAGTTCAGGAGTCAGGCGCAAAAAAGATAGTATTTCTTCCGGGACCAGCAGGTTCAGCTCAAATAGGTCAATTTGACTTAAAAACAATGACCCTTACAGTTGGGCCAACGATGGGGAATACATGTCCAACTGGCTATAACGGGACTTCAATTGCTGAAGATTTACATGAGATGGCCCACTCAGTGTTTACACCGAATTTATATAAAAAATTTGGTCTTACTAGGGAACCTGATCCAATAGTAGAAGGATTTAGCATTACCCATGCCGTGCTTGTCAGCGAAGAAAAAGAGATGTCTAAGGTTGTAACTATTAGAGATTTATCTGCACCTTTTGAAGAACTTTTTGCTGATTTTTTTGCTGTACTAGTAGTTGAAGATCCTTTTGCTATGACAAGTGGCCTTCAAAAATGTTCAGGAAAGGAACAGCCCAGATCATTTGTTGGGAATTATAATGCCGAAACTTGGGATGGTGGTTCCTTAAAGCCAAAATCTATGTTTATTGCAGCAAATGTTCATGATGTTCTTTCACCATCGCGTCCTAAATTATGGGAATTATATTTAAATTTAACGCAGAAGTTTGACATTCAAACTTCGAAGCGAATGGCACTTGCTGCAATGTTTGATTCTTCTATTGAATTAATAGAAGTTTTATCTAATAGAAAAATTACCTACGCCGAGTGGTTCAGAATTTCAAAATCAGACTTAAATAAGGAATTAATAAATTTATTAGATCAACAATTTATAAAATAAAATATCTCTAATGAATCAAAAACCTTGGTATACTTGTGATTCAATTCCCTAGTTTTCCGAATAGCAAAAAATCACTAAAGAGCTCGGTGTTGAATCAAGCTCTTTTAATTTATAAAAATATCCGTCGCCAACAATCGGAATCCCTATCTTTTTGAGGCTGGTTTTCGTCGAGGCGTTGCCTTTGTCATCATCTGTGTGAACTGAGCTGCGCTAACAGGACCCTTGCGATAAGCCGCCACTGTCATATCATGAAGACCCATTGCAAAATCAGTCAATGTGATGCCTCCTACGGTCAGCCAAAAGTAAAACGTTAATTTCATCAAAAGTTCAGTAATCCTCATAAAACTTCGCTCCCCAATGAATTTAATATTTTTTTACGCAACTTTTCGCCAATTCTTGTATGTTTAAACTTTCTTCTTCTAAGAACGTAATAGGCACACTGAATAGCGTTCTCGCTCCGTCCAAAATGATAAGCTAGTTGTTTAACAGTCCAGCCCTCGATAAAACGCTTTTGAGCCAACTCGGCGGCATCAAGGATTGATCTCTTCCACTGCACAGAGTAATATATCATTACACAGGGTCTGCGCTCCCCGTGTTCGACCAATTTGGCATCGCGGGCACCAATTATTTAGCAGTTAAACGCATGACTGTAATGTCATCGGGAAATGATTCACTTCCTTGATGATCTACTAATTTTTTAAATAGCTGATCGCGCCAATCTGTAGATTTTACTAGTTTTTGCAGATCGCGATTAAATTTTCTATCGTCATAAATTTGACCATTATTTGGTGAAAGCTCAAAGCAGCCATCTGTAAATAAAAATACACAGTCGTCTTTTTTGAATGAAATTTGTTCTTCCTTAAAAAAACCATCAGCTTCTTTATAAAATTTAGCATCAATTAATGGGCTTACACCCATGTTCAAACTTTTAAATCCATTTGAATTGAATAATAATGAAGTCGGCGAATTGGAATTCGAAAATGTTAGGCTGTTAGTTTTCGTATTAAATTTAAAAATTTGAATACCAACGCCGTAGTCCAATTTATAATCTGTGTATCTTTTTGCGAATTCTTGTAAAATATGACTCACAGAAGCCAAGGGATTTTCTTCAAATAAAGATTTTATTGTGCTTTTAATTAAATAAGTAATTTGCGCGGCTGAAGTCCCATGACTTGTTACATCGGCAACATAGCAAAGTATGAATTCATTAAAAACTAAGACATCGTAAAAATCTCCGGACAAGGTATCACAAGGTTTGTAAAGCACACTTATAGCAACTTGATCTAATTCAATATTTTGTGCTGGAAGCAATGATCTTTGAATTTTTTTTGCTTCAAGTAATTCCCGTTGTGCCATCGTGGTTTTTTCGCGCAAAACAAGTAAGTTTCGAACTCTGACCAGCAGCTCTTCTCGCGAAAAAGGTTTGAATAAAAAATCATCAGCTCCAGCCTCCAAAAGATCAAATTTTGTTCTTTCAATGGCCTTGGCTGTTAAGATGACGAACGGAATTTCACTTAAATCGGGATTAACACGAATTTTTTTTATAAGACCTGCACCATCTAATCTTGGCATCATTAAATCTGATAAAATTAAATCCGGAGTATGCTTTTCTAAAATTTCAAGAGCTGCAACACCATCCCAAGCAAGCAATAAGTTATAATTTTCTCCGAGTAAATTAATGAGATAATTTCTAAGGTCATAATTATCATCAACATAGAGAATTGTTTTCTTACTTGCACTAAAGCTTAGTAAAGACTTGGCATTCCATTTTTGATGTTCATCTATTCCGGCCGTGTCTGAAAGTCCTTCATTCACAATATCGATTTGTTGATTACTTGATTCACCTTCACTAAAAATATTTGGACTGATTTGATTTTCAGATAAATGCGATTTTCCCAGCGGCATCATAACAGTAAATGTAGTTCCCTGACCGTAATCACTTTGCACCTGAATATCACCTGAATGAAGTTTAATTATTTCTTGGACCAAAGATAATCCAATACCCGTTCCAGCATAATCTTTTGACTCACTACCTGAAGCTTGCCTGAATCTGTCAAAAATAAAAGCTAGTTGATCACTCCGAATTCCCATCCCTGAATCTTTTACCGCAATAACTAACTTATTATCATTAACAACTGCTGAAAGTGAAACCTCACCACTGGCCGTAAATTTAAAAGCATTAGAAAGTAAATTAAATATCACTTTATCAAAGCTTTCGGGATCTAAGTAAATTTCACTACTTTTAAGATGAGTTCTAATATCTACAGTAAATTTTAAAGATTTTTTAACAGCCATAGATTGAAACTGCTCGGCTCGTCTTTGTAGAAACTGATCACAATCTGCTATTGGAAAAAATTTTAAATCTGAGCCCCCCTGTTCCATTTTTTCTAAATCTAGAATTTGATTGATCATTTGCAGAAGTCGATTCTGATTGCGCTTAATAATTGGAATTTGCGTTGCAATTTCGTTTGAATCTCTTTCAATCATATCTAATGAACCTATGGTTAAGGCAATTGGTGTTCTAAATTCATGAGAAATATTGGCAAAAAAGGTTGTCTTAAGATTGTCCATTTGTCTTAATAAATCGACTTGTGATTTTTCTTTTGTAATAAGCTCATCACGAATTTTAGAAAGACTTTTAACTAAATTTCCAAAATAGGTTGGAATTATTATTAAAATAGCAATGTATGAGACTGCTAGCTCGATATGTTCATGCCAATAAGGAGTTAATATAATGCTAACGCCGAAAATAGTGAGTGATATAATCTGGCAGGTAATTAAAAGTCGCTGACCAAACCTCATTCCATTGCCTAAAATAATCCATAAAAATGTGACAAAAAATATTGACGCAACTTCACCTGTACTTAGTGCCACAGAGGTCAAAATTGCATCTAAAGTTTGACCGGTTAGAATTCGAGCCACAGAGGGCTTAATGTTTTTATAAAATTTAAATAAAGCAACCTGGGTAGAACCCCAGACTAAGCCTATCAAACCTACAAAAATTTTATACATTTCATTTGATTCTAAAGTATTTTGGTACTTCGAAACACTGGAAGCTATGCTAAAAAATAAAATCATTGCCACTATTGAAAATACAATACGAATTTTTGCTTGTCTTAGCTCCTGCAATAAAATAGTTTCATCATTTATTTGAGGATCTATTAAAAAGACATGTTTGTTTATCATTGAAGCTTTAGATTCTTTTATAAATCTATTTACGTCAAATAATCCTAGCCCTAAGTCACTTAATTTTTCCATTTCATATGCTAGGAATTAGTTTATCTAGCTGGAATTAACCTTATATTCCTGCTAGATAAAAAGGGCGTAAAGAATTACTGAGTAACTTGATTAAGAGATCCTTCAGATAGATTTAAGAATAATCGGCACACATTCTTTTTTGAAACGCAATTTTGAATGTCATCGTTTTCATCGCAAGAATTTTTAACAACTTGTCTTAATGCGTCCACTCTAAAGTTCAAGGTGTAAAGTTGTCCTTTTGTGACAGTGTAGTCTTGTCTATCTAAAAACAATCGAATTTTATGACCTTGAATTGCTGTCGAAACACTCAGTAAGGTTAGCTGGTCTTCTGCCTGCATCAAACTTCCATCTTTAGACAGTATTAAGTCAATCTTGTCGATTTTTCTAGCTGAGTGAAGAGCGCGAACTAAAATCGTGTGTACCTCTCCAACCGCAGAATCATTTTTTATAATTTCAAATAAATGTGAACTTGCTCCAGAAGCACTAGGTGCTTTAACCTCTAAAATATTTAGGGAAATATCAGACAATCCTACTGTGTCACACTGAAGCGGTGCTACTGGTGGCAGGTTTAAAACAGGTGCTGGTATTGCCGGCTGATCAATAGGCTCAACAATTAGACCTGGGTCGGCACTCACCTTAAGTGATTCTGTTCCTTGACTGTTAAGAGCCAAGCTGCCGGACTGACCACAGTTTTGAAAAGCTATTAGAATAAGCATAGCTCCTACAAAGGAGCCTAAGATTAGCTTTAACGAGTTCATATTTCCCCCCGAATTAAGGATAACTTAGATTGCTAAATTACTTCGATGGATCAACAAAAATATTTTTCATATTGATTAAATAAGAGGGCGCATTTTAAATTGACTCAAAATAATACATTTCCTGAGCCAGATAGGGAATACAGTTTAGAGGTAATTTTTATAATAATCCTCTCTATAAAGTCTATTTAGACCCTATCAAGGATATTTTTTAACTGGATCTAGACCAAAATCATCAATTCATGCTAAGTTTTTTAGCATGAAAATACATTTAATAACTCTCATATTCTGTTTATTTTTTAGAGGCATTAGCCAAGCTCAGACAGTTTTGATTTCTGATATTGATGACACTTTAAAAATTTCCCATATTTTAGACAAAATAGCAGCTGTTGAAAATTCTGTTCATCTAGAGAATCAGTTTTACGGCATGTCACAACTTTTTAACTTACTGCAATCTCCGCAAGGTATTCAGTTTTTTTATGTCAGTAATGCATTGACATATATTCAGTTCTTACACGAAGAATTCCTTACCCAGCACCAATTTCCAAATGGCCCCCTTGTCCTTCGCGAAAATTATTTTGATAAAGAGCATAAATTTCGATCAATTTCTAAAATCATCAAAAATACTCTTCCCCGTATGGTCTTATTGATTGGAGATAACGGCGAAAGAGATTCTGAAATATATGCAAGAATTCAAAGGAAATTTCCTAATATCCAAATTATAATCTTTATTCATCAAATGTATTCAGTGCATTCTTTAATTGAAGTTGCAAATCCCATTTTACCTGGCCAAATCGCCTATGTGACTTCGGTTGATTTATCTTTTCATTTAAGAAATTTAAATATTTTATCAAAAAAATCTTATGAAAACCTGGTCCAATTAATGGTTCCTAAAATTATTAACCAAAGAAATGATTTATATTTTGGGGAATTGGCATTTCCTGTTTGGATGGACTGCCAAGATTTTGCAAGTTCAAGATTAGATATTTCTAGTGAGTTATTAAAGATTTATGCAGAGAAAATTAAAAATCGCTGCTCTTTAGATTATTAATAATCAAAACCAGAAAAATATTAGCCATGGTTTCTCCTTATGCTGCTTTCTTTTCTTCAGGTACATAATCTAAGGTCTCACGGATCATCTTAAACATATCTTCTGATGAAACTGGCTTTTGTAAAAATCTTTCCTGAGGGACTCCGGCTCCTTTTTGCTCGATTATATTATTTGTATAGCCTGACATAAAGATGACTTTAATATTCGGGTGATAATTCTCAACTTCATCCGCCACTTGCTTTCCATTTTTTCCAGGCATAATAAGATCTGTCAGAAGCAATCGAATATCTGGATTTTCATGAACAAGGTTTTCAACCTGGCTTGGCTTTGAAGCCATAATGACTTTGTAACCACGACTGGTGAGTATATCAAAAGTCACTTCTCGCAAGTTATCATCGTCCTCAAGAAGGAGAATGACTTCTTCACCTGATTTTTGAGTTATTTTGATTTCTGGCAAATCTAATTTTCGATTTTTTTCATAACTTCGAGGAAAGAATATTTTAAAAGTAGTTCCTTCTCCCACTTTACTAAAAACTAAAATTTCGCCGTTATGCTGTTTAATGATTCCCTCTACCATAGAAAGACCTAAGCCAGTTCCTTCAAAGATTGGCTTTGTTGTAAAAAAAGGCTCATATATTTTACTTTTTAGCTCTTCACTCATGCCAATTCCTGTATCGGAAATAGCCAGCATAATATATTCACCTACTGGAATCTTTATATCTCGATACATAAATGGAAGTTGAAATTCAACCGGAGTAACTTCTATCGTGATTTTTCCACCATGAGGCATCGCATCTCTAGAGTTTGTGCATAAATTAATTATGACTTGGTCTATTTGACTAGGGTCCACTTTAATTAAACTGTCACCCTCTGGTCCTTTCATATCAATTTCAATATCTTCACCAATTAGCTGATGCAAAAACTTCATATTTGAAAGAATTCTTTTTTTAACATCAATAATTTCTGGAAGAATGACTTGCTTTCGACTGAAGGCCAAAAGCTGAGTTGTCAAAGCTGCTGCTTGATTAGCAACTTGACGTATATGATTAGTAAGATCTACTAATTGCGGATCTTTTATTTTTGTTTGCATAAAATCACAAGTCAGAAGAATTGTTCCCAATTTATTATTAAAGTCGTGAGCGACGCCACCTGCCAATCGACCCATGGCTTCCATTTTATGTCCTTGCGCAATCTGCTGATGTAGGCGAAATTCTTCCGAAATATCGCGAAAAATGGCTGAAGCCCCAGTTTGAACTCCAGAAGAATCCACCAAGGGTGCGGCTGAAACCGATATAAATTTATCATCTATTTGACCATTTCTCCGGAGTCGGACTTTAAATTGATCGATTTTTTCACCAGCCAGCGCGCGCATTAAGGGCAATTCATTGGTCGGAATTTGCTGATCATTATCTGTATAATAAAGACCATAAAACTGACTCCACTTATTAGGGTCGGTGCTTGCCTCTTGATTTCCTAGGATTTGAAAAGCTTTAGGATTAAATAGAACAAATTTCCCATTTTTATCAATGACAACAATTCCATCATTTACGCTTTCCATTAATGACGTAAAAAGATGCCTAGGGATTGCGGCATCACTGGTGCTGCCTGAGCCTTTAAAGTGCGATTTTAATCCAAAGACTTGAATCATTTTTTTAAATAAATTGATCATATTAGACTTATCGTTCGTTCAAGCAAAAAATTGATAGCTCATTTTAAGACTTAAAGTGTAAATAATTAAAAGCGTAGTGTTCTCAGCTCATTGCGATAGTATATTGTAGCGATCAATTTATTTTGTTCATTTTTATGGAAGGTTTTCTAGTAGAAAGCGGAAAGTATTTTCACCCATAATTCCTTTGATTTCGTAATCACTAAATCCTTGTTTGATTAGGGTGGCTGTAAGCCACCCAATGTGTTCAGCATCCGTAACTGTTGTTACAAATCCGTCCCAATCTGAGCCAATGGCTACATATTTGCATCCTACTATATTACAAATATGTCGAATGCTCTGCGCGACTAAATTGATATCCTCTCCGCAAAGAACTTCTTTCCAAAGACCGACTGCGATTAATCCACCTTTTGCAGCAATTTTTTTTATTTGCGCATCTGTTAGGTTGCGGGGAATATTGCAAACCTTTTGAACGCCCGTATGAGACACCAATGAAGGTCTTTTTGAAAGCTCTAGAACTTCATCAAATGCCTTGGGAGAAAGATGGGCTAGATCAATAATCATTTTTTTTCGGTTCATTTCAAAAACCCATTTTTTTCCTAGCTCAGTCAGGCCGTACTTTTTTTCTCCTGACTGGGAACCAGTCCATTCGTTATCAAAAAGATGAGCCGGTCCAATCATTCTAAAGCCTTCTTGGTATAAAAGATCTAATAGTGAAAGATCTCCGTCCAGTGCGTGAGCTCCTTCAATGCTAAGCCAGGCAGCAACCAAGTAAGGATTTTTATCCCAGTTTTCTCGAAATCTCATTAAATCTTCATGAGTTAAAATGAGCCGCAATTGTCCTTGGGATTCAGAGATGGCTTTTTTTAATTTTGAAGCTTGGTATAAAGCCCTTTCACTCAGTTTCGTCCAGGTTTTAATCGGCCATCTTTGCGATAAACTGAGCGCAAATGTTCCAGCGTCAGAAATCGCATTTTTTTCAACATTAGGAAAAAAAGGAGTTTTTGTAACTACCGAGAATGCCTGCAGAGCCACATGACCTTTTTGCAATCTGGGCAAATCAACATGCCCCCATGAAGAAGTTTTAAGTAATGGTCGTTCCCATAGCAAGGTGTCCGCATGAAGATCTGAGATAAATAGAGTTTTGTGAAGGGCTGGAATCTCGAGCAAACTTTTGTCAGTAGGTTGAGGTAAAACTGAATTCACCTTTTGATCAATAATATGGGGAAGTAATAAGAAACTAAAAATGACGAGCATAAGACAGACACTTAAGAGAACTATTTTTCGTTTCTTTGGCATAAAAATCTCCCTTCAAAAGTCTAGCACGACCCTAGTTCGGTTGGCAGAAATAAGAGGGGTCGCTTATAGTTAAAATGTGCAAAGCCTGCCGTCAGCCATATTCGCAGAAATAACTCCCTCCCAACAAAAGGCCTTGGTCGCTTCACTTGTTAAAGATAAGATTTCCTTTGATTGCAAATGCTCATCTGATGAATCTATCTACATTTTAAAACCTGTAAAAATTCAAGATGATCGCTATATTTATTGCGAAAAATCAACCGACCCAATTCCTTTGAGTGGCCAAGAACGTGTCATTATTTGTTTTGATATTGGTGTTGAAAAATATTTTATGCAAACCACTATCGTCCCGACTGCTGATAGTAATTTGTGGAAGATCGATAGCCAAACAACCATTTTCAAACTTCAAAGAAGGCAATCTTTTCGTATTAGTATCCCTTCTATCTATAAATCTAAAGCCATTCTTAAAAACGCTGAAACCAATAAGCAGCTGTGCGTAGGCGTACTGACAGATATAAGCAGTGGTGGATGTAAAGTTTTAGTCGAAGGATCTTCCCTGCTAAAAGGTGGTGAAATGCCATTGATTGATATCTTTATTGGGCGACGTGATCCAATCACCCTTTCTTGCGAAGTTCGAACTGTGATCAAACTCAGCGATCCTCACGCACAGGATTCTTTGGGAATTATGTTTAAATCCGTCAATTCAGCGACCGAATCAAAACTTTTTGCTATTACTTTAGAGCTTCACCGCGAACTAATAGGAAAAATATTAAGCAGCTAAAATTATATTGGCGACGCCACCGATTAAAATTAATGCCCAACTTGGAATTTTAAATAAAATACTTAATAGCGAACAAATGAGGACGATCCCCATCAGCGTGAAAGAATTTTTATCCCAACTGGCCGTGAGTTCAAAGATAGTTACTAATAAAACTCCGCAAATCACTCCAAGACTAGGAATCAAAAAATCTTCAATCCATTTTTGTCGGTTTAATACTCTCACCATTTTGGGAAACCAAGTCTGCATATGAATGAAGCTTGGTAAAAAAATAGCTATTGTTGCGGCAATAGCGCCCAACCAGCCAGCCACACGAAATCCAATAAATGTGACTGTGATTAAAACCGGGCCAGGTGTCACTTGTCCCAAAGCCAGAGCATCCAAAAACTGCTGAGACGTCAGCCAACCTAAACGATCAACAAAATCTCTTTCAAGTAAAGGGATGATGGCAAGGCCAGAGCCAAAAATGACAGCCCCCGATTTAAAGCAAATCCAAATCAATTCATTAATTTTATCAAACGAGAAGACCGGAAGAACTTCTAGAGGCATCACAAAAAAAGCAGGGTTAACAAATCTTTTACTCCATAAAACTCCCAGCAGTCCCGCACTTAAAATCAGGATTGGCTCAGGTAGAAGATTAAAATAAAAAATAATTCCTCCCAATACAAAACAGCCCCAAAATTTTTTTCTTGAAAAATAAGGAAGCATTAAAGCGCGAAGCCCTTGAATCATTAATACGATGGAGGCCGCTTGCATCCCATTAAAAAAAACTCGAAATTTTTCCACTTTTGAAGCTGATTCATAATATTGAGCTAAAATAATCATTAAAAAAAATGATGGAAGTATAATTCCCAGGGCAGCTAGGCTTCCCCCTATAAATCCACCTTTTTTGCGTCCTAAGAAAATGGCCACTTGTAACGCCAAGGCGCCAGGCATCGATTTAATTAAAGCTAGCGCCTGCGAAAATTCTGCCATAGGCATCCATTTTTTATCTTCGACTAATTCTTTTTGCATGATCGAAATGAGAGCAAGCGGTCCACCAAACCCGGTGGCTCCTAACTTAAGGAAGTAAAAAAAAATCTCTAATTCACTTTTCATTCGATGGGAGATTTATTTTTTCTTTTTTGTGATCTTCAAAACGTTTAACAAACGCCTTATGCTCCTGATTGAACTCTAAGGTTTTTGCACGAATGTAGTCATCAAAGTTTTTTCGGTGATCCCTAATGTCTGCTTCAAACTCTTCTCTTTTATCACGCTGCTCGGAATAAAAATTTCGCCGATTGTTGTCTTGCTCGCCAAAAAATTCATTTCTTTCTTCAGGTGAGTGTTTTTCTCTTGTAAAATCCTTACGATTTTTATCTGCATCTTTTGAGAATTTCTCACGATGACTTTTTTCTATTTTAACATACTCTGCTCGTTGCTTATCGAGATCCTTTTGTAGACTATTTCTTTTTTTTCTTACTATCTCATCGAATTTTTCCCGGATGTTTGATGGTGAACGACTCGAATCATTCATCAGTTGAAGGATCAAAGCCATTTCATCGTTTTCTATTTTTTTGTCTTCAGGTACATTTTTTCGAATTTGATCAAAACCTTCGCGATCTTCTTTAAGCCTGTATTGCTCCTGGACTAAGGGCGCGGAGTCAGATGGTTTTTTATCGCTGCTTTCGCACGAACTCATAGCGGCAAAGCTAGCACTAAGAAGAAGGAGTATGAGGAGTCGGTTTATCATCCTGTCTATGATAATTGGACTTCACGCAAAACACAATCCGTCGATATATAACTATGTTCTATGGGCGTCGAAGAATTGATCCTGGACTAGTTAAAAGCTCGCGGAAACGCAAGTGGGTTTTGGATCGAAACTTTCAGTTAAATTATATCAGCTATCTAACACTGTCCGTTTCCGGGGCAAGTCTTATGGCTTTTGGCGCTTCATTTTATTTTCTGAATCAAAATTTTCAGATCTTTATGACTTTAGCTTTTGATACCCATCCAGGACTTGTTTTGCATCTGGAGCGCGAGGTTGTTTGGCTCAAAGCATTTATGGTGGTCAGCTTTGTTTTGATTGTTTTATCCACTCTGTTTTTAACTTTGAGAATGACTCGACAATTAATAGATCCTTTGGTCAGCATGGAAAAACATATGCGAATGCTCACCCTCGGCGAGTGGAGTGTTCCTGATCTAACCCATCAGAAAAATGACTTTAATGAGCTTTTATCAACGTATGATTATTTTTATCGTTTTTTAAAAGGAATGACCGAATCAGAGATCGAACTTTTAAAAAAGATGCATGTCGACCCTGCGAACAGGGAAGCTTATTCTGCCTGGAAATTTTTATTAGATTCAAAATCAAAACGTTTGGGCGTGAGTTTACTATTACCATCAAAGCTGGGTCTTACTTTAGTTACCGCTGAGGACGACGCAAAGTCTGCCGAAGTTTCGCGTCTACGTCGCGTTTCTTAATTGCATCCCTTTTATCAAATTCTTTTTTACCTTTAACCAAGGCAATCTCAATTTTAGCGATGCCTTTTTTAAAATAAATTTTTGTCGGCACACAAGTTAAGCCGCGCTCTTTAAGGGCTGCAAAAATTTTTTCTAATTCTTGTCGATGTAAAAGAAGCTTACGAAGACGCTCTGGCTCATGATTATTGTAACTGCTGGCACTGTATTCACTGATATGAGCATTTTGTAAAAAAGCTTCATTCCCACGAAAGGAAACGTAGCTATCTTTAAGCATAATGTTTTTATCTCGCAAAGATTTAACCTCACTCCCGGTTAGAGCAAGGCCCGCTTCGAAGGTTTCAAGGACATGGTAATCAAACCTTACTTTTTTGTTTTCTTGAATCAGCAATATACTCATACAGTTCCTTAAAGACCTGGGGAGAAAGCTCTTCAGCCCGTACTGTTTCTTTTAGATCATGAAGCTTTAACCAGTCCAGGAAATCATTTTCTTGAACACCAAAATCGTGCAAAAACCCTCGCAAGTTCGATTTAAGCAGTTTTCGCCTCTGCCTGAAGGCTTCTTTAACAAGCCGTAAAAAAAATCGGCGATCGGCAATGGGGGTCTGCAGAGGCTTAAAGTACAGCACTCGGCTGGCCACTTTAGGTGGAGGTTGAAAGTCCTTGGGACCCGCTTCAGAAACAATTTCTACTTTCCAAAAATTTTGCGCGATCACACTGAGCATTCCATAATCATCACGCCTGGCAGGAGCTTGAATTCTTTGGGCCACTTCCTTTTGAAACATGAGAATCATAAAAGCCAACGGCTCGGGATCCAAAGATCTTTCAATCACAATCGAAGACGAGATTTGATACGGCAAATTACTAATCAATGCCGAATCGCTTGATAAAATCTGTGACCAATCGATCTGAAGTGCATCGCCTTGCAATAGATCACAGCCGCGCTCTTTCCAATAAGATGCAAAATTATGATCCATCTCGATCAGCTTCAAAGGTACTTTCATTTCTAAAAGGCCCTCCGTCAGGGCTCCTAAGCCCGGACCAATTTCGATCAGCTTTTGGGGCTTTTGTGATTCTACTTTTTGAAGAATTTTTGATATCACCAAATCACTGACTAAAAAATTTTGCCCTAAAGATTTTTTAGCCCGATGTTGCAGTTCATCTAATCTTTGCATCAAACGCTCGCGCGCATTCACAAACTGGCCTTTTTTATAAAATCAGATTCTAAAGCTTGAGGAAATGGCGGCAAATAAAGATCCGAGGCCTCACCCCGGTTCAGTCTTAAAATTCCGGCATAACCTATCATCGCAGCATTGTCAGTGCAGTAGCGCAAAGGCGGAATCACTAAAGTTATATTTTTTTTCTTGGCCCAGATTTCGGCTTGCGATCGCAATCTTGAATTAGCACTGACACCGCCCGTAAGAATTACTTTTTGACTGTTCATCGCCTTGGCGGCTTTTTCTAATTTTGCGATCATAACGTCGACCACGGCCTCTTGAAAAGAAGCACACAAGTGCGATAATTCTTTTTTAACTTCTTCCGGCGAAAGACTGGCGATCATTCTTTGCGCAGATGATTTAAGGCCAGAAAAACTCATATCAAAATTGTCTTCGTGAATCATTGCTCTAGGAAAATCATATTTTTGGGGATCGCCAAGTTTTGCATTTTGATCAACCCTCATCCCACCGGGAAATCCTAAGCCCACCATTTTTGCAAATTTATCAAAGGCTTCACCGGCAGCATCATCTTTTGTTTGACCTAAAACTTGGTATTCTCCTAGGGCTTTGATGTTGTAAAGACTGGTGTGACCGCCACTGACAGCAAGTCCAACATAAGGATAATTAAATTCTGGCGGCGGCGAGTCGATGGCATCTTTTAAAAATGGTGCCAGTAAATGTCCCTCAAGATGATTGATACCAATAAAAGGAATTTTTTTTGCTTGAG
>JAYSSI010000009.1:0-2115 GCA_043720615.1 Pseudobdellovibrionaceae bacterium | reverse complement strand
GAGATATCAAATACCAGGAGCCTGGCATAATGCTTCTGCAATGATTTGCCCAAAGCATATTGAAAGAGTTGATTGCCAACACCCCCTTTTAATTTGATGATGATCATTTAGATAAATCTATTTGGAGTCCTTCAATCGCCAGTTCTCCCACACAAATATATACTGATAGGTGAGTTCATGTGTTTTAGATAGCTCCGTTTGTATGGCTTTCATGCGCTCTTCAGCATGGTCAACAAAATCATGAAACTGCACCTGAATATTTTTGATTTTATGTACCCACTGCGTTTTAATTAAATGCTCCAACAGATCATACTCCCCGCCTTCAATATTAATTTTCATTAAATCGATAGCGGTGATGTTTTGCTTATTCAGAAACTCGTTGGCATCCTGCAGTTCGATTAGCTCAAACGTTCCATCCTCCTTACTTATGTGAATGGAACTTCCATCTTTTTGCTGGAATAATTTTAACGTTTGATTAGCATTAGAAAGCCCAAATTGATAAATCTGGAAGTCGTTGTTAGGCTGAAATCGATTTACAATATTATCATAGAAGACCTTACTAGGCTCAAATACAAAAACTTTGCACTTGTACTTACAGTATATGTCACTTGCCCATTGGCCTTCATAGCCACCTAAATCAAAAACTAAAGCTTCTGGTGAAAGAAAATAATTTAGGCGATGTGTTTTGTCACCTTTATCGGCAAACCATTTTGCAACCATAATATGACTGTGATTAGTGCTAAAGACCTTTGAAAGTTTAATAAATGCCAAACCAATAAAATGTAAGAATCTACTCATCTCAATATTCTCCTTATCCTGTTCTTAAGAGTCGCCCCTAAGCTTTGACGAAGGTTTTGAATTGGTTGATAGCTTTCAAAAGTTCTATCCTCTAATGATAGAATTTTCTCGCAAAAAAAAGCCGCTTCCAGCACATTCTGAATCCCAAATTGTGCAGTGTTAAGATTTAGATTTCCTTTCGTAACGCCTTTTTGTATATGAAGCACATTTACTTCGTTAAATTCAAGGGGCGGCTCCAGCAGTCCAGCCGATTTAAGTTTTTTGAATATTCGTGGCTCATCTTTTAAAGAAACTCTAACCCTTTCAACGTTCTCATTCCACTCTTCTATTGACCCTGCTCTCATTCCTCGTATTATTTTCTTAAAAATTAATTCTCTCTTTAATTTCCGCTTGGTAAGTGGAAGGCTCTCATTTAACCTATAATAAGAATCAACTATGACTGAATGGATGCTTTTTATGTACGGTGCTTTAGGATGAAAACTAAGGCCAGACTTTTCATTTAAATCTTTGAAATCCTTTGCCACCCCTTCATTTGACTTCGTGAAGAAACTATGACCGTTACTTTTTAGTGAGCCACCATTAATGGACATTGGAGTATTGATGTATAAATATTCATGCGATAGGCTCGCAAAAGCGAATCCCGAGTAAATATCTGGGCTTATCGATCGAAAAAAACAGCCAGTCTTTGTCTTAAGTTCTTGCAATAAGCTTCTTTCAATAACAGCGTTGTAGAGCATTGGCAGGTAATCATAAGGTTTTCTACCTTCCACTATTTCCTTTGTAATCCAAGATCCGTTTATCAAAAAAGATCCTTCGGTTAAGGGTATGTACAATTGATCCGCCAATGATGGAGGTTGAAGATTGGGCCAGTGATAGTGGATTCTATTCCAAGCAATCACTTTAAATAAAGATTTTTTTAATAAATCGTTAAGTACTTTCAATGCATGAGGCATCAAACCATCATCGTCACCAAATAAAATTACGTATTCACCAGAAGCTTGAGAGACAGCCAATTCCCAGTTTTCATACATTGCCAAAGGAACCTCTGAACGAACATATTTAATTTTACTTGAATCGAATGATTTCACAACATCGAAAGTCTCAAACGAACTACAATTATCACAAACGATAATTTCGTAATCCAAAAATGATTGCTCCAAAGCAGTTCTAATTGCAAATGGAAGGGTTTCATGACGCTGGCGTGTTGGAATTATTATACTAAATCTAATCATGATCAAACTACGCGTTTTAAATATCCATCAGGTGCAACTGTGATTAACAGCTTACGATGAATAGTATTATCAATTTCAAAATTAT
>JAYSSI010000008.1:0-14603 GCA_043720615.1 Pseudobdellovibrionaceae bacterium | reverse complement strand
CGCGGCCGGTGTGGCGGCCGTCCTCGGCTTATGGATGAAAATAAAATCTTACAGGCTAAGACTTTGATTAATGAGAAGAAATTCTCTGTGCTCGAGATTTGTCGGAGCCTGGGAATCTCCAGGGGAACGTTTTATAGGAGCTTGAATGGATCGGCTAATGGGGTTGCCGCTTTATGACTACTTGGTAAAGCAAGACAGCATTTTTTATATTTCTTTCCGCTTCCACATGAACACGGATCATTTCTTCCTGGAGTCTTTGTTAAATTGATCACCGTAGCACTTGTAAAATATGATGAGCGTCGATAACTTTCATATAATTTATTAAGATGTATATGACGTTTTGAAAAAATCTTTAAAAGATCTGGATATTTTTCTTTGAATCGTTTCCAAACTTCAAGAATAGATTCCTTAGTACCAGATCCGATGTCAATACTTTCGATTTCGCCTGTTCGATAATTTATTTGTACCAATGGCAGCTCTTCTGTGCGCTGAACGCCGCTTTGTATTGATATAAACGTTATCGCGACATTGCTGCAAGTGCAGCCACGAATTAAACAATATTGCTCGTCAAGTAAAACGCAAGAGATCTCGTCATCAATTTCACCAAGAGTAAACTTCGCTCCGTGTGGCAGAATTTCGCTATAAGCAACAAGCTCCCCGTGTAATTCGATATCTCGAGCCATTGGAAACTTCGCAAAGGTCCGTTCAAAATCAATATTTTCAGTCACTTTTAATTTAAATTCTGAAAAAACTTTCCAAAGGGTTTTCCAATCATTTTTATCGAATTGTTTAATGATGCTCTCAACAAGATCATTATTTAATTGATTAAAGTTCTTGTCAGTACGCTGTTTGAGACCAGCATCGACTTTAAATTCGGCTGAATTAATATATTTTTTGTCATTACGCTCAACCAGAGTGACTTGCAAGTCACTACAATCACAAGCAGCATTGTCACAGATATCAAATCGCATTCCGTATTTTTTATCAGATAACGATTCGTCTAGATCCAAAAAACCCTTTGAATTTTCATTAAAATACTCGCCTGTTATTATTGACATTTTAAACACCTCTTTTTGAAGCAGACTTTTAAAATATTATTGGATAGCCGTTTCGTCATTAGAAATTAAGCATTAATTTAATTTTTATTTGAAACTTTATAATATCCGATCTACAGATTAATTTGAACCGTATTGATTGATATCGGAGATTTAAAAATGCTAATTCCAAAGCAGGATTCCAAACTTTTCTTTAAACTACAAAAAGCTTTGCTCATTTATGGCGCTTCAAAGATGAGAAAAAATTCTGAATCTTTTGATGCTAACGCTTTTAAAGATTCCTCTCTAGAAGATTGGGTTGAAGCTCGCAATCACGTCATGGAAAACGTCACTCTTATCCAACAATATGTAAGTGAAAATCCAGACAACTTCTCAGTTGAAGAACTCGCATTAGTTCAGGACTGGAAAAACGCTAAGCTCGGAGATTTCATCGTTGAAAGGCATCTGAAAAATTATTCGATATTCTTGGATTTTAAAAATGATAAAAAAGCCTACGGTGTTTTGGGACTAACCCAAGAATTTACAAAAATAATGCCATTTTTTCCAATTTGGATAACTGGAGTTTTGCTCCCATGGAAAAATCAGATTGTTTGTGATGGTCTTTTTACATCCACACCAATGCGTTTTGGAAGTGGAATCCGCTCTACGTTTAAAGAACAATATCTGATTGCAAAGAAGCTTGGAGTTGTTACTTCTTTAGAACCAGAATCCGCTCCAGCAATTAAAACAAAGTCGTGGAAAAAGCTTCAGCTCGTTAGTAATAACAGCACTATTCAATAAGCCATTTAATTAAATTGCTTATTGGTGATTACGCAGCCAACACTTCGATAGTTAAATTTGGATAAAGAGTCATTGCGTATTCAAGGAGTCTTTCGATGGGATTTTTTAGCTCACTTTCGCTTTATTTGGAGCGGCCTCAACGGTAAATCGAAGTCCGAGGGCTTGAATTAGTTGAGCGATTGTTTCAAATCTGGGTTTAGCGTCTTTCTCTTCGTCCAATATTTTATAAAGTGCTTTTTGACTTAGTCCAGCCTCTTTAGCCAAGGTTTCATATCCACGAGCTTCGGCAATTTCACGAATAGCCATTAAAATA
This sequence comes from Pseudobdellovibrionaceae bacterium, assembly GCA_043720615.1. Lineage (GTDB taxonomy): Bacteria > Bdellovibrionota > Bdellovibrionia > Bdellovibrionales > Bdellovibrionaceae > JAYWDA01. The sequence goes on along the minus strand of JAYSSI010000008.1, from coordinate 12,455 downwards.
GCCTCTGGCATATCCCAGTTTTCTTCAATAGATGCTTTCAAGTATTCTCTTTGAAACTCTTCACTCGTTTTTAATTTTTCAATCAGCCCATTTTTATGTGGGTTGCCAGCTTTTATCTTAAGCATTATTTCTCCTTTTAAAATCAGTCCAATAGTTTTTAGCTAATTCAATGTCATCACTCTGTGAGCCTTTGTCTCCACCGCAGAGAAGAACAACAATTTCTTCCCCATATTGGGCAAAATAAATTCTATATCCAGCGCCAAATTTAACTCTTAACTCGCTTACACCCTCTCCGACAGGCTTTACATCGCCAAGATTTCCAAGAGCCACCCTATTAAGCCTAGCTTCAATTCTTAGCGATACAGAGAAATCAAGATCGTCCAGCCATTCTCTAAAAGGCTTTTTTCCATTTGTGTTTTCATAATCAATGAGTGTCTTCGGTGCAGCTTCCACTTTCTAATAGTATCCACTTGGATACCAAATAGCAAGACTTTTTTGGGACGCTGCAAAATAGCGAAATAACTAAATTATTGAGGCTTAACTAAAAATGGGGTCTAATTTTTAAAAGTTAACCGGGGGTTATTTGTTATGGAAATGCCTGTACCTTATAAAGTAAAAGAGCTGAGTCAAATTTTAGATGTTTCTACCCCTGCTGTCAGTCAGCGGCTCAAAAATTTGACAAATGAGCTAGTTAAAAGCGACAAAAATAGAACAGTTGGAATTCCTAGGGAGACAATTTCTCGGATTTTGACAGAAAATGGGTTTGACTACTTTTACCGCAAAAATATTTTTCTTGCTCATACCATCGTTGGTGGATCTTCGAAAACTTCGGCAATTTGGAGTTTCTATAACGGATTTATCCGAATTAGCTCTAAACAAAACCCCATCATTATTATTTCCACTGACTCACAGGCGAGCATTGATGATATTGCTCTTTCGAAAATTCAAAGCCCAGACGAGCAAAAGGTGTTGGCTGATTATTTCAATGGTCGTGCGACTCTTGATGAAATTTTAAGGCCCATCAATGAAGTTGAGAATCTCTGGATCGTCCCAAGCAACCTCAACAATGTATTTTTAGATAAAGCGGTAGGAACTCCACAAAAAATAAAAACAGAAGCTTTGAGACTCCTTACAGAGATTTATAAGCGGTTCCCGAATACGAATCCGTCCATCTTCATTGATACGATGCCGGCTCTTTCAGCCAGCACCGGGTCATTTATTTTAGCGATGGCTCAGCTGATGAAAGAGTTTAGCCATGAAGAGTATAATCCTGTGGTGTGTATCCCGCTGAGATCGGACTCCACCTCTCTAAAAGGGTGCCAAATCGCTTTTGAAGAAATGAAAACCATCTTGGATACTTTTGGAGTTAAAGAACAACCGACCACCAAAATCTTTTTGGCGAATTACGATAAGCGACTTTCGCTTTCTAGCGAGATTTTAAAAAGTTTATTTAGCCACCCTATTCTTCAGGACTATGTCGCGGACACCGTCATCAGGACTTCTAGCGAAATTCCAAAGAGCAGTTATCAGCACAAAAGCATTTTCCACGACCGTTTGCCCGCAGTGGCTTCAGATTACAACGATCTACTACTTGAGCTTCTTGGATATGAGAAACAAGGAGCCACAGCTTGAAATTAGCCGACATCGTTCAGAAAAAAGGGATTGAGAAGTCCGAGCAGAAGCCTTTGGCTGCTGCATCGTCAGCTCCTCGTCGCCGATATTTCTGGGATGAAGAAGAAAACCAAACTACTAAACCTAAAGAGCCAGTCGCTCCTGAAGTTCAAGCTCCAGAAATAAAACATCTTAAGGCTCAAGAGCCCGTTAGATCGCCGTTAGACGAATCTAAAAAAGCAAGCGAAAGCAGTACTCTAACGTTAGATAGCCGTTTGATAGCCAATAGTTCGGCGTTAGATAACGCATTAATTAGCCGTGAGTCAGGCGTTAGATCGCCGTTAGAAATAAAATCCAAAAAAATCGAACCCGTTAGACAGCCATTAGCTACGGCGTTAGACGTTCGTGAGTCAGGCGTTAGAAAAACTGAAAACTCGGCGTTAGACATTGGCTTTTTAGTCGGTAAAGAAAAGTTTCTAGTTTTTCTTGTGTGTGATCAGTGCAAAAAAATTGGGAGTCTAGAAACCAACTATCTTTCTACAGACGACCTCAAATTAAAATTATCTATTGATAGCAATGGTTTACGAAATCTTATCCACAGGCTGAAGGGTAAAGGCTTCTTTGAAGTTGAAGCTAAACAACTTGGTCGTAATGGGCTTAGGAAATTCAAAATTCTGCAGACTGTTTATCAGCAATTTCTAATCTCGCCATTAGATAGCCGTGAGTCAGGCGTTAGTTCGGCGGTAGTCCAGGCGTTAGGTACGGCGTTAGAAGAGCCTCCCTGTAGTAGTAGTAATTTAAATATTAATAATACAACAACTACGGAACCGGATTTATGGCTCAGCGTGCCTAAAAACCTTGAGGGTCGAGTTTCCATCCGCCAACTTCGGGACTTCGTAAAACAAGACCTGATCTCAGCAGAAGACCTGCAAAGTTCCCTGGACGGCTTTGCGTATGATTTAGAAAAAGGCTCCATCCGGGCTAAGAACGGGAACCCTGTTGCTATTCTCATTGGTGCAGTGAAGAGCGGCGGATACATCAGCCAGAGTTATCTCTCTGAGCTAAAAGCCTCTCTAGCAGACGTTGCAAAAGCCCGTGAGGAGCTGCAACAGATCCAAGCTGCCAACAACACCCAGCAGCTGCAAGAAGAGTTCGAGTCTTTCAGGGCGAAGTTCCCGGACCAAGCCGAGCAAATAAAACCATCAAGCAAGTACCTCACGAATTTTGAGTTGGGCTCTGTGGGTTACAAAATGTGGCTCGAAGAGTACAAGAAATCTCAAGGCATGGAACCAAATGTCGAGGCCGCAGAGGCATAGGCATGAATGAGCAAAAGACTTTCCAACAAACAGTTTTGGTCATTTTCATTTTGGCAATTGGCGCGTTTTTTCTGAGGGATAGATACTTTAGGTCTTTTGCATAGGCATTTTTTGTTTTTGAGAATGGCTTTGTTTATTAATCGGCGTGAACTTTTTCTGGTTTTGGAGTTACGGTTTTTCCTTTGATTTGATTTTTAGGGTTCTGGATTTTGGGATGATTTTTCGTTTTGGCAAGATAGGGTTGTGATATCACAACACCCAAAAAGTGGGGCCTGCGGCACCCGTACCCCGGGAGCGGATTCGGGACCAGGTCTAAAAGATTTCAAGGCTCGCGACCTTGACATTCACTCCGCCTCGATCACAAAATGCACGTAAAAACAGCAAGCATCTTTAAGGCGCCATAATCGACCGCTGGTTCTGTTTTAGTCTCTAGTTAATGGTATTTTGGCTGTTGGCTGGTTAAAGTGCCTTAAAAGCCAACTGTGTGCGTTTAAAAGGCCTTGCGCTTTCTAGTTGTTAACCATTTTTTCAAGTTTCGAAAACTTTACATTCAAACATGCCCCAGAAAAACGGGCCAACGGCTCCCCAAAAAGGCCGGCTACAAGCCGGTAAATTTTACGTATTTTAAAATCAAAATTAATCAGGTAAAAGTCCTACAACAGAGTCCTCAAAATACTCCTTATTTTGATTGAGGATTTTGAGTGGAACGCAAAGGTATTAAATCATGTAATTTCAATATCTTACAAGTTTTAAGAACCCATTCCAGACTCGTGACCACTCCCTCCCTACGAGATGAAGTGGTCACGAGTCTGGACCAGAGTAGGAAACAAAGAAAAAAGATAATAATAAATGTAAGTATTGGTGTGGTTAATTAGGTTTGGATTAAGAGTATGTTGAGGAATAAAAAGGGCAAAGAATAAAAAGGGAAACAGAAGTAATAAATGATTTAAAATTAGGCAAAATGATTAAAAAGATTAAATCAAATAAAAGCTTAAAAATAAGGCTTACGGATCGAGATTTTGAAATCTTTGGGTTTTTGCTGGATCAGAAATTTGCAAGTTTAGAGCAGATTTATTTTAGGTTTTTTGATGCGCGGAAGGCTGTCACAGATCCAATGCCAGCGGGGCTCCATGTTACTCGCCAGCGCCTTCAGTTGCTTCGCCAGGCGGGCTTTGTGAGCACGCAGCGGGTGTATTCAGAGGCTCGGTCTTTGTATTTGCTCACACACACTGGCTATCAAGTTTTCAGGTCAAAAAGACCGGAGGCGGCATTCTTGAGTTCGCCGCCAAAAGCAGTCGATTTTAGAAATTATGAACACGACACCAAAGTGAATGATTGCCGGATTGCGATTGAGCGGACGGGGAAAATCATTCGCTGGCTGCCAGAGAAGCGACTTCGGGCCCAAGGCTTTGAAAGTGATTTTGCTTTCGATGAGTTACCAAAGGAGCTTGTGCCGGATGGAATTTTTATCACATCAAAAGGGGAGCGAGTAGCTTTTGAAATCGAGACGACGCCTCGAAAAAAAATACGTTACGAAGAAAAGCGGGATGGTTTTTTAAGTGTCATGCGTGGATCAAAACCACTCATACACCGGGTGATATGGACGGGGTTTAGTGACCGAGTTTATCAGGATTTAAAGTCAGTCGCAGGAAAAACGGATGGATTTATTATTGAATCTTACAGTCATTTTTTATCAAAGCTTTGGCCAAGCGGAATAGCTGAAAAGGTTTAAATGGAAAAGCCTAGAGCTTTGCTCGGGCTAGACAGGGGGATGGATGAGTTCAAAAAGTGGAAATGATCATGCAGAAAATTTTTTATTATTTGCTATCGTCGGCGGGTTGATCCTGGCCGGAGTATTGTACGTCTTTTATTTGTTTCTACCGTATTTGATTTTTTATATTTTGCCGTTTGTGATTGGGTCTTTGGTTGTGGGATTTATTTTACGCCTAGCAGGGGAACCCGGGGATGGGGTTTTAAGTTTATCGAGATATAGAGCTGTTGTTGTGGCTTATGCGTTTTGTTTATTGGTCGTTGGCTTTACGTGTTTTAGTAATGTCACTAGAGCTGTGGTGATTGATAAAAAAGGAAACTTAACAGGCCAATATGTTTTAGATTGGCCTCATGTGAATCAATATTTTAATCAGTGGCGAAGTTCAACTTATGCAGGCTCGCCGTTTGATGGTTTAAAGCGATCTGCACAAGTAGGTGTGATTTATGACCGGCTTGAAGTTGGATGGATATTGTTGTGCTCGTTATTTTTAGGAGGGCCTTCGTTCTATTACTGGCTTGCGCGCAATGATCCTGAAAAAGTGAATGCGATTGTTGAGGGTTTAGTTGATGAGCAAACTAAAACAAAGCGCGATCAGTTAAAAAACAAAGAAGATAATTTGAATCAGATTATCGAATCTAATCGCGCGGCGCTTAAGGTGAAAATCGGTGATCTAGAAAAAGTTAGATCAGAGCTTATGGCAGAAAATCAAATTTTAAAAGCCAAGCTTGAATTTGCACCGGATATACCAAGGCCAAGTGAGTCGGTCAAAAAAGATGGCGGGGTTTTGGATCAAGATATTTTTTAATTTAAACGAGTTTCAAAATTGCAGTCGTGATCAAAGATCATGGCGGCAGTTCTTAAAATAGAACGTACTGTAATCGTTGGGCAGGTGAGTTTAGTTTAAATGCCAGGGTTTGGGTGGGTACCAGTAAACAGAGTCAGCACTGCCGCGATTGGCTCGTAACATAAGCGTTGATGTGTGGAACTCATAAGAAATCCCCTGGGGCCGGCCATCGAAATCGTAAAACGCTAATCTATCCCCGAGTTGCGAATTTAGAAGGGAGATCGTTTCTTGAGTTAAGAAATTTTTAACTGGGAAAAAAACTTTTGCTTGGCTATTAAAATTTTGCGGAGAAAACATTTCGGGGGATACTTCCGTCAAAACTATGTTATTAAATCCAACACCCTTTAAGTCTGTAAGACCATCAAAAAGACCAACCGGCAGGTTTACTAACGGACTGTCAATTATTGCTTCTTCGAGTTTAGGCGTTCCCCGGAAAAGCAAAGACGGCAAATGTACCATTCTGTCTGAAAAAAAATTAAATGTTTTAAGATTAGCAAGATCCCTAAATAAATCCTCAGGCAAGAACGTAAGCCGAGTGTTCTCCATTGTTATTTGCTCCAACGACGCTAGTCCCCAAAAAATATCCGCTGGCAAGTGTGCTAAAGGTGTCACATCCAATTCTAGGTACTGAAGCGAAGTCAAATCCGAAAAAACCCCGCTTGGCAGCGATGTCAATTTCCAGTTGTTCAAATTTAAACTCGTTAATTTTTTGAGTCCGTTAAAAAGTCCTAGGGGCAGATTGGTCAAACTATGACCTACTACTCCAAGATCAACTAACAGCGGCAAGTTTCTGAAAACATCTTCATCTATAGTGTCCGAATGGTCGACCCAAACTACTAACTTTTCTAAGGCTGACAGTCCGTCAAACAGTCCTGTTCGAACTGCGCCTAAACCATACAGATGCAAAGTTTTTAATTTAGACGTAGACATAAAAAGTTTTGTAGACAACTCACCCAAATCATCGGCTAGAAAGCTCAATACTTTGAGTGATTTTAAATCGCGAAAAAGTACTTCTGGAACTGTTTTTAGGTTTTTAGCCCAAAAATTCAAAAGTTCGAGTTCACCAAGATCCTTAAAAAGATCTGCTGGTATATTGGTAATATTTTTGCTGTTAAAAGAAAGGTATTTTAAATGACTTAGTCCCCTGAAGGTTTCTGCTGAAAAATTATGTAGAGGCAGATCAGCCAAGTACATATTTTCAACCAATTTAAGATGTGAAAAAACGTTTTCTGGCAACGTAGTTAATTCAGGGTTTTCAGAAAGCATAAGGCTTTTTAAGTTGTAAAGTCCTGTGAAAAGTCCGGCAGGGATCTCAGTTAGACCAGTATACCGCAGGCTAAGATTCTGCAATTGTGACAAATCTTTAAAAACGTCCTCAGGAAGTGAAGTTAATTGCGATGAACATATGATAAGGGACTGCAAGGAAGGCAGTCCCTTAAAAGCTTGATTCTCAATTTGAGTTAGTGTTGAGTTTAGGAATAAATAGCTCATCGAGGTCAAACCCTCAAGATCACCATTTTTTAAAACAAACAAATCTGTCTTGTTATAAGGAACTTCCAATTTAAGTATCTTGTTCAAGTCAGCAACTGAGATCTGATCGCAACTTTTGGCTAATGTTTTTTCAATCTCTCGGCGGATTGGCAACGAGCGAGAGCAAATATCCGCCAAACTAATGTTCGAAAAAAAAATGATTAAAGATCCAATAAAAAATGGACGTAGCATAACTTCTCCCCAGGTTGCTTTTACTATAACGGCCTACAAACCTGCTACGCAACAGCTGTTGCGTAGCACAATGACCTGGGCCGCTATTTTTCTTGGCGCCTGGGAGATGGTTAAAGAATTTCGAATATTTCGCACTGTAAACAGAGCCAGCACTGCCGCAATCGGCTCGTAACATAAGCGTTGATGTGTGGAACGCATCAAAAACCCCCAGGGACCGGCCGGGGATACTTTGGATCAGGATCGAAAAGGCCTTTTATTTGTCTTAGCCTCAAATCGATCTAGATGAAGCGTCCATGCTGAAAGCTTTAGAAAACCTTCAACACGCCTGCAGTTGCTTTTTCGATATCAACACTCGTAACATTTTGATCACTTTGTGTATTTCCATTCACAACTCTGCAGATTAAGGTGGCCGACACGTCGCTGAGTTTAGTTTTTCCATTTTCCAATTCCAATACGGCACCCGACATGCCCTGAAGGGTGCTATTATGGGTTCCAGGAAATTGTTCCAGCATTAAAGCAATCTTGGTTCCGGCATTGAATTTACCACCTGGAGGCGAGTGACCACCAAAACTTAACGTACAATACTCTTTTTTTACAGTTTTTGAGTGCCAGTCGTATCGAAGATTGAACTGTTGCCTTTTAAACTCGTCGCTATCGGTCGCCGCATATCCGCCAATGGCGCCAGCATTCGTAAGAAGCGCCAACGGAGAAAGGTCCTGATTAATTTGAAGGATGACCCAGCGATTGCCGTCTATCATCGTGAGAGCTTCTCCGATGGTTGCAGGTTTTGATGTACTAGCCGACCCAATATCGCCGCCGGCAAGTGCTGACAATGTAAACGCAGACGTCATGACAGCAAAGATTAAACTCTTCATAATATTTCTCCTTCTTTTTTACCCCTTCGGGTTCTAGTTTCGTTTGTGATCTAGAGCACAACGATCGATCGAGGATATAATCTGCGAATGTTGAGCCATGTTCAAATCGGCTTAAACTAACACTTGAGGTAAAGAGCTGACCAAACGATTTACAATGGGTCGCCGATGGTCCCTGTCGAAAGTCGAGTCTCCGTTTATTAGCGGGGTGGTCTTCATGCCAACTCCGTGGGAAGGCTCCAGAACCAGCCTGAAGTCTGTATAAACCGAGAAAAGGCTTTTTATTTGTCTTAGCCTCCTGAGCGTAGCTTCAGACATTGAAATGGCCGACGTAAGAAAACGCCTGGGCGCTGTTTTTCCGAATAGTCTTGTACTGCAAGAGTCAATTCTTGTGAAGATTGGGGTTTGGGGCCGGCCCCGAAAAAGATGGAATTGGATATCCAATTCCATGCTTGCCATGAAGGATTGTCGTTACTTTTCATTTTGATTTAGCCAAGAAGAAAGTATCTAAAACGAGCGTTTGTGAGACTTTTTAGAATTCAATTCCTTGTAACATAAAATTTTATGTTACAAGGAATTTTCGGTTTCAAAACCCATCTCAAAACCTGTTTTTAAAATTGAATTACTAATTGCCGTATCCTGACCTTTTTGAAACTCTTTGGTTATCAAACCAATGGGGGCTTATGTTTATCGGTTACGCCAGGATCTCAACACAGGAGCAAAGTCTTAATCTTCAAATTGATGCTTTGAAAAAAGCAGGATGTGAAGATCGCAATATTTATCAAGATACCGTGAGTGGATCTAAATCAAGTCGCGAGGGGCTTGATCAAATGCTTGGGTATCTGCGACGAGGTGACGTTGTTGTGGTTTGGAAGCTTGATCGCTTGGCTCGGTCACTAAAACATTTAGTGGAGCTTGTAGCGGACTTTGAGAAGCGTGGGATTGGGTTAAAATCACTTCAAGAAAATATCGATACAGAAACCGCCAGCGGAAAATTATTTTTACATATATTTGGAGCGCTGGCTGAATTCGAGCGTGAGCTTATTCGGGAAAGAACCCTTGCGGGCTTGAAAGCCGCCGCTGATCGTGGGCGTAAAGGTGGACGTCCGAGGCTGATGGATGATTCCAAGATCCAGCTGGCTAAGACGCTTCATAATGAAAAGAGTATCCCCATTGGCGAGATTTGTAAGACACTGGGGATATCTAAAGGCACACTTTATCGAGGTTTAGGCACATAAAGTCTTATGTAAAGTGGGAAATTCCCACTTTACATTTTAGAGTATTCTTGATAAACTGTGTTCGAGGTGTTTATGACAGCTGCAAAAAAAATAGATTCTAAGGGTCGTCTCCTTTTAAGTGAAGAGCTTGCTGGGGCTACGGTTATTATACAAAAACGTGCAAACGGCGAATACGTCATAAAACCCGCAGTAACTATTCCAGCTAATGAGAAGTGGCTTTTTGAAAATGAAGAGGCTTTAAATATGGTAACTCTTGGCATTAGACAGGCGCGTGAAGGAAAAACTGTAGCCGTATCTTCTTTTTCAAAAAAGAGGTCCTGGAAATCAGAACTGAAAGACTAGAAAAAGATGTTTGAGTTAATTTGGTTAGAGGTAGCAAATCAAAAGTATGAAGAACTCGAAAATGCTGCCAAGAAATCTTTAGATAATCGTAAAAAAAATAAAAAGGCCAAGGCGTCCCCAGTTGAGGGTCTGTTTAAACAAGTAGATAAGTGTTTAGAGTACTTACAAAGTAATCCAAGGCACCCGGGCCTTCATACGCATGAATATGATTCCCTTGCTCATCCGTATGATTTTAAACAAAAAGTTTTTGAAGCCTATGCTCAAAATAAAACACCAGGAGCCTATCGAGTATTCTGGTGTTATGGTCCTCAAAAAAATCAAATAACAATTATAGCTATTACTCCTCATCCTTAAATTTCTGGATGCAAATGGACCATTTGTTTCTGATTTTTAGTCTTAGTCCAAGCAGACTAATGAAAATTTAATATCGCGCGATAACGCATGGTTTACAAAAAATTTTATTGCGCCCTTTGGTCTTCACCTATCTAATTTGAATAGGGTCATTGGAGGACTACAATGAAAACACTTCTCGTAACGAATATAAAGGGTGGGGTTGCTAAATCCTCAACAGCGGTGGCAATTGCTACTGGGTTAAAATTACTTAAACCAGACAGCAAGGTCTTACTTATCGATGGCGATCCACAAGGAAGTATAAAAACTTATTTTGGATTAAAACTACAAAATAGCGACAAAGACTTTACTTCGTTTTTAATTGAAGACACTCCGTTTGAAGATGCTATTCAAAAAATAAATGTCGACGATAGTACAATTGATGTAATGATTTCGTCGCGAAAATTGGCTGAAGCAGATATGAAAATGGCGGCATTTCATAGGCGAGAAGAAACTTTAAAGGGTCGCTTTAAAAAACAGAATATCCAATACGATTATTGTGTCATCGATAGCAGTCCGGCGATGAATCTTGTTTTACTAAACTTTATGACTTTCGCAGATTACTGGCTGATTCCAGCAACAATGGATGCTTTTGCAATCTCTAATATAAACTACTTATTTGAACAAAAGAAAATCATAGAAGAATTCTATGAAAAATCACCGGTTATTTTAGGAATTTTACCCACTATGTTTGATAAACGAACGACGGTTTCGCAACAAGCTTATGAAGCGGTGAAAATGAAGTTCAGTTCAAAGTGCAATGTATTCGAGCCAATCGGAATAGATTCAACAATCAAAAAGGCACAAGTTAAAAAGCAAATCATTTATGAGTTTGCTGATTCTAGAGCTGCGCAAGGATATAGGAAATTAACAGAAAATATCGCCGGTATGATCTAATGGCTAAGACAAAAACAAATGTTTCTGATTTTATGGATCTAATGGATGAAGAAATAAACTCTTCAGAGCGTGCGGCATTTCATCCGAAAACGGATAACAAACAGGCAACAAACGGGTATCAAACAGATAACAAAATAGAAAAAGAAGCAGTAACAAACAGGCAACAAACGGATAACAAACGGATAACAGAATTATCTAAAAAAAATGAAACGGATAACAAACAGGTAACCAAACGGATAACAGAACAGATAACAATTGGTCAACAAACGGATAACAAACGGATAACAAAATCAGGTTTTGAATCGCTTGTGGGAAATGAAAAAAATCTGTTACTTTTGATCTTTAAAGAATGTTTGCGAATCGGAAATTTAATATCTCCGGAAATTACACTTTCACATATTTACGAAAGTCTAAAAATCAACCCTGGTGTGGCTAAGATGGTAATTCACCGCTTAGTAAAAAAAGGAGTTATTAAACGAGAGATCAGTAAAACAGGCCGCGGGGGATGGATTAAATTCAGTATCCAAAAAGAGCTTTATCAGGACCTTCGAATTAGGGAATCGGATAACAAAGAGATAACAAACGGATATCAATTAGATAACAAACAGGTAACCAAACGGGTAACAGAACAGATAACAAGCGGGCCTTATAGTAGTAGTAATTTAAATATAATAACTACTAATACAGTGCAGCCCGAATATTCATCAGAAATCACTCTGCCCGCTAATTTAGCAAAATTTGGAGTTTCAAAAAACAACCTACAAAAGTTGGTTAATGATAAACTCTGTTCTTTGGAGCTTGTGCAGAAAAGTATCGAGGCTTTGAGTTTTGATGTTGAAAACGGCAAGACCGGAAACTTAGCTTCAATACTTTTCGGAGTGTTAAGATCTGGTAAAGAGTACATTAGCCAGAAGTATTCAGAAACTCTACAACAAGAACTTGATCAGGAACTAAAACGCATCCAAGAATCTGAAGAGAATCAAAAACGGCTTTCAGAAATCAGGCTTCAAGAAAAGTTTAAAACCTACGTTGATCAAAATCCCCAATTCATTGATTCCATCAAAAACAAACACAATACTTTTATTACAAGTCAAGAATTGCTTGAAAAAGTAGCATTCGAAGAGTTCAAAAATTTAGATTCAATTTAAATCGCTCTAAAGTCCTCTCAGTTCAATTTTAACAACCAGTTCATCAAATTCTATGTCCTTGCAATTTAAAACGATCCTGCGGCCAATTGTGTGCGTTTAAATGGCCTTGGGGTTTCTAGTTATTAACCAGATTTCCAAGTTTCAAAAACCTCAAATTCAAAAATGCTCCATAAAAACCAGCCGCAGGCTGCGGGTAAATTTTACGTATTTTAAAATCAAAATTAATCAGGTAAAAGTCCTACAACAGGGTCCTCAAAATGCTCCTTATTTTGATTGAGGATTTTTAACCAAAAGCAAAGGTATT
>JAYSSI010000007.1:0-14614 GCA_043720615.1 Pseudobdellovibrionaceae bacterium | reverse complement strand
ATGGGGCTTTCTCCAGAAATGATTCTTTATCCAAATGGATTTGATGCAGAACCTGAATTTAAAGAAGTTAAAAAGCGTAAAGAAAAGCTCGAAAGTATTGCCGGTTAATATTTTTTACGCAGAGCATACGAAAAAATTTTATTGCCCCCTAAGAACTAAAAAAATCGGACAATGAGCAAAAAAACATCATGAATGGGTACTTTGATTCAGTTGAAAGATGAGGTTGCTATCTAACCGAATTGGGTGGGCGCCTTGAACCGAATCCCGCACCTACCCCAAAACCTTTAGGCTTCGCCATCGGTTTTGGGTTTTTTTGTGAAATTATATTTAATTTTGATAACGAATATGATTTTCAGGGGTTTTTTATCGTTTAAAAGCCTGCTGTTGAACTTTTACAGTATGGCTTGATGGATTCGGTGTATTCATGTTGATCGTTGAATGGCGATAGCTTGGTGGAATTTTAACAGCCGTTAGCGAAAGTTAGAAATTTTCTGCTTAAAATTTAATCTTTCATAGTTAATGTTCCCGATTTCTAAAAGTTATTTTAGAAATCGGGTTTGGGAATTATTATGTTGTGCTACTAACCGACTTCTTTTTGGCTTTCATTCAAAGTTTCAAATGAAAATTTACTGAGATCAAACCTGTGAGCTTCTTCGATCTCAATTCCAATAATTTCGCCTTTAGCATTGTAATCCACCACTACACCCTGCTCTAGCTCCGCACTTTCAGTGCTTGGCTCTTCTTTAAACTGAATGTTTAACATACCCGATAATTTGTCGTAAATAATTTTCATAGCTATTTCCTCGCAGTTTTCGTTTTATAACTTCGGTTGTAGTGGGCATTAAAAATAAACTGTTCTCCATTTTCAATTTCCACTATGACTTTTAGAAACTTTTTTTCTTCTACATCATATCCATGATAGGCGACTCGACCATTTTCTTGAATCGTTTTTTCGTCGTGATGATGGAGAACATTTTGAATTTTCTCCTCTGTCAAATATGGTCTTCTGACTATCACACTATTTAAAAAATATGGATGATATTTCAACTTATTCTCTTTAAAAGTCATTTTGGCTCTTCCATTCGGCAAAAGCCAAATTTTCAATGATGGAGCTATCAGTCGTAAAGTTTTTATTTTTCGCTTTAATATCTTCAACAAAATTTAAATTATTCATTTTAAATTCATTAAACTTTTCTAATAGCCCTTGCTCTTTTTGTTTTTTCTTAAGTTCTTCATATTGAGACATTCTTAAATCATTCCGATGTAACTCTTCGTTGATTTCTGATAGATAGCTCTCTGAAACCCAACTTTTTTTCTCATCGTTTAAAATCGAAAGCAATACTGGCAATTTGTATTTGGACCGAACTTCATTATTCAAAAGGCTATGATTGAAATGAGTTAAAATTTGTTCTACATCCTTTTCTGAACGAACTGATTTTTCAACATGCTCAATTTTTAATCCCATCTTTTCTAAGTCTGGAAACTGTGTATGTATGTAATTACTATTTAAATTATTACTTACATACATACTAAGGTCTGCCGTTACGGGTTTGGTTACGGGTTTGTTAGTGCTTTGTTCGTCCTTTATTACGGGTTTCTGAATTTGTGTGTATTTTAAAAGTTGATCAAACATGAAATTCGGCAAGCAGTATTTTGTCCAACCCGATCTTCCCGTCTTAACTTTTGTTTTTATCAAAAACCCTGATTTTTCTAATCTCAGAATAACTATCCTAAGGCTTTCAAATCCTTTGCCATCAGTGATTTCAAGCAATTCACCTAATTGACCAATATTTAATGGCCGAGTTTCTTTTTCGAATGGATTTTTTTGTATTTCTTGAAAAATTGTCTGAAGAATTTTTCTTTGAAAACTACTTACTTTATCCAAACTCAAATCACCATTTTCCGTTACGGGTTTATTAGTGCTTTGTTTGTCCTTTATTACTTCGACATTACGGGTTTCTCGTTTTTCTGTTAGTTCTTTATTACGGGTTTTTAATTCCGTCACGGGTTTAATGAATAATTCCGTTACGGGTTTATTAGTGCTTTGTTTGTCCTTTATTAGTTCTTTATTACGGGTTTCCGTAAGTCTGAACTCAGACGGGGCATCGGCATTCTTGGATTGCTCTTCGATTAAAAGCTTTTCTTCTGAGGTAATGTCAGGAGTGAAGTCAATAATTGGAGTTTCTTCCAATACAGATAAAGCTCCTTTATTTTTTCTCTCCCTAAATTTCATTAGATTGAAACCTCAGGTGTTCTTTTTTGTTGAACAGGAATTTTTTCTCTTAGTTCAATTTCAGTTAATAGCTCCGTCACGACGGCTCTAACATCAGTAGAAGCTTTTGTGGTTGGAAAGGCCTCTGTTATTGTTTTTCGCTTAACCTGAGCGGTTTTAACCTTAATGTCGTGTCTAATCGGACTAAATACTTTGCCACCAAGTAATAAGTCGTTTGTTTCTAATCTTTTCAAATCTTCGTACACATCAAGGTCTAGGTTTCGTCTTGGATCGAATGCTCCACAAATAACACCAAGGACATCAGCTATCTTTTTATTTGGATAATGCTTCTTTAGGGTTTCTACGAATGCGATTGCCGACTTGATTCCAATAAAGCCTAAGAGATCTGGTGTTGTAGTTAATAACAAATAGTCGCAATAAAAAGCCAAATTCGTGTGAATTAAGTTAAGACTTGGGCTGGTATCGAATAACTCAAAATCGTATTTGTTTTTTACTGATTGAAATCTTCTTGTCAAAATCTCTTCATTGTCTGGGCTATTACCAAAATTTCTTTCAAAATCTCGTATGAGTCGGCCACCTGACACAATTAAATCAATGTTATCTCGAACTTTAACGGTCATTTTCAGTGGATCAACTCCTGAATTTAGAATTGATCCCATTCCGCCTTCAGATTCTGAAAATCGAACTCCAAACAAGGTCTTCATATTTGATTGTTCATCGAAATCAGATATCAAAACTTTTTTGCCCAGTTCGTTGGCTAAAACTCCAGCTATGTTTGATAAACTCGAACTTCTCGTCGAGCCACCTTTGTTAGAGATAAAACCTATTTTTATTGATTTATTCATGTATTTTCCTCAATAGCTAATTAGGACGATTTAATTCGACTTAATCAATCAGAAATTTTTTGTATGCGGCGCGATATTGAATTTTAAATATAAAACCGCTTTGGGAAAATGAAATTTTTATTCCAAATCAATCTCCTCTAAGTCGCCAAAATCCAACACTTGATAAGCCTCAAATTTTTTGAAGGCTCAATCAAGAGTCGGAAAAAGAAATAGGAGATTTAGTTTATGGAATAAAAACAGCAACCCAAATCAGGCTTTGTTTTTATCAATGAAAAAACCTGTATCAGCATTTCGAGCAAATACTTAGAAAAAGTTTTATGCCTATCCGGTTGCGGGTACAAGAATGAAATCCAGACTCTGGAGCTACGGAAGGCAGTGGTGTGGACCTTGACACGCATACAAAGTCTGACAAGTATTGATCCAAATTCCGGCCGCGCGATTTACAAATTTACAATTCACTTCTGGCAACCACGCAGCATCTCCACCGCGCCTGAACGAACAGGCGCGATACCGAGATATCTCGATCTCGTGTCTGATTGCTGAGACGTCAGAGCCACAACTCGCTCAATCCAAAACCATTTCGAAAACAGCGAAGTGCAAACTGGGTCCTCAAAGACCTCCTCTCTTGACTTGAGGAGGTTATTCGAATATAATGCGTTGCATACATTGAAATCATTGATTAATTTCAAGTTAAAAAATCAAACTCAAGGACGACATTAGGGGTACCTTCTATTCGTAAG
Organism: Pseudobdellovibrionaceae bacterium; assembly: GCA_043720615.1. Classification (GTDB taxonomy): domain Bacteria; phylum Bdellovibrionota; class Bdellovibrionia; order Bdellovibrionales; family Bdellovibrionaceae; genus JAYWDA01. Next base: position 10,796 of record JAYSSI010000007.1, on the reverse strand, counting down.
AATAGAAGGGGATATATGCAGGCATTCGGTTTGTTGTGCCAGCTTCGCTCTTATTTAAGCCAACTTGTTGGGAGGCCTTGCTCATGAGTTCCATTGATATTACCAAAAAAGAATTCATCACAAGCCTGACCGACTCGATCACGGCGAAGAGCCCGCACGGCCGCATCCAGCTGAGAGACTACGAAATCATGAGATTTGTTCTGGAGCAAAAGTTTTGCAGCCTTGAGTCGATTTACTTTAGATTCTTTGACGTGCGTAAATCCCAAACTGAACCCTTGCCAAAGAACCTTTGGACAACCCGCCAGCGGCTTTCAAAGCTTCGTGGGATTGCGCTGATTAAAACTGAGAAAGTACCGTCTTCTGGTTGCGCTCACTTTTTGCTGACACCGTTTGGTCATAAAATCCTTACGACGCACGTCAAGGAAGCGATGCTGATCCGGCCAGCAAAGCAAATTGATTTCTCGCTTTATGATCACGACACCCGGATCACGATGATCCGGGCTTTAACTGAATCTAAAGGCAAGTGCAGGGCGTGGTACTCGGAGAAGTGGCTTAAAGCCAGTCCCATTTTAATTGATGGCAAGTACAAGTACCATTTTAGTAAAGATCTGCGGCCAGACGCTTTTTTTATTAATTCTAAAAACGAAAAAATTGCTTTTGAGCTCGAAGTCGCCCGAAAGGCCCGCAGACGAATTGCGGATAAGATCCAGCTCTACGATGATCTTCTTGAAGAAGGCTATCACGGCCGTGATAGCGCCAGTGGCCGGTTTAAGGTTTTAGACAAAGTCTGGTTCGTCACCACAAAGCCTGTGGTCATGCGGTTTATCCAAAGAATGATCGAGACCACATCCCGACATCCTTTATGTTACCGGGTGGACTTTTACGATGAGATCGTGCCAAAAGCTGCGTCCAGCGAGCCTGGCTCTGGTGGCTTTAAATGAGTAACCCCTTTCAAAAAGTCGATGAGTTTTTCGCAATGTTTATTGATGACGAAATGGGCCGATTTTTTTGTTTTAATTTGCCATTTTGGAGTTTTGTTACTTACATCACGTGGCGGTTGATTGAGTATTTAGGGCTTTATTTAATTTCGGCGGGACTGGTGTTCGTGCTCACTCCATATATAATGGCTGTCATAGTCTACACGATCTACAATCAAGATAAATCTGAATACTATGAAACGCCTCTTACTTTTTTTAGGTTCACGCTTGCAGGTTATTTAATTTCGGTGCTGACACTCATTGGGATTCCGGGGTGGTACTTTGGATATTTGATGAAGTGGATTCAGGCGCCGCCATTTAATGAACTATACTGGAAAGTAATCGTAATATGGTTTCGAGTTTTTAATTTTTACTATGATTGGAAAACCAAGGAGCTTCAAGAATTCATCAACAGCTATTCTTTTAAATATCAGACCTGGCAGTGGTCGTTTTTTGTGAGTAGTGTAGTCATTGTGCCAGGGATTTTTTATTGGCTGTACAGCAACGCGAGAGAGAAAGCTGAACTTGAAGAAAAAGAACGGGTGCGGTTAGCAGCTGCTACAGAGCAGAAACGTATCAGGGATGAGGCGAGGGAAAAGGACGCTACCGCCAGGCAGCTTGCCTATGAAGAACGACAAAAGCTGGAGCAAGAAATCGAGAAAGAAAAACAGCAAAAGCTAGAGGCCAAACTTAAGGAAGTTAGAGCCAAAGACCCTTGGGATTCCGGATTTTTGTAATGAAGCCCCGAAGTTCTCTACTTAGATGTTGATTAGGCACGCCTAGGAATGGCAACACGCTACCAGTTACAGAGTCGCTTTTTGACACATTCCCAGTAACATTATTTTCCGGTAAACGCGGCTGTCTATTGCGCTAACAGGTGTTCGCTTTGCATCATTGGCGTTGCAATACAGGCTTAACTTTTTTAATTATATCCGACGGAGGTGAAGCACCCCGACTAGCCCCGGAACCAGCGCCAGTGTTTATAATTTGAATTTTATCAAATGGAAAATCTTTATTAACCGGGACTTTACGCATACATTCTTTTAATCCCTCTGTATTGGTAAAATCGTAGTTGGTGAAGCCCTTATGATGGTCCAATGCCCCAAGCCTGAATTCCTTGAATTGTTCAGGAAAGTATTTTGGAAATTCAAATGATAATAAACATTTTCCACCATCACATTTCATTGGGACAGAAAGTAAACCCTGCTTAAAATTAACAGTGCCAATTGTGCTCTGGATGTTTTGTGGGTTTGAGATGGTAAAATTCACTTTCATTCCAGTATTTGAACATTCAACAAGGGATACATCTTTCAACACGGCCTCATTCGTCATCGTAAGAGGCTCAGCTTCTATCTTCACAGATTTTCTTGTTTTGTTTCCAGCCAAATCTTCAACCTCTAGATAAAGAGTTGGATTTTTTAAATTGCCTTTTCCGGTCCGTCGAATTTGTCCCTGACAACTTGTTTGTTGGCATTCGGGATATAAACTTGTAGAAGATGCAAAAAAATCGTAAAAATTATAAGTGATATCAAACAACTCATCAGGTTTACGACCGGATTCTTCATCACGAAAATCTATTTTTAAATCGATTAAACTTGTATTCGATGGATTTAAGGCCGCCGATAAAATTTGAAGTTTGGGAGGAGTTTTATCGAGTTTAAGGCCCTCTAATTTAAGCCCCGGAAAATATTTTTCGAGATCTACTTTAATATCATGACCTTGTTTGGTTTTAGCAATAAAAAGAAACTGACTTGATTCGCTTCGCCATTGCGGAATCGTAAAAATAAATGAATTTTGGGGTGTCTCATCTTTTCTTTGTGCCAACGAGCTCAAAATAAGATATGAGCTCGTTAAAGTTACGTCTTTTTTAGGTGTCACTTTGATTTCTAATTTATCACCAGCTTTGATCGGCTTAGTTACATCAATTTCAATGGTCATTCCATTAATTGTTTTAACGGTTCGTTAAAAATATTTGTGGGCTAGCGCCGACAAACAAGTTAAAATGCTTGCAAAAAAAAGAGCTGTGCTTTTTATGTATTTCATCTTACGTTTATCGAAGTAAAATGGCTTTTACTTTACAAGACTGATGTCCAGTTTAAAAATTCTTCCCGACAGTTAAGATAAGAAGTTCAAAGGCCACATTTGATCATTCGATGAAGTATGAATTTGATGGTTTAAAGCGAGCAGCTCAAACCGGCGTGATCAAAGATCATGGCAGCAGTTCTTAAAATTGAACGTACTGTAATCGTTGGGCAGGTGAGTTTAGTTTAAATGCCAGGATTTGGGTGGGTACCAGTAAACAGAGCCAGCACTGCCGCAATCGACTCGTAACATAAGCGTTGAGGGGGCGAGGAACTCATAAAAAACCCCCAGGGGCCGGCCGGGGATACTTTGGATCAGGATCGAACAGGCCTTTTATTTGTCTTAGCCTCACTCATTTCAAACAAAATTTTACACCAGTCTTCCGATGATCTAGTACGTAGCAATTTTGAGTTGTACTTAAGCGAAAACTCTACGCAGAAATTAAAACTAGAAATCGAGGATGTCATTAGAAAGTACACCAACGTTGGCATTACTGATGTACATTTATTAAAAGTCAGTGAGCTTCAGCCAGTAACATGCAGTTTTTTCGTCTCGCAATTTGATGGCTGGGGGCATGTACTAAAAACTGATTAATGACCGCGCAAGCACCGAAGTCCATTTAGTGTGGTCCCTATAGGACCGGTACGCCGGTGAAATTGGCCCCAGTTAAACCCGGCGCCTACAACCTGGAGTTTATTCTTGGCTTCTGGAAAATAGAAAACAAATGGTAAAAGCGAAAATATATCTTGTTCCACATGTGACGCGACTTGCAAAAAACTGAAAAAAACCGATCTGAGGAATTTCGTGTCTCTTTTTGAACGTCTCGAAATTGGATTTTTTTACAAACAAATCAAAGATGGATATACTGAAGTCGTTAACCCTTACACGGTACGTTTCAGGAGTGAAAATGAAATTATTTTTTTCAACGCTACTTAAGCTCGCAACCAATTTGTTTATTGTAACCCTACTTTCGGGGTGCACTTTTGGCAGTAGCTTCATTGAGTCACGGAATTCTTCGCAATCCTTGCAAAATTTTGAAATTGTCCCCAATTCTAAAATTTTGGTGGAAAGTTCTGATTTTACTTTCGCAGCCTCAGGTGGGAACGGGAGCTACTCGTACAGTATTATTTCTGGTGAAGGCTCAATTGATCCTATCACGGGTCGCTACACGGCTCCGACGACGATCACGTCCAGTCCAAATGTTGTGATTCAAGCAACAGATTCCTTGGGCCGCGTTTCTACAGCAACAATTGCGCTGATAGGTACATTTAGGGCTTCGAACACCACCGTGACCCAAGATCACGGGGTGGGTAAAGTTGCGCCACTAAGAACTGTTATTTCTGGTGGCGTCGCGCCGTATTCCTACCGGCTTGTTTCGGGTGTTGGAAGTATTGATAGCACTACGGGTAACTACACGATGCCGAGTCAATCGGGATCCGCAGTGGTTGAAATTGAAGATACGATGCAAAATGCAGTCACAGTTAATTTGAACGTTGAACCAACGACTTTTAATAGTTGGGTTTCGTCCACCACCACGGATGGCACAAGTCTGTTTGCGGCCGGCATGTTTAACCAAATTAATCCATTTAAATTGCATGGCTTTGCGCAAATAGACGGTCAAACGGCTGAACTGACCGCCGAAGAATGTCAGTTCAAAACTACCATCGTGGGCGGTATTATCAAAACCATTCCCATTGGAAATAGCCTTTACATTTTAGGTTCTAATATGACGGCTATCAATGGAACAACCGTGCAAAACTTGGCAAAATTAGATCTGAACACGTGCTTAGTTGATACGACGTTCTCACAAACGACGGGAATTTCTGGAGGCGGCCCTGCGTTTGAAATGATCGCATCCGGTGATTACTTATATGTCGGTGGCTCCTTTACATCTTATCGCGGCACGCCGGTGTTAGGATTGGTCAAAATCAGTTTAACAACAGGGAATCTTGATACGGAATTCACGCAAGCCACGGGGTTTAACGTCGACTGGTATAGTAGCTATATTGTAACACTTGAGGTTGTTGGGACAAGCCTATATGTGGGCGGCAATTTTACTTCGTACCGAGGAAGCCCCGCACTTGGAGCTGCAAAGCTTGATTTAACCACTGGAAATCTAAACACAACCTTCACACAAGCCACAGGGTTTTCAGGTTCAGGGTATGTCGGGAAATTGCTTCATGCGAATGGCGCTTTGTACGCAACGGGTAGTTTTACTGGTTATCGCGGCGCCAATAAAGTACAAAATATTGCAAAGCTGGATTTAACGTCCGGAGATTTAGATACAACTTTCTCGCAAGCCATTGGTTTTTCATCGATGCCGGAATCCATTGTCAGCATGGGCACAAGCATTTTTGTGGTCGGCAATTTCACAACTTATCGTGGTGCCACCGTCCGTGGTCTTGTCAAATTAGACAAAGACAGCGGCGCGCTGGATTCGGTCTTTTCACAGGACGGCGGTGTGGGCATTTTTGATAATTTAGCCGTTCGCTTGATCGTGAATGGTTCTTCATTGTTCATTTCTGGAAGTTTTTCAAAATATCGTGGGACCAGTGTAGGCTACCTGGTGAAGATTGACGCGAATTCTGGCGCGCTAGATTCAACATTCAACAAAAAATATCTGAGCACCTACGTTTCAAATATGGATGTTAGCGGCAACAACCTTTGGATTTCAAACGTCACGACTTACAAAGGGACCTACGCCAATGGTCTTGCGAAGCTCAATCCCACAACTTTTGCTGTCGATACGGCCTTTACCCAGTCTGTTGGGCTTGAAGGTGGCAGCGGAAAAGTCATCAAGTATTTCAATTCTTCAATTTATTTGGTCACATCAGAAGCGCCCGCCACCTACCGCGGCGCCAACATCACGAATGGCTTTATCAAACTAGATCCTAATAATGGAAATATGGATTCGGGTTTTGTATCACAATGTGCCTACGCTAGCGGAGTCAATCAAAGCAATACATTTGCAAACACGGGAACAAGCTTGGTCTTTTTATCAACTGGGGCTTGCAATACAGTTGCAAAAATAAATTGGAACACAGGCGTCAAAGATCCAACTTTTAATTCCGCTGCTGCTTTTAACTTTGGCAGTTGGCATTGGGCTTTGGCCGCCGATGCCAACTACATCTATATTGGCGGACAAAATTTAACGACCTATGGCGGCCAAGCCGTCTATGATTTTTTTAGAATTAATGCAACAACAGGAGCTTACGATGCTGGATTTTTGGCGCCAGAGGTGCATCATGTTTATGAAATATTAACCGCCAACAATTCTGTGTACATCTTGGGAATAATGGCAGGCACAATCCAAAGTCTTATGAAAGTATCGCAAGTCGATGGTGCTTTAGATACAACCTTCACCATTTCCGGGTCAGGGGTTATTGGATTTACTTATAATCTTTTAAACGATGGATCTTCTATTTATGTGGGGGGCGGCGATATTACAAGTTATCGCGGAAGTCCACTAGTGACTTCAATTTTGCGGCTGGATCAAAACTCTGGTGATTCTATTGCTGGCTTTAATGCACCTCGTTTTAATCCTGGATACTCTTTTGGGCTTGATCCGATTATTATTGGACCTTACATTTATTATGTCGGTGGAGCAGTTCATCGATATGATAAATTAACAGGGCTAAGGGTATACTAAACTGTACAAGCCTCTAAACAGAGCCAGCGGTGCTTGTGACGGCTCGTAACATAAGCGTTGATGCGAGGAACTCATAAAAAACCCCCAGGGGCCGGCCGGGGATACTTTGGATCAGGATCGAAAAGGCCTTTTATTTGTCTTAGCCTCCGGGGTACGAGCGATTTGCATCGCACACGGGATTTACGATCGAAGCGATACCGTTCCAAATGTTGTGGGATTAATTTGTCCTATCTTCTATTGACGTTGATTCATTCCACGAACCTGACTTTCGCACGCATCCAAAGTTTCCATCGTCCCATAGAGTTTCCGATTGAGTGTATTGCGCATGACATATCCGTAGGTTTTTTCAAAAGATTCTTCTCTGCAGCCACCGGTTGCAAGAGAAAAATGCGTTGTCGCCCATTTACAGCGGCTTGAATCCCCCGACCATTTTCTTGTCGAGCTCAAAAGCTCATGCGTGCAGTAAAATTGACCTGTGGTTTCCGCTGTAGCTGGAATTGTCCTAGCAACAGGACGAGATGAAGCACAAGCCTGCTCGACTTTGCTCAAAACCTGTTCGCCTTCAGTTTGATGAGGAACTACGTAGAGGCATGTGCGCTTATTATCAATCGAGCATTCGGTGCAATCCCACTTGCCTGAAGCTGTCGCGGTTTGGGCCACCATTGTAATTAAAGCCAGCGATGATCCAATAATTTTTTTAAAATTTTTCATTTTTTATCCCTTCGGGTTCTAGTTTCGTTGATCTAAATCAATACCGTTGCAATGTCTGTAGGATGAATTTCCCTTTAGTCAGAGCACACAACAATCTTTTGAGGTTAAAGCTTGCCAAGATCGAGCCAGCTTCAAATCAATTAAGGTTGTACTACAAGAGTCAATTCTGGTGAAGATTGGGGTTTGGGGCCTGCCTGTTCCGAAAAAGATGGAATTGGATATCCAATTCCATGCTTGCCATGAAGGATTGTCGTTACTTTTCATTTTGATTTATCCAAGAAGAAAGTATCTAAAACGAGCGTTTTTAAAACTAATATTAAATCTTGACCAGAGTTATAACATATGTTATAACTCTGGTTGGAGGTTTTAATGTCATCTTTAAAAATTAGAAAAGTTGGGAACTCTTTGGGAGTCATTTTCCCAAAAGAAGTTCAAGATACTTTAAATATTTCTGAGGGGGATATAATCGATATTACGACTGTTGGTGGTAATAAGGTTGTTTTGGATTCACATCTGCCACATCACAGTAAATGGACTTTTAAAAGCTCTGTTTTAGGCCAAGAAGACTCTGTTTGGATTGACGCTGATTTAGAGGAAGATAATGACAAAGCTCCTCAATGGTGAAATCTGGAAAGTAAAGCTATACCCGGTTCGAGGCAGTGAGCAAGATGGTATCCGGCCATGTTTAGTGGTAAGCCCCAATTCGATGAATAAATCTTTGCAGACCGTAATTGTGGTTCCAATTACAACTTCATTTAAAGATTGGCCTACGAGAGCGAATATTTTAGTTAAAAGTATTCTGAGTCAGGCTTGTATCGAACACATCAGATCAATTTCGAAAGAAAGATTTTCCGAAAAACTGGGGATGGCCTCAGAAATTGAAATGGCAGATGTAAGAAAACGCCTTAGCGCTGTTTTTTCTGAATAATTGACATATGACTGGATAAAATAGAATTTAATTGTGAAATATTTTTTGATTATCTCCGTATTTTTATTTGGTATTTTTGCGCAGGCGTTTGATTGTGAAAAATTCTTTTTAAAATCTAAAATAAAACCTGGTACGGTTGGCTGTAGGACAGAATGTGGAACGTTGCAATACGATTTGTCTAACTATGATTGCTCGCTGGAGTGTGAAAAATTTTGCGATACATATATTAAGCCCGAACTGGCTTCTGAATTAGCTGAATTCGCGGGTTTTAGTTTAACACCAGGAGAACAGTCTTTATTAGCAAAATTTCCAAAAGACGCAGCACTAATTTTTAAAGCAAAGATGATTGCTGAGAATGCAACACAGCGTTTATTCGGTCGCAATGGTCGCAACGATGAGAGTGATGCTTTTAGGCATTTTATGTGGTCCGGTTTAAGTACTGAAGCTTCAGGAGAAGAAAAAGCGAAAGCCTTTTTAGATGCACACGAGGCTGTAATAAAAAAGCCTGTAATTGATGAAATGAAAATGGATTTGGAAAATAACAATTATGGTTCAGCTAGTGCCATTGAAATTAAAGGAGGCAAAGAGTTTCAACAGAAACTGGAGAAAGAAGCGCTCAAACTAATTCGAGAAAAAAAGCTAAATGTGATTAGCCCGAAAGGTAAGGTTCCGGAATGGGTCGAATAATTTTTTTAATAGGCTTTTTTGTGTTGGTATTTGAAATAGTACATTCGGGGAATATTAATCTCAGAATGGAATTCATGTCTCTCGAAAAAGCGCAGCAGAAATGGGGAAGTTCTTCTTTTGATGTAAAAAAATTTAAATCTGGAGAAGAGTCTACCCGTGCATCAATGGTTGTCGAACTCATCAAGTTGAAAAAATTTATTGGTAAACCTTTAGCAGAAGTCACAAAAAAACTTGGTAATCCAGACGGTTACTTTCAAAATGACGCCATCCCAGCTTATTTTCTTTCATCGCCATCAAACGATAAAAAAGCTGAGGTTTGGCAGTTGGTATTTTTACCGGATAAAGATTTTAAGAATGTCAAAGAGGTAAAAATTCACAAAAATTGCTGTTACTAGAATTGTGATGCTTTTTAAAGTCGATCTACAAACGTCCGTTTTTGTAACATAAAATTTTATGTTACAAAAACCTTTGAAGATTTCTGATCTTTTTCTCTCTCCAGCCAGTTATAAAGAGTGGTCGGAGAGCATTCTATGATTTTTGCGATTGAACGTTTGTTCACTCCTTTTTTTAAATAGGACTGGATCACAGTTCTGTGCTCATCAAGCTTTACTGTTTCGGCTTTGCCTTTAGGTCTCCCCATCGGAAGGCCGCTTTCTTTTCTGCGCGTTAGGGCTTCTTTGGTTCGCATAGAAATGAACTCTCGTTCAATTTGCGCTGCCAATCCAAGGATGGTTGCTGTGATGGTCGCCTGGATGGAGCCATCCATGACCAAGCCATTCTTTACGATGTGAACGGAGATTCTTTTTTTTGCTGCGAGCTCTAGGATTTCTAAAACCTGAAGAGTGGATCTAGCCAAACGTGAAATTTCCGAAACAACAATAACGTCACCAGCAACGGCTTCATTTAATATTTGACTAATCTTGCGATCGTGCCATTTCACTTGGGTTGAGATTTCATCGGTAATTATTTTTAGTGGAACCAGTTTTCTGGTGTTGCAATAATCAAGAACTCCGAGTTTTTGGTTTTCAGCGTCTTGTGAATTTGTAGAGACTCTTAAATAAGCAAAATGTGTCATAGAAAATGATTAAATATGAGAATTCCAGAAAAAACCAATGCTGAATTAATTTGGACCAAATGCGTTCAGTTTTAATATCTTAAAAATGGCTAAATAAGTTCATAATAAACCAGCGTTTATTGTGAACAAACTACAAGACAAAAGTCTGGGTATGGACCAGTTGCAAAACTCGTCCCGTTATCTGTCAGGGGGTTTTGAGACTTTTTCACTCCTGCGTTTGCCCTGTTTAATTAGTGACAGAACTAAGGCTGGCCTTGTTGCTGCGAAAGCGCGCGGCCGCTGTGGCGGCCGTCCTCGGCTTATGGATGAAAACAAGATCCAGCAGGCCAAAGCTTTGATTAATGAGAAGAAATTTTCCATGCCCGAGATATGTCGCAGCCTTGGAGTTTCAAGAGGAACGCTTTACCGCAACTTACAGGCTTAGAGACCGTATCAGAATGCCTCTTTTTTTAATAAAAATTTGACTTATCACTATTGACATGTCAATATAGTACCGATAACATTGGAATAATGTGGATAGTACAATTTGAAAACATGAAAATCCAAGCTGAAGTAGAGAAGCTCATAAAGAGCGGCCGAATTTCAAAAGCTGATGAAGAGGTCCTTGCGGCGTGGGTCCGACAGGTATCTTTGCATGGGCCTGAGTCTGTCCGAGTTGATAAAAAATGGGCCGATCATGACCTTGAA